>CALJHX010000003.1 GCA_937770485.1 uncultured Verrucomicrobiae bacterium | reverse complement strand
ATCTCCTATCAGCGTGATCATCGGACCCTTCGTGTCCTTCACCGTAACCGTCCGCTCTTTCTTCACTGATACGTTACCCAACGAGTCCACCGCACTGTATACCAACGTGTAACTCCCGGGCTTGTTAGAGTTCACATCTCCGCTGGTCTGAACCGATACCGCCCCGTCCACCACATCGTCCGCAGTCGCACCTCCATCCTTGTAACTGCCTCCCGCTTCGTGCGTCACCACCTCATCACCATTCAGCGTTATCACCGGTCCCGTCGTATCCACCACCGACACCTTCCTAACTGTAGCTCTGGCCTTGTTTCCCAATGAATCACTCACTACATAACTTACCGTGTAAACCCCCGGCTTGCCAATATTGACAGTGCTCAACATGTCGAGTTCTCCACTCAAATCTCCATCCACCAAATCACTCGCACTCGCTCCCGCATCCGTGTAACTACCTCCAGCCTCATGCAAGACCAGCGCTTCCCCCTTAAGTTTGATTACCGGAGGCCTAGTATCAACAATCGTCACCGTCCTCAGCACCCCCTTGGCCTTGTTCCCCACTGCGTCACTCAATCCATAACTTACTGTGTAAACCCCCGGCTTGCTGACATCCACCGTGCTTACAACATCCACATTTCCACTCAAATCTCCATCCAGCGAATCAACCGCAATAGCTCCCCAATCTGTGAAACTCATTCCCGCTTCATGCGTTACTGTGCTGCTTCCACTCAGCGTGATCACCGGCACAGTCGTGTCCACCACCTTAACCGTCCTCACCACCTCCACCGCCGCATTCCCGTTGGCGTCACTCACACTGTAGGTCACGCTGTAACTTCCCACCGCATCCGTGTTCACCGTGCTCACACTTGTTACTGAACTGGTCAAATCTCCATCCAGCGTATCACTCGCACTCGCTCCTCCGTCCACATATGCCCCTTTCGCCTCATGCGTCACTGTGCTGCTTCCACTCAGCGTGATCACCGGCACAGTCGTGTCCACCACCTTAACCGTCCTCACCACCTCCACCGCCGCATTCCCGTTGGCGTCACTCACACTGTAGGTCACGCTGTAACTTCCCACCGCATCCGTGTTCACCGTGCTCACACTCTTTACCGTCCCGTCAAATTCCCATCCAGCGTATCACTCGCTCTCGCTCCTCCATCCACATATGTCCCTTTCGCCTCATGCGTCACTGTGCTGCTTCCACTCAGCGTGATCACCGGCACAGTCGTGTCCACCACCTTAACCGTCCTCACCACCTCCACCGCCGCATTCCCGTTGGCGTCACTCACTCTGTAGGTCACGCTGTAACTCCCCACCGCATCCGTGTTCACCGTGCTCACACTCGTCACCTTACCGTCAAATCCCCGTCCAGCGTATCACTCGCTCTAGCTCCTCCGTCCACATATGCCCCCTTCGCCTCATGCGTCACTGTGCTGCTTCCACTCAACGTGATCACCGGCACAGTCGTGTCCACCACCTTAACCGCCCTCACCACCTCCACCGCCGCATTCCCGTTGGAGTCACTCACACTGTAGGTCACGCTGTAACTTCCCACTGCATCCGTGTTCACCGTGCTCACACTCTTACTGACGGTCAAATCCCCGTCTAATGTGTCGGCTGCTGTAGCTCCTTCGTCCACAAATGTTTTCTTTGCCTCTTGGATCACTAATACATCACCATTTAAACTAATTACTGGTGCTCCAGTATCTCCTATAGTTACCACCCTTTGAACTTCTATAGCGTTATTTCCCGCAGAATCTTTGGCATTATACTTCAATACATATGTACCTACGGTGTTTACATCAATAGTTCCAGTTATAGTCGGAACTAGGTTTCCATCAACTAAATCAACCACATTAACCCCTGGGTCGATAAACTCTGCCAAGGCCTCGTTCTGTATCGTTGCCCCCCCCAAAAGCGTGATCACCGGCGGGGTTGTGTCCACTACGTTCACCACCCTAGCCACCTCCACCGCCGCATTCCCATTGGCGTCGCTCACACTGTAGGTCACGCTGTAACTCCCCACGGCATCCGTGTTCACCGTGCTCACACTCTTCACCTTCCCCGTTAGATTACCGTCCAGCGTATCGCTCGCAATCGCTCCTCTGTCCACATATATCCCCTTCGCCTCTTGCGTTACTGTGCTACTTCCACTCAGCGTGATCAGAGGCAAGGTCGTATCTACCACCTCCAACCGTCCTAGCCACCTCTACCGCTGCATTCGCGCTGGAGTCACTCACACTGTAGGTCACACTGTAACTACCCACCGCATCCGTGTTCACCGTGCTCAACACTTGTTACTGACTTGGTCAAATCGCCGTCCAGCGTATCACTCGCTTTCACACCTCCGTCCACATAAGGATCCTTCGCCTCATGCGTCACCGTGCTGCTTCCACGCAGAGTGATCTCCGGCACTGTCGTGTCTACCACCTTAACCGTCCTAACCACCTTCACCGCTGTATTTCCGTTTGAGTCACTCACACTGTAGGTCACACTGTAATCTCCCACTACATCCGTGTTTACCGTGCTCACACTCTTCATCGCTCCCGTTAGATTTCCATCCAGCGCATCACTCGCTTTAGCTCCACGGTCTACATATGTCCCCTTCGCTTCTTGGACCACTAATACATCACCATTTATACTTATTACTGGTATCCCTGTATCTCCTACAGTTACGGTTCTTTGAACTTCTACCGCTGAGTTACCAGATGAATCTTTGGCATTATACTTCAAAACATATGTACCTACGGTGTTTACATCAATAGTTCCAGTTATAGTCGGATCCAGGTTTCCATCAACTAAATCAACCACATTAACCCCTGGGTCGATAAACTCTGCCAAGGCCTCGTTCTGTATCGTTGCCCCCCCCAAAAGCGTGATCACCGGCGGGGTTGTATCTACTACGTTTACCACCCTAGCCACCTCAATCGCCGCATTACCATTGGCGTCGCTCACACTGTAGGTTACGCTGTAACTCCCAACCTTACTTATATCTACTGTACTCAACACCTCCACAACTCCGCTCAAATCTCCGTCAACAACATCCACCGCACTGGCCCCTGAATCCTTGTAACTTACCCCCGCTTCATGCGTCAAAAATGCTTTGTGCTTCAACCTGATCACCGGTCCCATAGTATCCACCACTTTAACCGACCTAGTCTCAGTGCTCTTATTTCCGACAGCATCAACGGCGTTAAATATTAGAGTGTAACTCCCTGTCTTATTTTGATTTACATCACCAATTGTCTTTACAGACACAGGCCCATCTACCGAATCATTAGCAATAGCGCCTTTATCAGCATAAACCTCCCCCGCTTCATGCGTTACACTCGCTAACCCTCTGAGCGTGATCAGCGGCCCGTTGTATCTTTCACTGACACCTTTCTAATCACTTCCTTCGCCTTGTTGCCAGCTTTATCGGTTGCCGAATATTTTAAAGTATAATCACCCGGAATATTGCTTTGCGCTAAACCCGTAATTGTGACCTCCACGGCCCCATCCACAGCATCTAAGGCACTTGCCCCTGAATCAGTGTAAACACTCCCAGCCTCATGCATGACATTCGGATCACCATTCAGAGTGATAACCGGAGGCGTTGCATCAAACCCAAGAGACACGGGATTGCCATATGACCCAATATTATTTTCAAGTGTATAACTGTCAGCAACACCAAATACCACATTATTTCCATGATCAAATAACTTAAAGCTAACTATATCTAGCTTAGCCGGGGCACCTGCATTAATAACAAATATTGCATAATTCTTATTGTTAATTAGTGGATTTAACAATTGTTGCATCCCTCGCAGTTTACCTCCAACGAATGCTCCCAGCAGAAGGTCAGAGCCTGCTGGCGTACCATCTACTGAAACTGTTGAATAAATTATTTTTGATTCTGACGGGAGTACATCTAATTGCCCCCAACTGTCAGGAACGGAAGCGACCTCTAATATACCAGAATAAGAACCATAATAATTTGCGCTATCAACGATTACCTTAACATCATATTTTCCAGCTTTGTCAGGGCCAAGTGTTTTGTAATAACCATCCCCTTCTGACACTTCCTTATATGATACGACATATTTATTTGCTACCTCTTCTGGAGTCACAACAAATCCAACTTCTTTTCTTTCATCATTAAGCAGATCAAACTGAACAAGATGATTAGAATTTGGCGTAATTACAGGCGTAGCCTTACCTATTATAAGTGTTTCAGTTTTAACACCTTCATAATCAGTATCAGACACATTCGCCAAAACAGAATAAACACCAACATTAATTGGATCTACAGACGCACCAGCACTATCTTTATAGGTTAAATTAACATTTAGCTCTTGTGGATCAGTAGTTGCTAAAGCAGATTTTACAGACCCATCATATGTGTGCTGTAAATTTTTAATTTCTATTACTGCAGAAACTTTGTCTTTCTGATCTGCGAAGCTAAGAACATAAGGAGTTGAAAATGAAGGATCACCTATTGCCTGCGAGGCCATATGACTTGAACTGATGGTTACAGCAGCATCAACTCCATCTAACGTCCTCCTTAAGTTTGAATCGTATAACTTAAAACTTACACTATCACCCACCTTGACTCTAACCGTTATAAAACAGTAGCTTATATTGTTATAAATTATTACAGATTCCTCACCCCTTAACACATCTCCCACAAATGCCCCGACCTTATCACCATCAGAAGGTATACCGCCATTAAGTTTAGGGGATGAATAAAAGGTAACGCTTGTATTTAAAGTAGTATTAATACTACTTCCTGTTTCACCGTTGGATATACCAACCCTCCTCAAATCACCAGTCAGTTCCACAGCCCCTTTAACCGCATCAGCAGTCAACACCAATAACCCCCCTCCAGAAAATGTGATTTCTGTTCCTTTGGGAAACCGGCTTAATGTCTTTACCACTGTAACGCTCACACCAGACCCCTGATTAACAGCACTTGATGATTCCACCTCCCAACTAGGACCGCCAATTCCAATATAAGGAATTGAAAATGCTAATAAAATAAATATATTTTTAATTCTGTTTATCAAATGCACCATTTCAAAAAAATTTAAGAACCATTAGGTTGTTAATAATATAAATTAAGTTAAATAATTATTTTTAATATTTAAACTTGATCGACCAAAGAAATACATTAATTGATTTCACTAAATTGAACGAATGCTTCAACAAATATTAGATAACGTGTCCTCGCATTATCTAATTAATAATAATATTTGTTATCTGATAAAACAATAATTGTGATTCAAGTATTTTCATAACTAACCAAGTAGAAAGGTCTCTAATTGCAGGCTTTAACTAATATCACTACAAAGTATTATACCCAAATAAAACCATTAGGAGATAATGAAGCGGGGTGAATCTCGTGCCTTTATTCGACCTGGCATTAACAAAAGAATTGAGTAAGGGATGAGTAAAAACCCAATTCTCTACAAGTTTAAACAAACTACTCACTTCTAAAATTAGTTTTTTCTAAAAAACTGAGTTAGCAGAAGCAGTATCTTTAGATTTACAAATCAAATTCATTTGGTGTTGCAACTTATAAATTAGTCTAATTGCAATCCTATCAAAGTATAAGCTATTATGCCGTTATACAGATTAAATTAATACGTGAGATATAACTGATTAGATATTAAAATAAACTGGTCTCTGGATAACGTAATATTACTCAGACTTTACTTTTATTCTATAATACCCTCTTAAATTATTCGCTGGATTATTTAATTTAAACTCAATTGAATTAACGCCCTGAAATACTTTAACAGGCATCCAATTATCGAGATTCGAAGAACTTTCCAGAACGTAAACTTTTTCCTTGTCCTGTGCTTTACTGCGAATATAAAGCGAGTCACCAACTAAGTTAATTGTGATTATCGGCTGTTCTTTTACTGGAATAGATTCAACTCCTGAAGCATCTTTTACTGTATAGGTTACACCAATCTCATTATCGCCTGTTTGCGATATATAAGGAGACGATTCTTCATCAAGTCTCTCAGATGAAAAGTGAAATTTTAACAAATTAGATAGGGATCCGTATGTCTCTCCAATTGACGCGGAAATTTCACTGCTCATCGCATAACCAATCGCCTCACTTGAATCCCAATAATAGATTTTCAGGGACTCATTTCCTTTCATATTAACATTAAGCGTCACATAGGATTCCCCTTCATGAAATTCAATATATTGCGCACCCCTCAATTCATTTTCTACAAATGCAGCAATGAAATCACCTTCTTCCTGAATAATGCCGTCTATATATGAGGTGCCAATTAGAGTTGAAGGTGTGTTTGGATAAATTATTATCTGACCAAAACCTCCGACTAGAGCTTCATCAGAAGCCATTTTCTGTATAGTTCTTAATCCGCTGTCACCATTTCCAAATTTTAGGTCAGCTTCATTCTTCATTTTGACCCAATACCCTTTTCCAGCTTCCATTTGCTTAAGCGTGTTCAGGAATGAGGGAAGAGAAGGATCATACATTGAGAAAGTGCTTTTTACTGTTTCAACGTCATTTACAATTGATTTCATTACCTCAGAAGGAGCCTCAGCCTTACTGACAGGATAACCGATTAAGTTCCACCCACTTCGTAAATTAACAGTCACTTCTTTGGGCCTTGACCCTTGAATGGTCAAAAACTTGTCTTCTTTCATTTTAACCCAGTAACCTTTATCCAGTCGTGTCTTCTTTAAGGTATTCAAGAACTCAGGTATATCAGGGTTATAAATACTAGTAGTATCCTTTATTATCAATAATGAACTTTTAATTGATTCAAATAATTTAGCCGGGTTCATATCGTCAGCAATAATTGCAAATGATATTAAATTCCATCCTTTATTCAAATTGATTGTTTGCTCTACAAACCCTCCGAAACTTAAAACATACAAGTTGTCCGGATATTCACCTATTTTTTGAGCCGGGCTGATTAAAAATTCTTCTTCATAATCTACCAACACATCTTTATCTCTTCTCCACAACTTAAGCGTCATCTTTTCACCTTCCTCAAGTACGCTGATGGTTACCGTTGCATATGCTACCCCATTATTTACAACAATCTGTTGCTTACCCCTCAATTCACTTCCCACAAAAGCTGCAATCACATCACCATCTGATGCGGGGACACCGAAAATATCAACAGATCCAAGAAGTTGCGCTGATATCTGTGGATAAGTCACAGGTAATCCAAATGGATCCTTAGCATTAATTTTAAGTGTCTTAGTTGATTCCCCAAAATAATTGTTTTCTGTCACTGTTACCTTCACTTGGTAAACACCAACCGCTGAAGGAGCTGTTCCAAGTGTTTCACCTTCAGTATTTAAGTATTCAACAACTAAATTCAAACCATTTGGTATACTTGTGATGACTCCAGCTTTAGGTGTTCCGTCTATTATATTTATTAAATTAGCGAATTCGATTACTGCTTCCGCCTTTTCGATTGTAAGTGTTCCCGACCAGGAACCCTGATAGCGACTATCATTTAAAGCCACTGTAACGTCATACTTTCCGGCAGAAACAGGCTGCAGATCAGTTCCGTTGTATTTTATAATACTTGTCAATCCGGGCGGTGTTGTAGTTACTGAAATCAATTTTGCCTCGCCATCATATTTCTGGCTTATATTCCCTATATTTATCGTGGCAACCGACTTTGTTATAACCAGTTCTCCACTCGAACTTCCCTGGTAGGTTGTGTCATCAATTACTGCTTCGACACTATATTTACCAGGTTCAGTAGGGGGATCGCTGGAGCCGTTATAGGTAATATTATGCTTAAGACCTGCCGGAACAATCGTTATTCCTACAGGACTTACATTCCCATCATAAACTTTGGCCAGTCTAGTTAAAGTTATTGCAGCATCTGGCTTTTTAATGGTTAGCGTCTTACTCAACTCAGCCGTATTATTTGAATCATTAATTACCACTTTAACAGAGTAAGTTCCGTAATCACTAGGAGCAGTACTCCCCCCATCGTATGTTACATTATAATCCAAGCCTGAAGGCACAGTTGTCACGCTTACTTGTTTAGGCTGCCCTGAATAATCCTGAACGATATTCGCCACTGCAATTTTTGCTTCACGCTTTCTTATAACAAGTGTTCCTGTAGCTGAACCCTTGTACTTGGGATTACCAAAGACTGCAGTGACATAATATGATCCCGCATTTATTGGCACTTCATCAGACCCGTCATATTTAACTGAAACTGCTGCTCCATCCGGGATCGTTACTAATCTGGCAGGCTTATATGTTCCATCATATGTTTGAGTTAGATTATCTAATGTTATTGCCCCAACTATTCTTTTAATTGTTAAATCAGCGAATGCGCTACCCTGGTAGTTGTTTTCATCCAACTCGACCTTTACTCGGTATGTCCCCTCGTCGGAAGGTGAACCCGCCAATTTGTTCTCCCCTGAATCCCGATACTCTGTCTTCAGATTTCAAACCAGCAACTGAAATGGATACTTGTGGTTGCTTGGCATTACCATCTTTTATATGACTTAGATCCGTTAGACTAATTGTAACTGGAGCTTTTTCTATTTCCAGAAAAGCCTCCTTCTCTCCAGTATATTGCTTGTCATGAACCTTTACTTTTACAGTATACAACCCTGCATTAGTTGGGGGCGTCCTACTCTCTTCATAAATCGTATCGTCTGAGGACTTACCTTTATATGTCACTATAGTCTGATCAACTGTTACTGAAATACTTACACTGGCAGATTTGGGACTTCCATCATACACATGCTTAAGATTTGTTATGTTTATTGTTGCCTTTGAATCTTCCGAACTGTCGATAGAAACTGAACCATTAATAGCGTTGAACTCAATAGAACCCTCATTTAATGATGTCGCACCTAGGGTGACAGGGGAAACCTTACCCGGTTCTCCAATCGCTTTAAACTCTATGTTAACCAAATTGCCCGTACCACTCACAGTACCAGAGGGTGAAGCCGCCGAGATTACAATCTTACCTTTTTCCTCCTATATTCGAAGAAAAACTCCATTTGGACAATAAATCACCTGCTGAAACCTTTACTGCAGTTAGATCATTAGCATTATAGTAAATTATTGAATCCATTGAAGCCATACCAGAGAATGCACCGACATCAAGCGGCACTACGACGTTTCTGCCCAAAGCCACTTTACGGTCAGAAATCACCAAGTTTACCTTAGGACTTGTATAACTAAATCCGTTGACCAACCGGCTCATCTGCCTTGATTTATTCTCGATACGAACATCCACATAAGTAGGAAAATGTTTCGGGCTTGAACAGGTTAACTCAGTGGCACTATTAATGACAATGTCGGTAGCCTTCTTGGTGCCAAAGTAAATATCCATCCCAGCCTCAAAATTCGTCCCGGTGACAGTAATCTTATTTCCTCCCTCCAACGAACCACTGCTTGGTTCCAAATAACTTAAGTACAAAGTGTTTTCCAATATAATCTTGTTTGGAGTGTCCGGTGTGGCATGACTATTTGTGCTCACACCATCATACACCTCTATATAATACTCCAATCCAGGTGCGAAAACCACTGCACCTGGCACGGTAGCCTGAAACTTCAAATATCCAGGCATATTTCCACTGATCTTGTTTGCAACTACTTTATTATATGTTTTTGCACCTATAAGCCTGTAATAAACAGACACATCCTTGATATCGACGTTATCCGTTACCTCAGCTATTAATGTAATATCTTTTTGGACCTCCCCGGTTGTTATTCGATCATGTTTTATTAAAGGTAATACCACCATTATTGGGGTTGCATCATCCAGGTTGGAAAAGGCCGACTCAGTCCCCTGAGTATCGACAACCTTATATTTATAGAAATACTTACTACCTGGCGCAACTCCTGTATCAACGTAACTTCTTTTAATTTTCGGAATCAACGCACGATTAATTTTTTTATAGGTACCGTCCTTTGTGGTCGACTTGTACAGGTTAAAACCAGCTAGCATGTTAAAATCTTTCTGTACCCAAATAAGTTTGTTTGCTCCCTCCGCTGCATTGACCTGAAGATTTAAAGATTCAATAGAAACAGTATTTATAGTAAACCGAAACCTCCCAGTATCACGGCCAGATTCGAGCCAAGGGTCTGACTTTGCTACAGCCTTGTATGTTCTCACCATCTGGTACCCATCTCCTGTCACCGGGGTTATCTCAAATGTACCCAACCAAGTCCTTAAATCTTTTTGCCATCCGTTGTTCTCTCCATAGGGACGTATGGGATAATCTGTGAACGGAGCATCCGGACCAAAATTAGCCCTAATGGGTTCTGACGTATCCATATCCCGGTTGAATATAATCTCAAATATAGCAATTCCCATTCCAACATCAGGCACATTAGCAAGTGATGTCCGCTTAACATCAGCCGATGTAATTTTGATATCGACCACGAAAGGCCAAATCTTTTCCATCGACAAATAATCTTCATCCACGGCAGGGTCCAATCGAGGAGTATATAAAATTTTCTGACCATTACCATAATCTACTCCATCTGTAATCATTGCATCAACCCTCTTATCAGCAATTGGGCCCCAGTAGTTGTCAGTAAAATTGATATCACTCTCAGTTTGCCCTGAATGATAACGATTTGTTATCAACCTTCCTAACACTCTTCTATCTTTTTCCCTTCGTACACTCATCAAGTTTTTAGTATTTGGATCCCAGGTTGAACTAAGCAGAGCGTTGTTCCTTACAGCATGATTCTGAGCATCTAGTGCTGCATACATCATATCATGATTATCATCCAGATACTGCTGTGACTTTTCTCCCGGCAATTCCAATATCACAGGTAATTCACCTCGAAAATAATAGTCTTCCTGTCTTGTATTTATTCCATACCAACCAATATTGTTTATATTAAAAGAAGGATAATAAGTTGATTGCTGTCTATCTGCTCCTAGAGTTGAGGAATCTATATACTTTCGTAGAGTATAATCATAACTTCGACTGTTCTGCGATTTTATCCACTTTGTGTTAGTCCACGTACCAGCCCCGTTAATTTTTGTGAAAAAAGAACCATTAATATCTTCAGGAAAACCACTACCCCAATTAGTGAAATTTGAATCACCCTGATTGTACCACGTAAATTTGCCGTCGTAATCAGCATCATTGAACGAAATGATTGCTTCCGTAATTGAATTATCTTCATAATTAGTGAGTGTATCTTTTATATAGTTGGAAATAAACGTGTTCTCATTAATATCATTTATTTCCAGGACATCACCTCCAAAATAGCCGGCAACTAGACTTGCTGTTTTCATTGCGCTTTTGGAATAAATTGCCTCAAACCCATCCTTTCCTTCCATTGTTGAATTCCATCCCCTAACTGATGTTAGTTCACCGGGCTTCGACAACCAGGTACGTGGGTATACAGCCACATACGTTTTTCCATCATAACCTTTAGGTTCAATAAAAGTATTATTTTTTATAAGTTCATTGGGCATATCTTCATATGCCTGAATCGTAGGTCCATATCTCGTGTCCATATCTACCATATGTCCTAAAACTACACTATTCCGCATTCCTGAACCATATCTTGACTCCTTATTAGGATCGCGTGAGTCAGATTCGTTTATCCACAACCCTCCTGGCCTTAAGTCAGCATCGCCTTGCCACGCGTTCCCTATCCTAGTCACAAGGCAAGTCTCCATATCGACAACCTCCGGAACTATTAAGTCACACTCTGTGTAAGCTAATTCTGTAGCTCTAATATAAAGTGGATATTTGTTTTTAATATCATACCTGAACCTGACATGATCGAACCTATCCCCCTTAACTTCTGGATTCATCACGGAGGTGTAATTCATATTAAACACACCATTTTCACGAACTTTAATTACTGAATTTTGACTCTTACCACCATGAATGGGATCAGGCATCCAGAATGGAGCGGGGAAAATGGAAACTAGTTCGTCTGCTGTACCGTTTGTTACGAACTTTCCTTCAACCTGTATGAACGCCCTTCCGAACGGGTCCCGATATACCGTTTTTGGATCCGGCCCACCCAGTTGAATTTGAGTTCCTGCCTCAACTGTGACAGTAGCTCCCTTTTCAATCAAAATCGGTTTGATAGCTATCCAAAATTTATCCTTAGTTAGCGTTAAGTCACTAGAAACTATCGTTGGTATCTCGCTACCACTTTGTACTTGAATCTGAAACCTCTGTTCAGTTTTGTAAACATTGAGATCCTCCGGATCGTATCCATTTCTCGCTGAAAGCGTTACAAGAAAAGGAATAAAGTGATCATTGGGTGTGTTTTTGTTGACCTTGAATTTAAATGGAAACTTTACGCCAATTATTGCTCCCCCTGAATCATATAGTAATTTATTATCACCACGATTAAACGATCCCAAAGGATCGTATGATACCTGGTCTGTAATCATTTCAATATAAGGGTCCAGTTGATAAGCTTTTTGGTCATCGAGTTTTGATCCTCCTTCTTCTATTTTTGCGAGCGGCTCTATCTTGACTTTTACATCAGTGGCTTTTCCCCATTGATTTCTTATAACAAGGGCCACATCAACGGTTTCGCCTGCATCGACTACCCCGTCGTTGTCATTTTCAACATCTACTTCTTCGGTGTCAAATAACCAAAATTCCTTCATGAATAATTTCGGTGTGGGCACTTCAGTAAGTGCGCTTAAGGCATCAGGTACACGTGCTCCTTCGCTACCAAGTTTACCTGAACTGCCCGTAATCTGGCCCATGATAAATCTTGATGAAAACTGGCTTTTTGGCCACTGAGTTCTTAACAGACCAGCCATTCCTGCGATTGTGGGTGCTGCCATTGAAGTGCCGTCAAGGCTTGCGTATGAACCCTCGCCGGGCCAAGTGCTGTAAATTGCAGCGCCCGGTGCCATGACTTCATACTCATATTTTGTATATGGTACACAGTCATAGTTTGAAAAATCTGCTCGCCATCTTTTATCAAAGTATTTTTTTCTAGCCTCAACTCCTAAAACCCAGTTATGAGCTGCAGGATATGAGGGTGAATAACCACCACATGGGTATTCATTCGGTCTACCACTATTACCTGCAGCTGCAATAAGCACAATATCCCCAAAGGCAACAGACAGTGCATCCCTGACAACCTCAGAATCTGGACCTCCAAGAGACATATTTATAATATCTGCTCCATTCTCAATTGCGTAATACACACCTTCGGCAATATCAGTTGTTGAAAAAATACCTGCATATTGACCTGCTTTTATCGCCATGATCCTACAACCATAGGCTACACCAACTATTCCCTTGTCATTTTTACCAGCCGCAGCTGCTATACCGGCACAATGTGTGCCATGACCATTGAAATCCATAGGGTCTCCTGAATGAGCCTCTTTATTACTGACAACACTTACTCCGTTGACATCATCTATGAACCCGTTTTTATCATCATCAATATTATTCCCCGCTATCTCACCACCATTTACCCACATATTCGGCTTCAGATCCTCGTGGTTGTAATCAACACCGGTATCAAGTATTGCAATAATAACATCTGGACTACCGCCGGGTGTCTTTGAAGTGGCCTGCCTACTTTCGAGATACTTCCATGCTTTGGGTACATTCAATGCATCTATATGATACAAAGAATCACCCTTCCACTCCGGATCTGTGTTGGCTTCCTTGCTGGGCAACTCCTGTATCCTGTGAACACCTTCATCCTCACTAGGAACAGGACCATTGGATGAGTATATATAAACAGGTTCTATGAATTCTATTTCGCGCCTTCCCCTTAAACCCTTTACTACATCCATTACGGTTCTTTCTGGAGATAAGCTTGCTTCCACCCATCTCCATAAATCTGGCTTCCTATGTCCGCCTTCCGGCAAAACAGCCGCCATTTTTTCAATTTTTCTATTTCCCTTTGCGTTAGGAAAGACTTGTTCCATGCTAACTATACCTGGAAAATCTAGTTGCTTCCAAAAATCCTTCGGCTTAGCCCAGTTTGCTTGAACCTTTATTAAGACCTTTCCTTTCTGATGCTTGAAATCAAAAATTTTATCTTTATCTTCAAGTTGCTCAAACGGCCTTATTGCGTGCGCTGGGTCTTCATTTGAATAATCAAGCTCGTAAGGCCCGTATTGATTGCTCTTTGATGACCTTTTAACGTTTGGTATTTCACGGACTTTGATTTCGCTCAAATCATTAACGTTCTCTGCTCCGCAACATTGAGAGTCCTCCGCATTAATCGTGGACATAGCTAAGGCAAAAAACCCGACTACACTAAAGAGGCGGACTATATTAGGCAGTCCAAGGAAACTGGTACGATCGCAATCTTTCATACTCTTGTTATTTTTATTAAATGTTGTTAAATTTAAAATCACTTTTATGTTCCTCATTCTTATTGCTCAACCCTCAGTCGGTAATACCTCTGTTTACCGTCAGTGATCTCCACCAAAGGAATGGTAGTTTCTGATTCACCGTATTGATCGTCAATATTCCGATCAATCCATTTTCCTGATTGAAGTGACTCTGTGTATTCAATGTGGATTTTTGCATTTGCCGGAGAATTTATTATCAATGACCCTAAACCGTCCTGGTAAGATATTTGTAGTCTTAAGAATGAATCCTCATCTAACGGATCAGAGTAGGTTCTGAATTCGTCAAGGTCGGACACCCCATCTCCATCTGAATCTTTTGCCAGAATGTTGGTGCCCAATATTTCCTGCTCATCTACATCTAGTAATCCGTCCTCATCAGCGTCAAAACCCGTCAGATCCTTTTTCCTTCCCACAGAGAACTGATTTTCATTTATAACTGCGTGCGATACGACAGGCATCACGTTTCCGTCACCCGAAAACCTCAATGTTGCCAGGAGTGTATCTCCTGTAATACCGTGAGGATTCGCTATTCCAATCTGAAGTGTATCCTTAATTTGACTGTTAACAGCAACAGAATAATCTGAATCCGATTCTACAAGCTGAAGGTTGTCATCGTAATAATTAAGCCTCAAATCAATTCCATATATTGGATTATCATCGGCTTGTACAAAAAGCCTAGTGACGTATCCTCCATCAGCATCGGTTCGTATTGTATTAGATCCAATTAATACATCCGGTGAAATACGTTTTGCACTTGGGCTCGATATAGCACCTTCATCATTTTGCTTTTTATAAACCCAATCCCCTGACACATCTCCCATTAAAATCGCCTTGAAGTCCTGACCCAGCAGCGAGGCATTGAAAATTGTCAGGTTGATATCGTTAGGCGAAAAAGCCCAAACCTTTCCCACCCCAGGGAAGGGTAGTTTTCTGTTCCCAACTGAATGGTCAAGTATGTAAAACGCATCTAACGATGACAGAGTCCCGTTTCCGCTTACATCCGCAGCCATAAGAGCATGGGCATTAGTAATTGTGGAAACCCCAACCACGTGGCGCATTATCAATGAGGCATCATATGCCGTTATCCCGTTTACATTGTCGTTCTTCTCCGGAGAAATCCTGTACTGCCCTGAATCCAGATCTTGAAAGTTAATCCAACCGGACGTACCAGTGTCGTAGTCAACTGTATCCTGACCAGTCAAGTGTACTATAGTTTTTGGGACTTCCCTGTTGCTGTTCCAATGGACTATTTTACCGGATATAGAGAACCCACCTTCAATGATGATCAAACCATGCTTAATAGTCGGAGCCGTCGAACCATCATTCAGCATGCTTTTAGAAACTTTAACCGGAATTTTTTCACCTGCTTTTAGTTTATCGCGAAGCAACTCAAATTCGACATTAAATAATTCTCCACTTCCACTGAATTTTGTTACCGTTGATTGCAATGAGACTTCTATATTTCCAGCCGTGTCTTTTGTTGTTTCCAGTTGCCAAGCTGTAAGGTTTGGTCCTATTACTGGATTAATAAGAACCAGTTTGGTAGCGTCATACTCAAGCCCAATACTGGCACTATCCAAGTTAGAAAGATTAGAAGCAGTGACAGACACTATGACACGATTGATGTCTGATGGAGCTTTCACATTATTTACGACCAACCTTGCGAGATCACTTTCAAAAATAAACCCATTAGGTGCGACAGCATGCCGACCGTCCGCAAGTTTTACATTTGTCACGTTGGGAGATTTGGATAAGTTATCTCCTGTAAGGCCTGAAATATAAATGGCATTTATTTGCGCCGGGGAAAGCGACCTGCTCCATATCCCAAGGTCATCGACACCCAACCCCTTGAACTCCGATGAATGAAGAGTTTGAACAATTTCACCACCCTTTATTGTGCCAGACTCAAACGGGAGTGCAGTCCTACCTGTAGAATTGGAAGGTACCGTAGAGCCACTCCAGTTTATGAGATCGACCCAATCCTCATTGTCCGAATTAGGGTTGTGACCTGAATAATCTACAACGGTTAACAACCCGCCATTGTCCAGCACCAACACACTCCACCTATCCAATTTCTCCGAACAATTTAACAACACCCTTTTTCTTGTTCCATGATCAAAAGATTCGCTCTGATTATATAATCTTTTAATCGTGAACTGAAAGGTGTTTTCACTCTCATCCTTAACCACGGCCTTGGTCCCAGTGTGCCAAAACCTAAAGTCATTGCGATTGGTAGGCCCTACTTTTTGGCCGCCAATCAAGGCCCCCTTCCTGCCTGAACTCCGATGATCGGAGGTCAACACAATCAAGTTACCATTATCCATGACGAGGGGCATCCCCTCCTTCAAATCACTCGTGGAGTAAACCTTACTATTACCCCCCGAACCCACCTGTATTTCGGTACTAAAAATAAGAGTATTATTATATCGATCATCAGACATAAGTTGAAACTTATCTACCCCCATATAATCCCCGTAGCCGGAATCCCCTATATTGGTGAATAACCCAGAATCTATTGAGCCCAGACTGGTGTTTATAATTTTCTCAGCTATTGGCGAGCCATCAACATACAAAGTAAAACTACTATCTCTATCCACCGTAAGAGCCAAATGATGCCAGTCGGCATCCTCAATTCCGGTTTTTTTACCCAAAACCGCATGGCCTCCGGTTCCATATAATTCAAAGAAAAGTTCTCCTTCTGGTTTTGTTCCCAACATCCAGCCAGGAGTCTGACCCATTTGTTCACGAGTATACACCCCTTGAATATCCATGGATGATAGTAAAGGATATCCAATCACAGAATCCGGAACGGAATTTGTGGACCAAGCGTTCTTTACCCACATTGAAATTGAAAAATCACGTTCTGAACCAAAGTCCAAATCAGATGGATCCATCAATGTGATTCTATTTTCACCGTTAAAGTCGGCCATCAGATGGTGTGTGCCAATGTTTCCTGTCTTGAACTTCAAATCACCAATCTGGTAGCTGTCATTCTTTCTTCCACTTAATTCTTCAAGACTTCCATCCATAGGCAAATGCACTACAAGATTATCTCTTATTCCCACATTCTCTACTGCAACATTTTCTGAATAATCATTTATCACGGTAACATCATAGTGCCCCTCTCTCATTGGAGGTGAAAAAGCTTCAATTTTATTTGGGCTAATATATTTGATATTAGGGGATTTTTTGTCTCCAAAAAAGACGACAGAGTCCGTTTTAAAATTTATGCCGTTTATAACGACTGGTGTTTCGCCCTTATCAGTTCCTCTCAATGTATCTATAGTAAAGATTAGAGGTTTGTCCTGAACATCAATTGTTATAATTGAATTATCCTGTGTGGCAGGGGCCTGTTCACCAGTATCAGGATTCCATGGCTCTAGGTATTCACCGCTTATTGGTATGGCGCCATTTCGAGGAATTTCACCCCCAGGCAACTGCCAAGCGACAGCAAGATTGTCTCCTCCTCCACCTTCTTTCGCAAATGCCTCAATATAATATCTCCTTCCTCCAACTAACGAGATAGATTTAGAAACTGATTCGTCCCTACCATTATCTGAGTAAAAACCGGGATAGTTACGAACACCCCTCCAACTGCTTTCATTTGCAATTCTAACTGCATTTGCTGGTGAGTGATCAGTGCTTAAATATAATTCCGAATTATCATCTGAGGCTAGAAAGAAGCGGTAATCGCCTGTTTCTGGTGGCAGTAAATAACCAAGTATCTGCCAGCCATACCGGTCCTTAACATCGGATCTGGGTCTCGCCTTTGGATTGTTGACAGGGTCTGGGCCTGCAGGCCACTCAAACGAATATGCTTCAGTCTCAAGGTCAGGAGTACCACCTTTATTAAAAACAGGAGAGTTAAACTTATTTGAGTTTTTAAGGTAGCTTATATATTCACTGCCTATATTGTGATATTCCCGAACTGTAATTTTACCTCCACGCTGCGCGTTGATGTTAGCAAAAGACTTATTTATCCCGTCGGACGCTTCAATATAATATTCAATACCCTTTGCTGAAACAGAAGACCCAGGAATATTGGCCCTGTACTGGTTCTCAGCTATTTTTTCCATAGGGATTTTTTTATAATCCGTGTCACCGTTTAACCTGAAGTAGAGATTACTCTCATAGACAATCTTATTATCTACAACTGTAGCCAAAACGGTTAATGGCAGGTTGGCAATGGTACTCTTAATTGGAACATGATAGACATTCGGCGCTATTGTGTCCGCGGTGGTAGCGATTGCAACATTCGAAAACTCAGACTCCTCTCCGCCTGTTTTCACAACCTTGAACTTATAATAGTAGTCTTTTCCCGGACCAACATCAGAATCAGTATAATTCAATTGCCCTTGAACGTAGGGAACCACGAATGAATTAACCCTTTTATAATCTCCACCCCTGGTATCAGATCGGTAGATATTATAACCTGTCAAAAGATCATAATCTGTTTGAGACAATGTAAGCTTTACTGATTCCTTGCTACCATCTGCCTGCAAATCAAGCGATTCTGCTGTCCCATAATCAACTCTGAACCTGAAACGGCCTGCATCATAACCTGTTTCTAGCCACTTGTCGTCTGCTGCTCTTGCCCCCCACACACCCACCATTTGATATCCGTTATTTGAACCGTAACTGATATACTCCGAACCTGTCCAGGTACGAGCGTCTTCCCATTTACCGTCCAGAAGACCAACTTGAAAATCTGTAAGCGGAGCAGAGGGTCCAAACGAAACCAGTGGCAATGTAGTCGTATCCATATCTCTGTTAAAAACTACATGCAAACGAATTGTCTCGACACCGATAGAAGGGTTTACCAAAAGGGATACCTTGTCATTTCCTGCACTTGTTAACTTAATATCGACTACGTGAGGATAGGCATTTTCCGGAGAAGTAGTTTGTTTTGGTTTGTATACAATTTTACCTTTATTAAAATCCTCTTCAAAATCGGTAATCATCGCTTCTATTACATGATCCGAAATACCAGAACTCCCTCCGCCCCAATAGTTATTTGCTATTGACAGCCAATCGCTTCTTATTGACCAGGGTCCCTGAAATTGCATTAAATGACGTACTTCTGGGTCCCAAGTGGGAATTAACAGTGCGTTATTTTTCAACTGTTGATTAGAAGCCTTGTGAGCTATTTCAGGGAGTATCAGATACTCAGCCTCATCAAGCATTTCCTGAGTGTAACTTCCAGGGAGTTCCAAAATCATCATACATTGTTCAGCATCATAATTCCTCACATAATCCCATGTGCCAAAATACCCATGTTTTGCACCAGTATTACTTCTTTGTGCGCTAATTGCTGCCACATTCCTGTCAGATGTATTATAAATATTAGGGCGCAATTTCAAGAAGTCAACCGCCTCCCCACTTGACCAAACCCATTTACCCTCCACCCTATAGTCATTAAGCCCTATTATTGCCCGGCCATTATAACTTTGACCTATATTGTAGGCATCAGTGCGTCCATATTCTTCGTCAAAGGCTACCCTTTGAGCGTACTTATCAACATAATCGACAAGAAAATCGTGTTCAGCCTGATTGTTTATACTTGCTACATGTCCCCTCTTTCCATCCTTATAAAAATGATTGGCAATGAACTCACCCATCTCGACAATATTTCTCTCCGAATCTGGGGATGTAAAAATGGACACGTATGTTTTACCATTATAAACAACTGGGAAAAAGAAGTTCTTAGCTGCTGATGTAAATATTTTTTTCTCTGAAATGGAATCGTGAACAATAATGGTGCTGGAATGTGGGTAAATCCATCCATGAGCATTCAACACATCTGGCATAAAGACAGTATCCTGAATTTCACCGATATATAGAGTCTTGTCCCAGTTCTTTATATTCCAACTTGTGCGCCTTGGTGCAGAATGATCCCTATCAAACAGACTCATTTTCACTTTATTAATTTTTGGCGGTTTATAGTAATACGGTTTTGCTGTATCCCAGTTGCTAAAATCAAATATACTGTGGGAAATCTCATTAGCACTCAGCATACCCGTCCTATCATCCGTATCTGAATCAAAACGCATATGATCGAGCGTCCCTATTGATGACATTTGCGGGTTCATGACTTTTACATGGCTTAGATTCAACCTCCCACTAGTAGTTACAGTTCGCCACGCACCGTTATAAGAGTAACCAGAATAGAAGAATTCAATCGGCTTTTCCACAGTCCCAACTGCATCAACACGACCGCTATCTTTTGTTGTCAGTAAAGGGTGAGTGGCTCCGGGCAAGGGACTCATCGGAAACGGACTTCCCCATTGTATCTTTGTTCCTGCTTCTATTTTCAAAATAGCATTATCAAGCACCGTAACCTGTTCCTTAATAATATAATACTTGTCGTTCGTAAGTGTGAAAGTAGTGGGACTCGTTGTTGAAGTCCAAACAGCATCCTTCAATTTTAGTCCGGAACCATTACCTCCACTTGTTGACACTTCATATGCAGCAACATCCGTATAGCTTCCATCACTATTAACAAGTATCCCGGGAGCAGTAGTGTAGGCGCCAGCGTTAGTTACAGTGATTTTTTCCACTGCACCCGAAGCATTAACCTGACTTACAGTAATCCTAGCCTGAGATTTCAAACTGGTGCGTCCTGCCTCATTTTCTAAATCCCCCCCCGTGAACGAAATAGAGTCTCCCACTTCGTAACCTGAACCGCCATTGGCAATCATAGGCGACAGTTCCTCAGTCAATTCCCAAACTTTATCTGCACTGTAAACCTTGGGAAGCTCCTCCCCGTTTTGCACAAACATATTGAACCTCATTGAGTTTTGTATCGAAATAATCTGTTTCCAAGGCATCGTGTACTTATCTATTTCTGGAAATGTATATACAGTGTCATCGACATCAAACCCTTGATCAGGTCCATACCCATTTTTACAGGTCAAAGTTAGCATGAATGGTATAATATGATCGTTTGGCGTATTGTCATTCAATTTAAACTTCAAAGGTTTTTTGATACCAGTAATGATACCGTCCTTGTAAATCAGGCCATTATCCTTCCAGCAATAGGTACCAATGGCGCCAATGTTTACTTCATCGTTTATCAACTCTACATACGGATCGTCTTGAAAAGCCTGTTGCCCCTCAGAGTCGGAGGAAATCAGTCCCTTTTCACCCTTGGATATGGCGTGAAGTTTGAGCACTACATCTGTCGCCTTGCCCCAGTGATTTCGAACTACCAGAGCCATTTCAATCGTTTCCCCAGTATCGATTCGTCCATCATCATCATTTACATTTGAAATCGATTCCATATCAAAGATCCACTGTTCCTTTAATGATATGAATGGGGTAGGTGCCTTGGTTAAGGCTCCCAGCATATCGGGGACTTTTCTAAATGGAAAATCATAAAAACCCTTAGCCTTATAACCTTCAAGTAATGAAACCAATTTTCCTGTTGTATCAAGCTCGATTGCAGGACCCCACGTATCCCTATATGGAATTAATGGTTTTTCTTTTTCTCCCGGTATATCCTGAGGAGGTATATCATC
The DNA here is from genome assembly GCA_937770485.1 of uncultured Verrucomicrobiae bacterium. Lineage (GTDB taxonomy): Bacteria > Verrucomicrobiota > Verrucomicrobiia > Limisphaerales > UBA1096 > UBA1096. The sequence goes on along the minus strand of CALJHX010000003.1, from coordinate 296,281 downwards.
AAGGCTTACATTATCCTTAAGATAAGAACTTGAAACAATCTGACTCATGATGAACCTAGAATAAAAACCATCTTCTATGGTCCATTTGGCCTTTAATAAAGCCGCCATTCCTGAGGTAATACCACAAGCCATAGAAGTACCGTCAAGGCTAAAATATTTCTCTTCGCCAGGCCAAGTGCTATAGATATCACGTCCCGGAACACTCACCTCATATTCAAGACGATCCCTGCGCGCAGGCCAAACACCAGTCATGGCATTGTCATAATTTGAAAACGTAGTCAGCCATGGCGGGCGCACTGGACAAAAACAGGGAGCTGTGGAACGAGCTTCAACGCCAATAACCCAATCGTAAGCGGCAGGATAGTAAGGCAGTAGTTTACCCCCACAACACAAGATGGGCTTGCCGTAATTTCCCGCTGCTGAGACCAGTACAGATGTGCCAAAAGCCTCAGTCAAGGCATCCTTGACAAGCATTGACTCATAGGGAAGTGCAAATGACATGTTAATTACATCCGCCCCCTTCTGCCATGCATACATGATCGCTTCAGAGATGTCTGTTGAAGAAAGAGCACCAGAATATTGTGCCGCACGTATTGGCATTATTTTTGCATTAAAGGCCACACCCACGCCTCCCACACCATTTCCGGCCTGTGCAGCTGCGGCACCAGCTATGTGTGTCCCGTGTCCGTTAACATCCGTTACATCAACAGTATGGAACCGCTTGTCACTGACCACATTCACTCCATTAATATCATCAATAAAACCATTTTGATCATCATCGATACCGTTCCCTGGAATTTCGCCTGCCCATGTGCGAAATTCAAACTGATCACCAACAACAAAATTCTTATTTCCATCAAAAATCAAAAATGAAATTTCCTCACCATCACTGGTGTATTGCCCGTCACTTAATAAATAATCCTGGTGATCATTACTTTTGCTTCCATTCACTGAAAAGATAATGGATCCGCCAGCAGAACTTGTGCAGGTTATGACCCAATACTCTGTCAATGTAGACTCTGATGTTTGATCCAAAATGAGTGTCCCATTACCTGTGTTCTTCACAAAAGTAAGATCAACAATTTGTTGCTTCCTAATATTCTTATCCCCCTGATCCTTTTCGTCATATTCAATTTCTATCTTACCGACAAGAAGATCTCCGTGAGTCGCACGATTTACCCATATATTATCCTTTAGATCAGGATGATTTATGTCCACCCCAGTATCAATTACAGCAATAACTGTATTGGTACTACCACCAGTGGGAATATCAGCTGATTTCAAATAATTCCATGCTGCAGGAATATTCAACACATCATGGTGCCATTGTTTTGACATTCCGGGGTCTGTATCTGCAGTTGGAATAAAATCCTTTGCTGGCCCACCCATCAAGCTGAAACCAGCTGGTTTACGAGAAATATCATTCTTATTGGAATCTGAGTTTAATTTCTTAGTTACAGTATTTCCATCGCCGGCCAATTGAAACAAGAAATCAGGTTCCGCATACTCCACCTCATCCATGTCATTAAGCTGGGTTATTATCTCCTTAATTGATGCCCCTTCTACAAGCCAAGCCTCCATCCATCTATTTAAATCAGGCTTTGGGGAACCTTCCTCTGGTCTTAAAGCGGACATCTTCCTTACCCTGACTTCTGGAAGTTCGAGCGGAAAAATTGGACTTAACTTTTCTATTCCTTCAAATTTTAGTTTCTCCCAAAAATTAGGTTCAATTGAATATTCTTGTGCGATTTTTATCACAACTCTACCTTCAACTCGATTCACATCGAACATATCTAAGCCTTCAGGCTGATCGTCAGCAAGATTAGAATACAACTCATCTACTGGTAAATGAGAGTAAAAGTTCTCGTATGGCCCATATTGACTGAAACCGGGAGTTCTTGAGGTTTTAAAATTTAACGAATTAGGGTTTGGCGCCGCCGTTAAATCTTCGCAAAAGAAATCAGGGTCGTTTTTCGGTCCGAACGGTTGCTTCAAAACAAATTGAGCAATTGTCGTATTCGAAAACCCAATAAAGAATAAAACCAACAACAATGAGCATAGATATGCTGACAATCCCTGGACGAAACTTCGCTTAATAGATCTCACGTTAGAAAGCATATTTGTATTAATGTTATTTGAATATAAAATGTTTAAATTCATGATATCTATACTATTGATTTATCTTAACCCTGTAGAATGATTGATTAAGGTTTTCTGGGGGATCTATAGGAATAGCCATCTGTTTTCCTGTTGACCAGCGTGTGTCACCGAATTTAGTCCAAATACTATTCAAATCAGTGGTCGTTTCCACAGTGTATCCAATTCCGAGAATCGACTCCCAGTTTAACAGATATATTCCATTTTCTTCTGTTAGATTGATACTTAAAACAGATTCTGCATCCAATGGATCCGTCCCAGAAAAAACTTCATCACCATCGGGCATTGAATCTCCATCTGAATCCCTTAGTCCAGGGTCAGTGTGAAACACTTCAGTTTCATTAATATCCATTAAACCGTCAGAGTCAGCATCCAGTGAACCCATTGTTGCCCCGGAGCCAGTTTGGTACATACCCTCATTTACCGTTATTGAATCAAGCCAAATATCCTCTTTCCCCATTCCTTTAGCCCTGATACTTAACAAAACATTATCTCCCTTCAAACCCTGTCCGTTTGCAATTCCAACAAGGATCACGCCAGGTATTGTCTCGTTAACAGCAATTGCGTAATCAGAATCAAATGTAAATTTCGTATGTTTTGATTCATCATAGCTTAATTGCATGTTCACTCCATAAACCTTTTTTTCACCAGACTGAATCATTAACCTGTGAATCTGCTCTTCTGTTTTCAGGTTATATATACTACTAAATCCTGTCTGCACTGTGGCCAAAGACACTGGTTGAAGCGTTGGACCAAATATCCTGCCGTCATTCCCTAGGCTTTCATTACCAATCCAATTTCCCGAAACGTCACCAATCAGAATTGCTTTGAAATCCTGGCCAAGCTTTGCTGATAAAAATTCGTTTATTTGAATCTGGGATTCTTTAAAAACCCACACATTTCCAGCCCCGGGGAAGGGAACAGGTCTTAATCCAACAGAATGTTCCAGAATAAAGAATGCATCCTGAGATGTTATTTCACCATTATTTGTGACATCTGCAGCTAACAACTCGTTCTGGTTAAGCCCTACCCTTAAGTTTTCTGTAATGTGAGCCTGCACAAGGGCGGCATCATAAGCGGATATTCCTATAGCTTGATCTGTTTTTTCTGGCCTTACAGTATAATATTTTTTGTATGGGTCACTTGGATCCAAAACAATAGATTCGAGATCAGCAAATGCGTAAGCACCGGTGTCTCCAGTATTTTTAATATCGACCAAACTCGTGGAATAACTTCCATCCTTGGTATCACTAAGATTAATTCTGACGGTCGTGTTACGAACCTGTGACAAGGTTTTCCAATGATATATTTTACCGGAAATCGAACTGCCACCCTGAACCTGCAGAGAACCATCATTTATAGCCACATTGATTCTTCCTTCATTAAGCAGAACTTTACTCAATTTTATGTTAGTACTTAATTCCTTGTCCTTAAGCTGCATCGGGGTAATTGGGTTGCCTTCTATATCCAGCGACCAAGGCGAAAGGTAAGTTCCTGAAATCGGTTTTGTCGTTTGATTGACAGGTTCTGGATCCCCTGGCATTTGCCAAGTAACCGACAAGTTGTCTTTTCCTCCCCCCTCTTTCATTAGTGCTTCTATATAGTAGGCCTTTCCTTGTTCCAAGAAAATGGGTGCTGACTGGTTGGAATTTCTCGTAGTCTCTGCAGAAAGATTAAATGTGTTCCAATTTTCTATTTCATTAGCATTAAATTGAAACGACCCATCGTCAGTAAAGGCAAGCATCCAACCTTGATTTGAACCTTCATCCCAGTCTTTGTTGCCTATTATTGCCGGATCATCCTGCCAACCATTGGTCTTGACCCAGAGCGAAACTGAAAAATCACCAGTAAAGTCAATACCGGTCCCATCACCGTCAAACTCCATATATTCTCCTGAATCAAAGTTTAACCCTTTTGAACCAATTTTACCTTCAACAAACTTTATCTCACCTTCAGCTCCCAAGAATTGGACTTCTCCAATCTGAACGCTATTAGCGGATGACGCGTCCACGACAGATGGGAAAGTTATTTTATAATATTTATAAAATTTAGATTTTTCTTCGAATCTGATTTCTCTTCTTTGAAATCTAGCAGAAAATTCAGGAACTTTACCTTCTGAAACAAGCTCAAAACCACTGTCAACCGGATCATTTGAGCCTGACAATTTATAGGTTGCCGGGTCCCTAACATACCTATCATTAGCTGAAGTTAAACCTAGCCCAGTCAGAGCAGTCGGATTAGCTAAAGTAATTGTAAAACCGGCATTTAATTTATCGTAATTTAAATACTTGGTTCTTGGGTTATCATCAATTGCATACTGTACAGTTTCCCCTGATGGACTGTTATCAGAGGTTGCAACGATTATGTCTCCGGGCACCGACACATCAACTGCGCTATTTGCCAAGATTCCAGAGTTAGCATTACCAGTGGAATCTTCAAGAATTTCGTCAAATCCTAGATGAGCCACAAGTGAACTACTTAAGCCTACAGCTTCGCTATTCAATGCGTTCCCTATTTGTCCATTAGTATAGAGCTTTTCAATATCCTGATCAGTTAATGCGCGGGTCCATATACCGAGGTCATCGTAAGATGCCACTGAATGTGCATAATATCCTCCTGTACCATCCTGATTTAAGACCAGCTTAAAGTCGTTATTGCTAAGATCAACCAGGTTCTTTGCAGAACCAGTTCCCACCTTCTGGCCGTCAAAATAAAGTGACACGTTACCACCTTTGGTCCGTGAAATGGCGATTTGATGCCATTCATTATTGTCAACCTTAGGGCCAACCTTGTATCTGTTATAGCTACTAATCCAATCACGCCTGTTATTCCAATTAGGCTCAGACGCAATCAACTTCTTGTTCTCTGTACTTTCATCAGTACTGAGATAGAGTTCTCCATTATCATCCGAACTAATAAAAAATCTGTATTCACCTGTTGTTGGCGGATGAAGATAACCCAATAACTGTACTCCGTAGTTATCTTTGTAACTTTCTGGAGGAAGCCCACCAAGTGAATCACCTGGAGGCCATTCCATGTACAATGCCTTACCACTAAAATCAGGTTTGTCGGGGAACTTCGGACTAGATCCCAAGTCACGAATAGAGCCTCCAGTTATTCCTGTAAACTCTTTCACCGATATTCCAGAGGCATACAATGGTGACTTCGTACCTGCCTTGCCGATCACGAGGAATTCAACGTTGACCAGGTTGCCGCTACCTGTAAAAGATCCGCCGTTTGAAGCAAGCGACACTGACAACGTCTTTGACTCCTTGTGCTGCATTGCACCCCCTGCACTTGAAATATCATGCCCTGCAATCCCCGCGTTAAAAATAGTGGTTACTTCAGATGGATTAATGGCTCTTCTCCAAATTGCCAAGTCATCAAAATGAACCTTAAGGTTGTTACTTTGGTTTCCTGATCCAATCTGACCTAAGTTGAATGCTGAATCCAAGTGTGTTGTAATATCTAGTTTGTCAGGAACACTCCACTCACCAACCTTAACCCCGTCTACATAGGTAAACACCTTGTTTGTGCGGTCGTATATAAAAGCAATATGATGCCATTCATGGTCATCAATATCTGGCCCTTCCATCGTTTCGCCAGACGCACGGCCTCCACCCGCCCCGACCAAGACCCAATCCACGCTGGTAATTTCACCTTCTTTTTTGCTCTTGAGAGTTCTCAGCGTCAGATAATCATTGGAGAAAATTGCAGGAGCAGTTGATTCTAGGATTGTTCCTGTAGTTTTCATCCAAACAGACATTGAAAAATCAACATCGTTAGAAAGGTTTAGATCGTCAGGCCTTCCCAATGATACATAATCTGTTGTACGGAAATTCCCGCCTATTGAATGACTACCAACTTTGCCTTCCACAAAATCAAGATTACCAAATGAGTACTTTTGACCTTCGATTTCCTTGGTAAATATCCCGCCTCTATCTGCTTGGAAATTCCAGTTATCATAGTTTATATCCCTAAACGCATGATTCCCACGCCCACTTGAATCCATGAACGTCTCGTCAAAAGTAAGATGATTAACGAGCTTGTACTTTAGATCTGATAGAGTGTCTATATTGCTTACCAAATTCCAATCAGAGAACTTTTCACCTGTTGATATGTCAACTGGGGTCAACACATAGGGGTCATAGTTTACATTAAAATCAGATGCAGTAAGACCGCTGATATTACTAGCCCTTATTGGGACGACAACTCGTGCAAATTGAGGCGAAATTTGGTCCGGTATCCTAACCCTGGCCTCGGTGCTCTCAAACGTGAATGCCCTAGGAAGGCTGAATTGCTTTTGCCCTGGATTTTCCAAAAGAATATTTACGGTATCCGCAAAATGATTAGGTGTTGTACATGTGATTTTGGTTCTTCCCTCAACTACAACATCTAGGGCCAACTCATCCCCAAAATAAACCAATGTTTCAGTCACAAAGTTACCTCCTGTTATCGTTACCCTCGTCCCACCTGTACCAGGTCCGATAATTGGAGATGTGCTTGTTATAAAGGGGGCATCAACCGCCTCAACCCTGTAAGGCGACACTGCCAGTCCTGAGGAACTGACTCCTATTCCATCACTCGCTTCTAAGTAATACTCCACACCAGGTAAAACAACATCTGAAGCAACAATTGATGCAGAATAACGCTGTCCAGTCGTGTTCTTCATCTGGATCGAGGTGAAATCAGTATTACCAATTCGCCTGTATAGAAGATTTACTGATTGAACAGATACATTATCACTGGCTTCAGCAAACAATGTTAAAGGCATGTTCGCAGTGGCCGTCTTCCTGGATTCATGCGTAATGACAGGGAGAATAGTGTCCTTTGATATTGCACTTGAGGAATTTGAGAAACTCGATTCCCTCTGGTCTGTTTGCACAACTGTGAATTTATAGTGGTATTCCCTGCCAGGCTCCACAGCGCTGTCGATAAACCGGTTGGATTTACTAGATATCAAGGAGTCATTTATTCTCTTGTATTCTCCCTCCACAGAATTTGATCGGTATAGATTGTAACCTGCAAGTGTCTCAAAATCATCTTGCAACCAATTCACATCGTTATAGCCTTCATGGCCCACTACCTTAAGTGTCAGAGATGCAGCCCCAACACTTAGGATCTGGAATCTGAAACGGCCTTCATCACGTGCCGGGACAAGCCACGCATCATCTGCTGCAGCACCACCGTAAACATGCATCATCTGAAAACCGTCTCCAGTTCCTGGATTTATAGCAAATTCACCTGTCCACTCCTTGGAACTTTGCCAGCCACCATCAACTGCTAATACAGTATTATCAGTATAAGGCGGTGCAGGGCCAAAATGCACCGTCGGATCAATATTGGTATCCATGGCCCGGTTATATTTAATGCTGAACGTTACCCTCTCTGTACTAACCTGCTTGGGCGCACCTGATCTCAGGGATTGATCCGTGATACTGTCCGTTGAGATGGTTATATCTTCAACAAAAGGATACATCTTTGGGGAAGCAGTTTTTAGCACTGGCTCATAAAATATTGGTCCCCTGTTAAAGTCTTCATTAAAGTCATAAATCATAGCCTCAACTAATATGGGAGAATCAGTACCCCAGTAGTTATCGGAGAATGAAACAACTTCATCTCTACCCCCCATATTATAAAAACGCATATACCTTTCGAGATCCGTATCCCATAACCTCGTAAGAAAAGCATTATTCTTCATATTATTGAGATCGGATACGAATGATTTATAGACATCAGGTAATCCAGCCTCAAAAGTTTTCACATCAACTCCTGAAGGAAGCTCTAAAATGAATTTTTTAGAGGAATTACTAATAGCGTCAAAACTTAAATTATGCCAGTAACCCGCTCCAATGCTTCCATGTTTTCCACTGGACCCCTGTATTGCGACCATATGAAAATCATCTATCTTATCGAAAGTATCATTGTTGAGAGGAGGTCTACCTGAAGGTTCAGCACCGCCAGACCCCTTTGTTACATCATCGGTAATTATTTCGAGTTCACCTATTTCAATATGTGTCCCTGGAGTCTTTAGCAGTGGGAAATCTAAACAAATAACTTGAGTAATTCTTCTCATTCGCAAAAGACAAAGACTGCCATTCCAGGGTTCCTGAGAAATCCTCAACATCCCCCTTTGCGATTAGTGCATAGTAATCACCTTCCTTGTACTCTAGACCCATTCCTTTATAGGACTCGCCTGGTATTACCCTGATATTATCAATTGCCCAGAACTCATCATCATCTGCATCGAGATATGCGAAATGAATTTTCATTTTGTCAGCTGATGATGGATTGTTTAATGGGAATGTAATAGTTTCGTCAACTGCGCTTTTTTTGTAGAATAATGATTCGGTATTCGACTCAAACCTTGCCACTTCAATCAAAGCGCCACCGTCATACGAAACATTAATTACTGCTTTTTGGCTGCCTGATGGAACCCATGCTTGATCAAATTTCAACCAAAGGCTGTTATCCTCACTAGAAGTTATATCAATATCCTTTGTAATTAAGAGAGTTTTCAACCCTCCACTAGACGCCCCGCTGCCACTCATTTTAGCGATTGCCCGACCTTGGTCACTTGACTGTGATTCAATACCGGACACACTAAATTCAATCCAACTAAAGTCATCTGCGAGAGAACTTACTGTAATAACCAAATCCTCTACACTTTCACCTGCATCGGGGTTTTTGAGAGTAAACTCCTCATTTAAATTCAAGAATGCATCACTTAGTTCTCCGAATGCTCTATACATTGTATTACTGGCGCTAACTTCCGTTAAAGGCGTACCAGGATGAATGTCTAGAAGCACCGTTGACTGTAGTGCCGAGCCATTATTGGAGTCAGGATAACTTGCATAAACAAGCAAACCTCTGCGATTTACTGTTTCCAGGCTGGTGTACGTATTGAGTTGTTCACTATCTTCAAGTTTGCTTTCAAGGATGGCATCAAATCCTGTTGCATCTCTATATTCTACAAACAAACGTTTTGTCTCAATTTTTTCACCTGACTTATTTGAGAATGTGTATGGAAATGGCAGTTCAATAACAGCTCCCTTGAAATCCGGAACACCATCAACACTTAGATTGATTGCTGATTCCAATGTGGAGATCCTATAATTCCCGTCCTTGTTAACCTGTGAGAATTCACCATCTTTCAACCAACCCAAAGATATTTTCATTCCCAAATCGGGGTGAACTGCCCAATGAGGTGAGCCCATAATTGAATAAGGATTGGCACCCTCTGGCAATGAATGAAGCACGAGTGCAGAATTTATATCTGAAGAATCAGGAAACAAAGCATCTGCCTTACCTTTGATCCCCATTTGAGTCAAAAACTCAATGGCCCAGTTTGCGGAAGGAAGAACCATGTCTGGACCGGAAGGAATATCTCCATTGTCCAATTCCAAATCACCATTTTCAAAAAGTAGCCATTTTAATGATGAAACTTCAGGCAGGCCTTCTAATTTAATTTGGTCATCGACCTCAAGTGTAGAATGCGAAGATCTGTTGCCACTAATACTTTCCCTAGTATAAACAACAATAATGTCTAAAGCGGTTAGAGCATCTTCAAGATCAACTTGACCTTCAAGCAACTTGACTGCTGCTTGAACTTTCTTCTGCCCCTTAAGATTGTCAAATTGACTACCCTCAGTTTGCGAATCAATAATGCCCCAACCTATAACACTACCCTCAAGTGAAGTTCTACCGTAAGATGCTTCTTGCAGAAAACTATTTAACCCGTTTTTACTTTTGAACACCAGTTCGCCCAGTGCTTCGGGTGATATGTATTCATTGTAAGTTGAAGGCCTACCTGAGAAAGAAGCGTTACCTCCCGTTGAGTCAACCATTAAAACGCCCACCTTTAGTTTGTTTTCGGCAACAGAATCTGGGTTGTCATGTTTAAATACTTCTCCAATAGCAGGTCGTGGCACCGTAATTGTGAAATTAAATTCTTTGCTGACTCTTATAGAGCCATCACTTATTTCCACTTTTATTGGTATGGTACCTGCTGAATTTTTAGCACTTGTTAATTCAAAAATACTACCGCTCGTTCTACCTTCACCCAAAATGTTAACACCCCATGTGGAGAGCTGATTCCCTACAGTGGTAACTTTTATCGTATGAATATCCCTTTTATCTTCATCAGTGAAATCTACTGTGAACACAGCACCTCCACCTGCCTCGACGGTAACATCCTCCAGATCAGCTAATACAGGAGGCTCGTTGCTACCCGTGCCACCGTCAGGGCCTTCTCCTGTACCTGAATCATGGAGTCTATCCAACTCGTTCCACTCATACCAAGCCCCGAATATATCACTAAAAGTTTGCCTGTACAAAGTTGTAGAAAACGTACTCTTTTGACTGTTAGCATCATTATCTGAAAATTGTGACTCAGTACCCCATTTGCCCATGAGGTTAGACTCAAGATTACTGTGAGTATATGATAGATATTTTATTGGAGGAGCATTTAGCTTCTTGTATTCCTTAGATGCCCCTATGCCTCCCCCTGACACTTTCTCAAAACCAATCAAGTGTCCAACTTTCTGAATATGAACCATTTCATCTTCCTTCACATCGGCATTAAGCAGGACTACCGGACCATTTGTCCGGTAAAGTCGTTGGTCCAAAAATGTAATACCCCTATTGGCTTCTGGCAGGTTTAGAAAGAAAATGTTTATGGCACCGGATTCAGCAAATGGATGATCTGAAATTTCATACAACGCATCTGATTCGGAATCGAAAACAGCATTTTCAGAATGAAGCACAGTGTACTTAGATAATTCGAATTTAGGGGCGACATACCCAGAAGTTAACGAACCAAATTCAGTATTTAAATCGCCAACAATACTACCTGGCCAATCAGACCAGTTAGATGTGTTTACGGGTATAGTTGCCAGTGTCTTATCATCCGTAATAACAACGACATTGATTTTTATAGGGTTAGGAACGCCCGTCTCATTTGATGAATCTGCAACCGTAGTCTTGAAAATCAATTCTGGCTTGCTAAGTGAGAGAGTATATTCTCCACCTTTTGAGGAAACTGAACTACCTATGACAACCGTATAGATCCCAGATTTCTCAAGCCCCTTAACCCTAATTATAGAATTTTTATTAAACCTACTTCTGTCGTCGTGTTGTTTAACCAAACTATTATTAGGATCGTAGAGCGATAAGACGGTGTCCATGCCGGTTGAGGAAATAACTATGTCATCATTAACTGCAGCATCAAAAGTCCAGGTTGCTGTTTCTTTTGGTAGTAACAGATCGCTCTTCACTTCGTCCATTAATATGGATCCCTTAACGATACCTGGTTGCTGAATCGGACTGGTCAGCAAACTATCTGGGTTTGACGAAAATAAGTACAACTCATAACCACCAAGACCATTATTCTTTGCAGAACACTCTACTTTATAAGTGCCATCCTCAGATAATTCCGTATGCGACATTGCAAGAAAATCTATAATTGTTGATTCAACAATTAATACTCCACTTGGGTCGAAGAGTTTAATGTGAGGATGGGAAATTGCATTACCACCCGTGACATCTATCCCCTCTGATTCACTGAAAAATTTACCCTCCATTGCAAGGAATACACTGTCTCCTTTTTTTCCTGTAAAATCCCATTCATTTGTACTTTGACTCTTTATGGAACCTAATTCAGTTGTCCCATTCTTGCCTCGTGAAAAATGCAGATCGTATTTATCGGAAGGTTTCGGGTTGTAAACAATTAAAGTGAACGTTCCTGTGATTGGAAGAATCGTATGAAGAGAATACTCCTCTTTTAACTCTTCGCCCATGTTTACTGATATTAATTCCATGGATGGACCCAGGATAACAATATCAGGTGCCCTTGGAAGGGTTACTTCATCACCCTCTGGAATTGATACCGAAGCTTTTACGAGTTCTCCCTGACTACCATAAAAAGTCCAAGAACTGCTACCGTACGTAGAGATTTTTTTGTTTTCGTCAAGATCTTCTTTTTTCGTAACTGCATTAGGACCTTCCTTTGCTACTGAAAAGCCATTATAAAGAACACCGTTTTTGTAAAAATTTCCACCATACTGATCAAAATGTTTCATATAAGAATCTCCATTACTCGCAACTGGCCATATATCACTAGTAGGTACGAGTTTTTTTGGATCAGAAACATCAGGAACACCGTAACTCCATTCTGCAATTGCTATCTCCCTTAGCGCAGACTCAGAAGTTCCCTTAAAAAGTCGGTCGGTAGATTTTTGAACCCACACCACTATCGGATTATTTTTATCATCTCCACTCCCGAAAGCGGTTGGGTGAAAAGCGTGCTCATCCTTCCGGGAAATCAGTTCAGGCATAGACCATGGAAGGAGCGTTGGCCAATACCAGTTAGCAGATTGGCCAGTACTAAGCAACATTCCACGCGCTGCAGCATCTTTTCTAGAGACCAACACTTGGGAAATACCTGTCGGAGCAACCTGCTGCCATGCAATGGTTGCCGTTCCATCAATATCAAGCGTAATTGACGGCAGTTGCGCATTTGAAAGTGAAAGAATATTACCCTCAGAATCAACATGTTGTGAAACAGTAACCGGAGTCGACCTCGATATGTTGCCTCCATTGTACGGAATTTGCCTGAAATCTAATGTCGATGTCTGGATCCGGTATAACCCATTATCGACCACGGTCCAGACGACCTGCGCATTGCCGGAAGAATCAAACGCAATTGCGCTTCCGCTTATCTCCCTCGTTGCGTGGTTCGCGTCCATACCCCTAGGGCTAATGCTTCTAGGGCTACTCCACGGTTCCGCTATTTGCGCATCAGAAATGGCAATTTTTGCACGATAACTTGCCATAATCTGATAATTTTCTCCATTAAACCAACGCCAAATGGCTAATGCATTCCCATTATTATCAACTTTAACTTGAGGGTAATGTGCACTTGCAGCCAATGAAAAATATCCTTCATCTTGCCAATTTTGGCTTTGAACCGTTTCAATACCCGCTCCAGCCGGCAAATAGTTTGCTACTATCTGCTCGTGACCATCGATCCACTTATTAATTCCACCTTCAAGCTTTAAACTTCTTTCCTTAAAGACCTGCCATGTTGAAATCGCATTACCAGAATCATCAACAACTATGGATGGATTCGCGGCTTTTACACCTTCAGGAGAAACTGTATTGATGTTCCAAATCTCAGTTGACGCTGATTTTGAGCCGAGCTTTATTTTACCGCCCTCATCCCATAAAACCGCAATATTTCCTTTTCCATCAGTATCAATTTTCGGATTAGCCGCATCAGCATCAACCGATGAGATAGTGACAAATTCACTCCACTCGTAACTTGGGGCTGTTGCCATGGCGAACTGAAGAACAGCCTTTTTTGTATTTTCGTCACTTTTTATGCCAGCAAAAAAGGCTCCAGTTGTGTCCTGCGCAGTGGCATATTCTATGAATGACCCTATTGCTGCGCCCTGAAATTTCTGTTCTGTCATCGGGCTAGTCCAACTTCCTGCCGAAGTCCTGAAATTACCATTTACACCTGCATCAGACTGCCAGGTACCCATCACGTTGCCTTTGCTGTCAGCTTTTCCAATCGGAAAAGTTCCTGATGAAGCCTTGCCTACCGGCGTATTGGAGTTATTTGCAAATTTTGGATGAGCCCAATGCCATTTACGTGCCGTGGGAGTGACAATCTGACTTGGATCTGATTTTTCACCAACCCCAACCGAATTCGATGCGAGAACCTTAAAGACATAGTCCTTTCCATTTTGTAGACCTTCCAGTTGAATACTCAACTCTCCGTCACCATTGTTCCAAGTACCGGTTACTTCTTGACCACCCTCAAATTGAGGTACGCCAACAACCGTATAACTACTTATCTCAGATCCACCGTCTGAAACAGGTGCTATCCACGTGACTGTTGCTCTTCCGTCTGAGGCATCGGCAATAATATTAGATGGAACTCCCGGCTTTATCGTAGATGCAGTAAAAATGTAATCACTTTCTGGGGTGCCTTCAAATGCAGTTCCCTCCAAATCCTGGATCACTCCATTTTCAATATGGATCGTGTTCTTCAAGCCCGGCTTTAATATGCCCGACTTTGGGGTGATTGTAATGCTATTACCTGTAATTAGTATCTGATCAGCATCTTCAATATTTATAGAAGTCGATTCCCCTTTTTCATCGATTCCTGTCAGGAAGTAATTCAAAACAATTAATCCTGAACCCTGTGAGATCTCCTTGTTAAAATTAATCTTGATGGGAGCAGTCAAATCCACGCCTGTGGCATCCTTGGCCGGTTCATAACTTACGATAGCCAATTGAACTTTTTCTACTTTCTTTTCTTCAACTTTAACTGTTCGCGTTATTTGGTTTGCAGCATTTCCTGCTTTATCACTGACATTATATATTATGGTATAAACCCCAACACCATCAGAATTCACAGGGTTCACTGTCTGTATAAGTTGGCTCAAATCGCCGTCAACAGAATCAGTCGCGCTTGCGCCAGCATCTGAATATGACTGGCCTGATTCAATGGTGATATCAGCTTCACCCTTCAGCGTGATTGTAGGGCTAGTTGTATCCGAAACAGTCACCGTCCTCACAACCTGCAACGCCGCATTCCCGTTGGCGTCACTCACACTGTAAGTCACGCTGTAACTCCCCACTACATCCGTGTTCACCGTAGTCACGCTGCTTACGGTCAGTGTACCGTCGACAGTGTCCAGTGCTGTTGCCCCTTGATCTGTATAATTTGTCCCGGCCTCATGGGTTATCGTGCCCAAACCAATTAGCGATATCACAGGAGCCCCTGTGTCACCGACAATGACTGTTCGCGTCACAGTTGTAGCAGCATTTTCAGATGAGTCTTTTACATCATAAGAGATCACATATTCGCCAATTTTAGATGTATCTACTTCTCCGGTTTTTATTAACACCAGAGCACCTTCCAATGAGTCATTTGCGCTTGCTCCAGAATCGGTATATACATCCCCCAACTCAAGTTTGATAGTGGCATCACCTTCTAGTGTGATTGTTGGTGCTGTTGTGTCGACAACCTTTACGGTTCTTGTCACCTCGTCCGAGAAATTGCCTGCCGCATCCTGAACATTGTAGGTAACGGTATACTCACCCAGTTTCCCCGTGTCGACAGGGTTACTGACAACCACGCTAGCCGTTAAGACGCCGTCAGACTCATCCGACGCTATCGCACCCAGATCAACATAATCAGTCCCGGCTTCGTGTGTTATTACTTCACCGTCTTCGCCATTTGGAGTTCGAAGTGTTATCACAGGCGCTACTTTATCATTGGTCTTGTTATCCCAAATCTCTAGATATTTCCCCGCAATAGGAGCGCTGCCATTGGCAGGGCCGCTTTGGTCACTGGGCATTTTCCATGCAACAGCCATATTGTCTCCGCCTCCACCTTCCTTGACGATGATCTCTATATAATAACGTTTACCTGATACAAGCTGTATGTCATTAGAATTTTCCCCCTGGTTATTATAATCTCGAACGCCACTCCATGAAGGCTCAGTAACGATTCGAACTGAATTCTCAGGCGACTCATCAGTGCTAAGGTACAATTCCGAATTATCATCCGTGGCAACATAAAACTTATAAGCTCCAGTCTCGGGAGGATGCAAATACCCGATAGCCTGCCAGCCGTAATTATTCCTGACATCCCCCGGGGGCTTACTGTTTGGATCATCGGGGTCCGAACCGGGAGGCCACTCAAATTTGGTTGCAACCCCCTCAAAGCTGGGCTCGCCTTTTTCTATTGCATTAGGAAAGTTTGGGTTGGGAGAAATCAGCTTGTTGTAGTTCTTAATCTGCCCGATGGAACTTCCGCTTATGTTGTGATATTCACGGATCGTGATAGTTCCAGTCGCAGGCCCTACCTTTACAATAAATTCTGTGCTGACTGACCGATCACCCGTTCCGCCCCTGATACCGATATTAGCAAAACCTAGTGTCCCGGGCTTAAACTCCAAACTAAGATTGTCTCCAACCACGGTGGCTGTGACTAGGTCGGTATTGGAGTTGAGACTAATAGACTTAGCAATTGCCAGACCATCCGGACTTTTAAACACTTTGGATAAATCTATTGTCTGTGGAACTGAACTGGTATCAAATCTTTGTCCCTCAATTTGTTTCGCCACAAACGGGACCCCCCTTGAAATAGCCAAAGTATAATCAACACTTTTATTATTCGCTGTACCTCTTATCACCAAATCAGCAGCACCAAACACACCGTCTTTGTAGTTAATCTTAAGGGTGTTCCCATCAATTAAGGTACTCAGGAGTGACTCCCTGCTATTGGAAGCTACACTTAAAGTAATCGGGTCTCCTTCTGCATCAGAAAACAACCCGGTCAGGTCAACGCTTGAAACTGTACCTTCTGACTTGACGTTTAATGAGGGCAAACCTCTTACGGCTACTGGGGCAGTGTCGAGAACATAGAAACGTTGTGTAACATATGCACCCAGCCCATTTGCTGTTGCCTTGATTTGAACATAACCCTCGCCCGCTTCATTAGGCTGGTAATCCAATTTTAGATTAGTTCCGTCTATTGAAGCCTGAACAACTTTTTTGTTCGTATTATTGTGTACTGACAGAACAATTGGATCATTTTCTCTATCCTTAAAAGTTTTTGACAAATCAATAATTGTATCCGCAGAGCTATGGTTTACAGTTATATTTGAGGGCTGATTTTGCCAATCTACATATGGTGCGCTGTCTTTTATTATTACCTTTAAAGTTGCCACGGCAAACAACCCATCAGAAACACCCTTGATAGAAATTAACGACTCGCCCCTGACTGCATTCTTGAATTCAACAGTTAGGTCATCCCCAGCCAAAGTAGCTGTAGCAATTGAATCATCACTGATACTTAGAATCGATTTTACGATTTCCGAGTTGTCATCCTCCGGATCCTGGTCTGAGAATACCCCGGAAAGATCAACCACCCGTGGTGAAGCTTGATGCATGTAAACTTCAATATTATTGATTTTTTTTGCTACAGGACCATGTTCTCGAGAAGTGTCGTCAGCCCATGCATCACCATCTGCAACTGCTATATTATTATTACCCTTACTAAAACCACTCCTCAACCCTCCTCCGGCACCAGCCCAGAAGTCCTTGTTCGGGAAACTCCAACCCGCCCATTCGGTAACTCCGTCTTTGTCAGGATTTCCAGCACCAGGAACTGAGGTGTCATCGATACTCCAACCACTGGGCCCAGATTTGGTCCACACTTTTTCGCCTTCTTTATAAGCTACATATTTATCGAGCTTTTCAGTCATCGGTTGAAGGTATTTGCCAAGAATTGGAGACCCGCGATAACCCGGTTCATCACCCCCAGGGATCTTCCACGCAACAGCCATATAGTCTTGACTCCAATTATCCTTAGCTATTACCTCTAAATAATAGCGCTTCCCTTTCTCGAGCGTGATCAGGTCAGAAATTCCACTTGAATTGTGCGACTCACGAAACTCTCTTAGCGACGAGCGATTGGTTAATTCCGCTATTTTGATGGCATTTGAAGCTGAGTCATCAGTGCTTAGCCAAACTTCAGCGAATTCATCAGCCGCAAGATAAAACTTGTATTCACCGGTTATAGGCGGATGCAAATAGCCTATCGCCTGCCAACCTTGGTGGTCCCTACCTGAAGCATAATAACTGGGCACAGTACTAGGATTATCTGGATCACCAGCTGGCCACTCCAACATATTTGCAGCACCTTCAAAATCAGGCGTCCCTTCCAGAATTGCATTGGGGAAATTTGGATTAGGTGAAATCAGCATTCCGGAATCCTTGAAACTAGCAAGATCATAGCCAAAACGATTGCCTTCTTTGTTATACCAATATTCGCGGATGGTAATACTTCCCAGTGGTACAACGACTTCGTCAGCTGTATTTGGTTCATCTACACGGGCACCAAGTGTGAGGCCTTCGAAATCCTCAGAAAAAAGAGTGTTTTCATCACCAGGAATCTTGTAATCAGTTTTGCCATACAGTTCAAAACTGGTTGGATCCACATTTCTGTTTCCATTACTGGAAGAACTGATTTTAAATTGTTGCGTTTTAATCGGCCTCTTCAAATTCACTGTGAATTCAGCAAACCCCGCCTTCCCAGATCGATATCTGCTGTTCAAGTTGTCATTAACTAAATTATTAATTTCACTAGAACCTGTGTAATCTATGATCGAATCAGTTTCCCCTATTGATACGTCCCATGGCCAGGGTGAAATTGCGTCATCTGTATATTTGATGTTTGCATCTCCAGGAAACCAATTCCTGTAAGTGGCACCCTCTTCGCTAGACCAAGAAAACGTTCCTTCACTCAAAATGTCACTGAGCCCGATCCCAAGTTTTTTTCCAGGGTAATTCTTATCGATGTAGCTCAGAATGAAATCATTCTCCGCCTTGTCATTAATGGTAAGGACATTCCCCTTGTAATGTGCAGCAGCAGATTGAGCCACCTGCAACTGATAGAACCCGTTCAGTCCTGGATCACTCCACATCTTGGTATTTATGACGCCATACGTCTTGCCATCGTGTGAAACCAGGTTTTCGATTATAGGCGCAACGTTATTATTAAACTCTGTAGCCATTTCATTATCAGTAACCAAAAGGTTCGAAAATTCACCCTTCTTGTAGGAATTTGCGTTGAACCAGTATATTGAACTTAACCCGAATTCATCCCTAATATGGTTTTGAAGGAAAACCGTATCCTCAACCTTGCTTGGTGGCCTGACCCCATAGGATACACCTCTACATGTATTTGCTGCATCGGTTCCAAACGGCCCTCTTCCGTGTTCAAACACTGAGCCCTTGATATTCTGAGCCCAAAACCAATGCTTAAAAGCTTCATTATATCTCATGCCCAGTTTCAAACCTTGAGGAGCTATGAACTCACCCAACTTGTAATCAATCAAAGTGTTGGAAATTGTCGGCATCTCAATCCAACGCCAGAAACAGATGTTATTTTCCCTAATTAAACCATGATCAATATATGAGTCACGCTCCGTTGGGAACCCCTTTGCCTTCGCCGTCTTTACATCCATTCCAGCCATGTAAGGATTTGTAATTTTGACATGCGACATCTGCAGGTTTCCATTCATCATGGTGTAGCACTCATGGAATTCGGAAGGGAAGAGTTCAACCGGCTCTTCGGCTGTGCCCTGGACGAGAAACGTTCCTTCAGCCTGAAGCTTCGCCCTGAAATCCCACTCGTAAACTTTTTTCACTGTTGGTGCTCCCCACTGGATTTGAGTTCCAGGACCCACCGTCAGGGTTTTGCCAGCTTCAATCAATGTAGGTTGATTTATAATCCAGAAAAAATCTTTGGTCAGTGTTGTGTCTCGAGAAATAACACGCGGCACTTCCTTGCCTCTTTGGACAAAAACACTAAACCTTTGAATATATGTGTAAGTATTCAGATCCTCAGTAAACCCATCCTTAGGACCCAATCCGTTTTTTGAAGTAATAGTGAGGGTAATTGGTATCAAGTGATCATTAGGACAATCGGGAGACACTTTGAACCTGACAGGATTTATTATACCTGTAATTTTTCCTTCCTTATCGTAAACAAGCCCATTATCAGAACGGCTAAAAGGCCCCATAGGGCTATAAGAAACTTCTTTTGTTATAATCTCCACATATGGGTCAGGTCCTGCGGCACCCTTGGCTTGGGCGGTCATGCTTAGCGTAATATCGGTTGCTTTTCCCCATGAGTTTTTCAGTTCAATAGCAAGATCAATCGTCTCACCAGAATCAACTCTGCCATCATCATCATTGATTGCACTCACATCCGGCTTATCAAAAATCCAGTAGTCCAGAAGATACAGATTTGGAACGGGTACTTTGGTCAGTGCCAAATGAGCATCCGGGACACCGTAATATGGCTGACCCTTAAGTCTATCCAACACTTCAGGGGTCTTGTCATAAACCTCGTCTCGAAGATGCGCGGTGGAGCTAATCTGTCCCATGATGAACCTAGAATTTATTCTAGCCTTGTCTGGCCAGGCGGTTCTTAACAGAGCTGCCATTCCCGAAATCATTGGGGCAGCCATAGATGTACCATCCCACGAGATGTATTGCTGTTTACCTGGAAACGTACTCCAAATATTATCCCCGGGTGCTCTCACCTCGTACTCATATTTAGAGTTTCTTGCGCAATCATGATTCGAAAAGCGAGTATGCCACTTGGGACGGCTTTTTCCGGGTTTGTAGCCCCATGACTTAACGGCTCTAGCCTCAACACCGATAACCCAATTGTAAGCTGCCGGGTAAAAAGCGTTCAAGTATCTATTATAATAGCCTCCATGTGCCTGGCATTTCCCAGGATCAAGCCCTTTGTCATAATTTCCTGCTGCAGCCACCAAAACTGCATTCCTAAAAGCTACCGCAAGAGCATCCTCAACCACTGGGGACCTAACTCTTTGGGCAAAAGACATATTGATGACATCCGCACCATTTTGAATCGCATAATACAACGCTTCAGCAATATCCGATGAGGTAAGATTACCTGAGTACTGAGCGGCTTTAATTGCCATTATCTTGGAACTGTAGGCCACTCCAACCACTCCAATTTTGTTGTGACCTGCAGCGGCTGCAATACCGGCAACATGAGTGCCATGACCGTGATCATCATCAGGATCGCCCGAGTGGAACCGCTCATCACTTACCACATTAACTCCGTGGACATCATCTACAAAACCGTTGGCATCATCATCAATTCCGTTTCCAGCGATTTCTCCGCCATTAATCCACATATTCTGCTTCAAATCTGGATGGTTATAATCAACGCCAGTATCTATGATCGCGATCACGACATCCGGGCTCCCCCCCGGGGGCAGATCTCGGTTTTCAAGCTCCTGCCATAATTCCTTTATCTTGAGAGGTGCGCTGTATTCTGCCCAGGGAACTTCTTCCTGAATTTTCTCCAAATGCCACATTTCACTAAATTTCGCATCGGTTTCAGAAGTTGGAAGGTCTTGAATCTTCGCATCAACGTTAGGACCACCATCCGGCACTGCCAGTTTGTATTCATAATCAACTTGGGCAATTTGCACCTCCGGCAATGCATTTAGCTCCTTTACCAGTTCCTCAACATCGATAGGATGTTCAACAAATGCTTCCGTCCATCGCCACAAATCAATGTTTGGTTTCTCCCCCGGAATAGGCATTGCCATTTTCTCAACATCTCTTTTTTCAAACATGGGCTTAATTTTAGCAATTCCCTCATGTTTGAATTTGTCCCAAAATGCCCCTTTTGCATAACTTAAGGAGAATTTGATTAATATTTTCGAATCATCGTAAGGAACTACAGGTGTGTCAGGCAAAGCACCCTTCAAGTATTGGGCGTCCTGGTCACTGTGAGGACTGTAGGCATGTGCTGGTTTTAAACTGGTGTTGGTATAAGGGCCGTATCTACCAGAATCCGGCACTTTTATCCCAATTAACGATTGATCTTCGCCTCCGCAGCATTCTTCATCTGACCATGAAGCGTTGTTAAACGCTAGAAACACAATCAAAAGACATAGAGTAGATTTAAAATTTAACATAGCTTTACTAGACACCAACTCAGAAATTCTAGTAAAAATCCCCCAATTGTAAACTATTTATTTAATTTAATTCGGTTTTTATTGAAGGTTTTAGAAAAACTAGAACAATGTATTTATTGATCATGTCCTTACCCCGAATCATCCTTGTGACTACTAGAATATGTTACAATACAAAAGCATTACAGTAATTAAGTGAATAGGAATCTAGTATTGTACTGTCATTTTTATTTATAAAACAAATAAAAGTGTAGAAAAAGACTAAGAAACTACTCGAATAAAATTAATTGCCTTTTTGTTGTTATACATGTGGTTTTTAATTGTATATGTTTTATTGACCTCAAAAAAAAACGCAATAATCACTCTAAGAGTCTTATAGTCTGATGTTTATAATATTATTTCGGAATGAGATGTACTCAAGATTAAGTTGAAAATCCCATCATACTCATACTAAATAAATCAGAAAAATGGTTTTAAACCTTTCTTTTCTGACGAATTCAAATGATTCCATTTTATTTGTAAAATATACCTTAAACTGTTTACCCATAATTGGTTAAGTGTTAATTTAATAATTATATCGTATCCATCGAATATCATAGATTCAAACAGCAATTATATGGTTCGATAGAATCTCACACACAGAATACCCGATACATTAAGATTCCTTAAAATCCATTAAATTACTCCCCTCCAAACCCCTTAACGTAAAACACTCTGGTTGAATTATTTAGACTCAAACTACTATAGTTATAAAATAAGCTCAACACCCAAACGATTCCCTCGTCAAACCATTGAAAACATTGAGTGCTTCAAAATCAGGAGAAAACCTTTGTACAAAGTAAAGAAAACATTACAGTTTCATCATTCGATTGAATTCACTGTGACTTTTACTTAATGAACCCTTCATAACTGATATAGATTGTTCAATGGGAAAGCTGAAAGAGCGATCAATTTTAATTCGGTCGAATCAGAAAAAATAGGTTTCCGATAAAATAGACCTCACAAACTACTTAAACCATCAAAGCAGATGTATCTCCGAATTTGTTGCAAATAGAAGAATGGCCGTTCATTCAGATCACTGAATGCCCATTTTCGGACAATTCCTCTTTCCAATAGTTTACTGCGTTCATTTGTTTTTTTAATTCCTAAGAAATAATTTCACAAATGTAACCGAATTATTGATTGGTTTGACTTCAAACTAATATTTTCTATATTCGAATTAGGTTAATTTTTATTAAAATGGACACTAAAATAGGAACACCGTTCTCAAAAAGCGCAACAAAAGTAATGCTGTGCGGGAGTGGAGAACTAGGAAAAGAAGTAGCAATCGAATTACAGCGTTTAGGCGTAGAAGTCATTGCAGTTGACTCATACAAAAACGCACCTGCACAGCAGGTTGCTGACCAAGCATTCGTTATTGATATGCTTAACCCTAAACAACTGAAGGATGTGATTAAAGAATGTAATCCACACATTATTGTCCCCGAGATTGAAGCTATTGCTACCGATACACTTGTCGAAGCAGAAGAAAACGGGCATATAATTATACCTAACTCTCGAGCAGTTTCTCTAACCATGAATCGAGAAGGTATAAGAAATCTAGTATCTAAAACTCTTGAAGTTAATACATCGAAATACAGATTTGCCTCTACCGAAAAAGAATTTGAAATAGTAATTAAAGAAATTGGATTACCTTGTGTTGTTAAACCCATAATGTCATCCAGCGGGAAAGGACAAAGCGTTGTAAAATCATCTGCTGATATAAAACCCTCATGGGAGCACGCTCAATCAGGAGGAAGAGCTGGAGCAGGACGAGTCATTGTTGAAGAGTTCATTCACTTCGACTATGAAATCACTCTTCTTACTGTAAGACACAAAGAAGGGATTACATTTTGTAAACCAATAGGCCACGAGCAGGTTGATGGTGACTACATAAAATCATGGCAACCTCATCCTATGGAAGATGACTTACTCGATGAATCAAAAAGAATTGCAACCAAAGTTGTTAATAATATAAAAGGATATGGTGTATTCGGGGTTGAATTGTTCA
The DNA here is from genome assembly GCA_937770485.1 of uncultured Verrucomicrobiae bacterium. Lineage (GTDB taxonomy): Bacteria > Verrucomicrobiota > Verrucomicrobiia > Limisphaerales > UBA1096 > UBA1096. The sequence continues at coordinate 272,527 of CALJHX010000003.1, read as the reverse complement.
TAAAAGACAAAAAAGTTTATTTCTCTGAAGTATCTCCCCGCCCTCATGATACCGGCTTAGTGACTTTAATAACTCAAGACATGTCAGAATTTGCATTACATACAAGAGCAATACTAGGACTCCCAATTCCAGAAATAAAATTTTATGGCCCAGGTGCGTCTCATGTGATTAAATTAGAAGGACAATCTAATAATGTAAGTTATTCTAACTTCGGTGCATTAAAAAGATCTAGCACTCAAATAAGATTGTTTGGAAAACCGGGAGTCTCTGGGAAACGGCGTATGGGTGTTGCTATTGCTTTAGGAGATGATATAGAAAATGCTATATCAAAAGCTGAAGATGTTGCTACCTCGATAACGCACGAAATGTGAAAACGGAATTAAGTTTGAATACTAGAAATAAACACTACCGATTATCTTACAGGTAACATATTGTTTTTATAAATATTAAGTGAATATGTTTATTGTTTAAATTCTGGTTTCATTATATTTTTTTTGTCTTTGGCCTATCTTTGTTTCAGGCGTAAAGCTATTATTTAAATTATGGAATCGAAACATAAAGCATTCCATTTTTCAAACTGAATAGCGATTTTAATACTAGTTCCAACGTCCTAATTTGCAACAGCTTCATAAGCTCCGTTCGGTTTTTCTTTTGTAACAGAAACCGTTTTACAGATATTTTCCTTTATTCGATCTTGTAATATTTGCGTAATATGTGGGGCAACTGATTCTGCAATATCATGTGTTGAAATAGGGGCTAAGATGGCGAAAAGTAAACTGACAGTAATTAATCGAACCTTATTTTTTTGGGGTATGGGGTGGTAAGGCAGTAGCAAAATTAAGTGAAGCGGAGTTAATAGGGTCATCTTATGAAGCGACTGAAAGCGAAGATGTAAGGAACTTACTTCCCAGCGTCCTTATTGCCACCCTCTGATTTACTCTCAATTGGCTCAGCTTCCAAATGCTCTGATATTGTTGCAATCGAATCTAAGCCCTCTGCATTGATTTAACGCTTCTCGCTCTTTGTCTCTGCCTTAGGTTTGCCCTTCAATGCTACCTTCATCGCTTTTGTGCCGATTGACTGAGAGCGGTGCAGCGCTGCTTCGTCTAATTGCACAGATTCACCAAAATGCCTATCATCAATAAATGCCTCAGTTTGAAAGGTAGGGGTTAGTTCTGAAAGTTAAGCCATTTCAGCAACTAGACTTTAAGGCTATAGCACTTAAAACAATAAACTTCTTGCTAACTTTTTACCCTTCTCAGTGAGAATGAAAACACCATTATCAAAGATAACTAATTCATCATTTACCAATCCTTCCATTACATCAGAAAATTCTTTATGTGCAACTTTATGGATTAGTTTACTGTAACCATGTATGATTTTCATTGGAGCATTACCTCCCTTATTTTCTAAAGTCTTAAGTATGCCATTTCGTGTTTCTTCTATATTCATTTTATCAGTTCTTTCATCTCTATTAATTGGTTAATGAATCTTCTCAACCGTATTTTAAAGTAAATTGTATGTGTCGCTACTTTGTAGGTACTAAACTGTGAGAGATCCAAATGGATAAGCATTAAACATACGAATCGTTAGTGTTTCCAAAGGATTTAAACATCTCGACGAACCACCTCAACGCCCACTACAAAACAACTACGTTTTCATTAGGAAATCACAATAACATACGTAGTTGTTGTATTTTCACTAACTTCTAAAACACTTCATAAATTGTTCCTTCTCAAAGATTTAAGTTTGTTTACTCACTTTTATAAAGCAGATTCTCAAACCAAACTATCCCTTCGACAAACCATTGTAAACATTGTGTGTTCGAAAATACGGTGAAAAACCTTAATACAAAGTACAGAAAACACCATCGTACCTCATTCAGAGATTTCATTGTGAGTCATCAACTGAACACTTCGTACTGCGTTGATTGAATGAACTCGAAGGAAGGTTCTATGCTCTAACCTTTCTTTTTTAAGCCACCATAAAACAAATAACTTAAAAATGTAAATGGCGCACAACAAAGCAAACCTAATAATAAATTAAGTAATGAGGTTACCATTTGCCTGCCGCACTCTGAACAATCATAAAGCAAAAAACTTTTCTTTTCATACGGCAGATGTTCTTTGCAAAGATCACAATAGGGCAAAAAAGGGTTATGAGCTTCTAATGGAATTAAATGCACAAATGCATAAAACGCAAAAACAGCGACAATATAAAATATGAAGGGTATTACAAACCTAATAACCATAGAACTTAACCAATCAAATAACACTTCCACTCGAACAAAAGAGGAGAGTTTGGCGCAATCCAATGTGTCTGTACTTCTTCTTAACTAAACTGTGAGAAACCTAAGGAGATAAGCATTGAACCTACGTATTTTAAGTGCTCCTACTGATCATCATAGATCCATAAAGCAACTTTATGAGTCGATACAAAGTAGATACAATCTCACACACTGTAAACCCAATATATTAAGGTTCCTTAAAATCCTTTGAAATACTCCCCTTCCCTCACCCCTTAATATAATTCGTTCATTTCGAAGGGTTTCTATTAACTTTATCAGAATCGTAAAGAGGGTTCTCAAACCAAAACACCCCGAGGTTATCAACTTCCTCGCAGGTGATGGCATCTAAATCCTCGTCTCCATCCAGATCCACTAATTCCACCAAATCAAATTTTACGCCAATACCCCCACTTACATCGGTCACGTTCCATTTGGCGGACCATGGTCTATCAGGACGTTGACTCATCCAGGTTGCACCTGGAAGTTCGCGGTTCCCTCCCGTATTTGTAACGTGAAATAAATCATTGCGACCGTCATTGTCAATATCCCCGATCGCCACGGCTTTCCCATGCGGCACCCCGAATAGGTTCTTGATTGAATGAACCTTCCACCCATTTTCATTTCCCTCGAACAGAAGGATTTCACCATTTCGAGTGGGACACACAATGTCCCGGGCACCGTCGTGATTAAGATCGCCAACAGACAAAAACATCACTTCATGCTCTTTGCCCCCAATGACATGTTCTGTCCATTTATCTGGACTTGCCGCTTCTGTACCACCCGGATTCTCAAGCCAATTGACACCGCGTTTGCCCCCTTTTCGGTCCGAGAAAAGTAAATCGCTGTCGCCGTCGCCATCCATGTCCAACGCCTTCAACGTCATGATCCAGCCTGCCGACCGGAGTTTCACGAATTTGAACGCACCGGCGTCGCGGCCAGTACTCGTTTCTTGATCTACCCGCAGCCAGCCGATCGACCCGTTGGCTCCCTTGGACGACACGAACAGGTCAATCCCGCCCCGTCCGTCGATCTGCGCCGGTTCGGCGAACATCCACGATTGTTTTTGCTTTGTGGCCGGGATGGCCTCGGTCACCCAGGCACTAGGCTTGAGGTAATCTGCCCGCTTGGCCGGTGCCCAGTGAACGTACATGGTGCGCTCCCTGCCCTCGCACGAACTGACCACATCGAGATTTCCGTCACCATCCAAATCGGCAAACACGGCGTCTTCGGGGCTGATGACACGACCGACGGTGACGCTTGGCCAAGCGGACTTGGCCTTGACCGGCCCCGGATTCTGGTAAACGACTATTGCGCCGCCCTGCTCCCAGCCGGTGGCGATGTCCAATAGCCCGTCATTGTTGAAGTCGGCCAGACGCACCCCGTCCGCTCCCAACTTGCCGGTAGCCTTGTCGGCCGAATCAATCGTGTGGCGTGACCACGGGCGCTGTTTCACTTCGCTGCCGTTGGCCTGAACAGCGCAAAGGCGCCGAATGAATTTCAGGATGTGTTCTGCGCCCGTATCGTTTTGGTCCACAAGGTTGGGGCGGATGCTGTTGTGCGTTCGATCCTTGAGTTCGTGGATGGCGACATCGGGGTGTCCGGCTTTTTTCAACGCAACGAACATCGCCTGGTTTTGTTGGCGCCGATCAAGGGTGTCGTGTTCGGCGTGAAGGAGCAGCAACGGCGGGGCGTCCTTGCGTGCGTGATGCAGTGGGGAGGCGACTCGGTGAGTGGAAGCCTTCTCGCCCCATACCCCCTTACGCCGCGCCGCGCCAACCCGACTCACATCCATCAATCCACTGATGGGAATGGCACCACGAATAGACCCACTTGTATGGCCGCGCTTTTTCAGGAACGCATCGTTCAGTGTAAGCAATGCGGTTAGGTGTCCGCCCGCCGAGCCGCCGGACACAAATAACTTTTCAGGATCGCCACCGCGCTTGGCAATGTTCCGATGCACCCAGGAGAAGGCATCCGCCACGTCCTCGATCTGCACCGGGTAGATTGCCTCGGGGTAAAGACGATAGTTCGCCGACACCACGCCGATTCCCTCGGCAACAAACCGGCCGGCCACTTCGGTGATCTTCGACTTGTCGCCACTATGCAACCCGCCGCCATGAACCCAGAACAGCACCGGGTACCCTGTTTTGCCGCGAGGGAAATAGATGTCCAGCTTGTTCCAGCCCCTGGTGGGATTGTCATCCTTCCGATAGACGATGTCCCGAACCACTGTCATCCTCCCGGCCTCGGGTGCAACAGGTTCGGAGGGCTTGGCCGGCGTTGACTGTTTTTTTGCTGCCAGCTTTCCGGACACCCAATCCATTTCCCGTTTGTCGAGAAAGCCGTCCTTGTTGCGGTCAGCATGGTCGAACTTGAACTTGCGAAACGACTTCGGCGCCTCATCGCGTGACAGCTGTCCATCACCGTTGCGATCCAGTTTCTGAAGCCGCTCAACAAATAAGTCAGCAATCAAGGTGGAACCCGGCAGCGACAGGGCGAACAGTAAAACGGTGAATCGAATTTGCTTCACAGCAAGTTGACGAGTAATCCGGGCATGGTTGCACGCCCGATAGGCCCTGCATGACTGTAACGACCGACCTGCGCCTGGCTATGCGCTTGAGCTAGGCAATGATCTCGTGAATCGGCTCGGCGCCTTCCACGCCGACCAGGCGCTGATCCAGCCCCCGGTAAAAGTAACTCAACTCGTTCGGGTCGAAGCCAAGCTGCTTAAGCACGGTGGCATGCAAGCGCCTGACGTGGAATGGTTTCTCAACGGCGGCGGCGCCGAGTTCGTCGGTCTTTCCAACGCTGACACCGCCCTTGATACCGCCCCCAGCCATCCACATGGTGAATCCGTAACTGTTATGGTCGCGGCCGGTGCCCTTGGCATACTCGGCAGTCGGTTGGCGGCCAAACTCGCCACCCCAGATGACGAGGGTCTCGTCCAGCAACCCGCGCTCCTGCAGATCCTCCAGCAAGGCGGCTACCGGCTGGTCGGTGTTGCCGGCGTGGTAGTTATGATTTTTCTCGAGGTCGCCGTGGGCGTCCCAGTTGGCGTCGTTGTGGTTGCCGCCGGAGTAAACCTGAATGAAACGCACACCGCGCTCGACCAGCCGCCTCGCCAGCATGCACTTGCGGCCGAAGTCCCGCGTGCGGTCTTGATCTAGACCATACAACTTTTGGAGGTGTTCCGGTTCGGAGTCGAAATTGACTGCCTCGGGCGCGCTCATCTGCATCTTGTAGGCCAACTCGTAGCTGGAGATGCGGGCGGCCAACGCGGAGTTGTCGACGCGCTCGCTCAAGTGCCGGCTGTTGTACTTGTTCAACTTGTCGATGAGCATTCGCTGCTGCTCGCGGCTCATGTTGCGGGCGTTTTTCAGGTCGAGAATCGGCGTCGGGCCACTGGGATTCATCACCACGCCCTGGTAGGCCGCCGGCATGTAACCGCTGGTCCAGTTCTTGGCGCCGCTGATGGGGCCGCCGGTGCGGTCCAGCATAACCACGTAGCCCGGCAGGTTTTCGTTTACAGAGCCGAGGCCGTAATTCACCCACGAACCCATCGACGGGCGACCGCTCAGGAGACTGCCCGAGTTCATCATGAGCATCGCCGAGCCGTGGATCGGCGAGTCAGCCGTCATCGAGTGGAGAAACGAAATCTTGTCTACGTGCCGAGCGACGTTGGGGAAAAGGTCACTCACATGCTTGCCGCACTGGCCGTACTGATTGAATTTCCATTTCGGCCCCACGACGCGCCCCTTGCTCTTCTTGCCACCACGGCCAAAGGTCTTGACGTCAATCATCTTGCCGTCGAGCGGGTACAGCTCGGGCTTGTACTCGAAGGTGTCCATGTGGCTTGGCCCTCCGTACATGAACAGAAAAATCACGCTCTTTGCCTTGCCCGGCAACGGAGGATTCTTGGGCGCAAGTGGGTTGGCCCAAGGGGTGTTCCCATCGGCCGCCACAGCCTGGCTGTTAATGAAGCCTTCCCCGCCCAGCAGTCCGGTCAACGCGAGAGACGTGAAGCCGCCGCCCATCTGGTGCATAAACTCACGCCTCGGGGTCCGCCCGCAAAACGTGTTCCTCGGCATGTCATTTCGTTTGCTCATTTGTCGATTCTAAAACTCTCGGATTAATCAAGGTACAAAAACTCGTTCAGGTTCAGCACCAGCAGGCAGAACCGCTGAAGCGCCTCACTGTCATTCAACTTGGCCTCGGCTTTCAGACCGTGGATCAACTCCAACCCATCGTCAACCTCCTCTCCTGTCGGTTTGCGGCTGGTAGCCAAGCGCAGCGCCCTGGTGACTTGTGCCTTGGAATCTCCCGGCACGGCCTTGGCCAAGCGCTTAGCCAAGCTCTCCGCCGAGTCGTTGAGAAACTTGCTGTTGAGCAGCGTCAGTGTCTGCGTCGGGACCGTGGTCACAAATCTCACATCGCAGGTATTGTCTGTGTCGGCCCAGTCAAACGCGCTGAGGAACGGCTCGTGCAGCGAGCGCTTGACATAAATGTACACGCTTCGGCGATTGCGCTCTTCCACCGGCGATTTACCCCAGGCCGCGCCGGGGCGTGACGCGGTCGCCAGCACGTCCTTAGGCACCTCGGTGTAAATGCTCGGGCCGCCCATCTTGAGGTTAAGCTGGCCAGTGAGATTAAGAATGGAGTCTCGGATTTCTTCCGCCGATAAACGCCGCATGTCGTGGCGCCACATCAGGTCGTTGTTCGGATCACGGGCCAAGGCGGCTCCGTCGCCACTCGACGACATCCGGTAGGTGTTACTCATCATGATGAGCTTGTGCATGCGCTTGAGTTTCCAGCCGCCGGCGACCAACTCGTTGGCCAGCCAGTTGAGCAGATCGGGGTGGGTCGGCTTTTCGCCGATGAAACCGAAGTTGTTCGAACTGCGCACAATGCCGCGCCCGAAGTGGTGCTGCCAAAGGCGGTTGGCCATAACGCGAGCTGTCATCGGGTTGCTCTCGCTGGCCACCCACTCGGCGAGTACGCGCCGCTTTCCGGACGCCTTGCCCACGGCATAATCCTCCGGCACCTGGGCGTCGGAACCATCAAGGATGGAGGGGAACGCCGGGCCAACCTCCTCCCCCTTCAACGCAGGCAGGCCGCGCCGAAGGATCCACATCTTGCGCCGCGTATCCTCAGCCACTGCCATCGCATACTCGGTCTTGAGCTTGAGCTGGGTTGATTGAACCTTGGCCAACTTGCCGCTCAGATTATTGTACTCCGCGAACTTGGTTTCGCCGAAAATCTCGCCGCCATACTTGGCCGCCAATACCGGCACCGGCGTCGTGCTTTGATCGACAACCAAACCGGCGTCGATGTACTGGCCACCGCCCGTTTGTTTGCAGTGAATTGCCAAAGTGTTCCGCCCAGTCTGGAGAACATCGAGGCATTCGTCGGTGACATCAATCTCGGTGTACTTTTGCAGATGCCCCTTGAAAGTCTTGATCTGTTTGCCGTTGAGATAAACTTCGGCGTCCTCGTCGTGATGAATTTTGAGGGTCAATTGCCCTGGGATGGTGTCTAAACGGAAATCACGGCGCAGCCAGATTTCGCTCGAATGCCAAGGCGTCCTCACCTTTGAACCTGGCGTGCCGGGAGCGCCAAAGCCGCTGCGCCCCTTACGCCACTTACTATCATCGAAGGCGATCTCGAACCAGTTCTCCGCCGGTTTGTCGTAAGTAAACTCCCACTTTACGCCTTTGCCGCGGTTGGCGTCCGGGACGACCCACGCGTCCTTTTTACCCTTGGGCAACCCGGTGCCCAGCTTGAGTTCCGGCCGGCGCTTGGCCAAGCCTGCGATGAACTCCTCCTCGAGCGGCGCGAGCATGGCCTTCAAATCGGCTTCCCTCGTTTGCTTGGCAGCGACCGCCTTCTCGTGAGCCGCCTTATCCGCCGGATCGCTTATCGGCACGTGGTTACGGTTACCCTTGCCGTGCGGCGAAATGTCGCTGAAAAACGAGAGCATCGAGTAGTAGTCCTTCGCTGATATAGGATCAATCTTGTGATCGTGGCAGCGAGCGCAGCCGATGGTCAGGCCGAGGAACGTCTCACCGGTGGTCCGCAGGATATCGTCGAGATAATTGTAGCGAGCCAACTCGCGATCCGCCGGTTCGTCGTCCCAAATGCCAAGCCGATAAAAGCCGGTGGCTGTAACGCTGTCGGCGTCGCGATCCGGAAGCTCATCGCCTGCCAACTGCTCCATGACGAAACGGTCATACGGCTTGTCCTCGTTGAAGGCGCGAATGACATAGTCACGGTATTTCCAAATCAAATCCTTCTGGCTGTCCCGCTCGTAGCCGTTTGTCTCGGCGAAGCGAACAAGGTCTAGCCAATGTCGACCCCACTTTTCGCCATACCGATTCGAAGCCAGCAACTTGTCGATGACTTTCTCGAACGCGCCCGGCGACGAGTCGGCGAGAAACGCCTCGACCTCCGTCGGCGACGGGGGCAACCCGGTCAAGTCGTAGCAAGCACGACGAATCAACACACGCTTGGCCGCCGGGGTGCTTGGCCGAAGACCGGCCTTGTTTAGTCGATCGTAAACGAACGCATCGATACCGTTCTTTTGCCAAGCGGCGTCATCGACCTCCGGCTCGGGAGTCGCCTTGACCGCCTTGAACGCCCAGGCGGACGTTGTGCGCTCGTTGATCTCGTTCGTCGGCAAGTCGCCGTGAGCAACCTCTTTACCATGAATCTCGCTGGCGGGATTAAACGGAGCGCCCAGTTTCACCCACTCGGTCAGCAAGGCGATCTGCTCATCCGACAATTTCTTCTTCGGCGGCATCTCGTGGTCTTCGTCCTTCCACGAGACCATCGCCAGTAACAGGCTCTGCTCCGGCTTGATTAAGTGGATCGCCGTGCCGGACTCGCCGCCCTTGAGCAGGGCCTCCCGACTGGTGAGTCGAAGGTTGCCCTTGAGTTTCTCCCGTGCCCCGTGGCACTTGAAACATTGCGCCTTGAGGATGGGATAAATCTTGTTGTCAAAAAACTCAACCTTGGCAGCGTCGGATAACTCCGCGGCCGAGCCTCCAACGCCCAAAGCCAAGCAACCCAAAGCCAAAACTGTTTTGGAGCCAAATTGTTTTAAAAACAAAATCATCATTACATCTTTGAACGAACTAGGGAAAGGCTACTCTCATTTAAAAAAGATGTCTTGCCTTTTTTGGGCCTTTTTTCGTTCAAATCTACACGTTGATGCAGCGACCCATTTCGATCTATACTCCCATGATTGATACCAGTCAGGGTAAAAAATGAAGCTCAAGCTTGCTCAAGGCGATCAACCTGTTCTGCAACGGATCGAAGCCCATCGGCGAAGTCGCTTTAGCGCTGGGCTTTTAATACGTAAGCTCATTCACGGTGCAGTTCAAGAAAACCATGAGCATGACACCGCTGCAGCACCGCAAAACTATTCCTCTGAGCGAGGTTTGGATTGGCCACTGACAGGCGAACCCTTAAAATCGCTCCTCGGATGACTTCAACTTCCAAAACTTTTGAGGCGCTGCTCGACGACTACTTTAACACATTTTACCTCGAGAATCCCGCCGACGCCACCCACGTCGGCTTGAGCAGTGGCGAGGGTAGGTTCAACCCCGCCACCCTGAAGGCGCTCCGCAGTCAACACTCTCGGCGCCGGGCCGCCTTGGCCAAGCTCGACACAGTTGCTCCCTCAGCGTTGTCCAACGAGCAAAACCTCGACCGCTTGGCCTTCCGCACCCGGTTGCTGCGGGAGTGCGAAGAGTTCGATCGCGGGCGGCATGAGATGGATCCTGCCGGGATAGACGTGGTGCTTGGCTTTCTGTTGAAGGAACTCCAGCGCGGTGAGGACAAACCCAAACAAGCGGCCAGAAACATCCGCAGGCTCCTGGGTGATACACCGCGCTACCTTGCCCAAGCGGCCCGGCTAGTCACCCGGCCTGAGCGAGTGTGGCGCAGCATCATGTCTGATTCATACAAGGCATCCGGCGTGTTTTTCGATGCAGTGGCCGGGTTCCTTCAGTCCAATGGCAGACAGCGCCCCGATACTACACTGTTAGCCGCTGCCAACCGCGCCTGCGAGCGCTACCACGACTCGGTCATGGAAAAGCGCTTGGCCAAGCCGGGCTCGTTTGCGATCGGAGCCACAGCGCTGCAACGGCGCATTCGCGACGAGCTTGGCCTCGACTACACGCTCGGCCAAGTGGAGGCAGTGGCGCTGTCGGAGATCGACCGCGTCGGCGGCCTGCTCCGAAAGGCGTGCGCGAAGTTTGGCAAGAACAAGTCGGTTGAAAAGATTGTCAACTCCGCCCGCACATCGTGGAAACCGGAAGGCGACCTGCTGGCGCTTTACCGAAAAACCAACCGGGAAATCATTCGGAAGTTCAAGGCAGCCAAGGCGATGACGTTCCCGAGTGGTGACTCACTGGCGGTTACGCTCGTGCCGGAGTTCATGCAGCACGTCATACCGATGGCGGCCTACTCGCCGCCCGGGCCGTTCGACAAACGGCAGCGCGGCTACTTTTGGGTGAACGACCTTGGCAGGACAAAGAGCAGCGCAGCTGCCAAACTGGCTGAGCGGCGACAACACTTTGGGCTGGAACTGACCTGCGCGCATGAGGCGTACCCCGGGCACCACCTACAGTTCATTTTCGCGAATGCGCACCCGCGCAAGTGGCGTCGGATCTTCGATGAGCACGCCGTCTTTTATGAGGGGTGGACGCTGTGGTGCGAACAGATGTGCGTCGATCTCGGGATCATCAAGTCGCCGGAATTGAAGTTGCAGCAACTGCACGATGCGCTGTGGCGCTGCCACCGCATCATCGTCGATCTCCGCCTGCAAACAGGCACATACAGTCACGGGCAGGCGGTGAGGCACATGCAGAAGCACCTCGGCTTCACAAAGGCCCGCGCCAAGGCGGACGTGAACTGGTACACCGGCAGCCCCGGCGTGCCGATGAGTTACTGGCTGGGCCGGTTGGAGAACGCGCGGCTTTACCAGAAACTGGTGGAGGTACGAGGCTGGCCATTGCGCCGGTTCAACGACTGGTTACTGAGCTTCGGCACGCTCCCACAGTCATGGATCGAGAAATACGGACTGGAGTGTCGCTGAGTTCCGGACGCAGGAACACAAAGTCGTAATCGCCCCGAAACAAGAATGATTGCAACTGATTCGTCTCGTTATTTTCCGTCCTTTCAGTGCCGTTATTGATTGTTAATCATCCGTAGAATTGATTAACCCGCAATGGCTCACTCAGATCTACCGATTAATTGAGTCAGCAGGATTGCGAGATGCCGTCGACACCGTGAAATATCAGACGGAATTGTTTTGGATTACGATGCGAACGGCCATGTCATGGGGATCGGCATAGACAAAGCCAGCAACAAGGTCGACTTCAATCAAATTGTACTGAATAAGCTCCCCACATAAGCAACATTGCCTCAGTGAGGCTCAATGACTTGGTTTCCGACATGAAGGTTAAAAAAGCTGTAGCTCAAAAAGGGAAACATCGACGAAGTATTACAAATACATTTGGGAAGCCCTTGAGTTGTATTTGGAACCCGCTCCGCTTCACCGGCTTGCCTCCAGGTAGGCGGTGAGGTCGGCGAGTTGCTGTTGGGTCAGAATGGTGTTCATCCCGGCAGGCATCATTGACACGTGAAGCTGCTCCATGTTCCGGATTTTCCCCCGCTCCACTCTCACGCTTTTTTCCGGCGAAAGAGCCAGTGTGACCTGTCCCGCGTCCTGATCACTCACGATCCCCGCCAACACGCCGCCGTCGCCGGTGCTCACTTGCATCGTCTCGTAACTGCGGACGAAACTGGCGCTTGGGAAAACGATCGCCTCGAGCAGATCCATTTTTTTTCGGACCTGTCCAATCCTCGTCAGATCCGGCCCGAACTGGCCTCCATGATACGCCATAGAATGACAGGTAGAGCAACCAGCTTTCGGCCCGCGGAATACCGCCTTCCCCCGGAGCGCGTCGCCGGCTGGCAACCCTTCGGCCAACTCCCGTAGCAACTTGGCTTGATCCGGCGAGGTCGCCTTTGCCTTGACCAGCAAATCCGCCGCCTCGCCTTGGACGGTTTTGCCGTAACCGGCGGTGGCTTTTTGCAGCACAACATCGTCCAGCCCTCGCAACCAGTTCGCCTGCGCGAACACCTCCAACAGCACCTGGCCAATCTGCGCGGCACGGCCTTGGTCGAATACCGGCAGTAGCACCGTCGCCTCCGCAGAGCCTATGCTGCCGAGTCGTTTCGCGAGCCGTGCCAACTGCGCCTCTACCAGTTTGGCCCCAGCCAGTGCTTTGGCTGCGTTGCTGCGTTGCGTGAACGCCTTGGATGCGTCGAGTTGGCCCAGCAGATAGCCGAACTCCACTTCGTCCGGCGCAAACAGCCCGGCGGGAATCCCGTTGTAAGCTAGCGTGCGCTGCCGATCCGACAACGTCGGCGAATTGCCGAGTCGGCGCAGCATTCCGGCTGCGTGTTCCTGCTGCGCCTTGGCCAAGCGCAGGCTCACGAGCGTTTGCACGACCGCTGGTTGCAGAGGAGCGGCGGTCGAGTCGATCGCGGCGAGCCAAGCGTCGGGCGCGGGGTTGACAGGCGCGGACGCCATCGCCGCAAGCGCTGTCAACCGCGTGGCTTCCCCTTGGGAAACATCGGCCACGGCCTTGGCCAACTCGGATTGAATCGACGGTGCGGTGGCGAGTTTGGCCAAGCGCGCGGCGAGCGCCTGTCCGTCCGCCAATGACTTCACCCGGCGAAGCTCGGCTGCGTAATGCGCAGCGAGATCATCCCCCCAGTCCGCGTGACGATCGCAAATCCATTCCGCTGTTTTGCGGAGTGCAGCCGAGTTCGACTGAAGCCACGGCAATACCTCCGCAGCCGACAAGTTATCGCCTTCCATTTGGTCGAGCGACATCAATGCCACGCGCAGCGCCCCTGGCCGCTTGGTCAAGCGCGACAACGGCACAGCATCCGGCTGCGCGATCTCGATGAGCGCATAGGTGACCGAGTGATCAAGCGCGCGATCCATCGGTTCGTCGGCGAGCGTGAGCAGTGGCGCTGCAGCGCGCGGCGAGCCGATCCGGCCCAGGGCCTCGGCGGCCGCTCGGCGTACCGGTGGTACGGCATTTCCCAGCAAATGAATCAAGCCGTCGATCGCCCCGGCATCGCGGTGCAGTCCGGCCGAGTGTGCCGCCGCCTGCTGAACGGCCGGCGACGAGTTGGCTAACCCGCCGCGAACAGCTTGACGGGCGCTAGCCGTTCGAATGCGAGTCAGCGACCAAATGGCGTTCAACCGAGCCCGCTCGCCCCCCTGCCTAAACCGCTTGGCCAAGGCAGGGACGGCGGCATCACCGCCCTTGGCCAAGGCCGCGATGGCTCGCTTCCGCACCGCCGGTCGCACGTCGTCGAGCCGCTTGACCAATTGCTCGGGCGGTTGAGCCGCCCAGACTAGCTTCGTGCCGAGTGGGTCACTTGGCGGCTTGGCCCCGGTCTTTTTCACACGATAAATCGCGCCCAAGACTTTCGGTCGCCAAAACTGCGACGTCGGGCAACAGAGCTTGTACCAACCGCCTGTGTCGAGCACGAGCAGACTGCCATCGGCGTCCTCAATCACGTCGGTCGGGTGAAAGTCGGCATTGGTCGAGGCAAGTAAATCGGAGTCCTCCGAGCGGAACGTCGCGCCGTCGGGAGTCAGCACGTGGCGCTGCACACGGTTCAAGTTGAACTGACAGGAAAACAGGTTACCAGTGAAGTCGCTGCCGAACACGGCCGACTCGTAAATCTCCAGACCGCACGGCGCAGCCGGACCGAGGTGCGCCATCACCGGCATCAGATCGCCGGTGCGCGGGTGACTGTTCACCACGCCGTGCGGCTTGCCGTAAACTCCGCCGTAAACGGCATGCACCAATCCGTCGCGCTGGCCCCCAGCGGGGTACTGGAAAAATGTGGTGGTAAAAAACCGCTCGCCACTAGGCGAAAAAACGACGTCCACAGGGTTGTCCATGCCGCCAACCATCACCGACTCGTGCGGGCCGCCAGATGGGTGGCGGCGAAAAATATGCGCGGCACTCGAGACGCGCTCGCCGCCGCGAAACGCCGTATAGCGCTGCTCGGCGAACGCGCCCTTGCACCAGTAAACCCACCCGTCGCGACCAAGGTACGGCCCATGCAGATCGTTGGCACAGCCGGTGAGCGTCTTGCCCTCGAACCACTCCTCCCGCTCGTCAGCCATGCCGTCGCCATCGGTATCAGTCAGGCGCCAAATGCTCGGGGGCGCGGCGACGTAAAGCGAACCGTCGTGCCAAAGCGTGCCTTCGGGGAACATCATCTTGTCGGCGAACACAACGGAGTGATCGAACTGCCCGTCGCCGTTGCGATCCTCCAAGCGGACGATACGGTGCGGCTTTTCCGCAAGTTGTTTTTGGACCGGATCATTCGAACCGGAAGAGTCAGCGACGTACAACCGCCCCTGCTCATCCAGTGAAGCCGTGATCGGACGGTCAACCAACGGCGGCCCGGCGACTCTCTCCACCGTGAATCCGTCGGGCACAGTGAAGACCGCTTGGCCAAGCGTCACCTCAACGGCGCGGGCCTTGGTCAACAGAAAGACAAAAGCCAAGCAAACAAGCGGTAATTTAGGCATCGAGAACATGCCGGAAAGTTAACAGAGGGCTTGGGGGAAGGAAGCGGGAAGTGGTTGTTCCGCTAGGATTTGAACCTAAACTAACAGTGTTAAAGTCAGAACCTACAACAATCCAAAAAGTACCGAAACCATTGTCAATTACGCGCCAACAATCAGGTCGCTAAATGTTTAAGAATCATAGTTTTCAGTAAAAAGACGAATGCTCTGACACTAACTGGACTCTATCAAGTCATACTTTTCGCGGATTATATCTTTAGCTTATACTTGTCAAAATAATCTTCATTTCCGTTCTCTCCTTTTCACCATAAGGAGAATGTTTTTCAAGGTGATATTTTATGGCATTGAATAAAAAACGTGCCATAGCACTACGGTCGGAACTCGCTTTCAATTAGAATGACTATTGGCTAGCGACGATTAACTCGCCTGTTTTTATGCTTAGTTTGGATATTACCCCGTGAACGATCTCTTTTCCTACCTTGGGCTTGTGAACGCTTCGAGCTTGCTGACCCTCTTCCTGCTCGACGTACTTCATTATGCGAACGATTTCTTTTCCAACCTCTATCTTGTGTAGGCCTCGTATCTCGTGACCCTCTATAACCACTTCGTGCATTGGGGCCTATCGGGCCTCGTGACCCTCTGTAACCGCTCCGTGCATTGGGGCCTATCGGGCCTCGTGACCCTCTGTAACCGCTCCGTGCATTGGGGCCTATCGGGCCTCGTGACCCTCTGTAACCACTTCGTGCATTGGGGCCTATCGGGCCTCGTGACCCTCTGTAACCACTTCGTGCATTGGGGCCTATCGGGCCTCGCGACCCTCTGTAACCACTTCGTGCATTAGGGTTGTTTTTTTTGCGATAAAAAACCTCTCGGCGGTTTTTCCACCTTTCAATTAATCTCAAGGAAGGACCACCTGCAAACCATCCGCGACTCTCCCCGCGCTCACGGTCATTGTGTTCCCGCTCCCCGCGCTCACGGTCATTGTGTTCCCGCTCCCCGTGCTCACGGTCATTGTGTTCCCGCTCCCCGTGCTCACGGTCATTGTGTTCCCTCTCCCCGTGCTCACGGTCATTGTGTTCCTTCTCCCCGTGCTCACGGTCATTGTGTTCCTTCTCCCCGTGCTCACGGTCATTGTGTTCCCTCTCCCCGTGCTCACGATCATTGTGTTCCCTCTCCCCGTGCTCACGGTCATTGTGTTCCCGCTCCCCGTGCTCACGGTCATTGTGTTCCCGCTCCCCGTGCTCACCATCATTGTGTTCCCTCTCCCCGTGCTCACGGTCATTGTGACTTGAATTATTTTGGCTCAATCCGGTAAAATGCTTTTTGTATGCAGCTTTTTCTTCGTCATTAAGACCACGAAGAAAGCTCATCTTCTCACGGTAATCTAACTGTCCATCACCATTTCTATCATATTTTTTGGTGAGTTCTTTCTTGGATAACAACTCTCTTTTGTTTCTGTCACTTTCAGCAAATAAAGATGTTAGCATTCCTGATCCAATTAAAATGCCGGCAAATAGTGGGATTGTTTTTCTTAGTTTCATTTTATTATTCTCGATTTAAAACCATCTAATGGTTAGCTTATAGTCGTTAAAGAATCAGAAAAAGTTACAGATAAAACTTTTAAAAAGACTTATTTATAACCCCAAGTCATCAATTATTGCTCACTGTTTATGCATCAAGATCATTTCCTTCTCTGAATACGGTAGGGGAATATGATCAATCAATGAGTTTCCGGCTTTGTTTGTAAAAAGCACATAGAATCCCACGCTAAAACAGGAATAATTTATTGATAATATCGGTGGCTACTTTTTTTTGGCCAAAACTTGGAGTTTTAACTCTCATAAAAATAAAGTTCATGGTGAGTTCATCCGCTCTCATTTTGCCAGACCCATTCAGCTAAAATACTAGTTTTCACTTATTGTGTTATGTGCACATAACGAATTCCTTGGTCCATATACAATCTTTAGCACAGCAACTTTAAGACATTTCCAAAAGGAATGATTCGACCTGTTTCAAAGTTGGTAATGCCTCTCGGTTCCCGGCAGCACAACACTTGAGTGCCGCCGCTGCCGAAGCAAAACGCAATCGTCGTTCCGGACCCCATTCCCTAAACGCCCCATAAATCATCGCCCCAGAGAACACGTCTCCAGCTCCATTCGTGTCTACTGCTTGTATTGAGAATGCACGTTGATACTTCATGCCGTCCACTCCGATCAACCACGCGCCAGCATCACCATTAGTCACAGTTACCTCAGATGCGCCCATCTCGATCAACCTACGCCCAGCCTTCTCAACCTCTTCCCCCGGGTAAAGAGTTTCTAACAATCGCAAAGGGCAGTTCACCCAGTCGACCAATCCCACCAAGATCTTCAAGTCGGGTTTTGGTGATCCCAAATCAACAGATATTCTCCCACCAACAGCTTTCATTTGCCGAGCAGCTTCAATCGCAGCCTCTGTCGACCAACCATCCAAATGCAATGCGTGATAGGCTTCCCAATTAACACCCTCCAACTCCTCTGATTCCACCAAATGGCTCCCCCTATATGCAGCAATACTCCTACGCCCGGTCTCTTCCTCCACCCATACATGCGCAAACCCGGATCGTACCTCGGGTGAAACTAATGCCGATCCCGTGCTAACTCCCGATCGACTCAAATCTAACTCAATCATCTCGCCCCATTCATCCGTTGACCACTTGCCTATAAAGCTAGTCTCAGCTCCAAACCGAGATAACAAAGCCAAAGACGTCGGCACTGGCCCCCCTACTTGATAAGAATCCGAAAGAACTTCTGCTTTCGTATCAGGCTCAGGAAGCCGCTGCAACCGCACTTGATGATCTACGACGATCGTACCTAAGCCCAAAATTGATAATTTCATTTTAGATTACTCCTCCTATTTCACACGATAGAATTGTTTCGGGAAAAGCGATTCAAGCCAATCAGACAATTCTGCTGAGTTTTCCGGCGGCTCGAACTTCACTAATTTAGTCATATTTTAATGACTTTAAGGTTTTAATAAAAAATATTTGAGACTTTTTTAGCATTAATAGAAAACAGTCTAAAAACTTGTAAGAACGCTTGGCCAAGGGCAAAGTAACTGGTTTACGTAAATGCATAAGAATCTCATGCTGCTTCGCTTTACACAAGCGTCTTTTACCGTTGTTCTCCTAATGACAACGCTTAGCCAAGCCCACTCTGGCTCTCCCGCAAACCGACTGGCCTACCTTGATGGAGAAGACCCCTTTCATGTTGGGCTCACGTTCCCGAAATTGACCACGCCGCAGTGGGTTGGTGAAAAAGGCGTTGAGGCCGTTGTGACCCTTGGCATTGACGATATGCGCGACCCCAAAATCTACGAGTCGTTCTGCCGCCCCATCCTGGATCGGCTCAAGCAAATCGATGGACGCGCCCCGATCAGTATCTTTTGTAATACCATCACTCCAAGTGAACCCCTTCTGCAGCAATGGTTCAGTGACGGACTTAGCATCGAGGTTCACACGCTGACCCATCCCTGCCCCATTTTGGCCAAGGGCAACTTCACGGCAGCAGCCAATACCTACCACGGCGGCGTGGACCTGATGAACCACATCCCCAACAACCTGCCGGTCGCCTTCCGTACGCCGTGTTGCGACTCCCAAAACACGCCTAGCCCACGCGTGTTTTCCGAGTTATTGATGCGCAATAATCCTGCCGGACAATTTCTCGAGATGGACAGTTCCGTGTTCAATATTTTCACCCAAGCCGACCCGGTGCTGCCCGCCAACCTCGTCACCGATTCGGACGGCAAACCCAAGTTTGAAAAATACGTTCCGTTCGACTCGTACGTCGTCACGATCGAAAACTACCCCTACCCGTACGCCATAGGTAGCACGATTTGGGAGATGCCATGCATGGTTCCCAGCGATTGGGAAGCGCAGCACCTCCACGGGTCAAGCAACCCGGTGACAGTCAGGGACTGGGAAGCCGCCATCGACGCCACCGTCCTCAAGCAGGGCATTTTCAACTTTGTCTTTCACCCACACGGTTGGGTCAAAGCCTCGCAAATGATTGAGTGGATCGATCACATCACCGCCAAGCACGGCAGCAATGTGAAGTTCCTCAGTTTTCACGAGGCCCGCGAACGACTCACGAACAACCTTCTCGGCGGCCAAGCGCTTCGCGCAGCCAACGGACAGGACAACGGCATCCGGTTGCTCGACCTCAATAACGACGGTTTCATGGACGCAGTAATCAGCAATGAACACCTACGGCAAACCCGCGTTTGGGATCCGCAGGCCAAGCGCTGGAAAACCACAACGTTCCCGGTGCAACTCGTGCAGATCGCCACCGACGGAACCCGCACTGACGCCGGAATCAGATTCGGCATCCTGCAGCCAAGCGACAACGCCTCGTTCTTCATCAGCAACAATCACGAGAAAGGCATCTGGCATTTCGACGGTGAAACATGGATCGAGGATCCCGCGATGCTGCGAGGGCTTGGCCAATCGATCAAAACCGTCGACACCACTCGCGACAACGGCGTTCGCCTGCGCGACACGGACAACGATGGCATCTGCGAAATCATCGTCGGCAACCCGGACACCCAGGCCGTTCTCAAATGGGTGCCGTCACGCAAGCAGTGGCAACCGGCGACATTCAATCTCCCGCCGGGTGTGACGATCGTCCGGCAGGACGGCAGCGACAACGGCACCCGGTTTGTCGATATCAACGAGGACGGTTTTCTCGACGTCATCCAGTCGAATGAATCACGTTACTCACTGAACATTTACATTCCACAACCGATCGACGGCTGGAATATCGGCTGGCCTCGTGAAGTCATGGCCGGTCCACGAAGTGACTCGAATGCCATCCCGATGATCGTACGAGGCGGAGCGCACAACAATAACGGGGCTTGGTTTCATTCGCGACATTTATGGATTCAAAACGAGGACACGGCCCATCTACCTAATCTTGTTGACCGCCGCTCGTATGACAACCTGCTGAGGGGTGCACTACCACTGCCAAAGTCCCCACAGGAATCACTCCGGTCGATAAAACTGCTCCCCGGCTACCAGATCGAGTTGATGGTCGCTGAACCGCTGGTGGCGGATCCGGTAGCCTTCGATTGGGATGCAGGAGGGCGGTTGTGGGTCGCCGAGATGGCCGACTATCCACTAGGCCTCGACGGCAAAGGGCAACACGGAGGGCGCGTTCGCTGGCTGGAGGATCGTGATAATGACGGCCGCTACGACCACTCCACTGTTTTTCTCGATGGCCTGCCCTTCCCCAACGGTGTCATGCCGTGGCGCGACGGCGTCCTCATCAGCGCCACCCCAGACATCCTTTTCGCTCGCGACACAAATGGCGACGGCAAGGCCAACGAAACCCGCGTGCTCTTCACCGGCTTTCATGAGGGAAACCAACAGCACCGAATGAACGGATTCGAGTATGGACTCGACAATTGGGTGTACTGTGCCAACGGCGACAGCGGCGGGATTGTCACCTCGCCCGGCACCGGCTTATCGGTGAACATTCGTGGCCGGGACTTTCGGTTCCGCCCTGACACGCTCCGGTTCCAGACTCAAACCGGCCAGACCCAGTATGGACGTCGCCGCGACGACTGGGGCAACTGGTTCGGCAATAACAACCCCAGTCTCGGTTGGCACTACACCCACCCCGAGCATTACCTGCGCCGCAACCCGCACTTTATCGCGCCCTCTACCCGAAAGCCGCTTGGGAACTACGACCGCTCCCACCAGATCAATGGCATCAGTCGACCGTTGCAACGTTTCAATGGCGTGGGCACATTCCAGCACATCACGGCCGCTAACAGCCCCACGCCGTACCGAGACAACCTGTTCGGCGAAGGGTCTGCCCGGCACCTGTTCATCAGCGCACCGGCCTACAACGTAGTGCGCCGCGAACTACTACAGCCAAGCGGAGTCAGCTTCACCAGCAGCCGTCCCGAGGGCGCCGATGGGCCGGAATTCCTGGCCTCGAGTGATGCGTGGTTCCGCCCAATCACCCTCCGGACCGGGCCGGACGGGGCGCTCTGGATCGCCGACTTTTACCGCCTCGTGCTCGAGCACCCTCAATGGATTCCCAACGACGTAGAAGAACGGATCGACCTTCGTTCCGGCTCGGACCGTGGCCGGATATACCGGATTTACCCGGACGGCACGACGCCAAGGTCAATCCCCAATCTTGCCAGCAAAACCACCAGCCAACTCGTCGCCGCACTCGACAGCCCAAACGGTTGGCAACGAGACACCGCTCAGCAGTTGCTCGTCCGGCAAAACCACAAATCCGCAACCAAGCACCTGACCAAGCTACTGCAATCCAGCGCCAACCCGAAGGCACGATTGCACGCACTCTGCACACTCGAGGGCCTTGGCCAATTGCGGGCAGAACACGCCGTTGCCGGCATGAGCGACCACCATCCCGGCGTCCGCGAACACGCCATCCGCGTCAGCGAGACCCTGCTACGCTCCGGCCCAGACGATGCGCTTGAGCAAGCACTGCGACGCCTGGTTGACGACACCGAAATTCGCGTCCGCCGCCAACTCGCCTTCTCTCTTGGTGAATGGGACTCGCCCACCGCCGGCGAGTTGCTCGGACACTTGGCCAAGGCCTCCGCCGGTCAACCCAACTTGCAGGCCGCCATCGCCTCATCCGCTGTCGGGCGTTCCACCGAAATACTCGATCCGTTACTGGCCAAGCCCCAAGTCGGCGGACTCACCAAGCTGATGACGCCCCTGTTCCGCCTGGCCGCAATCGAGGCCGAAGCCGCTGACGTCAAAAAACTGCTTCTCCGATTGACTCGCGATGCAGCAGAAATGGAGCCGTGGCGCATGGAGGCGTTGTCCGGACTACTGGCCCATGCCCGAAAGCGGCAGTTGCCGCTGGACGAACTGCTGACTAACGCGAACATTGAGAAAACTGTCCGGGCAATGGTAGGAAATGCCAGGGCAAAACCTGGAGACCGGGCCGCTGCGCTCGAGCTGCTTTGCAGTTTGCCCGGCGAGCGGAGGGAACTCGACTCGCTGCTCGCCGGGCAACTCACCGCCAACGCGCCGAGTGAGTTGTTCGAGGTCGGCATGGAGGAACTGGCCAAGCGCGACCCGTCGGCAACGGTGCTTTTGGACAACTGGAAAAGTTATTCGCCCAGCCGTAAAAACCGGGTGCTCCAGCAGTTGATCGGCGGTAATCGCTCCGCCCACAGCCTCCTCGCCGCCATCGAGAGCAAACAAATATCCGCCAACGAAATCGGCCCGGTTTTCCGTCAGTTTCTCACCACGCATCGGGATGCAAAAATCCAAAACCAAGCGCTCGAACTGCTTGGCCATCAAGTAAGCGGGCGAGACGAGCTCGTGGCTCAGCGCTTGGCCAAGGTCACCCCCCTCACCGGCTTGGCCTCCAGCGGCGAGACGCTTTTCGCCACACATTGCGCCGCCTGCCACAACCTGGGCGGTAACGGCAACGCCGCCGGCCCCAACCTCGCCTCGCTAGGCGATAAGACGCCGCGCGCGCTGCTCACCGCGATTCTTAACCCCAACAAGGCTGTCGAGGATCAGTTCGTGATTTACGCCGTCACCACGCGGGAGGGAGCGGGGCTCGCTGGCATGATCACCGGCGAGAGCGCCAACAGCATCACGCTGATGGACTTGACCGGGCAACAACGGCAACTGCTCCGCACCAACATCGCCACCCTCTCGAGCCTTGGCCGTTCACTCATGCCTGAAGGACTCGAACTGGTTTTAAGTGATCAGGATTTGGCTGACTTGGTCGCCCACATCACCTCGACCGGCACACCGCCGAAGCGCCAGCCCGGCAACACTCCCGCGCTCGTCAAGACCGGCAACGACGGGGCGCTGCTCCTGACTGCAGCCAGCGCGGAGATTTACGGCGATACACTTTTGTTCGAGGAGCGATACGGCAATCTCGGTTTTTGGCGGTCAGCCAACGACAAGGCGGCGTGGACGCTCAACGCGAAAGCGGCCGGTGAGTACGAGGTGCATTTCGACTGGGCACGAGACGGCGCGAGCACGGCGAACCATTTGCGGCTGCAGATTGGCTCCGCCGAGTTGCTTGCGCCGGTCAGCGGCACCGACACTTGGGACGACTATCGCGAAAGGAACCTCGGCTCAATCCGGCTTGAGAAAGGCCGGCAACGCGCCGTCATCCGGCCCGCCGGTGAGTTGGACGGTTTCCTGTTCGACCTGAAATCCATCCGCCTCGTACCCAAGGGCTGACCTCCGCTTGGCCAAGCGATTCAGTTGGATTTCTCGATGCCTTTGAAACGCACCGTGCGCGTGTCCATCTCGCGGCCGGTTGGCTTGGCCAAGCTCCCGTACAGGTCCGGCCGCCGCGACTGAATCCAGCGCATGCCGACGTTCATCGTCAACTGCTCCGCCTCGAGGTCGGCGATGATCATTTTGTCGTCAGCCACCCACGTTTCCGTAAGAATTTCGCCATACGGGTTGAGCACCATCGCGTTCCCGGTTCGCACCTCGTCCCCATCGATGCCGACGCCGTTGCTGAAGATCAGGAACATTCCGTTGTCATGCGCCCGCGACGGCAACCAGCGCAGCAACCACTCGCGGCCTTTCGAGCCGTAAAACTCGGCCTCAATAGCCTCCGGGTTTTCCTGCCTTGCGTGCCACAGCGCCTGATCGATCACGCCCATGCAGCGCGGGCTCGGAGTCCGGCAACCGCCGGTCTGGTGCGGCGCGATCAAAATTTCCGCTCCCTTTAACGCCACGATCCGGGTGTTCTCGAACAGGTTATTGTCGTAGCAAATCAGGATCGCCGCACGGCTGCCGTTGGGCAGATCGAACACCGTGAACTCACTGCCGCTGGCGATGTGTTCGCTGACAAAGGCGTGCAGCTTCCGGTGACACACCGTCCGTCCATCCGGCATCGCCACGACGTAGCTGTTGAACATCTCGCCCTCCTCACTGATCTCGAGCAGACCGGCGCCCAAGCTCAGGTTGTGCTGTTTGGCCAAGCGCAATAATTCCTGGGTCGTCGCTCCGTTTGGCACCGGCTCGGACAGTTCGAGCAACTCGTCGCGGCTCAGGTCACGCAGAAACCAGTAGCCGGTGACGCACATCTCCGGGAACACCACCAACTCGACGCCCTGCTCCGCTGCCTCGGCGGTGAAGCGCCGCACCTTGTCGAGATTCGCCTGCTTGTCGCCGGGCGCATGCTCGAATTGAACGGAGGCAACCTTGATATCCTTCATTAAAATCAGCCTACCTCATTAAAGCCGGACGCGAACGGGTTGACCCCGTAGGCAACCTCGCGCCGCGCCACCTCTATCTCGGGTTGGCCGTAGTCGGTGAATGGCTGTGTGGCTAGGCGCACTCGCGCTTGGCCAACCGATGCACCGGCCAAGGGAGAGGCCACGTTGGGAGCGTTACTAAACCGAGTGTCCAGCGCGGACGGTCGGATGCTCGCCTGTGCACTCCCGGGAAACCAGATCGCGCGGTACCGCATCGACTGATAACGCTGATGCAACGACAGGGCATTATCGACCTGAACCGACTTCACCTCTGTTTCCAAAAAATAATTCATGACCGGGAGCGTTATCGACCGCAGAATTATCAGCCGGTTGCGCCGCCGTAAAGCCCGATTGTGAGGCAATCACTACGGCTTGGGTGCCGCGAGACGGATCAGGCCAAGCGCGATGAACAGCGCCAGCAGCAGGCCCATATTATGCGTTGGGAAACCTTCATCGCCGGCCTTGGCGGTCAGCACAACCTTCAGCACCGGGCTGTCCTTGCCCTGCACCGATTGGCTGAAGCTCAGCACCTGGCCAACACCCGGCAGCGTCGCCTGGATGGCGCCTGCCTCGGCCTCGATTGCTTCCTGTTGACGGACGATGCGCTCGGCCAATCGGCGGAACGCGCTGTTATCCTCGATGGTGTTCAACTCCATGATCTGCTTCACTTGCGCTTGGGTGTAATTCACGCCTTTGCCCTGTTGCAACGGGATCGCTGCCTGTTGCTGTTCGATCTGCTGCGAAACCACGCCGTTGTTTATGAGGAAGTTGTTGCGGATTATATTGATGCCCATCATCGCCTGTTGTGTCTTGAGCTTCTGCAACTGCACGCGAGCGTCCTCGTTGAACGCGGCATCGTTTTGTGACAGCTTGTAGGCTGACTCCAACGCGCGGCGGGCCTGCCGCTGTTCGCCCTGTGCGATCTTCTGGTTGCCGAGTTCCAGCATCTGTTCCGCCTTCTGGGTTTGGCGCAGCTGGATTTTGTCCTCGTTGGCGAGGTACACTTTTTCAGCGCTTCCAGGAACCTGACCGCCGCCTCGGGAACTCACGCTGATACCCCCTTGAGGCAGGACTGATTTTGCCTCGTGATAGGTTACCGTCGAGGCTCCCTCGTCCACCTCGATCTCCAGACCGGCCGGCGCGTGGATCGTCCATTTCAGCTTCTCCATCGGCAAATCGATGTCAGGCCCGGCCAAGGTCATGTCCTCGCCTTTGCCGACCGAGGATTGATAGTAAAACTCGACCACTGATTCGCTGTTCTCGCCCGGGTTTTTCTCCAGCGGTATCACCACCTCTCCGTTGTCCTCCCATGGCAACACACCCTTGCCGTCGATGAACGCCGACCAGAACTTCGAGTCCTTGGGAAGCGTGACGCGCAATTCGCGCTCGTCGCCCTGTCGCAACTCCAGGAGCACATGAGTCACCGCATTGCCCGAGCCGGACAGCTCGGTGCGGAAACCGCCCTTGATCACCTGCGCGTCCGCCACGGAGGCGATCCCCTGGTTTTGGGCGGCGACGCTCAGCGTGGCCGGCTTGACCGAGCGGAAAACCAATTGCGTCTCCTCGAGGTTAAGCGCGCCCTTGAGCGAGCGCGGCACCTGACCCCACTCGACGCTGTACAGGCCATCCGGTGCTGGGCCCGCCTTTAGCAGAATCCGGCCCTCGGTGCGTACGCTGATGAAGCCCCGCTGCAGGTTCACGTCTACCGCCTGCAGACTCTGCACCTCCACTGGTGACCCGGCAGCGTCCTCGGCCAGCGGCACCTGGTACGACACGGTGAGCTGGTACTTCCCAATCATGCGCCGGTCGAGTTTCACGTCCCACACCGCGCGGCCATCCTCGACGGTGTCACCCTTGACAAAGTCCGAAACCTGGTTGCCGGTGAACGCCACGCCCTGCGCCGCATCCGGCAGCGCCACGCGCAGTGTCTTCAGGCTGGTGTTCTCGATTTGATACTCCAGCACGACCCGGTACTTGACCTTGCCCTGCCGGATGGAAGCGTCCTGCAGGAACACCGCCTGTATCCACGGATCCACCCGCTCGACGTCGAACGACAGCGTCCAGTCGCCCTGCAACAGGCGGAACGCCAGCACGCCCCGGTCGCGGATGCCGGCCTGCTTGGGATCGAGTTGCGACACGCCCTCGCGGTCCTTCATGTACACGCGGATGCCCTGCTCGGGAATGATGAACAACTGGCCATTCTCCTTGGTCGCCTCGCGGATTGCCACGCGCGGCACCTCCCAGCTCTCGGTCTTCTCGAGCCCGGCCCCGGCGAGGTTGATCTGTAACTGCGCGTTGCCCTCGGTCTTCCCCTTGAGATGAAGTGTCACAACCGTATCGTCCCCGTCCTCGATGTCCGTCCAGTGGCTCAGCGCGTTGCCGGTGATCGACTCGACCTCAAGTCCCTCCGGCAGCACAAAGCTCAACTTGAATACACCAGCGCGCGTGATCCGGGCGGCGAGGTTCACCAGCAGCACGCTCCGGTCCTCCCCGAGCGAGAGTCGCTGGCTGCTCGTTATACGAATATCCGGCTGAACCGCCGAGGCGGTGAGCGTCAGTCCCGCGGCACGGCCCGAGTACCGGTACGCGCGGCGCACTGTCAACCCGGTGAACTCGCCCTGCACCGACTGGGCCATGGCCGCCGGGAAATCCTCCAGGTTGATCGGTGCGAGGGCGTCCACCGAGGCGCTGTCCAGTTGCACGTCGGAGCTGGTGGCCAGGCCCGCGAGGCCCAACTCTCCCGCCGCGCCGTTCACGCCGAGTAGACCCAGAGTCTTTTCGTACGGGAACGCACCGGCCGTCTGCTGCGAACGCACCCGCAGATCGAACGTCGCCTTCTGTGGTGCAGAGAACTGGATCTGCAACGTTCCCACCTCCGGGTCGAACCGCCACGAGTTCACGAGCTTCGACGTCGCATCCGTCACTGTGATACCGTCCGGCACGGCAATGGTGAGCTCGCTCAACTGACCCTGGGCCAGGCGTACCTTAAGGTCGTGCACTCCCGCCACGATCCCGGCTGTCGGAATGAAGAGTTGCTGGAACTCCGCGTAGAACACAGGCTTCTCGATGCTCTCGTCGCGTGCCTTGGGTTTCCAGTTTACCCGCACATTCGGCTTGGGCGGCAACACCAAATCGACCGTGTTGATCCTATCTTTCGTAAATGTGTGTTTCAGCGACACGGCATCCGTCGAGGTCACTTCCAGTTCCTGTCCGCGCATTTCCAGCGAGAGGAGGTTTACCATCGCCGGTTGTGTTGGCACAGTGAAGCCCCACATGCCGTTGCTGTGTTTCATGCGCGTCTCGTACTCGAAACCGACGTCGTACACACCCACCTCGTTTGCAATAAGCTGTTGCGCTGTCGACTTGCCGACTGTGAACTGCGCCAGCTTCAGTTTGCCGTCCTTGAGATCGATGCTCTTCAACACCGCTGGCGAGGAGAGAAACTGGATGCGGCTGCCGGCCTTGGCCTCCCACTTGAGCGTGCCGGTAAGCGTCACGCGGCTGCTGGCCACCTGTCCGCTCTGCACCACGGAGAGCAACCGCCCGCCGTCCGGCTTGGCCGCTTGGCCAAGCGCCGTGCCGGCGCTCAAGAACAGGCCAAGCAGGATCGCCGTCGCAGCGGCGGCGGCCGTGGCGGAGCCTTCGGTTGGCTTGGACGGGGCCGGTGGTTTAGGCGGCTTGGGCGACAGCTTGCGCTGGGCGGTCACGCTTGGCCAAGTGACGTGCACCAGCACGAACAGGATGGCCAGCCCGGCGAAGTAATGCAGACCGTTGGGCACCAGCAGCGTCGTCCAGGCGATGAACAGCCAGCCGACCAGCAAGCCGCCAAGGCGCACCACATCGTCATTCGACTGGAAGCGGTACACCCATATCCCGATGCCAACCACGGCCGGGAGAAAGATGATAACCGAGTATAGCGCGGCGGTGGCCTCGAGATTCCTCACCGTGATTGACAATTCCTTTTTTGCCTCGAGTACCGACGAGGTGAACACCAGCCCCGGTTCAACGTGCAGCGACTGCCCAGCGGCATAGGCCGCCACGAATCCCAGTAAAATCAACGACCCCAGCATCAGCGGCCAGCCAATAAGCTGCCCCAGCACGTTCTGCCAATCCCAGCGGTGACGGCCGGTGCGGGTGCCACAGCGAACGAGCAGGCCCCCGAAAAACGCCGCAAAGCCGGCGATCAAGAGGCGCATATCGCCCTGTTTCAAAAGGGCGAATCCGCTCAAGTCCGGCCGAACACCATTCGGCTCGGCGTTGCCCTCGACGTACTCAAGCCGATACTCCGAATCCGTTTTCACGTTCCAGTTGGACAACAGCAATGGCGAGTCAACCTTTGGCAGCGTTACCCGCACGTCATCATCGTTCGACGGCTCGGGCGCGAACTTGAGAAACACCTTGATCGGGACGTTCAAGTTTTGCCCCTTGGGCAGCGGCACGAGGATTGTCTCTCTTTCTCCTTCGCTCTCACTAGCCACCTGCGTGATCGGGATCACCCGCTTGTCGTCCACCCTGGTTTCCCAAAGCTCGATTCCGGCTTCCAGCGTCACTTCGAAGTGGGCGTGGCCGCGGTTTTTCAAAAAGTACTCTGCTTCGGTCACCACCTGGCCGTCGTTGGAAACCTGCGTCTTGAACTCCGCCCGGTCGGCCACCTGCTCCAGTGAGGCTTGCCTGTTAAGCGGCTTGAGAGTCTTGTTGAGTGTGAAATCACCACCCGAGTACTGGTACGCTTCCAGGATGGGCGCGTCGAACAACAGCCGGTATTCCTCCGGGATTTCCGACGTCTTGAGTGCAATCAGATCCCCCTCCGTCTCGGGCTGCGATATCTCGAACCGCTCCTTCCCGATCAGAATCGAGTAGCCGGCCTCCGACTGCACGTTCACCGGGCGCACGCCGTTGAACGCCAACGTTTCGCCCTCCGGATTGAACTGCCTCTCGAAGGTCGCCAGCAGCGTGTAGTCGCCGAACACCGTGGACTGGAAGTACACCGTGTACGACTGAGTGGTGGCATCATCAACCGCCTCGTCGAGCTTCCAGTTGCGCACGTCGCGGCCGACAAATTCCACGTTGGCGTAGTCGGCCGGGACCAGCACCTTCAACTCGCTTACCGGCTTGCCGCCGATCAGGTAGTTGAGCACCGAACTGCCGTACACGATCCCCTGCCCGATCGAGTAAAGGTGCAGCGCGTCAACCTGCAACGCCAGTTCCATCCGCTCGACGCCGAGGCTGGCCTCCCAGCCGGTTTCCTTGATGCGATAAGCCGCCTGCAGGCCTTCGGTTTTTTTTGGGAAAAAGACGACAGCAATCTCGTTCACATCCTTCACCGAAGCGGGAATCAGGCGTAGCCCCGGTGAAGCCGACACGCCGACAAACCCGCGAACTGACTTTACCTGCTCGTAGTCGAGCCGGGGGATCGACCACTCATCACCCTCGACCGCCTGGTTTTGCTCCAAGCGAAGCTGGATCAAGTGCCGCCCCTCGAGCGGCTGGGAGAACACGAGGCGCAGGGAACGCTTGCCGTTCTCCGCCGGGCCAAGGAAGTAATCGGCCAAGGCGACTGCCGACAGTTGCGCCACCGTGTAGCCGTCCGGGATGCTAATCGTGAACTCGCGCAACGGCGCGTCGCGAATTGTAAGATCGACCTCGGCGTCGAGCGTGATCTCGTTGAATCCAAGCGCATAAACCAAAAGCTGCGACACAGTCAGCTCTGGCAGAATGTTGTCTGCGAGCACCTCCAGTTCGTAGTCACCACCCGAGTAGCGGTACACCAGCGGCTTCAGCTTGGGGTTGTTGGGCAAGGCCGGGATCGAGCTGGCGGCGGGAAAGCGGTTGGCCGAGAGCTGCGACAGGCCGCTCACAGTTACCGGCTCGAGCTGCACCGCGCCATTGTTGACCAGTCGCAGGTGACCACCGAAGCGCACCGGGTTCACCGGAACGATGCGCAGCGGATTGAACCGCACTGGGAATGCGCCCAGCGGCGTCTGCGTGCGCACCACGAGATTGTAACCGGCGGTCTGCTGGCTGTTGAGTTTCACCACGAGCTGCCGCCCATCTTCCTGTTTTTTGACACTCCAATTCAGAATGTTCCGCCCATTGACACTGACAACTTCGCCTTCTCCAATGAGATCCAACTCGAGGGTGCTCATCTGCCCCTGCATCACGCGGTAGTCGAAGTGGTTGATTTGCCGCGCAAGCCCCGCGCCCACAGCAATGTTCACCGCCGCCTCCGCCGAGTAGAACAACTTGGGAATAACCACCGGCTTGGTCTCCTTCCAGCGAACCGACAACCGGTCTTGCGGCGTGAGGAACAAGTCGTAGTTACCGTTCTTAATGGCCGGCTTTGAGGCCGACTTGGCATCGAACGAAATCGCCCGTGGCCAACCGCTCAACTTCACCGGCCTCAATGCCGCCGGCACGACGCCGAAACCGATGTTGTTCCAGCCATCCTTCTCCAAGATGCGCGCGTGAAACTCGAGGGCCACCGGATACGTGCCGCCCTTGGCGAACTCCAGCGTGTAGGTCTCACCCGAGAAACCGACCTTGTAATCTTTTGTCGCCGGGATCGACGCCAGCGCTGCTCCGCCAAACACGACCGGCAGCTTCCCTCCCCTGGCATGGCGCACCTCCACCATTCCATTCAGGGTGAACGACGCCACGCCGTCGGCCAGACGACCCTTCAAGTCAAACTCATCGAAAAAAATGCGGTTGGCATCCGGATCCGACTCGGTCGCGGTGAAGACCACCTCGGGCGTGGTGTCGCTGAACTGGAAGCTGTACGAACGCGGCAACTTGGCTGGCGCATGGCCAAGCCCCTTGCTCACGCGGGTCACCCCGTTGGCCTTGGTAATGGCCAGGTCATAGCCGGCCGAGGTGGTGACGGTGATGAGGCCGGCGTTAAGCACCGCCTCGCCCTGCGGCGAGAGGCTGACCGCACCCAGTGCCGACTTTGACTGTGCGTGCGTGTTGCGGAAGTGCGCAGTGAACGTCACCTCACCCTTGGCCGGTTTCTCGGAATCGAACCATAGCACGAAAAATCGCTGGCCGCTCTTGTCGTTGCGCAGCCCCCACTCAATCGCCTGCTCGCTCTTGGCCGAGACCAACGTCCCCTTGCCTTGCACAGCGAAGCGCAGTTCGGCCGTCTCGCCCTGCAGGATTTTTACCGTGCCGCTGATCTTCTGCTCCGTCTGACCGCGGCGATGGGTAATGTTGTTCTCGGTGCGCGCCGAGAAGATCAGCTTCTCCTTTTCCTCCTCCGGCCTCGGCTTGAAATCCCCGGTGATGACGAAGCCGGCCTTCTCGCCACCGACTTCGCCGTTGATCTTGAGGTTAGCCACCTCGGCGGCAGGCGGATCCCCCGCCTGGCCAAGCGCTGGAGGATTGACCGTGCCAAACAAACCCAGCGCAAACATCGCGCCGGCGATTCCGGTTTTTTCAATTAGGCTATTCATTATCCTTTACCGTTTTTATTTAAAATCAATTCCCGGCGAGGATGCTCGCCTTGCCGATCATCCACTCGAGTTGGGTGGGCCGGGGGTCGGTGCCGTAGATCGACGGGATGCCGGAGATCAACCCCTGCAAGTCGGCCAACTGCACGCCCTGAGCGTAAGGGTTTTGCGCCAGCCACTCGGCGAATGTCGCCGCCACACTCCCCAACCGCATCGCCGGGCTAGCCTGCTCCAGTGGTGTCGCGGCTGCATCATAGGCAAGGCTCCATTCCATCTCGGTGTATTCGCTCGTGAACGGGACCTTGTAGCGCACCCGAACCATGCCCAGCGGCCCTTCGCCGTTAGGGTTCACCTGCACGACGTACAGGGCGTTGCCTGACTCGGCGGCGCTGATCTCCGCCGCGTCGATCTTGTTGTTGCGGAAATCCTCCTTCTTCAACTGGTGCCGAAGATAGCCGACCTGCCGGAACACCTTCACGCGATCGGCATTCCACTCGACCTGCACCTTCACGTCCGAGGCGGCAACCTGAAACGCGCCGAGCAGTTTCTGCTCGAACTCGGCGACCGCCTGAGCCGGTTCATTCAGGAAGCCGTATCGCCCATCGCCGTTGCGGGAGAGCGCCTCGAGCAGATTGTCGTTGTAGTCTTCCCAGCCAATGCCGAAACAGTCCAGCGCAACCCCCTGTTTGCGATGACTCTCCACGGTCTTGCGGAGCTGGTAAGGATCGACGTTACCCATGTTCGCCGCGCCGTCGGTCAGCAGGATCACGCGGTTGTTGCCGCCGGCGATGAAATGTTTCTTTGCCGTCTCATAAGCCAGCGCGAGCGCCTTTTCAACGTGCGTGCCGCCCTGCGGGATCCAGCCGGTCGACGCCTTCAAAAACGCCTCACGATTTCCACCACGCATGCCGTCGATACGCAACTCCGGCGTGCGCGAGAACGTGATCAGGCTGACGCGATCGTTCGGCGTGAGCTTTCGAGCCAACACATCAAGCGACTGCCGCACGATGCTCACGCGATCCTCGCGCTCCATCGAGCCGGAGTTGTCGAGCAAGCAAACCAGATTTACCGCGAGCCCCGGCTGGCGGCCAAGTGCCGCAGTGCGAACGGCAAGCCGGATAATGTCGCGGTCGTGCGTGAACGGTGACCGCGAGCGCTCCCAATGGAAGGCCATCGGTTCGCCGGCGCGCGGCATGGGATCGCGATACTCAAGCGCGTTCAAAAACTCCTCGCTCCGAACATTTCCAGGCTCCGGCAGTTTGCCTGCCTGCAGACTGGCGAGCGTGGTCTTGAACGATACGTCGGTCACGTTCAGCGAGAAGGTGGAAAAATTGTTTTCGGCGGTGACCGTCTCCGGGCGCGGCTTGTACACAACTGACGGCGAGGGCGGCTTGGCCAGTGGTTCCGCTTCTTTGAGTTTCTCAACGAGTTGTTTTTCCTCCCGCTTGGTCTCGGGCAACCGGGACGAGCGGCTGGCGCTCTGCGGCTTGGCCGCGGGAGCTGGTAACTTTTTGTTAGCGGCCAGTTTGCCCTTGCGCCGCAGCAACTCCCGGTTGGCCGTGGCGGAAGACTTCGGCTGCCGCGTCGCCGGGCTCTTGCGGCTCTTGTTGGCATTCTCCGCCGCCAACCGCTGCTGCCGCTCGCTCCCGGGCGCCGGCAGTTCGGCCAGCACGTCTTTGTCCTGCTTGGCCAAGGACAGGCTTTGCCGGGCAGACCCGCCTGAAGCGCGGCCCCGTTCACTGAGTGCCTTTGTGTCGGCACTTCGTTCCAGTTGCACCGCTGACAGGTCACGGGCTACCTTCTCCGGGTCGGCTCCTCTTTTGAACATCCGTCCGAGCGCCGGGACATCGCCCAACGCGGGCGCCTCTGCCTGGGCGCTCTCCTTCGAAACTTGATCGTCCGCGACGACACCCAGTGCGATCGCCCCCAGCGCCAGTGCTCCGGTCTCTGCCCGGCTTAATTCGCTCTGAAAGTAAAGCGGCTCGACATCGGATTGACCCCGTTCCAAGAGTTGCCCTGATTTGTCCGCCGCAAAGCCACGCACGATCTGTCCATTAAGGGACTCGCTCGCCACCTCACCGGCGGCAGCTATGTTGAGCGCTTGGCCAAGCACCACCGACTCACCCTCGGCCGACTCCAAGGCGGAACGGCCGGAGTATCTGCGGTTGGCCTTGGCTCCCAGTGTCTTTGCCGAATCCTGAGCCGCCTGGTCTCCCCTAAAGCCGTAGAGTTTGCCATCCTCCCTTATTCCCCCACCGCCATCAGCATCAAGGTCCGATACAGGAACGCCAGCTACCCCACCGGAAACCGGGCCTGCCGCAACTCCGCCATTGGCCACCGGCTGCCCCACATCGAGGCCGTCCGCGTACGCACCGGCGATAAAACCACCCCCTCCAATACCCATGCCCCCCATGCCTCCCGGCAACGCCAGTTGATTCCTGTTCTCTCCGGCAAGATCCGCCCGGGAGACCCCCCATTGGCGCGCGGCCTCCTCACCTCGCACTGGAATATCCCAGGTCAGCTGGCCCTGCCTCCCCGATTCAGCGTTGGCGCCGGGGGGCAACCCTGCCTGGTACGCAGACTCATACCGCCTGTTGTCCGCGTGGCCGTTGCCGGCAATTCCCGCGTCACCCGCCAGCGGGATTGGCGGTGCCGCTGGTCCCGGCAAGGTAGCCTTCTTGAACAACTCATCCGCTCCCGATCGCCCGGCCTCAGAAATCGAGTGGAGTGAGTCGATGCTTAAACGGCTCGTGCCACTCATTGTCGCGGCGTTGGGAGACGGGGCGGCAAAGTTGAATTCGGCCGAGCCGCTGGCCGGTTCCCCCGCCGCCGAGGCGGGCGGCTCGCCGGATTCGCCTCCCGCCTTGTTTTGGAAGAAGTACAGATCCTCAAGTTCCCTCTTCGACGCGATCTGGGGGCGATTGCGGGCGCGGCTCTCATTACGCCTGATAATGGTGGGCTTGCCCTGGCCGGGAGCCGGTTCCGACCACTGTTCTCCCAGCACCAATCTCCCGTCAGCCGCCTTGCCACTGATAGTGCCCAATCCCAATCCCCGCGCGGGGGCCATGCCGGTTGCGGCAGTCAGACGATCCGGCGCGGCAGGGACCGGCGCGGCTTGCTCGATCGACTCATGGTAGAGCACCGTGCCCTCACGATCCGCCACGATACCCCCCACCAAAAAATCCACCTTGCCACTGAAATGATCCCCAAAGGGGGCGGGAGCGCTTTCAGATACTGGCACCGACTGATCGGTTGACCTCGTCTCGTCGGCGAGCTGCACCCCCTCGACACGGGCATAGTTTTCAACGCCCGTAACGTCTACCTGAAGCTCCTCCTTGGTTTCAACGGGTTCACCAAAAAGTTCAGCCGGTTTGCTGTTTACCGCCACTAGCAAGTCGGTATTGGACTTGACCAGACGCGGCAGGAGCAACGCAGCGGCGACAAGCAGCACCGCGCAAACCGCAGCGGCGATAGCCAGCCCCTTGCGGAAATCCAGCCGCACGACCTTGCGCGTGGGCAAGTCGAAACCGTTCCGGAAAAGTTGCTTTAGTTTATTCCGCCGCTTACCGGAAAGGCGCGGTTTCGGCGACTTCATCTTGGGCACTTGCTCAACGTCGAGCGCCTCGTTGAGCAACGGCAGCGTCTGCGCGATCTCGGCGCAGAACTTGGCCAACGCGACATCGCCTTTCAATTGCTCGCGGAGTTGCTCCTCCTCGAACGGGCTGGCCTCGCCTAGGAGCATCGCGACGATGCGCGCCTCGAGTTGTTCGCAGGACGGTTTGGATGTGTTTTCGGTCGAGTTACTCATGGATGTATCCGGATCGTTTCAGCGCGGTGGCGAGTTTCTTTAATGACGTGTGGAGAATGTACCCCACGTTGGTCACTGTCAGGCCGGTGCGCTCACTCATTTGTTTGTAAGAGAGCCCGTCCTCGAATCTCAGCCGAACCAGTTGCTGACTCCGGTCATCCAGTTCCTCGACGCATGCGCGTGCCTGCGCCACGGCTTCCATCCGCACCAGCCTCTCGTCCGGTGCGGGCGATGTCGGGGTTTCCGCGCCGGGAGTTTTTTCCGGCGAAAAACCGACCGGCACCACCTTCTGCCGCTCGCGGTGGTGCGTCATCGCCAGGTTGAATACCGTACGGTACAACCACGGCCGCGGCGCGCCCACCTCGGCGTAAGAGGCATGCAGGCGAACGAACGCCTCCTGCACAATCTCCTGCGCCTGTTCCCCGTCCCGCACCATTTTGATGGCGTACGCCAGCAGCGGCGATTCGCATTGGCGAAGCACCTCCTCGATCGCCTCCTTTGCCGGGGCGGTCTTGGACTGCGGGTCGTTCATGGACCGGGGAGCACCTTTCACACGCATCTGCATGGGAGTCAGCTTGTTTTGCTGTTCTTTCGAGACATTTAACAATGCTCTCAATCCCATGACGCGTCCGATCGGTTTTTATTAGGGGTCAATTGAAAAAAGTTCGTCCCAACAAGGCCAAGCCACAATTTTCATGACTGATTTTAAACCGAAACGTTCAAAAGCGAAACGAAAACAGCAGCGATATGGTTGCTTGGATCGGTAGGCTTAAGAATGAAATTTCTTACCACGAGACACTTGGAACTTCCAGACGAACAAGTACTTACCCAAGGCCGCTATGCGGTTGCCTCCTGGGTGCGTCGGTGTTTCAATCGGGGCGATGTCAATCAGAATCAAACATCGAATGTTACTCTCAGTCGCCGCCTTGGCTGCCTTTGCCCATGTCCAAGTGCGAGCGGAGCAGACGCTGCCCAACATTCTCTGGATCACCAGCGAAGACAACGGCCCGCATCTTGGCTGCTACGGCGACACGTACGCCGTCACGCCCAACCTCGATCGCTTTGCCAAGCGCAGCCTGCGCTATACCAAGGCCAGTTCAACCGCGCCGGTCTGCGCCCCAGCCCGCACAACGATCATCTCCGGCATCTACCCACCGGCCACCGGCTCGGAGCATATGCGCAGCATGACCCGCCTGCCGGGCAACTTCAAAATGTACCCCGCCTACCTCCGCGAACTCGGCTACTACTGCACAAACAATTCCAAGGAGGATTACAACCTGGAAAAGGTAGGCGAGGTTTGGAATGACAGTGGCAGAAAGGCGCATTGGAAAAGCCGACCAGACGGTAAGCCGTTCTTCGCCATCTTCAACCACACGATCAGCCACGAGAGCCAAATCAGGAACAAGATCAGCCCCGCCAACCGTATCCACGACCCGGCCAAGGTGAACCTCCCCGCCTACCACCCCGACACGCCGGAGGTGCGCAAGGACTGGGCACAGTACCACGACCGGATCACGATGATGGACAAGCTCGTCGGCAAAAACCTTCGCGAACTGGAGGAAGCCGGCTTGGCCGACGACACGATTGTCTTTTACTACGGCGACCACGGTTCCGGCATGCCACGCAGCAAACGCTGGCCTTATTTCTCGGGACTGAATGTGCCGCTGATCATCCACGTGCCGGAGAAGTTCAAGCACCTCGCCCCGCCAGAATACAAAACCGGCGGCACCAGTGACCGGCTCGTTGGCTTCATCGACCTCGCCCCCACCCTGCTCAGCATCGCCGGCTCAAAAGCCCCGGCGCACATGCAGGGACATGCGTTCATGGGACAACACACAGCGCCCGCGCAAAAGTTCAGCTTTGGCTTTCGTGGCCGCATGGACGAGCGCTACGACATGGTGCGCACGGTGTTTGACGGACGCCACGTTTACATCCGCAACTACATGCCCCATAAACACTACGGGCAATACCTTGATTATATGTTCCAAACACCCACGACGCGTGTTTGGCACGACCTCTACCACGCCGGCAAACTCAACGCTGCGCAGTCAATCTTTTGGCAGACCAAACCTGCGGAGGAACTGTACGACCTCGAGGCCGACCCGGACGAAGTCAACAATCTCGCCAGCTCAAAAAATTACTCGGATGTGATGAAGCGCATGCGCAGGGCTCATCGCAACTGGGCTGCCGAAGTCCGCGACATTGGGTTTCTGCCCGAAGCCGAAATCCATTCCCGTGCCGGTGATGATTCCCCGTACGAAGTGGGCCACGACAACAGCCGTTACGATTTTAACGCTATTTTTAAAGCCGCCAACGCAGCCTCACGCAAAGGCAAAAAAAACACCGAACAACTGCCCGGACTTATCCGTAGCGATGACAGTGCCGTACGCTACTGGGCTGCAATGGGCTATCTTATCCGTGGCAAAAACGGTGTACGCAAGGGCCGTGAAGCACTGGTAGCCGCGCTCGAGGACAAGTCACCAAGCGTCCGCATCATCGCCGCCGAGGCCCTGGGCCGTTATGGCAAAAATATCGAGGCTAAACGCGCCGCCAAGGTCCTAATGCAATACGCCGACCCAGCCAAAAATGGTATCTGCCTTTCAATGCTTGCCCTCAACGCGCTGGATGTCATCGGCGAACACGCCAACCCACACAAGGAAGCCATCGCCAAGATGTCGCGCATCGACCCGAAGGCTAATCCCCGAATGCGCAACTATGCGAACCGGTTGATCGGCCGAATCGTTGGCGACCCGAGGTGACCCGGCGCTTGGCCCATTGGCCACCCGATGCGGTACACCTCACAAGCCCTGTACGATTTTTAGGGGAAAGGTGATGCTCGACCTGAAGGCCAAAGGCTACGAATTGTTGCCAGTGAGTATCGTCGCGCGCATCAACAAGCATCCGGAAGCCCATCGCTTGGCCAAGCTGTGAGTAAGATGCACTGATGAGATTTTGTGGCGTTGTTGGACTGTCAAATCGTCAACGGCTAGCGCGCTTTAACCTCAACCCGCGCCTGCCCGATTTTGTCCGGATGCAGTTGATGTAAATCACGTGTGATGTCACGATGTGCGAGATGCGGTTTTTGATTGGCTTTTTGATTCCGCTTCTGGTGGGCACGACACAAGCCGCCATCGGCGATGCGGCACTCACGCTTTTCAAAAGCCGCTGTGTCAAGTGCCACGGCAAGGATGGTAAGGTGAAAGGGGAGCTGAATCTGCTGGAAATTAAAACAGTGGAGCAGCTGACGGGGGATTTCGAGAGGTTGAAGACGATTCTCGAGATTCTTGACGCAAGCGAGATGCCGCCGGAAAAGGAGCCACCGCTAAAGCCTGAAACGCGCGCAGCGGCGGTGGCCGACCTCCAAAAACTCCTGCGCGCAGCCACAGCTGGGACTGAATTCGCACCCACGCCTATTCGGCGTATGAACCGTTTGCAGTATAATAATGCGGTGCAGGATTTGTTCAGGCTCAAGGTTTCGGTTTTTCCGCTACCGGAAAAAATGATGCGTGATCAGTCAGGGTATTTTGCCAAGGCGTTGGGGCCGGAGAAAAAAATGCCGAAAAGTGTGACGGTCAGTAGTCGGCCCTTGGGTAAATCCGGACTCATCGAGCCTCGGTTGACGGGGGTGGGGCCGTTCCCACAGGATCCTCGCGCGGAGCACGGGTTTGACAATCGCGGCGATCATCTTTCGTTGTCGCCGTTTTTGTTGGAGGCATTTTTCAAGCTCAGCCGCCGCATTGTGCAGAGTCCGAATTTCGACGGAAGCACGGTGGGGATTTGGCGGGGTTTTTTTCTGACACCTCCGGCGGATGATGTGAAAAGCGCGGTGCGTGCTAGGTTACGCAAATTTATGACCCGTGCTTTTCGCCGACCCGTGCCAAAGCCGTTACTCAATCACTACACGGATCACGTGCACCGACAAATCGACTTAGGTGTGGGCTTCACAGATGCGATGAAGGAAGCGGCCTCGGCAGTCTTGTCTTCACCGCGGTTTTTGTACCTGTACGACCGACCAGCGGTCGCGGGCAAAACAGAATCGCTGGATGGCTATGATCTCGCCTCGCGGTTGTCTTTCTTTTTGTGGGGCAGCATTCCGGATGATGCATTACTGCAACTCGCGGGCAACGGCGAACTGGCCAAGCCAGCAGTGCGCGCGGCGCAGGTGAACCGAATGCTCGCCAACCCTAAGCTCAAACGCTTTTGCGACAGCTTCCCGTCACAGTGGCTTCAACTCGACCGCATTGTGTCCGCCGTGCCGGATGAAAATAAATTCAAGGATTTCTTTTACGCGGCACCCAACTATCGCACCACAATGGATATGATGATGGAGCCGCTGCTCTTGTTTGAAACGGTGCTCATCGAGAACCGGTCGATTTTAGAATTCATTGATTCGGAATACGCCTATCGTTCCGGCCGTTTGCGCCAATGGTATGGCGATAAGCCGGCGGGGAAAATCGGTGGGCCGGCAACCATGCAGTTCACGCGTCAACCCGTAACCGATCGACGACAGGGTGGCGTGATAACAACCGCTGCGGTGATGACGATGACTTCCGGGCCGGATGAGACCAAGCCCATCACGCGCGGCGCGTGGATTGCCGGCGTCATTTTCAACGCGCCACCCGATCCACCTCCCGCCGATGTACCACCCCTTGGAAAACCCAAGGTGGCAGATAAAAAGCTTACAGTTCGCGAACGCTTCGCCGTGCATCGCGAACGTGCCGATTGCGCCGGTTGCCATTCAAAACTAGATCCGCTCGGCTTCGCACTGGAGAATTTTGATCCCGTCGGTCGCTGGCGCGATGGCTACGAAAACGGCCGCACGGTGGATGCCTCAGGCGTGCTCTTCCGCAAACATTCTTTCAAAAACGTAGTGGAATTTAAAGACGCCATCCTCTCCGAGAAAGACCGCTTCACCCGCGCCTTTGCCGGCCATATGCTTTCGTACGCGCTCGGCCGCGGCCTCACGCCCGTCGATGTGCCCGCGCTGAACGGCATCACTGACAAGACCATCGCCGATGGATTCCGACTACAAACGCTGCTGCACGAAGTGGTGCAAAGCGCGCCATTCATCAACAAGCCGCGACCAAGACAAGCCTTGGCAAAACCGCAGATAAACAGTATCAAAAAAACACGATGACGCACACCTCGAGACGCGCATTTCTGCACGGACTAGGCGGAGCCGCCCTGAGCTTGCCGTGGCTGGAAAGTCTCGGGCTGGCAGCGGCCAATCAAAAGCCCGCTCAACGCGCCGCCTTTTTTTATGTACCAATCGGAGTGGTGCGGCGCGGCTTTTTCCCCGGCGAAGCCGACGGCCCTATCCCCCAATTTACCTCGGACCGCAAAGCGCTCGGCAACAGCGCGCGCATCCCCGTTGGCGTACACCCCCTCACACTCACTCCCACGTTGCAGTCGCTGGAAAAAGTGAAGGACAAAGTCACGCTCATCACCGGGATGGACCGCACCTTCCAGCCCGGCACAGATGTGCACGCGCAATGCGCCTCGTGTTTCCTCACCAGCGCGGGCACGTTCACAGTGAAGCAATCGCCGTATCCACAAGCGCGCACGCTAGATCACATCCTTGGTGAACAACTCGGTGCGAACACCCCCTTCCGCACGCTGGAATTCAGCAGCAATAGCCACAAGGACAATAAGGAATCAATTCATTTCGATAACGTCTCGTGGTACGGCACCGGCCACGTGGCGCCGAGTATGCGCGACCCGCGCAAGGCTTACCGGCGGTTGTTTGGCACGCACGAGTTGCAGGCATACCACAACATCACCGACCTCGTATTGGAAGACGCCCGCTCACTCAAACGCCAACTCGGCTATGCGGACCAGCAGAAGTTTAGCGAATATTTTGACTCCATACGTTCCATCGAAAAACAGATCGGCCGCCTTGAGAAAATGAAAAGCGAGCTGACAAAAGTAAACCTCGCCGAACCGGTCGAGGCCCATTTACCTCGCGGCGAATACATCCGCGTGATAGGCGACCTCATGGTCGTCGCCCTGCAAACCGGCCTCACCAACGTGGCCACCTTTATGGTCGGCCCCGAGCGCTGGAATACGCCCTACCTTTTCGAAAGCCTCTTCGACAAACCGCGCAGTCACCACGGGATGTCACACAACCAAGGCAAGCACATCAAAGACCTGCTCAAAGTCGACCGCTTTCACGTCGCGCAGTTTGCCTATCTCGTTGAGAAGATGGAAAAAATAAAAGAAGCGAACGGCTCCTCACTGTTGGACAACACCATTTTCACCTACGGCTCCGGACTCGGCGATGGCGCCACTCATCAGTACAGCGCGTTACCCATCGTAGTGGCCGGTTCCGGCGGCGGCAAACTCATCACCGGAAAGCACCTCAACCTCACCGAAACCTCCGGCCCCGTGCCAAAGAAAAACGGCAAGTACGTACAGCCCAAACAAGGCCGGCCCCTCGCCAACCTCTGGCTCACCCAAGCAAAAGCCTTCGGCCTAAAACTAAACCGATTCGCCGAAAGCACAGGCGAGGTGAATCAGTTGCTCGTTTAGCGGTTAAAGCACGCTCTCCAAGCCAACCCGAAGATAATCAGGCCTAAGCCGGTCAGCCAGATTTCCCAGTCTACAAAGAACGCCAGGATAAGGCACGCGGCCAAGCCGATGTACGCCGACCAAATCGGATACAACCGCTCCCAGGGTTTCATTCGAATCGCGCAGAGGTTGGTGATCGCGTAGTACATCAGCACCGTGAACGCGCTGAAGCTCCAAGTCAGTTTCACGTCACCGACGCACACCAACCCCGTAATCAACACCCCCACCCCCACCGTGGCCACCGCAGGCACACGGGTTGATTCTCTGATGCGCGCGGTCGCCTTCGGCAAATCGCCGCGCCGCCCCATCGCCAGCACCACGCGCGATAAGCCAAGCACAAGGTTCAATAGTACACTCACCATCGCCACCGTCGCGCCGACAAGCATCACCGTTGGCAACGCGTTGTTGCTCACGGATTTGCTCGCTAATGCCAACGAGCCGTCGAGGTTCTCAAAACCATTCACGCCAATCGCCACAAAAGCCACCGACAAGTAAAGTGCCATAGAGATAAGCAGCGTGACGATGACCGCGCGCGGGATGGTGCGCTGTGGCTCCGCCACCTCCTCCCCCAGCGTCGCGATGCGGCCATAGCCCGTGAAGGCCACGAACATCAGCGCCGTGGCATGGAGCAGGTCGGTGAGTTTCCCGCCATCGAAGAGTGGCTGAAACGCGGCCTTGTTTTTAACGGCGCTTGAAAAGCCAGCCCCCACGAAAACCATCAACGCCAAGATCACAATCGACACGATGACAACGTTCACCCTGTTGCTGCGCTCAACACCGCTGAGGGCAATCACCATCACCAAGACCACCACGCCCACTGCCAATGGCAACGAAGCTCCCATGCCGGTGGCGTGAGCGATATACCCGGCAAAGCCCAGTGCAGCCGTGGCGGCGGAGGCGGACTTGGCGCAGAGAAACATCCAACCCGCTATGAAACCCAGCGAGGGATTCAGCCAGCGATGGCCGTATTCATAGGTGCCACCACTCACCGGATGATTGGCGGCCAATTGCGCGCTACTCAGCCCATTGCACATCGCCACGCCCGCCGCCAACACGATGGCTAACAACACCGACGGCCCCGCAATTCCAGCACCGATGCCGAGGCTCACGAACACCCCAGTGCCGATGATGGAACCCAGCCCCATCATCATCGCCCCCTGCAGGCCGATGACGCGCTTGAGTTGCGGTTGTTGACTCGTCTCTCCCGGCATGCACTGCATCGTTACGAAAACTACCGCCGTTCTCAAGCCAAAGGCTTGGCAGCCATAGACGTTTCCTTTATCAACTGGTCATGCACTTTTCTCTGCGAAGCCTGCCTGTACTGCTCTGCATCCTCGGCGGTTGCATTTTTCAAGCCAAGACCGAAGCAAAGCCGCCCAACATCGTTCTCGTCATTACCGACGACCAGGGCTACGGGCCTGTCGGCAGGCATGGACATCCTTGGATTCGCACGCCGCACCTCGACAAACTGTACGACACCAGCACACGGTTTACCCGGTTTTTGGTGAGCCCCACTTGTGCCCCGACTCGCAGCGCACTAATGACCGGCCGGCATCCGATGAAAAACGGTGTGACCCACACCATCCTCGAGCGCGAACGTATGACGCTCAAGGCCACCATCCTTCCGCAAGTGCTCAAGCAGGCCGGCTACACCAGCGGTATTTTCGGGAAGTGGCATCTTGGTGACGAGGAGCCGTACCAACCGCACACGCGCGGATTTGACGAAGCCTTCATCCACGGCGCAGGCGGCATCGGGCAGGCGTACAAATGCAGTTGCGCCGATGCGCCTGGCAACAAGTATTTCGACCCAGTCATCCGGCACAATGGCTCGTTCGTCAAAACCAAGGGCTTCTGCACCGACCTGTTTTTCACAGCCGCGCTTGGCTGGATTAAACAGAAGAAAGATGGCGACGCGCCGTTCTTTGCATATATCACCACCAACGCTCCGCACGGACCGTTCATTGCGCCGCCAAAGAACACAAAGCACTTTACCGACCTTGGTTTCGCCGACAGACAGGCGGGCTTTTATGGCATGATCGAGAACATCGATGAAAACATGGGCCGCCTCATGGCCAAGCTGGACGAATGGGATTTGTACAAAGACACGATCCTGATTTTTATGAGCGACAACGGAATGACCGGCGGCGGCTCCGGCCGTCCCGGCCAACCGGTGGCCAAGAGTCACCCCTTCTTCAACGCCGGCATGAAGGGCCTCAAAGGCAGTGCCGATGAAGGCGGTGTGCGCGTCCCATTCTTTGTGCGATGGGACGGTCACTGGAAGGCCGGGCGTAGTATTGATACTGTGAGTGCGCACATCGATGTGCTGCCGACCTTCGCGGCCATCGCTGGGATCAAGGACCTGCCTGAGGGTCAGGTGGAAGGTCGGAGCTTGTTGCCTTTACTTAATGAGGATCAGAAAACTCTACCTGATAATCGGTTTCTCTTTACCCACAAAGCTCGTTGGCCGACCGGGACTGACCCAAACACGCACCAATGGAAGAACTTTGCCGTGCGCAGTCAACGTTACCGCTTTGTCGGGGGCGGCACGGCAGTAAGTGTTTCTGAACGGCAACAGAAACACGGTGTCTCGCCCAAGGACGTGCTCTTCGACATGTTGAAAGACCCCGGCCAGCGGACAAACATCATCGATCAGCACCCCGAGGTCGCCGAGAAAATGCGAGCCGCTTACAACAAGTTCTGGAAAGAAGCCCACCCGTTGATGGTGAACGAGGAGGTGCCGATGTCCCCCACCCGCCCCTTCCACGTGTGGTACGCCGAGCAGATGAAAAACAGCGGCATCCCGCAGTGGAAAGCCCCGAAGCTGTAAATCAATTCAATGAGCCGACACAGATTTCAAAGAACCAAAACAACAAAAACCTGCGTCTCTATGC
Source organism: uncultured Verrucomicrobiae bacterium (assembly GCA_937770485.1). Classification (GTDB taxonomy): domain Bacteria; phylum Verrucomicrobiota; class Verrucomicrobiia; order Limisphaerales; family UBA1096; genus UBA1096. Next base: position 227,637 of record CALJHX010000003.1, on the reverse strand, counting down.
GCCTCTGCGCCCTCTGCATTTTTATCACATCCGCACCGGCTCTTGACGCAGCCAAGCAGACCAACTTCCTGTTCTTCCTTGTGGATGATATGGGCTGGGCGGACATCGGTGCGAACGGCAGCACGTTTCACGAGACACCAAACATCGACCGCTTGGCCAAGAGCGGTATGCGGTTCACGCAGGGATACGCCGCCGGCTCCGTGTGCAGCCCAACACGCGCCAGTATCATGACCGGCCGCCATCCGGTTCGCGTCGATATCACCGACTGGATCCCCGGCCAAGCCAACCGCCCCGCCAACCCCCTGCTCCACCCCGAGGATCGCGGCCACCTTCCGCTCGAGGAAGTCACCATCGCCGAGGCGCTCAAAGAGCATGGCTACCAGACCTTTTTCGCCGGCAAATGGCACTTGGGCAACAAGGGACAATGGCCAACGGACCAGGGCTTCGACATAAACATCGGCGGCCACCATCGCGGCTCGCCGCCCGGCGGCTACTACGGACCGTGGAGCAATCCCGCGCTCAAGGCCAAGCGCAAAGGCGAGTATCTCACCGAACGCCTCACCGAGGAGTCTGTCAAATTCCTGGAAGAGCGCGACCAAGCCAAGCCGTTCCTGCTATACCTCTCCTACTACAACATCCACACTCCGATTCAGGCGTACAAGAAACACATCGACCATTATCAGTCCAAGGCGGCCAAGGCGTTCGAGGGCAAAACACCAACCGAGCCGGAGCACGATGGCACCAACCGCCTGCGACAGGACAACCCGGCCCTGGCCACGATGGTTGCGGCGGTGGACGACAGCGTTGGTACGCTTTTGGCCAAGCTCAAGCAACTCAAGCTCGACGAAAACACCGTCGTCATTTTCTTCAGCGATAACGGTGGCCTTAGCACGCTTGGACGCGGACGGTCTGGCCCCGGATGCAATCTCCCGCTGCGCGCTGGCAAGGGTTGGCTTTACGAAGGCGGCGTGCGCGAGCCCACAATCATTCGCGCCCCCGGCGTCACGCAACCCGGCAGCGTGTCGCACAAGCCGATGGTGAGCATGGATTTCTTCCCCACCATGCTAGAACTCGCAGGCCTCCACGCGCGACCGAAGCTCCACACTGACGGCCAAAGCCTCGTCGCCCAGCTTAAAGGCAACGACTCCGGCCAACGCACTTTCTACTGGCATTACCCGCACTACCACGGTTCCGCGTGGAAACCCGGCGCATCCATCCGCGACGGCGACTGGAAGCTCATCGAGTTTTATCATTATAAAAACTTCGAGTTGTACAACCTCGCAAACGACCCCGGCGAACGCCATAACTTGGCCAAAGCCAAGCCAACCAAGGCCAAGCTCCTGCGAGCCAAGCTCCTCACATGGCAAAACCAAATGCGGGCCAAGATGCCAGTGCCCAATCCCGACTACGAGTCCAAGGCTAAGCGCCCAGTGCGTAAGCAAAAGACAAAATGAATTACGGTTTGAAAGCCATCCATCTCGCTTTGTTTTGGCTGCTGACTGTTCCCTTGACGACTTTGTCGGCGCAGCCGCTTGAATGGATTCGTCCGAGTGCCAATGGAGACAGCTTCGTTCGAGGCGAACGCGCCGAGCCGTTCCGCGCCTGGGGATTCAATTACGATCACGACGAACCCGGGCGCCTGCTTGAGGACTACTGGGAGTCGGAATGGGACACCGTCGTAGCAGACTTTTCAGAGATGAAGGCGCTGGATGCCAATGTCGTCCGCATCCACCTGCAACTGGGCAGTTTCATGGACTCCCCAGACCAGCCCAACGCAAAGGCACTCGCGCAACTCAAGCGGCTGATTCGCCTGGCGGAGGAGACCGGACTGTATCTCAACCTCACAGGGCTGGGTTGCTACCACAAAAAGGAAGTTCCGGCGTGGTACCAACAAACAGGGCGAAACCGACCGCTGGAAAACCCAGGCCCACTTCTGGGCAGCCATCGCCAAGGTGGCGGCCCACAGTCCGGCCATCTTTTGTTATGACCTGATGAATGAGCCGGTTCTACCCGGCAAGAAGAAAGCAACCGACTGGCTGGCGGGTGAGTTCGGCGGTAAACATTTCGTGCAGCGTATCGCCCTAGACTTGACCGAGCGCACCCGCCAGCAGGTGGCCAAAGCGTGGGTAGACAAACTGGTGGCAGCCATCCGCCGGCAGGACCAGCGCCACATGATCACCGTCGGCGTCATCCCATGGGCGCTCACGTTTCCCGGGGCCAAGCCGTTGTTTTATTCGCCGGAGGTCGGGGAGAATCTCGACTTTGTCAGCGTCCATTTTTATCCAAAGACAGGAGAGGTCGACAAGGCGCTCAAGGCGCTGGCCGTGTACGACGTGGGTAAGCCGCTGGTCATCGAAGAGATGTTTCCCCTCAAGTGCGGTCTCCCGGAACTGGACCAGTTCGTGACGAAATCCGCCAAGACGACCGACGGCTGGATCGGCTTTTACTGGGGCCGCACGCTGGAGGAATATCGGGCCGACAAATCCAGCTTGAAATCCGCGCTCATGCTGCAGTGGCTCGACTATTTCCGAACCAACGCCTCGGCCCGGAGGCAGAGTCCCCGGAAGCAATAGACGATGAATCCCTACCCAAGCATCGCATTCCTGGGCACCGGGTTGATGGGGGCGCCGATGTGCCAAAACCTCCTATCCGCAGGGCTGCCGCTTACCGTGTGGAATCGCAGCCAGGCCAAGGCCAAGCCGTTGGCCAAGCGCGGAGCCATCGTCGCCGACTCACCGCAAAGCGCTGTTGCCGAGGCCGACGTGGTCATCACCATGCTCTCCGATGGGCCGGCGGTATCGAATGTAATATTTGCCCAAGGCGCAGCCGAGGCCATGCGCGAAGGTATAACCCACATCGACATGAGTTCCATCGGTGCCGACGAGGCCATCGAGCACGCCAAGCGCCACGTCAAGCGCGGTGTGCGCTATCTCGACGCCCCGGTGTCCGGTGGCACCAAGGGCGCGGCAGCAGGCGAACTGGCCATCATGGCCGGCGGTGACGCGGAGACCTTCGCGGCGATGCAGGCGGTCTTTGCGCCGCTTGGCCAAGCGACACACGTAGGGCCGAACGGATGCGGCCAATTGGCCAAGCTCGCTAATCAGGTCATCGTCGCCGTCACTATTGGCGCGGTCAGCGAGGCGTTTATTCTCGCCGGTGGAGGCGGCGCTGATCGCGCCAGGGTGCGCGAAGCGCTGCAAGGCGGCTTTGCCTCCAGCCGCATCCTCACCGAGCACGGGCAGCGGATGGTTGATCGCGCCTTCGAGCCAGGCGGTCCGGCCAAGTTTCAGCTCAAGGACCTACACAATGCCCTCAGCGCCGCCGACCGCCTTGGCCTCGAACTCCCCATCACCAAGCTCCTGCACGGCCTCTTCGACGCCATGGTGCAAAGCGGCAAGGGCGACATGGATCACAGCGGCCTGCTGACCCACTTGGAGGCGTTGAACAACATTACCGGCAACTGATATGAAAATAATCATCACCGGCGGAGGCGGTTTTCTGGGTTCACAACTCGCAACGACACTGCTCGAACACGGCAGGCTCACCGGCCCCTCCGGCGGCCAAGAGCCAATAGAGGAAATAATGCTGATCGATGCACGCTTTGTTACACCGCAGAACGACCCGCGGATGCAGCAAATAGTCGGGGACATCAGCAACCGTGACGTGATCAATGAAGCCATCGGCAGTGCAAAAAATATTTCCATTTTTCATCTCGCCTCGATGGTGAGCGGCGAATGCGAGGACCGTTACGACGATGCCCTGCGGGTGAATCTCGACGGGGGGCGGAATATTTTTGAAGCCGCTCGAGCCGCTGCGGGTCGACCGCGGGTGGTCTTCGCCAGCAGCATCGCCAGTTTCGGTGGAGCCGCGATGCCCACTCCCGTGAGCGACTTGGCCAAGCAGACACCGCAGACCACCTACGGAATGACCAAGGCCATGTGCGAGTTGCTCGTCAACGACCACACGCGCAAGGGCCATTTCGACGGACGCTCGGCTCGCCTACCCACCGTGATCATTCGCCCAGGCAAGCCCAACGCCGCCGCTTCAAGTTGGGCCAGCGGAATGTTCCGCGAACCGCTCAACGGCGAAACCTGCGAGTTGCCGGTGCACCGCGATCAGCCGCATCCGATGACCGGCTTCCGCACCGTCGTCGACTCGTTCATCGCGCTGCATGAAGTACCGGAGGAGCGCTTGGGCGATGACAGAGCCTACGGCCTGCCCGCGCACCGCGTTACACCAACATTGGCTGAACAGGTTTTAAGGGACCTGACTGAGGAGCAAAATCTCGCGCTTGGTCAAATTGCAGATGCCTTCGACCCGCGCATCCAGGCCATCGTCGATACTTGGCCAACCGCAGCCAATGGTGCCCGAGCCGTGGCACTTGGTCTGCCCAAGCCCCCACCGCTCAAACAGATTGTTCAACAGTACCTCGAAACGTTTGATCAGACGGAATAAATCAAAAACCATTGCCGCCTGGCTATCTTTCACGCAGTCTATCGCCGCCGATTGTCATGCGACACAAGCCAATTAAAAACAAACTCTTCGTACAGAACCGCCAAAAGCTCGCCGAGTTGATGGCGCCCAAATCCCTGGCTGTCCTAAACGCCAATGATGTGCTGCCGACCAACGCCGACGGCTCGCTACCGATGCAACCGAATGCTGACCTGTTTTACCTGAGCGGCATTGAGCAGGAGGAAAGCATTCTGCTGCTGTTTCCCGAAGCTGCGGATAACAAGCACCGCGAAATCCTTTTCCTGCGTCAACCCAATCAGCACATGCAAATCTGGGAAGGCTACAAGCACACGAAGGAGAACGCGCGGAAAATATCCGGTGTCAAAAACATCCAGTGGCTGTCAGAATTCCCAGTGATGTTTCGCTCGTTGATATGCGAAGCAGAATCGGCCTACCTGAACAGCAACGAATACAAACGAGCCAAAGTGGAAGTGGAGACGCGCGATGCGCGGTTCATCCGCCAATGCCGCAAGGATTTCCCTCTACACACCTATCGCCGACTCGCCCCGTTGTTGCACCAGTTGCGCGTGGTGAAGACGGATCTAGAAATTGAATTATTGAATGAGGCGATCGATATTACTGCCAAAGGATTCCGCCGCACACTGCGCTTCGTGAAGCCGGGCGTGACCGAGTACGAGGTGGAGGCCGAATGGGCGCGCGAGTTCATCCGCCGCCGCGGCAAATTCGCCTACACGCCGATCGTCGCCGCCGGGAAAAACAACTGCGTGCTGCACTATCTTCAAAACGATCAAGTTTGTAAAAAAGGCCAGCTGCTGCTGATGGACGTGGGAGCCAGTTACGCAAATTACAACGCCGACCTGACGCGCACGATTCCCGTGAGCTGGCAAGTTTAGCCGCCGCCAAAAGCAGGTTTACAACGCCGTGCTGCGCGTGCTGCGCGCGAGCATCGACGGCGCCACCGTTGGCAAGCTCCACCGCGATTGGACGAAGGAATCACAGGCGCACATGAACGAGGAACTACTGAAACTCGGCCTACTCAAGCCCAGCCAAGTGAAAAAGCAGGATCCCGACAACCCCGCCTGCCGTAAATATTTCATGCACGGCCTTGGCCACCCGCTGGGGCTCGACGTGCACGACGTCGGGGACACCAACGACCCCTTCGCCCCCGGGACCGTGCTAACTGTTGAACCTGGCATCTACCTCCCGGACGAGGGGTTCGGCATCCGGCTCGAGGACGATATCGTCGTCACCAAGGATGGCCCGATAAACCTGATGGCAAAAATCCCGATCGAAGCGGACGAGATCGAGAGCATAATGAACCGGTGAAACAGATCCTGGCTTTAGTTTGTGTTCTCTTCGCTCTCCTGTATGGCGCTCATGGCGACAACTTTGACAAGGATCGGCTTGTTGCCTGGTGCATCGTGCCATTTGACGCTAAGCAGCGAGAGCCGGCTGAGCGAGCAGAGATGCTCGTCCGCCTAGGTCTCAAGCGCGTGGCCTACGATTGGCGCGCGAAACATGTGAAAGATTTTGAAGAGGAAATCCTTCAATATAAAAAGCACGGACTTGAGTTCTTCGCCTTTTGGAGCGTGCACGAGGATGCCTTTCGGTTGTTTCAAAAGCACAAGATACATCCACAGGTTTGGCACACGTTGAGCACCCCGGATGCAGCCACACAGGAGGCCCGTGTTGAAGCAGCGGCCATGGCGTTGTTACCGTTGGTGGAGCGAACAAGGCAGCTTGGTTGCGCACTTGGCCTCTATAACCATGGCGGCTGGGGCGGCGAACCGGCGAATCTCGTGGCGGTATGCAAGCATCTTAAGGCGCATCACAACGCCGGACATGTAGGGATTGTTTACAACCTGCACCACGCCCACGGACACATCGCGGATTTTGAAAAGTCGCTGAAACTCATGCAACCACACCTCCTTTGCCTGAATCTCAACGGGATGAACGACGGCGCGAAGCCAAAGATTTTGCCGCTTGGCCAAGGGCAGCATGAGTTGGCACTACTCAACACGATTCGACAATCCGGCTACCGGGGAGCAATCGGGATCCTCGATCACCGCAGCGCCATCGACACCGAGGTAGCCCTGCGGGAAAATATCGACGGTTTAAAGAAAATCCTCAAGCAGTTGGGCGCCATGGAAACACTCAAGTCTTACAGAAAGTAACCGTGTTAACGCAAAAACACAGGGCGGCATCGAAGCCGCCTTGGGCATGAATGGAAAGTTAAACGTTACAGCAAGCCTTAAACCCCGCAACCGCAATGCGGACTGAGAAATAACATTAGCCTGGGCCAACATGGCCGCACCAGTTTGGACAAGTATGTTCTGAAGCGCGAATCCCTTAGGGCTATAACATTTGAGCTGGTTATCACGACTTGAATTACTACCCCCAATCTCCCGCCTGGGATTACACGAAAATTGAGGCCATAGGATACCACGGTGAATCTTCCAACCCGAGCAGCCAGCGCCAATCTCCCGTGCACAGAAACAGCAACCAGACCACTTAGCCATGCGCACCGACCAAGTGGGAGATTGATGAATCGACCGTGATCACGACGTCCAATGGATCTACAAACCGGGACGTGTCGAGAAAGTCACCCTGTTCGCATGGTAACTTTTTCAACTTCGACCCGGGAACAACCTCCCCCGCCCCTTCACCGCTACGGTTTTTCACGGTAAACGTTTCCTTACTTCGCGCAACGATCTCGGGTATGATCCGCGTGCATGATTCGGAACATCATTTTTGATTGGTCGGGCACGCTTGTGGACGACCTGCCGGGCGTCTTCAAAGCCACCAACTACATCCTCGAGCAGGCAGGCGTCGCGACACTTACACTGGCTGAGTTCCGAGCCGAGTTTGAGTTGCCTTTCACTGGCTTCTACAATCGCTTTACCCCCGACGTCCCGCTAGAGCAACTTGAGGAATGGTTCCACAGCTACTTCGGGAAAGTCTGCGGCGAGGTAATTGCCCTGCCCCATGCAGTCGAGTTTCTTGACTTCTGCAAATCCAAAGAGCTTCGCTGCTTTGTCCTCAGCGCCGTCAAGCAGGAGTACTTCACTGAACAGACTGCCAACGTCGGGATGAGTGATTGCTTTGAGCAAACCTACCTCGGCGTATGGGACAAGCGGGAAAAAATTCACGACATCATCGAGGAAAACAATCTTTCGAAGGACGAGACGCTGTACATCGGCGACATGCAGCATGATGTCGAGACGGCACACCACGGCGGCATTCATTCCTGCGCGTTGCTCACCGGTTACAACACGCTCGATCAACTCCGTGAAGCCAACCCCACCCACATCGCCACGGACTTGGATGAGTTCAAAGGCACCTTACAAGCCAACGGCATGACCCTACCAAGCAGCAAACGCAGGCCCGTCGCAACCGTTGGCGCACTGATTTACGATGCACTTGGCCAAGTGCTGATGGTTCGCACTGACAAATGGTCGGGCAAGTGGGGTATACCGGGCGGCAAGATTGAACATAGTGAATCGTCCGAAGACGCACTCCGCCGTGAAATCGCCGAGGAAACCAGCCTCACGATCACTGATATCGAGTTTGTGCTTTCGCAGGACTGCATCAATTCAGAGGAATTTTACCGGCCCGAACATTTCATCCTGCTCAATTACACATGCCGCGTCGCAGGAGAAACCGACGTGACACTCAACGATGAAGCACAGGCGTATCGCTGGGTGAGCGAACCCGATGCGCTGCAACTCGATCTGAACCGACCCACCCGCATACTGCTCGACGCCGTAATGGCCAACTCAACAATTCCCACCGATGTCTGACCTTATAACTATCGAGGACTTGGAGGTTCGGTTTCATGTTGGCGTGCCGGACGAGGAACGAACTGAGCCGCAGCGGCTTCTCATCACCATCGAGTTGGCCCACGACCTCGGGGCAAGCGGAGCAACCGACAACCTGACTGAAACCATTGACTATTTTGCCGTCTGCCAAGCGGTCAAGGCGATTGGCCAAGCACGAAGCTGGAAACTCATTGAAGCACTGGCCGATGACATTTGCATGCTCGTGCTCGATCAATTTAGCCCAAGTGTCGTGCGAGTTGTGGTCAAAAAATTCATCCTGCCGGACACTCGCTGGGTAAGCGTCGAGATGATAAGGTCGGCCAAACACAGGCAGGACTCCGACCGGTCAAAACAGGCAAAATGATTTACCTCTCATCCCTTGAATGTCGGTTCGCCCAACACCCACTCGCGTCGTGATTCGTCTAACCACACCAGAAATGCAACTTTTCAGGTCCCTGCCAAAAGCAATGTTTATTGATGTCTCCGGTGCCTCCTGCAAATGAAAGACAATCGAAGATTGATTTCCAACACTCAATTCGTGGATAAAACCCGTGCTGAGCAACAAACAGCACATCGAGAGCTAGATCAGACCATGAGAAACAAGGCAACTTTCCTTACAATAATGTTTAGCCTGCTTTGTCATTCAGCCGTCGGCGACACGGCCGCCTCCGAATTCGTGCCAAACAGTGAGCGGCGCGAGCTGGCCATCGAGAAGATCTTCACGTGGGACGCCTTGGCCAAGGCCCACAACGCGAAACCGGGCGAACAGGACGTCGGCTTCGAGTTTCTTTTTCAAAACAAAACCGCCGGCGAGATTCGAATTAAGCGAGCGGATTCCTCCTGCGGCTGCACTGTGGCGCGGTTGCCCAAACTACCCTGGATCATCACAGCAGGACAAAAAGGAGGCATACCGGTTACGATGGATATAAGCGGTAAAACCGGTGTAATAACCAAGACCATCACCATTGTAACCGATAAAGGCATCATTCCGCTCAAGGCGCGTGTCGCCATCGGCAATACTTCCAAGCCACTCACGAAACGTTCGAAGGAGGAACGCGCCGCCAATCTCCGCGCCGCCGCACTAAACAGGCAGGCCATTTTTCAGGGCAAGTGTGCCGACTGCCATGTCAAGCCAACCGTAGGCAAACAGGGCAAACAACTTTATGCAACCGCCTGCGGCATCTGCCACGAATCCAAAAACAGGGCCCCCTTTGTCCCGGATCTCCGCCCATTGGCCAACGGCAAGGACAAGCAATATTGGCAACAGTGGACAGCCCAGAGCAAGCCGAACACGTTGATGCCAGCCTTTGCTAAAGAGCACGGAGGTTCGCTTGATGATAGGCAGATCAAGACTCTTGTCGCTTACTTGGTCCGGATCTTCCCGCGCGAGTTGAAAACTCGCCGTGCCATTATCAAGAGGAATAAACCGGCCCTCAAATGAGTAGTTTATTTGTCACATTTGAAGGCATTGAGGGCTGCGGTAAATCGACTCAGATTGAGCGATTAGCCAAACGCTTAGCCAAGGAGGGGCACAAGACTCTTACCCTTAGAGAGCCAGGCGGTACTCCCATCGGCGAGGCCATCCGAGATGTGGTCAAGTTCCCCCCCGGCCACAATCAAATCTCTCCCGATACCGAGTTGCTACTTATGAACGCTAGCCGCGCTCAACTTGTCCAGCAAGAGATCCGCCCTGCCCTCGCCAACAGCACCGTCGTACTGTGCGATCGTTTTTACGACTCCTCGCTGGCCTATCAGGGCCACGGCCGAGGACTCGACTTGCTCAAGGTACAGAAGGCTATCGACTTGGCCATTGGCGGCACCAAGCCAAACCTCACACTGCTACTCGACATTCCATTGAGCGTCAGTCAAGCCCGCGTCTCTGATCGACATCAATCAACCGGCGAAATACAGGATCAATTCGACGAGTCCGGAACAAAATTTTTCGAACGAGTGCTCGACGGATACCACATCTTGGCCAAGGCTGACCCGGAGCGATTCCGGACTATCAATGCTAACCAATCCCCGGATTGCGTAAGCAATGAAATCTGGGACACGATCAAAGAGCAAATTTAACCACGAAAATGGAAAGTGAAACCAATCTCCAAGAACGCCGCAAAGCCTATTGGCGGGCGAACCTCCGAATACTAGCGATCCTTATGTCGATCTGGTTCACCGTATCGTTCGGCTGCGGCATTTTGTTCGTCGACCAACTCAACGAAATCAAACTCGGCGGCTTTCGGTTCGGATTTTGGATGGCACAGCAAGGATCCATTTACGTCTTTTTGGTGCTGATTTTCGTTTACGTCCGGTTTATGAACAAACTCGACCGGAAGTTTAAATTCGAAGAGGAGAACGACTAAAAGAAAGTTAATCGATGGACGTAAAAACCTGGACCTACCTTATTGTCGGACTTTCGTTCGCCCTCTACATCGGAATCGCAATCTGGAGCAGAGCGACTTCGACGAAGGAGTTTTATATTGCAGGGGGTAATGTCAGCCCAATTTCGAACGGCATGGCCACCGCCGCAGACTGGATGAGCGCCGCGTCATTCATTTCGATGGCTGGGATGATCGCCTTCGGCGGTTACGGCGGATCTGTCTTTCTCATGGGCTGGACTGGCGGTTACGTGCTGCTCGCTCTGATGCTAGCGCCGTACATGCGCAAGTACGGTAAATTCACCGTACCGGAATTCATTGGAGAACGGTTTTACTCCAGAACCGCGCGAATCGTTGCCGTGATCTGTCTCATTATTGTTTCGGTTACCTACGTCATCGGACAAATGAAAGGAGTTGGTGTCGCGTTCTCACGGTTTCTCGAGACGGACTACAACACCGGCCTCTATATCGGGATGGCCATCGTCTTTTTCTACGCTGTCCTTGGAGGCATGAAAGGCATCACCTTCACGCAGATTGCACAGTATGTTGTTTTGATTTTCGCCTATACAGTCCCAGCTATTTTTATTTCACTCAAACTCACTGGTAACCCGATCCCCCAGTTTGGCCTCGGCGGATCGGTTGCCGACGGCACACCGTTGCTGGAAAAGCTAGATATGGTTATTCAAGACTTGGGTTTCAACCAATACACCACATCTGTCAATGGCAGCAAATTGAACATGTTCGTTTACACGATGACGCTCATGATCGGCACCGCCGGCTTGCCACATGTAATCATTCGCTTCTTCACAGTGCCAAAAGTGAGCGACGCGCGGTTGTCCGCCGGTTGGGCACTGCTCTTCATCGCAATCCTATACACCACCGCTCCCGCAGTCGCTGCTATGGCCCGTCTTAATCTCACAGAAACCATACAACATGGCCCCGTCGGTGAAGCCACAGGAAATCTAGAATACGAAAAACGCCCCGAGTGGTTCAAGAATTGGGAAAAAACAGGCCTGCTCAAATTTGAGGACAAAAACGGAGACGGCCGTATCCAGTATTACAACGACAAAAATAAAACATTCACTGCCAAGGCCGCCGAATACGGCTGGGCCGGCAATGAAATGACCACCGTGGATAAGGACATCATCGTGCTGGCCAACCCTGAAATTGCCAACCTGCCCGGATGGGTGATTGCATTAGTGGTGGCCGGCGGATTAGCGGCTGCACTCTCCACGGCTGCCGGGCTCCTTCTTGCAATTTCCTCGGCTATTTCGCACGACCTCCTCAAGGGCATTCTCCGGCCTGACATTTCTGAAAAACAGGAACTCAATGCCGGCCGCTTGGCCATGGTTGGCGCGATCGCGGTGGCTGGTTACTTTGGGTTAAATCCTCCCGACTTCGCCGCCGGGACTGTGGCCATAGCGTTCGGCTTGGCCGCCTCATCGATTTTTCCGGTGTTAATGATGGGCATCTTCTCGAAAAAAATGAATCGTCAGGGAGCCGTGGCCGGGATGATTGCCGGGATGAGCGTCACGCTGCTTTATGTATTCCAGCACAAAGGCATCCTGTTTATCTCCAGTACCAGTTTTCTGGGAAGTATGGAGCCCAACTGGTTCCTAGGTATCACACCAAATGCATTCGGAGCTATCGGTGCCTTGGTTAATTTTGCAGTTGCGTTTGCTGTCTCGAAGACCGCACCAGAGGCCCCGCAAGAAGTGCAGGACTTGGTTGAGAGCATCCGCGTCCCGAGCAAGGGCTGAAGCACTGGTTAACCGCCAATCAACTCGCGCAACTGGCTCACCGGCACGCAGTTTTTGAAGACCATCTGCAGGTTTTTCTGATCGCCGTCATCTTCCGTGTAGTAGAGTGACTCGGTGCTGGCAGCTATCCCGACCACTTCCCCGGCTTCATTCAGAACAGGCGCACCACTGGATCCGCGACCAAAATCGGCTGTGATCGCCATCGCCGGAACAGTTTTTTTATCGCGTTGTGTCATAAAGTAACGGGCAACACGCCCCTCGCTCAAGGTGTAAAAATTTTGGTTCGGATGGCTGATCAAATCCACTTTTGCCCCAACGGGTGCTGCTTGGCCAAGCGCCACCGGTGTAATCCCGGTATTGGGAATACGCACCACTGCCAAGTCGTAACGCTCACTCGCCACAACAACCGACTCGACCATAAACACACGACCGTCGAACAACCGCACTGCCAAGGCAGAACGCTCAGGCTGGTTCACAACGTGATAGTTGGTCACCAGCAAATCCTCCGCGATCAAGAATCCGCTAGCCGGAGCCACATGCCAGCGCGTGCATCGTTTGCACTTGTAAACACCACCCACCACTGCGATTGCCTTTTGCACATCCTCCGCTCGCCCTCCCTTTCCCTCTGGCAAACCAAGCTTGGCCCTTGGCTCTTTTTTCAGCTGCTCGATCAATGATTCCATCGAGACCGTCTCGTCGGAATCCATCATTCTCGTCGCCTCGCGAGTCATCTGGCCAATGATCGCCCGGTCATTGATCACCGCCGGTTTCGCCGCGGCACTCGACTGAACCCCGCCCGGATTCGTACTTGTGCAACCGGCAACACCCAATGCCAGAAACAAGCTGCCCCATTGGGCTAAATCTATTTTCACAGCGGCAATATACGCCATTCGCGGCTTGGCAGCGAGCGCTTCGTGACCTCAAATGGACACCCCAGTGGAACTGCCCAAATACATCCGTGAAACCCCGCAAGGCGTGACTCTGGCTATCCGCGTCCAGCCACGTTCCTCGCGCAATGAAATCATCGCCGACCCCGCAAGCGAGCAACTTAAAGTCCGCATCACCGCGCCGCCCGTGGACTCCGCCGCCAACAATGCGCTGCCCAAGTTCATCGCCAAGTCACTCGGCGTCCCACCAAGCGCCGTGTCTCTCATCCGCGGCGAAAAAAGCCGAAACAAAACCCTGCTCATCACAGGCACCGACGCTCAAGCTGTTACTGAAAAACTCCGCGCCCAAAAATAGCTTGGGAGCTCACGTGCGCCTTGCTAGCTTGGAGTGATGGATTCTGCGAAATTAAGAACCGTTCTACTCACTGGATTTCTGACACTCACGGCCGGCTGCCAACTCACCCTTAACTCCAATTTCGGGAACGACAACGTAGCAACTTCTAACATCTATACTGTCGCGTTCCAACTCACAGATGCTTCCGACCCGGACAATCCCGTGGTACTCACCACTCCCAAAATCACCGTCATCGCCGAACAGGAAGCGAGCGTGAGTATCGGCGAACCAAACAAGCAATTTATTGAGATCGAAGTTGTGATCAACGAAGGCGAGCCAACCATTGGCACCACAGAATTCAGCATCTTAAAAGGCGACCTCCGTGCCTCGGGTAAAATCATGGCTCTCGTCGGCCAAGCCGCTGAACTGCATACCGGCGGCTTCCGCATAAAAGTACTCATCGAGCCGCAATCCACCAATCGTGAGTGACGACGCAACCGATGGACAAAAAGACGGCTGGCGCGTCTGGGTGGATACCGGCGGCACCTTCACCGACTGCCTCGCCACCGACCCGCACGGGTGCACCCAGCGCTTCAAGGTTCTTTCCAGCAGTTGCCTCCGGGGCACGCTGACGGCAATCTACTCGCCGACCGAGATCACGGTCGAGTTGCCCCAACCGCTCATTGCCGGCTTCGCGCTTGGCCAACAATTCCAACTCCTTGGCCAACCCGGGGAGCCGATGAAAATCACACGTCACGACTCGTCAGGGCAATTCCGCTTGGCCAAACCGCTGCCCAAAGGAACCCCGATTGGTCAAGCGATCGAGATCGCCTTTGACGTCGAGGCCCCGATTCTCGCAGCCCGAATCGCCACTGGCACTCCCGCCGCCCAGGCGCTCCCGCCGATGGTCATGCACTTGGCCACCACCCGCGGCACCAACGCATTGCTCGAGGAAAAAGGCGCTGAGGTCACGCTGTTCATCACGCGCGGCTTCGAGGATTTGCTCGTCATCGGCGATCAAAAACGGCCCGACTTGTTCGCCCTGAACGTCCAAAAACAAGCCCCACTCAACGCCAACGTCGTTGGGATCGACGAACGACTCGACGCGCTTGGCCAAGTACTCCGCCCGCTCAATCTCCCGCAGCCCAAGCCGCCTAAAAACGAAAACCAATCCGCCGCCATCGTCTGTCTCCACAGCCACCGTAATCCCGAACACGAACAACGCCTAGCCAAGCACATCCGCGACGCCGGATGGCAACACGTCTCCGTGTCAAGCGACTTGGCTTCGGTTATCAAAGTGCTGCCCCGCGCCGAGACAACTGTTGTCGATGCCTATTTGTCGCCGGTTATGACGCGCTATCTCGAAAGCGTTGAGCGCGAGTTACCCAGCGGAAAACTGCACGTAATGACCAGCGCGGGTGGACTCGTCTCCCGCGCAAATTACCGGGCCAAGGACAGCTTGCTCAGCGGCCCGGCGGGTGGTGTCGTCGGAGCCGCGATGGCCGGACGTCAAGCCGGCTATGAGCGCATCATCGGGTTCGACATGGGCGGCACGAGCACCGATGTCTGCCGGTTTGACGGCGACTTCGATTACAAATACGAACATCGCGTCGGCCGCGCCAGGGTGATCGCGCCGGTGCTTGCCATCGAGACGGTCGCCGCCGGTGGCGGCTCGATCTGCGGCTTCAACGGCGACGAATTGTTTGTCGGCCCAGAGAGCGCGGGCGCGAATCCCGGCCCGGCCTGCTACGGCGCGGGCGGCCCCCTGACGATTACCGACGTCAACCTGCTGCTCGGACGACTCGACCCTAAACAGTTCGGTATCCCGGTCAACATCGACGCCGCTAAAGTCGCGCTCCAACAGGTTGCTCAATCGATTCCCGAGCCGCCGCCAGAGCGGGATTTGCTCTCCGGATTTCTCGACATCGCCAACGAACGGATGGCCGACGTGGTTCGCAAAATCTCCATCCGCGAAGGCTACGATCCCAGCGACTACGCGCTCGTCGCTTTCGGCGGTGCCGGTGGCCAACACGCCTGCGCCATCGCCGAAGAACTCGGTGTCAGCACCGTTCTTTGCCCAAGCGACGCCGGACTTCTCAGCGCCCGGGGTCTCCGCGAAGCCGTTATTGAGCGCTTCGCCGAGCGGCAGATTCTCCAACCACTCGGCACGCATGGCCTAGCGCTTGGCGACATTTTCGCCGAACTCGAAACATTCGCGCTTGGTTCACTGAAAGCTGAAGGCTTTGCAGACACACAAATCATTGTCCGCCGCCGCCTTGTTTCGCTGCGGCACGAAGGGCAGGAATCCACGGAGGAAATCGCCTTCGACACAACGACCGACTTGGCTACGGCGTTCCGCGAGCGGTATGAAAATCTTTTCGGCTACTGGCCAGACAACAAATCGATCGAGGTCGTCTCGGCGAGGGTCGTCGCCTCGACACATCCGCCGTCGGTTGAGCCGGAATCGTTTACCGACCCAACGGGACAACCAGTCAACAAGCCGGTTCTCGACCGCGAGTCGCTGAACATCGGCCAGTGCATCGTGGGGCCGGCAGTCGTGCAGGATCGTTTTTGCACCCTCGGAATTGACGCCGGCTGGATCGGCACTCTTGGCTCCTGCGGCACTCTAAAATTGACTCGCTCTTCCGGAGCGCCCCAAGCCAGCGACGCCGCTCACTCGCCGCTCGTCGAATTGGAACTGTTCACAAATCGGTTTGGCTCGATCGTCGAGGAGATGGGGCAACTACTGCAGCGCACCGCCGTCTCGACCAACATCAAGGAACGTCTCGACTACTCCTGCGCGTTGCTCGACCGCGATGGCCAACTTGTTGTCAACGCGCCGCACATTCCAGTGCATCTCGGGGCCCTTGGCCTCTGTGTTCGATCCATCGCGCTTGGGCAAGCGCTTGGCGCCGGCGACATGATTGTCACCAATCACCCCGGCCACGGTGGCTCACATCTCCCAGACATCACCGTGATCAGCCCGGTGTTCGACAATGCAGGGCAACTCCTTGGATACGTAGCCAACCGCGCACATCACGCCGAACTCGGAGGAATCAGCCCCGGATCGATGCCGCCCCTGGCCAAATCGCTCGCCGAGGAGGGCGTCGTCATTCCGCCAACCTTTTTGTATCGTGGCACTGAGGCTCGGTTTGGACAAATTGAAAAACTGCTGACCGCCAAGCCATATCCGTCGCGATCGCCGGAAGACAACTTGGCCGACCTCAAGGCCCAAGCCGCCGCTAATCTTTTCGGCACCCAGGCCTTACAGGGGCTGGCCACGACGCACGGCGCTGGAATAGTCACCGACTACATGGGTCAAATACGGCAACGGGCTGCCGACGCTATCGCTCGGCGCATCACCACTCTCAAGCCGGGACGGCATATCGCCACCGAACAGCTGGACGACGGCACGCAACTCAAGGCCACGATAGAGGTTCACGACGGAAAAATCCGCATCGATTTTACGGGCACTGATGCCCTGCATAGCGGCAACTTCAACGCCACGCCAGCGATTGTCCAAAGCGCGGTGATCTACGTCATCCGGTTACTCGTCAACGAACCGGTGCCACTAAACGAGGGGTTGATGGAACACGTCGAGATCACCCTTCCCCGTTGCCTGCTCAATCCCGAGTTCCCCCACGACCCCACTCAGGCGCCACCCGTGGTCGGCGGCAACGTCGAGACGAGCCAGCGGTTAGTGAATCTACTGCTCAAGCCGTTCGGGATCGCCGCCGCCAGCCAGGGGACGATGAACAACCTGATCTTCGGCAACGAGCGCTGCAGCTACTATGAAACCATCTGCGGCGGCACGGGAGCCGGGCCGGGTTTCGACGGCGCGGACGCCGTGCACTCGCACATGACCAACACGGCTATCACTGACCCTGAGATTTTGGAATGGCGCTTTCCCGTCCGACTGGAGCGATTCGCCGTCCGCAAAAACTCCGGCGGCCAAGGCGAGTTCACCGGCGGCAACAGCATCATCCGCGAGATGGTCTTCACAGAACCGGTCTCGCTCTCGCTGCTCACCCAAAATCGCACCCAAGGCCCCTATGGCTTAAACGGAGGCCAAGCGGGCCACCCCGGCGAACAGTACTTGGTGAAGCGCAACGGCGAAGAAAAGGAACTTGCCTCTGTTACCCAACAAGAATTGGAGGCAAGCGACCGACTGATAATGAAGACCCCTGGCGGTGGCGGCTGGGGCAAGTTAACTTAACGCACCACCCCACTTCCGACTTGTTACTTGACTTCACAAAAGGCAACTGACAGCGTCCGCATTCCCGCAACTCCTTCTGGAGAATACCCTTAAAACATGAGTGCTTCATTTCAATATTCACGTCGGCGAGGAATCAAGCTGAGGAATAAATTTCCCCGATACAACAAAGGGTTCACTCTCATTGAGTTACTTGTTGTCATTGCGATTATTGCGATCCTTGCGGCCATGCTTTTACCAGCTCTGGCCATGGCCAAGTCAAAGGCACAAGGGATTAGCTGCCTTAACAACCATCGGCAACTCATGATTGCATGGCGAATGTACGTCGAAGACAACAACAGTAATTTACCACATGTTAAACACGGAGCTTACGAATGGTGCGGTGGCTGGCTTGATTTTGACGGCAACAACAGAATGAACTGGGATCCAACGTTCAATTTGTCCAAAAGCATTCTTTGGAAGTACTCCGGAAATAACAAAGATATTTTTAAATGCCCCGGCGATACCAGCACTGTAAAAGCAAAGGGCAAAACACTGCCCCGTGTTCGTAGTATGTCCATGCTCAACTGGGTCGGTGGACGAGGTGAAAACAGAGCCATGGGATGGTCTGCCTCCACTGGCCCGTGGAGGATTTACCGCCAACTGGAAGATATGATCAATCCGGGGCCATCGAGCACATTCGTCTTTCTCGATGAAAGGGAAGACAGCATAAATGACGGTATGTTTGTGGTGGATATGGGAGGTTATCCGGATAAACCAACAATGCACCGAATAGTGGATATTCCAGCGAGTTACCACGGCGGTGGCGGCGGATTATCGTTTGCCGACGGGCACTCCGAAACAAAGAAATGGCTGGATTCACGAACCGTGGCCGCGTTTAGAAAAGGAGTGGGCACCGCATACGATCGACCTTCCCCCAATAACAAAGATATCGCTTGGATGCAGGAAAGGGCCACAAGACACCTTCGCAGATAAAACAGGTCCCTCTCGCGCTCGCCCTTAAGACAAAATCCCTTGAACGACGCTGCCGTGGACGTCAGTTAGACGGAAGTCGCGACCGGCATAACGGTAGGTCAGCTTTTCGTGATCCAAGCCGAGAATGTGCAGGAGGGTCGCATGCAAATCGTGCATATGAACCTTGTTCTCCACTGCGGTGTCGCCGAGTTCGTCGGTGGCCCCATAGGACATGCCCGGTTTGACGCCCCCACCTGCGAGCCATGTTGTGAAACCGCGCGGGTTATGATCACGTCCGTCGCCGCTTTGTGAGAATGGTGTGCGGCCAAACTCGCCCCCCCACCAAACCAGCGTCTCTTCGAGTAGTCCACGGTTTTTCAAATCCGCCAGAAGTCCAGCGACTGGTTTGTCGGTCGCACGGGCGTGATCCATGTGCTTGGGCATGTTGCTGTGCTGGTCCCAGCGCGGGTTGGTGCTTTCATCTGCGTAATTTACCTGAATGTAGCGCACCCCAGACTCCGCCATGCGGCGTGCCATAATACATTGCTTGCCAAAGTTGTCCGTCGGTTTTTCACCGATACCGTATAGTTTCCTGGTCGCGGCGCTTTCGCCGGACAGATCGAACACCCCAGGAGCGTTCATCTGCATGCGCCAGGCGAGCTCGAACGATTGCACTACCGCCTCGAGTTGGTCGTCCTGCGGTTTCCCTGACAACTGGGCGCGATTAATCTCCTGCAGCAACTCGAAGTTACGTACTTGCTCGGCATGCGACAACGACGGGTTCACGGCGTTGCGCAGCGTTGCCTCACCTGCTGGTTGCCCTGCCTTGCCAATGGCGGTCCCCTGGTAGATCGCCGGCAGAAAGGCGTTGGATTGGTTTCGCGGACCGCCCTTTGAGGCGGAAGGCTGCAGTGTCACGAAGCCGGGTAAATTCTGATTTTCCGTGCCCAAGCCGTACGTCACCCAACTACCAACAGACGGACGGATTAGATTGGTGGCACCGGTGTGCATGAATAACGTTGAGGGACCATGAGCGACGCCCTCGGTATGCATCGATTTGATGAAGCACAAATCGTCGACCATCTGCGCCGTGTACGGGAACAACTCGGAGACATGCTGGCCACATTGACCATACTGTCTGAAGTCCCACAGCGGCTTCATCAGCTTCCGTTTGCTCTTCTTGCCAAACGTGCCAAACCGAACGCCGGTGAAGTCGTAATCCTTGTCATGGTTCCTGATCAACTCCGGCTTGTAGTCATACGAATCGACATGGCTAGGTCCACCTGCCATGAAAATAAAGATCACCCGCTTGGCCCGGGGCGCAAACATCGGTTGACGCTGAAGCAATGTCGCCGGACCAGTAGAGGCCTGCGCCTGCTGGCACAGCCCAGCCAAGGCCAAAGAACCAAATCCACAGGCTGAAGTCCTGAGCATTTCCCTGCGCGAAATCGGTTGCACGAAGGAATTGTAATTCATTTTTGTCGATCGTCAATCCAAGTGTCGAAAGTCCACACTCCCAAAAAGCGAGTGAACCAGGGCCGACCAAGCTCCGGACTTTTCGCCAACTTTCGATTCCTCGATAAATTTCATCACCACATCCGCCTCAACAGCGCTGGGGTCACGGCCAAGCACAAGTCGATAAACCAGGCGCACCCGCTCAGCATCGGTCGCCCCGGAACGAATAATACGTTCCCCTGCCCGCTTTGCCTCGGCATTTACAAACGGACTGTTCATCATGTACAACGCCTGAGTCGGCAATATCGTTTCAGAACGCCGGCCGGACACAACGTTCGGGTTGGCAACGTCAAACGTCTCGAATACCTCCAGCAATGTGTTGCGGAACAACGGCACGTACACACTGCGGCGGATGGTATTAAATTCGTACCCCCAGTCATACTGCGAAAACTTGCGAATCGTGGGGCCACCCTGTTGCATGCTTAATTGTCCGCTCACCGATAGAATCGAATCCCGGATCGACTCCGCTGTAAGCCGCTTGCGGTTGGCGCGCCAAATCAGGCGGTTCTCCGGATCGATCGTCCGGCCAATGCTCTCCCCAGTTGAAGCCAGTCGATAGGTGCGCGACATCACTATGCGGCGGATCATTTTCTTCACGGACCATTGATCAACAACGAACTGATGCGCCAACCAGTCCAGCAGAGCCGCGTGACTTGGCGTTTCTCCCATCATCCCAAAGTTATCGGTCGTTCGAACTAACCCGTTTCCAATTAGATGGTGCCAAATACGGTTTACCATCACGCGGCTCGTCAGAGGGTTTTCACTGCTTGCCACCCACTCGGCCAATTCAAGTCGACCACTCCTCCCTGTGGCGATCGTCGGCTGCGCGACGGTTTTTGTTTTACTGGCAACTTGAAGAAAACCACGTGGCACGACTGCACCTTTGTTTCGGATCTCACCGCGAATATGCACATGCCAGTCGCTGGTTTCCTTCTCGTCCTGCACCGACATAGCCTTTGGTAAACCCGTCGACTTGCTCTTCTTCAGCGCATCCACACGCTTGACTAGGCGATCGACCTCGCCCCGCAGCTTGGCCAATCTTTGACTGGGGACAGAATCTCTTTTTAACTCCGCAACCGGCACAAACACCACCGCATCCGCGATCACCACGTCACGGGTGTTCGCGTTCGAAACAGAAATAACGGCTTTGCCTGCATTAAATTGAAAGCGTCCCATGATCTTGAAATTGTCGTTGATCGGCGGCTTCTCGCGTTGGTTAACCCGAATCGTCGTTGGGCCATCGGCGTGCTCGATCGTCACTGGCGCTGCTTGGGCGCGGTTGGTTCCAGCCGTGTATCCGAAGCGCACCTCGTACTCCCCTGCCTCCTTCAAATCTGCAGTGAAAATGACTTTCTTCTGCCCTTTCCCTTCACCTTTGTCGTGAATGTAGTTGTCGCCAAAATAGGTTTTGTTGCTTGTCGATTTCATCCAGTCACCAATTATCTCCGCCTCCATGTCATCCACGTAAATTCCTGTCTCACCTGAAGTCTCCTCTACTTTTCGAAGTTCTTTCTTTGCTACCTTAAGAGCAGCATTAGCTTCCTGGGTCTCCCTGGCATGTTGCTCGATTACCTTTTTCAGTGCTGGCTCCGGTTTAAGTTCCCGCGCCACCCAACTGGAGACATTGCCCGGAACGAGTGATTGCGTGCTGCGAAAGATGCCGGCCAATGCATAATAATCATCAGTGGGAACCGGGTCGAACTTGTGGTCGTGACACCGAGCACATCCGAGCGTCATACCAAGAAACGCGCGGCCAACCGTCTCGATTTGCTCGTCCACAACTTCCATCCGTAATAGCTCCTTGTCCTGCAACTCGTAGTTGTGCGGACCCAACGCCAAAAAGCCGGTGGCGACAAAGCGTTCGTTTTGCTGCTCGCGAGTGCCTGATGGCATCAGGTCACCTGCAATCTGTTCGCGAATGAATTGGTCGAACGGCTTGTCATCGTTAAAAGCGTTGATCACGTAGTCTCGAAATCTCCATGCGTCCTTGAACATCAAACTCCGCCCACCACCGCTGCTCTCTGCAAAACGCGCCACATCCAACCAATGCCGCCCCCATGTCTCACCGAACTGCGGTAAACCCAGCAGGCGATCCACCAACCGTTCGTAAGCCTCAGGCAACGGATCGGCCAAAAAGTCATCGATCTGCTTCGGAGTTGGCGGCACACCGATCAGGTCGAAGTAAAGACGACGAAGCAGCGTCTCCGGCTGGGCCAAGCCGACCCGCTCGATGCCCTCCTTGGCTAGACGCGAAATGATGAAGCGATCAATCGCGACTAGCCCCACACCCTGTTCAGTCACTAGGCGCATCTTCGGCACAGCGTGATTGACCACTGGTCGAAACGCCCAGAATTCGCGTCCCTTGGCTAAGTCGATACCTTTGACTTTGCGCTCTGTTTGGTGATCGCGTGGATCCGGCGCACCAGCCTCTACCCACTTGACCAAGGCCGCACGCTCGTGGTTAGTGAGCTTGTACTTGGGCGGCATTTGCAGATCGCCATCCTCGTAACTCACAGCGCGCAGCAGCAGGCTACCCTCCACATCGCCAGGCACAACCGCCGGGCCGGAGTCGCCGCCGGTCTCCCATCCCTGACGGCTGTCCAACAGCAAACCACCCTTCACTTTCTCAGCCTCGGTGGAGTGGCACTTGTAACAATGCTTATGCAGTAGCGGCCGGATTTCCGTCTCAAAAAAATCAAACTCCCCAGCAGCCCTCGCACTGGATAAGCCGAAAACAAGCAAAAGGATTGCGGCAAAACTTATTAAAGTCTTACCCATTTAGATTACAATTGAAGGAATCATTCCTATGCCAAGAACTTAACCGTGCCACCTCCATCAGGTCACTCCCAATTTACTCGATTCCAAAGAAAACTGAGCTAAGTCCATCTTTAGCCATTTTATGTAAATATTCTGAGAGTCACTTATTCAGCAACAACATTGACGTCGTCTATAAACCAGCCTTCCTGTAAATTGAAGTCGTCTGTGGACAACCTGAATTCAACTATAATCTTTCGAGCCAAGCTATCCGGTTTGAGTCGGAAGGATTGAACCTCCCAATCATTGGTTGCGCCGGATGCCTCATACGGTTCCTCAAGAATTTCCTCTGTTTCGGCATCAAGAATAACCACGGAAACCCGGTGGAACGAAATTTCAGGATCAACCTTTCTGAATTCTGAGAAACTAAGGGTTGCCTGTACCTTTTTATCGCTTAGATCAATTATTGGTGAGTGCAAATACGAATCTGTGAACGGTTCAAAATCAACCCCCAGTCCAGTCGCATAAACATTGTCCCCGCTGAATGCCTTACCCGGTCCCGTGGTGGGAACACCCAGTTCCCAGTTATCCTCGTCCCCACCATGAGTCCAGCCTTCTCCCCCGGCTTCAAAATCGTCGAAGAAGACCGGGGGTGGATCAAGCGCCACAACCCGATAAAAATTATTGGCATTCTGATCCTTGGAGAAGGTTGCCTTATAATCACCATCCCCAAGATCTCCCAATTCTACGCCATCTTGTTCTGCCCATTCTTGCAGATCTAACCCAGCCTTGGTCTCAATCAGATAATTCCTGCTACTAAATGGACTGTAAAAACCGATATTCACATCAGCCTCAGTCAAGGAGATCGTCTTGATATTAAGCGGTTCAAATTCCTCATTCAGCGGCTTTCCTGCCAAGCCGTTTTGATAGATGCCTGATATCTCCACTTCACTCAAGCCACGCTGCCAGATGCCCATGTCATCCAGCAACCCATCGTACAGTCGGGCGATATCAAGGCCTGGCCCATAGTTGCCGATGATTAGGGGATCACTGTTAACAGCTCCCAGTTGGGCTGACATGGCCTGCCCCACGGCTTCGCCGTTCTTGAACCACTGAACCTTGCCACCCTTGTAAACGAAGGCGTAGTGCTGCCACGTTCCAACTTCCCAAGTGTTGCCCGGAGAGGAATAAGGTGTTTTGTTGACTCCATGGGTGCGAATCACTCCCCCTCCCACAAGGACCATGTCAAAGTTGACTGCTTTCCGAAAAACCCGATCATAAGATGCAAACTCTTCAATATTCATCCACAATGACACGGTTGCCTCATTGGCCAGGTTTAACAGGTCATTATGGGGAACGTGTATCAGGTCGTCATCCCCATCAAAAGCAATTGCACCTCCAATCCTTCCCGGCACACCAAAACCTTCATCAAAGCTTTCAAGTGTTCCGTTTATGTTGTTTCCGCTTAAATCCTGTAACGTCTCTCCTTCAGACTCATCAAAGGTGTAATAGGCAACCAACCCGCTGGTAATGGCATCCAACCGTTCGACCTCCAGGCCGGCTACATTGCTGGTGGTGCTTCCCTGCTCATTTGTAACCCTGACAGTATAGTCACCAGACTGGTCAGCGCTCAGTTTTGCCAGCACGAGCGAGCTTGAAGTTGCTCCCTCGATGTCTTCACCTTTAAAATACCATTGGTAAGTAACCGGCCGTTTTCCGGTAACCATAACCTCAAACATGGCGGTGGTACCCTCCAGTTTTTTCTGGGACCTAGGTTGGGAGATCACCACGGGCGCCCCAGAAATGTCGCGCCCTGCCAACTCCAGTATTTCCGCTTCCGACAGGGGCCGTGACCAGATGGCCACTTCGTCCAATATGCCATCAACATTTCTCACCAGGCCCTGATCATCATAATTTCCTATGAATAGATCATCAGAATTTGGCTCACCCAAAACACCTTCCTCGGGTTGACCTAACCGGAATCCGTCCTTGTAGAAGATGATCTTGCCTGCTTTGTAGACAACAGTGAAATGCTGCCAATTATCAATTTCAACAGAACCTTGAACGGTGTTTACCTCATTGGCTTTCCTGACAACCGTGCTTGAAATTTCGCCAGTGTCAGATCTTACAATCAGGGACTTCCTTACAGTTCCCGGGTCGTCGATCAACCGAAGGGAGATCTGATCGCCTTTCCTTAAAATCCAACTTGAAGATCTACTGTAATTTCCAGCTTCTTCTACGGGGCCATAAGAACTAGGTTTAATCCAGAAGGAAAATGTAGCTTCCGACCCTAGCACCAGAGATTCGTCATCAAATACTGCGAGATATGTCATCTCCCCATCCAGTTCCAACCCCTGCTCAACCTTCCCTTCAACCCACTGGGACGACTCATCGGAAAAATCTATCAAGTCTGCATTATTGTCGTTTGTTGAACTATCAACCGCAACCAGGCCATCTTGCTCATCAAGTTTCCAATATGCCTGCCTGGCTGTGTCCAATCCTTCCACCGGAAGCACGGTTACATTTGCCGACTCACTGAAAATCTCCCCACCCGAGTTTGAGACACGAATCTTGTAGGATCCCGAGTCTTCTTTCGTGGAGTCTTCAATCATAAGGGTTTTCTCCGTGGCCCAGCGAAGCGGTTCATCACCCTTAAACCAAAGATATTTCATCGGTGGCGCCCCAGAAGCTTTTGCGGTCAGAATAATTGAGCCCCCTTCATAGGTATCCATCGAACCGGGGTCCTGGGTGATTGCCGGGGCACTGTCTGTATCCGGATTTAGTTCATTGCTAAACAGTGCGCTCACTTCCTCTTCACTCAGCGGTTTGTTCCAAATCATCACATCATCCATAGAACCATCGAAAAAGTTACCACTGTCATCAGATCCAATGCGCAGAGGCAAACCGGCATCATCAACAGGTGCGGGGACAGCGATGCTGCCCTTCTGCTCCCCATTGAGATACACGATCGCATTTTCACCATCGAACACCCCCACTATATGATTCCACTCACCGGCATCAATAGTCTCTCCTGTAGTGGCTATTTTGTTTGCCCCACCCTTTTTAACTAAAAAGTTCATTCCACCACTACCCACACCCTGCAAGAAGAAATAGCTGTTTCCTTTTTCCAACATACGGTTGCCACTGCCACCGGCCGCAAGTTCCACGTTTGAATTGAACCAAGCGGAGACAGAAAACCCGTTTATCAGGTCCGCACCAATAGAGGGATCATGTGGCACCTCAACATAATTACTACCATTAAAGCTGATGGCTCCGCCTACCTTCCCTTCCACCCATTGCGAATCATCACCATCAAAATTCATAAGTGTACCCAGATTGCTGTTGTGGCCGGAGTCGAATGCAAGCTCTCCCGATTTTTCGTCAAATTTCCAGTGAGCAACCAGTCCTGGGCTTGCCTTGTATTGCACAAGGTTCAAAATCTCATCAGTGCTTAGTGAGCGATTGTAAACCCTGAGATCGTCCAAAGCCCCGTTTAAGGGACAATTCTTTGATGAAGCCCTTTGGCCTAGGTGCACCACTGAAAACGGAGTGGTGCCAACCTTGCCATTCCCCTTGGCCTGTCCGTTTACATAAAGAATGATGTCTTCGGAATCTGCATCATATGTGACAGCCATATGGTTCCATTCTCCAAGTTCAACCGGTTCTTCCGACATGATTGATATATGTCCATTCGCATGATTCCACAAGACCCGGGGCTTTCTCACATTCCCCCCTGTATGAAAACCAAGACTGTGCCCCGCGCCAGCACCATCAAAAGCAGCTGAAATGGCAGCTCCGTAAGATGAATCTGCATCCAGACGAACCCAGGCAGCCCACGTCGTCGATGTCACGTCTGGCAGCCCCGTGATTTCCAAATGCTCTGAGGCTTGAGGCAGGCTCAATGCACCGCCGATTTTCCCCTCCACCCAGTTGCTCACCTCACCGGCGGGATAACCAAACAAAGAACCATCATTTCCATTTCCTGAAGAATCAGCACAAGCAAACCCTTCTTCTTCGCCGAACCTCCAGGACAGAACCAAACCCTCAGCAATGTCTTGTCCATCGAACAATTGGCCGATTTCATCACTCGAAAGACCTCTGTCGAAAATCGAGACATCATCTAAAGCCCCATTAAGCGGACAATTTTTAGATGAGGCTCTTCGGCCCAAGTTCAACGTACTGAAAGCCGTCGTGCCAACCGTGCCATCCGCCTTGGCTTCGCCGTTCACATAGAGAACTATTTCTTCGGAATTGGCATCATACGTGACAGCCATATGGTTCCATTCCCCAAGTTCTACCGTCTCTTCCGACATGATTGATATATGTCCATTCGCATGATTCCACAAAACCCGAGGCTTTCTCACATTGCCTCCCGTGTGAAACCCAAGAGTATGTCCCGCACCCGCACCTTCAAATGCCGCTGAAATGGCAGTTCCGTAAGACGAATCCGCATCCAGGCGAACCCAAGCAGCCCAAGTGGTCGAGGTTATTTCCTGTAGATCCGTTACGGCCACGTGCCCTACACCGAGGGAGACTGCATTGTCGGATACTCCATCGACCCACTGGCTGTTTGCAACTGCAACTCCAACAAGTGTACCATCGTGCCCGTTTCCCGAGGAATCCTTGGCCGATTCTCCACCTGCCTCATTTAATTTTAAATGAACCAAAAGTCCATCTTGTGCCGTTGCACCAACTGAAGTGAGCAACAGTGAGAACATAACCTTCAATAAAGGTTTCCGCATTCTGATTGATAACACTTTCATTTTGTTTTTGGGTCAAAAATATAATTCGTTTCCCGCTCCGAAGATCAGTTTGGGATATTTTACAAACGTTGCTGCTTTTTTCCATTCTACGTGTCCATCCAGATATGCATGATTGGAGCCTTCCGGAGCATCACCTTTATCATTGTAATGATTGACGCCTCTCTCATTAAGTAAACCCATTGGGCCCATTACCAATCCCCTTCGCCCCCAACTCCCTCCCCATTTCCTGGTTAAGTCGGTTAGCAGCACCTGGAAATGAGGAGAGTCTGTCTGCTTTAGGGCAAAAACAGGTTCTTTGGGACTCATCCTGACTATAGCAGCGTTGCTTCCATAGCGGGGTGATCCAGCCCAATAAAAATAGCCCATAACGCTGTAAGGTGCGCCTCCGCCTCCAATGTCCCATATTTGGTCGTTGTTCCAACCGTAGTTTTCTGGACAATAAAACATCTTACGGGGCAATGAATATTTTAACATGATGGTATCCCGGAATGAACGGAGCATGTGGTAGGGCAAATGGTGTCCGGCTGTAGGGAATTTACCTCCCTCATCATCAGCATACATTTTCAGCGAAAGAACCCACTGTCGCTCATTGTTCTTGCACGATGCTATATTGGCACTTCTTTTGGCCCTGCCGAGAGCCGGTAGCAGCAACGCCGCTAGAATGGCGATGATCGCAACGACCACCAGCAACTCAATCAAAGTAAAACCTTTATTATTGGTTTTTAGCCGTTTACTCATCAGCTGATTAGAAGAAGAAAATAATTCTAATATATAATTCCGAGAAGTCAAAAAAAATCATTAAACAGAAATACTATCACAGCTTTAACTGTTCTTATAGGGAATTTTTCCAACGGCGGCTAACAAAAAAACAACTAAGCTCCTAGATAAATACGAAGAAAGTTGCCCTGCAGCACAGAGCAAGTAAAATGGGGTTTCACAAATACACCTCTTTTCTACTTTATGTTATTACGATTTTTATTTGCCGTGATCGTCGGTTCGCTTGCGACATCAACCCGGATTCAAGCCGACTGGCCTCAGTGGCGTGGCCCCGGGGGACAAGGCCATGCCGGGGCCTCCCGGTTGCCAGCAGAGTGGAGCGAGTCAAAGAATGTCACTTGGCGCACTGAGCTGCCCGGACGCGGTTGGTCCTCCCCGGTTATCACAGGGAACCAGGTCTGGGTGACGGTGGCTCATGAGATTCCTGCCTCAGAAGAGATAAAAAAGAAACGTCTGAAGGAGGCCACCAGCAACGAGTCACTGGAAGGGCTCTCCGACGTGCGCATCCACGCGATTTGCATTGATAAATCCAGCGGAGAAATCGTCAGAAACATCCCTTTGTTACGGAAGCGCGATCCCCAGGGAGTACACAAGACAAACAGCTACGCCTCTCCCACACCGATCCTCGAGGATGGCAAACTCTATTCTCATAACGGTTCATATGGTTCCTCGTGTCTCGACTTAAAAAGCGGCGAGGTGATTTGGACGAATCAGGATCTGTGGGTGATGCACGAAAACGGCCCTGGCAGCTCGCCCATACTTTGGAACGACCTACTAATTTTTCATATGGACGGTAGCGACCGGCAATTCATAGCCGCCCTCGAAAAGAAGACAGGCAGGCTTGCATGGAAAACTCAGCGCACCGGTGAGATGAACAGTAACCCTCAACTGAAAAAAGCCTACGGCACGCCTGTCGTCACCCAAGCACATGGGCGTGAAGTGCTCGTCTCACCGGCGGCAGACTGGTTGTACGGCTACAACCCGGCAACCGGCAAGGAGCTTTGGAAGGTGAAGTATGGCTCACTCGGTTTTTCAGTCGTGCCCAAGCCTGTGGTTGGTGATGGCATGGTTTATATCGGAACCAGCTTCACTCGTCCGCAGCTGCTTGCATTCGACATCACCAAGGCCAAGCCAGAGATCGCTTGGAATTGCAAGCGGAGCGTGCCGGCCGTCTCGTCGCCTATTCTAGTAGGCGAAGAAATCTATTTCGTCAGCGACTCCGGTGGGGTTGTCACCTGTCTCGACGCAAAGACAGGGAAGGAACATTGGCGCGAGCGCATTGGAGGCAACCACAAGGCCTCTCCGACGTTCGTTGGGGGTCGGTTACTTTTCCACAGTAGGGAGGGCGAAACCGCCGTGCTCAAGCCGGGGCGGAAGTTCAATCTCTTAGCCCGCAACAAACTTGATGGCGAGCATCACGCCAGTGCCGCGGTTAGTGAAGAGGCTCTTTTCCTGCGAACCGACAAAGCGCTTTACAAGATTGAAAATCGCCAAGGGCTACTGGGACACTGGAAATTTGAAGGAAATGTTTCCGACAGCTCAGGCAATGACAACGACGGGGTGGCCATTGGAAAGCCTGGATTTGTAGAGGGTAAGATCGGTAAGGCGCTGAAACTGAACGGGCTCAATCAACGTGTTGATCTACCAAAGCTTGCCTCGGGCCTCAATCAATTAACTATTGCGACCTGGATTAACGTGAACCGTATGCCAGAGAGCGAAAAGTTTGTGTCGATCTACCACAACAACGGGTGGACGGAGGGTGATGTCCATTTAGGGTACGCTGGTCAAGAGGGAGTATTGGACCTGGGGATTAATGGGAATGCACCCAGCATGTCTATCCCAACCTTTAGGGTTAAAGACCTTCAGAAGCGCTGGGTGCACCTGGCGACTACCTACAATGGGGAGAACAAGAAGCAGGTCCGGTTTTATCTCGACGGTCAACCGGGGGAGGTCTTCAATCTCGATGAGGCGAATCCTGTAAATCTTGGTCCGGCGCGGATTGGTGCTTGGGACGTCGAACCGCGCTTGTTCGATGGCCAAATTGATGAATTATACATCTACGAACGGGTACTGACGGACGAAGAGATTCGGGAACTATTTGAGGTGGGCTCGAAAACGCCTCATTAAGAGTGGTGTAAAAGCGCAATAACCACCAACAAATCAATAAAAGCTAATGGCTTTTTATTGTTTTTTAGCAGTTTATTCATCCACTGAAGAGTTGTTGGAGTGATGGGGAGCTACAATTAAGAGAACTAAAAAATATTTATTTCCTAAGCCATCTTGACACACTTTGTGAATCGACCAAAAGATCGCATCGGCTAAATACTGCCCAATGTTTATGAGAAAGAAAAACTGGATTAATGCTTTATGAAACAACTGCTCCTGATTGCTCTAATAGGTTCGGGCGGCCTGTTGGCCGCCGCTGATCGCGCAAAAAACATCGTCCCGCGTCCCAACGAGCCGATTCCCAAGACGGCTTTAATGAAACTCACCGGGGAATGGGAAGATGCCAAACTGAACCGGGACATTCGCATTCTCTGGCTCTCCGGCCCCGAGGATCACAAGGGCGGTGAGCATGACTACATCCGTATCAAGGATTTGTTTGTCCCCATGCTGAAAACGATTTCGCAGGTGACGGTGGACGTAGCTTTCCAGTTCCCAACCAAGGCTCAATTTGATCAGGCCGATCTCTTGATCCAATACCTCCATCTGCCGAACCTGACAGATGAGCAGTTCGAACTGTTTCAGGGCTTTGTTGATAGAGGCGGTAGCGTCGTTTCAATTCACGAATCTTGCATCATCCGTCCGGTCGAACGGGCGAAGAAGCTAGCAGGTTGCATCGGATGTTCCTGGAATGGCAATAAATCGTCGCAGTGGAGCAAGTTCTCTCATGATCATCCTTTGTATCTGAAGACAGAGCATCCGGCATTTGCCGGGCTGCCAAAATCTATCCGATTGAACGACGAGTCCTATTGGAATCTGCTCACGCGGGACAATGTCGAGGTCATCGGGGCCATTGATTCCAAAGCTGGCAAGGACAGCAAATCCTTCGCTGATGTTTTGAAGAGCAAGGACGTTCGTAGTCACGCTTTTTGGACCTTCACTTCAGGCAAGGGAAGAATCTTCGGCACCACAACCGGCCACTACACTTACACCTTTTACGATCCAATGTATCGACTGCTCTTGTTGCGCGGGATCGCCTGGACTTTGAAGGAAGATCCGGCACCGTTTATGCCTCTGGTGTTCCACGGCATCACCAACAACAAGGGCCTTGTCGGCACGACTGACGCCATGATGAATTACAAAAACCGTAAACAATAAAACAACAAAAAGTAATCGAATGGATGACGTCACCCTGACCGTCTCATCCATCAAGGCCGACGAAATAATTTCAAACTTTTTAATAAAACGATGAAACAACTGATCCCCCTCTGTCTCCTCGGGTTTTTCCAGGTCATGTCGACAACCGCAGAAGATCTAGAGGTGTTCGATATGGATGCAATTCGCGATCCGGCCACACTCGAAACCAAAGTCCTTCAGGATTGGCAAACCGTCAAAGGGCCCGACATCGCTACCCGACAAAAACTGATCACCATCAATGTCGGCGAAATATGGCCTGGGCAGGATTACCGATTGCCGGTTCGTATGGTCGTGCCTGCGAATCGAAAAGCGCGCGGTTTCCACCTCACCGGCGGAAATTCACCGAGGAACCTTGAGCGCCAAACGAGACCCAGAGGAACCAACCTAAAATTACTCAAGGGCGGCGTTGGTTTAGTCATGACCGTTGTGCAGGAGCCAGGATCCTACGGTGAAGTCGAACTGGGGGGAGCAGCTGAAGCTCGCTTCGCGAAGTCGCTGAACCCCCGTTACAAAATCCAGTACTGGGCCTGGCCAGCAACCTTGATGCGGGCCATCACAGCGGCTTATGCCGAGACGGAGCACTTCAGAAAAGGCAACATCGCGGTGACAGGTTCATCGAAAAACGGAGCCTCTCCCTCCATGGCAATCATCCATGACGAGCGGATGACCGCGGTCCATGCCACCGTGTCACCCATATGGGATTCGCCGCTCCGGCTCTGCGATCAGAAGGCATGGGATCAGCATCTCGATGTAGGAGGCAAACAACGAGGTTTCTCCGGCGGGCATTTTGGCCCCAACTTCAACCAACGTGCGCTCAACGCCGGTCACACCTGGAAAGACCTACAAGGCTTCGCTCGGAATATTTCTGATCAGGTTTTCATTTCGCGAAATCTGAAGGCACTTCGGGCTCGTGACGTCGAGATGCTGTTTCACCCTGGCACTCACGACATGGTTGCCTACGATATGGCCTGGGGAGGAGCCCATCATCCCTCGATTCCGGTTTATCTCGGAGCAAACAGTGGTCATGGTAAAAAAGCACATCCAAAAATCGAACGCGATCAGCAAAACAAACCTGCATTCCTCCTTCACCATTTTTTCCCGGATGAAGTTACCGAGCCACTTCTGACCCCGCCCGAGATGGAAACAGAAATCACCGAGAATGTGCTGAAAGTAACGGTTCGTTTCGCTCCCAACTCCGGCGAAAAAAGCGGACGCATCTGGTGGATGAATGATCGCGGCCCTGACGGAAGCCCGCAGTACCTGAAGGAACTCATTCCCGATCAAAATACTAAAGAAATGATCCACGATGCAGACCGGGGCGTGTGGACCGTAGAAATCCAGCTCGATTCCAAGGCCTCAAGCATTGATCTGTTCAGTAACCATCGTAAGTTCATAACTTACCAGGAGAACACCTACCCGACGGTTATTTCCAGTCCCTACACTCGCTTGGAGCTTAGGTAACGGGATCCAGGTGATCGCTTCAACCTCATCAAATGCCCCCAATACGCTAAGGTCCAATCAGGCATGAAAGGAAAACCCTACAAGATTCGGGAGAATGATCTGAGCAAAAAAAATTCGGCAAAAGAAGAAATGAAAAAATGTTATCTAACTCTCTTCGCGCTTTTGCTTCCTTTTGCAGTTTTGGCAAAAGCAAAAAAGCCCAATATTGTACTGTTCCTGGTGGACGATATGGGTTGGCAGGACACTTCCGTACCTTTTCATACCGAGCACACGCCTTTCAATGACCACTTCCGGACACCGAATATGGAGCGACTGGCCAAGCAGGGCGTGAAATTCACCCAGGCTTATGCAGCGGCAGTATGCTCACCGACGCGTACATCCATCATGACCGGCCAGAACCCAATCCGCCACCACGTGACCAACTGGACGCTCAACAAGGACGGGGAAACATCTGGCAAAACAGCGCGACTCCAAGCCCCGATCAACTGGAAACGTAACGGTCTGCAACCCGATGCCATCACATTGCCCAAACTCCTGCAAAAAGCCGGCTACTTCACGATCCACGCAGGCAAAGCGCATTGGGGAGCTCACGACACACCCGGCTCCAACCCAAGGAATCTTGGATTTGACGCCAACATCGCAGGGCACGCCGCCGGTGGACCCGGTGGGTGGTATGGTAAAACCAACTTCGGCAACCATCCCGACGGCACCCCAAAGCGCCCCTGGGGAATTCCAGGGCTCGAGCATTATTACGGCAAGGAGATCCACCTCACCGATGCCACCACTATCGACGCGCTCAAGGCCGTCGAAACCGCTGTGACGAAGGACAAACCCTTTTACCTTTACCTCGCCCACTACGCAGTGCACGCGCCCATTCGCCCGCATCCGCCATACGACGACAACTACAAGGGTAAGAAATACGCAGGCGCCAACATCCCGATCCCGGGTGTTGAGGTGAGCTACGCTTCCATGGTGGAAGGCATGGATGCCAGCCTCGGACAGGTTTTGGACAAACTCGACGAGCTCAAGGTGGCTGAGAATACCATCATTATGTTTTCGTCGGACAACGGCGGACTCTCCTATGGAGTGCGCGGTAAAACGCCGAGAAATACGGGACGAAACTCACACTGTTGGCCACTGAAAGCGGGTAAAGGCTCCGCATACGAAGGCGGAACGCGCGTCCCTATGATCGTCTCATGGGCGCGGCCGAACGCCGAAAACCCACATCAGAAAAAGATTCCTATTGCCGCTGCCTCCATCTGTGACACTCCGAACATTTGCGAAGACTACTATCCGACCCTCTGTAATTGGGCTGGCATCAGTGATCTCCTTGCAGGACGTGAAGACATCGACGGCCGAGATCTGACCGCCGACGTCACCGGGAAGCCGCCAAAAGTCACCCAACCGTTACTCTTTCATTACCCACATGTCTGGGGCCCGCGCGGCCCGGGATACGAACCGCACAGCAGCATTCGACTCGGTGATTGGAAGGCAATCTACTTCTACCAACCCCAGCGCTGGGAACTCTACAACCTAAAGAACGACCTCGGTGAAGCGGAAAACCTCGCCAGCACCCATCCCGAACACCTAAAGGAGTTATCCGATCGTATGAAAACTGAACATGATCGCCGAGATGCCCAATACCCCGCTAACCGCGAAACCAAAGAGCCCGAATCACCCAACTGGCGATGAGAACAAAAAGTAACGCGGTTTACGATCCGAGAAGACAAGTAATCCATTCGCAAGTAAATCAAGATAGAAACCGCCGGTGTAACCTCGCTCTCGCATGAGGTCATAAAGTTCGTCATGCAGCTCCTCACGACCCATCGGATCATGACCAATGACAAAGCCCGTTGGTTTTTTTTGGTTTCCATAAAAGAAACAGCGCCCTCCGCTCGATGGCTTTTCGCGTCTCTGCCGGGTTGGCTTTGTGTCTTCGGCGAATGCCGCTTGTCCAATCGGCTTGAACAGCAAAAAACAGGGAGAGCACTTTGCTGAAAGCTATTTAAAACCGATTGCGCAACCCTCACTCCGGCCCCTCGCGGCAGGAGTGGGAGACGAGGTAAACGAGTTTGGTTTTGTATTAAAATGAGGGCAAGTACGGTGGATCTTGGCACATGCTGAAGGCGAATTCCCGTTATTTAAGGAAAAGCTTTAAAAAAACGGTTGCCTTGCCTATTTAAATCAATTTTTTGTTGGTGCAAGTTTACGATTC
Source organism: uncultured Verrucomicrobiae bacterium (assembly GCA_937770485.1). Taxonomy (GTDB): domain Bacteria; phylum Verrucomicrobiota; class Verrucomicrobiia; order Limisphaerales; family UBA1096; genus UBA1096. The sequence goes on along the minus strand of CALJHX010000003.1, from coordinate 191,978 downwards.
AAGTAGATTTTGCCGATTCGCGAAACCTCATAACAATGAAAAAAGTAGTTCCTAAAAAAACACTTCGCAGCTTACAGGCTCAAGGCTTTACCCTAATCGAGTTGCTGGTCGTGATTGCGATCATCGCCATACTCGCCAGCCTTCTGCTACCTGCGCTTGGCAATGCCAAGGGCAAGGCCCACCAGATTTCCTGCATGAACAACTACCGCCAACTGCAGTTCTGCTGGCAAATGTATGTCGACGACAACAACGACCACCTGCCGCCAAACGCCACCATCCGGGGTAGTTCGCGTGGCAGTTGGGCCGCCACTGCTGCTACCTGGATCAAGGGCAACGCCTACTCCGATTCCACGGATCAAAACATTCGTGCCGGCGTTCTTTTCAAGTACAACGACTCGGTCAAGATTTACAAGTGCCCCTCTGACCGTTCCACCGTTGGCGACAAAGGCAAGATCCCACGCTTTCGCAGCGTGGCGATGAACATGCACATGAACCATATTCCTGACCCCAAAGACCGCACAAGTTGGCATAAATTTTCCGAGATTATTGCCCCGCCGCCGTCCGAAGCATTTGTGTTCATCGACGAACACGAAGGCTCAATCGACAACGCCAGATTCACCGTAACAGCTCGTAATCAATGGCGTTGGATCGATTTTGCCGGCACTCGCCACAACGGCGGTTGCGTACTCAGCTTCGCTGATGGCCACTCTGAACTTTGGAAATGGAAGGAGTCGCGCACCCTAGAAATCTCGAAAATGAAGGGTTGGATTCAAGGACAGGCCGGCGTGTACGGAAAAGACCGTGATTTAGGGCGAATTTACGACGCTATTCCAGTAATCCCGCTTTAAAATCAATATCACCTTCGTAAAACTGAGGAGACATGAAGAGACTTAAAGGGGCACCCCAAGAGTGACAAAATGGGTGACAGTGGGTGACACTAAATGTTTAACATTTATTGAGTGAGCCGATCGATTCCTTCGTTGATTTCTTCCACCAAAATCCCGATTTGACAACTGTCAATCGGAAGTCAGTCTTTTCCATCAATGCAATAGAGAAACTTCTCGCCACGTAAAAACATCGCGTCACCCACCAGCGCGGCAGAGGCGCTGAACCGGTCGTCCAGTTTATTCAACGTAATTGCTTTTGGCTCGGCGTCATTGCTCATGACCAAAGTTTTTCCGTTTCGATCCGTCACGTAAATTCGACCCGCTGCAGCCACCGGCGATGAGTAAATATTGAAAACCGACCCGAGCCGAAACGGCCCTCTTGGCTCGTCGCCCGTCTTCGCATTCACTCGGGACAGAACGCCCTGATAATGTCGGAGATAATAAAGCCAGCCGTCGTACAACAACGGCGACGGCACGTAAGGCGTGCTCCGGTTTTTTTGCCAGGCGATCTGCTCGGTACCGGTCAACTCCCCTTTGGCTCCGGTAAGCCGAATCGCCAACAGGGTTTGTTTTTCATAGCTGCCAGCGGCGAACACCATCCCGTCAGCGCCGACCGGCGACGCGACAATGTTCCCAGGCAACCCGCCCGCCTCCCAAATCACCGCCCCCGTCTTGAGGTCGTAACCCCGCACTCGCCTGGTTCCGCTTACGACCACCTGTCCCTGGCCGTCGTGCGTGACGACGATCGGCGTGGCCCACGAAGTGACCTCATCCCGCGGTTGGCGCCAAAGCTCCTCGCCTGTGCGCTTAGCCAGAGCGACGATGAACGATGCACCTTCGTGATCCCAGTTCACAACCACCGTCTCACCGTGCAGCAGCGGCGACGCCCCTTCTCCGTGGCCGTGCTTCACCTGCATATCTCCAAAATCCCTTGACCATAGCAGACGACCGCCGGTGTCGAGGCAGTGCAGGCCGTTTGAGCCAAAAAACGAGAGGACATGCTCCCCGTCGGTCACCGGAGAGTTCGACGCCCACGTCGCGGACTCGTGCGTGCTCTCGTGTGGTTGTCGCGTCACAACCGTTCGCCGCCAAACCACCGCGCCGGATTGCCGGTCGATTGCCATTACGGCGAACTGATGGTCAAACAACGGATTCAAGTTGTTGTGCGCGCCGTCCGGTGTCACGCCGGTAAACAGCTTTTTTGGACCCGTCATCTCGGCCGTGGTGACAAAAACCAAGCTCCCCCAAACCACCGGCGACGAGTGGCCCAGGCCGGGCAGTTCGGTTTTCCATCGGATATTTTTTGTCTCACTCCACTCCACGGGTGGGTCGGCCTTCGGCGCCACCCCAGTGGACAGCGGCCCCCGCCACTGCCCCCACTGCGCAAGAGGATTAACCACTTGCCCAAGCACACCCGCCGTGACAACGGTGAGCCCAATGGCAACAAGCAGACTGTTTGGTTTGCGTATCACAACGAAGATTTACTGCCGCCCACACTGCCTCGCCCTGCCCCTGATATCAACTCGCTTGGCCAAGCGGCCTATGGAAGCCTGTTCTTTCCAGTCTTCTTCGCGCGGGTGAAACAATTGAACGCATATGTTGTCGAGACATCACCGGAGGCAGTGCCAATAATTGACAATTGCTGACAGTATTGCCGATGGGCCAGCTTAAGCTTGAATCAGTGCAATCAGGGTTACGCAATTGGAAATTCACCTTGCCTCACGTTGGCCAAGCTTACACCTATTCTCGATTTTAAAACCCTGATTATCCTGTCCCTCCATGTTCATGCTACGGATCAACTTGTAACTTTGGTGAGAATGTTTAAATGGATGATTATTCAACCCCATCGACGCTAGACTCCCGCTCACCCCTTTAAACTTGTCCCATAAATCATCCTTTCATCCTGAAGTTGCATCCGTATTCTTTTGTCTATGGGATTGTCTAAACAGAATGCAGTCGTTGTCGGTGGCGGCAGCGGCATGGGCGAAGCGATTGCGCTTGGATTGGCAGCGGAGGGCGCAACGGTCGTCGTGGCCGGCCGCCGTCTGGCCAAGCTCAACGAAGTCGCCACCCAAGCCGACGGTACCATCCTTACCCACACGGTCGATGTCGCCGATCGTGGCAGTGTGGAAACGTTATTCGCCTGGGTCAGTGAGCGACTTGGCCAACTGCATATATTGGTGAATTGCGCCGGGGCCAACGTGCCCAAGCGCTCGATGAGCGAACTGGCGCCGGACGACTGGGACAAATTGATGGCCATCAACGCCACCGGCGCGTTCAATTGCATGCACTACGCGCTGCCGCTGATGCGCCCCCACAAGACCGGCCTCGTTATCAATATCTCATCGACTTCCGGCAAGCGGGCCGCTCCGCTCGGCGGCGTGGCCTACAATGCCAGCAAATTTGCCATGGCCGCACTAGGCACAAGTGCCAATGAGGACGAACGCGAAAACGGTATTCGGGTGACAACGATTTTCCCCGGCGAAGTGGACACGCCCATTCTGAGCAAGCGACCGGTGCCACCCTCGGCTGAGCATCGCGCGAAAATCCTGAAGCCGGCCGACATCGCCGACATCACGGTGGCCATCGCCAAGCTGCCACCTCTGGCGCACGTGCCGGAGCTGGTTATCAAGCCGATCGGTCAGTCGTTCATTTAGTCGCCGAATTCGCCCGAGCTTCCAAATTTATTCCGCGCAGCCTCGCCGAATTCGGCTACGGATTGATTAAGTTGCTTGAGCAACTCGGTTCGAGTCAAACCTGACGCTCCTCGAGCCGTTTTGATGACGGTATTGCATTCGTTTTCATCCATGAAAACAGCCGCATCCAACAGTCTCTTTTCCTCCCCGGTCGGTATCGCCAGGAAGCCGTGCTTGTCGGCGTGGACCAACTGGCCAGGCTTAACGTGCTGCCCGAAGACCTGCACCTCGCAACCCCAGTTGACTGGAACCACGTGTGCATGCCCCACGCACAACCGCCTGGCCAGGGCCTTCAGCCCGGCATTGGTCATCTCATCAACATCCCGTACGGCGCCATCCGTGATGGTTCCGACGCATCCGAGTGCGCGATGAATATTCGCGTTGACCTCGCCCCAGAAGGAACCGGTCGTAGCCGGTTTGTCCAAATCCTGCACAACGACGATCTTGGGCCCCGGGATTCCGGCGATGTATTCGCGATATTCCTCAGCTCGGCGCGCTCCGCCTGCCTTATGCCGTGATTGGCTCGGTTCGATCTGCAACGTGACCGCCCAGCCGACCATCGGGCCCATTTGTGGCATGAAATCCGTCGTCACCTCGGGATTGATCGCGGCCTGGGCCGGGTCATGCCGGGTGATCTGTTCCCACCCGTTGTAGATGGTTGGCGTGTTCCAGCGCTTGAGTTGTAGCAGCACCTCGTGAGGCAACGGCGGTGTAAAATGCTTTTGATCCATAGGTGAAAACGTTAATTGGCCATTTACGGCATGCGCAATGTAACAACGACCTCTACTATCACCAGTAAAAACCCTCGAGCATAGACTGAGCTAACAAACGTACCGAAGAAGCCCTCTCAGAAGCTTGACCAAGCGGAGTATACGAACACTATCGGTAACCTGCCCATTCGCGAGTAAGGGGTATTCAGAATTGATTAAACACCAGCTTTGACAAGATCAACTGGGTTGAATGTCTTGATATCACGAGGGTCGTTCCCTTAAATAGTGGAGTGCCGAGGGTCATCGCCATAGCCAATCAAAAGGGAGGGGTCGGGAAAACAACCACAGCCGTCAACCTGTCGGCCTGCCTTGGCGCACTTGGCAAACGCGTGTTGTTGATCGACATGGACGCGCAGGCCAACTGCACCAGCGGCCTGGGTCTCGAGAAAACACCCAACGAAAGCCTCTACCCTGTCCTGCTTGGTGAGAGTACGCTCGAGGAGAAAATCAAGGAGACCGACTACGCAGGCGTATCGCTAATCCCGAGCGAGTTCGACCTGTGCGCCGCCGAGGTGGAGTTGGCCCGAATGTCGTTCGACGTCGACAACGGCGAGACAGACGAGAACCGTGAGCGCCATCTGACATGGCTGAAGGAAGCGCTGCAACCGATCGTCAACGGGCCTCGCTTTGACGTGGTGCTGATCGACTGCCCGCCGTCACTCGGCAAGCTGACACTGAGCGTATTGATCGCCGCTCACGGCCTGCTGATTCCACTGCAATGCGAATATTATTCACTGGAAGGCATCAGCTCTATCACCGACTTGATGGAAAAGCTGAGGACGTCGGGGGTGAACAAAAATCTCGAGTTGACCGGCGTGCTCATGACGATGTTCGACAGTCGCACGAACCTCTCGCGATTGGTTGTCAGCGAGGTGCGCAAGCATTTCGGGGACAAGGTTTTCCGAACGGTGATCCCACGCGCCACGCGAGTCGCCGAGTCGCCGAGCCACGGCAAGCCGATCCTTTACTACGACCCCTACAGCGCCGGTTCCGCCGCGTACGAGGGAACCTCGAAGGAGTTGGCCAAGCGGCTTGGCCTAGAGTGAAAAAGCCTTGCAGTGGTAACCTGCAAATCCTACATTCCGCGCCGCTATAGCCTCATTGGCCGCCTGGCCAAGCAAACATTTCAACCATGAAAAAACAGACAAAAACAATAATTACCGCGCTCGTTGCAGCAATGCTCATGACGACTGGCTGTGATAACGGAAAAACAGAAATAACGCAGAGTGCCGACACAGGACAACTCGATGCATTGAAGAAAGAAAACGAGACCCTCAAGGCAGAGGGCGCCAAGAGCCGGGCGGAGTTGGCCAGCCTGCAATCCGAAATCAAGGCAAAGGCGGCAGACACCCCGCGCCAGTTGCCGCAACCCCCGCGATCCCAAGGCAACGAACGATCAAGCTACTGGTAATCCGGCGACAAAAAAAGAGCGCTTCAGCTACGCCGTTGGTCTGCAGATTGGCGGAGATTTCGGTGGCAAGAAAATCGAAATTGATTTCGGCCAGTTTGCCGAAGGCGTCAAGACGGCTTACCTATCGAAGGACGAATTGATGACCAAGGAGGAATCAAAAAAAATCCTCGATGATGTGTGGAAAGATTATCAGCAGCGGGAACAGACCAAGCGTACGGCCGAGGCGGACATCACCAAAAAAGCAAGCATCGATTATCTCGCCGCAAACCGGAAGAAACCCGGCGTCAAGATAACGCCCAGCGGATTGCAATACCGAGTCATCAAAGCGGGTAAGGGCTCGTCGCCCACAAAAAGCGACAAGGCAGAAGTGCACTATCGGGGCTGGACCATCGACGGCAACGAGTTCGACAGTTCCCACTCGCGCAACGAGACCAGTACGTTCGGGGTAACCCGGGTCATTCCCGGCTGGACCGAGGCACTGACGATGATGAAGCCGGGCGGCAAGTGGGAGATCGTTGTCCCTCAGGAACTGGCCTACGGCCCGGGCGGTAAACGCCCCAAGATACCGCCCTACTCCACCCTGCGCTTTGAGATTGAACTGATCTCTGTGGAACAAGCCAAGGTCGCTGCCAAGAAGCCTGTGACAAGCAATATCGTCCGCATTCCTTCACAGGCCGAGCTCAAACAAGGTGCCAAGCCGGAAATCCTGACAAAGGAACAGGAAGCCGAGCTGAAAAAGAAGAATCAGTAACCCGCGCAACCTTGCGTAGCTTACTTGATATTCCTGATACTGATGTTGCGGAAGGAGACGGCGTCACCGTGGCCAGCAAAGCCGAAGTACCCGGACTTACGCAGACGTCCCTTGAATTTGCCAAGATCATACATTGGCTTTTCCACATTGGCCAAGTCGGCGTTAAGGATGAGTGTGCCGTTTAGCTCCACCTTGATCCTTGAGCCATTAACCGTGACTTCCTGGAAATTCCACTCACCCACTGGGCGCTGATAGCCGCGGGCGGCTGGCGCCATGCCATATGCCGACCCGTGGTACTGCGAAGGATGCAGCTTGGCATACTTCTTGGCAGAGTCGTCGAGCACCTGCAGTTCGCACATGCCAACGTAAGCTGTGTCGCCACTCCCTGGATATCGGATGGCGAGGCCGTTGTTCCCACCTGGCGGCAGCTTGAATTCCATCCGCGCCGAAAAGTCACTCAATTCATCGTTGACATAAATGGTGCCTCCCTTGCCTTTCATGCACTGGATTGAGCCTTGGTCAACGCTGTAATTATTTGTCGGGCCAGCCCACCCTTCAAAATTCTTTCCATTGAATGCTGACTTGAAATCATTACCCTCCTTTGATGCCAAGATTTCATTTCCCTCGTTGGTGCCTATCTCGCGGATGAAAACGTTCCGCCAGCGAATTTCGCCACCGTGGGTCTGCAACTGAATTGGGCCGGTCCGTGGAATTTGACCCTTCCGGTTGAAATAGTTTTCCATCCGCGCGTGATCAACAATCATCTCACCGTTGAGCCAGACCGAGACACGTTCGCCGACCATGATGATGCGAAAACTGTTCCATTGGCCAAACGGCTTGTCCGCCAGCACAAGTGGATCCTTCCCAGGAGCGCCTTTGCTGTTATTCCACAAGCCGCCGGAACCTTTGTTCGCACCGATATTAAACTTGGCCTCCTCGGTGCTGTCCCAAATTTGCACCTGGGGTATGCCGCGCAAATAAATCCCACTGTCGGCCTTGGGTACCGTCTTGTAGTCAACAAGGAACTCAAAGTCGCCGTAGTCTTTCTGGGTGCTCAGGTAGAGCCCATGGCCATCGTTGACGAGTTCCTCGCCGTCCACTGACCAATGTTGCGCGATATCTTTTAGGCTCGCCGCTTTTTTCTCTGCCAACTTATCGGCGGAGAGTGCCTTCCACTTAACGGGATCTTCCGTCTTGAGCCCCCACCATCCGGTGAGATCCCTCTCATTGAACAACGAGGTGAAGCCCTTGGGCGGTTTCCCTGCCTGGGCGGACTGGCTTGCAGTGAAACCAACAACAGAAACCACAGCCAAAGCCACGGCACGATTCAACCAAGTGAGTGTTTTCATTTTGATCATCCGATTTTGGGGCGGGCAGTCTTAACCGCCACCCCAGCGCCGGCCAGCCAAAACTTGCCCAAGCGCGCAGTTTGAATTGATGGCCCATCCGTTTTCAAGCAGATTGCCGGTGGCCAACCGCCCGGCATGTTACCAAGACTCTTTATCCCCTTAATCGCAATCGCATGCGCCCTGCCCCTTGCTGTGCCTAGCCAAGCAGAGACGGTCAGGCCGGCTCACGACCCGCTCGGGCAGCTTTTCCGTTATGCTCCAATGCCCAAGGCCACGCGAAGCATTGTCATCCCGCTGGGCAATATTCAGTTTGCCTTCGACACCGAGAACCTCAGGGAGCACAGCGTATGGCGTGGCAAACTTGACCTGTACGGCCCGCAATACGTCAACGCAAAGCGCCCATTCATCGCCCAACCCAACGGCCAATTCCTGTGGGGAAACCCGCCAACGCTCCCGTGGCGAACGAGGCCACCCGGAGCCAAGTTCTCCCTCGAAGGCGATCAACCAAAAGGAAAATTTACAGGCACGACTACCGATGGAAAATCTGTGACGCTCCGTTACACGTTTCAGTTGGAGACCGGCGAAACCGTTGCCGTGCAACTCCACCCATCGAACAGTCCCAGAGGCTTGCAGCGCGCTTTGACTATCAGCCAATGCAAAAGCCCGCTCTGGTTTCTCGCTAACAGTTTCCAGAACGGCACAGCAAAACGCGCTGTTACCGTTGACGGGATCAATGGTCTAGCCGTTCAAGTCACAAGCACCCCGTTGAGCTATACCGAACCGATCATCACCGAGGCCGGCGCGGAAACCATTTACGACACGCAGACAATAGAGACGGTTGCCGAGCAGCATTGGGTACTTGTTCCCCCACACAAGGGCGAGGCCACATTCATCATTACCACCCATCACGATGAGCACTTGGCTGCGCTCCCAAAGAACGCCGCATCCCCCTTGGCCAAAATCGGTGAAGTGGGCCAAGCAGAGTTCAAGCCGGGAGCAGGACCGAGAAGCGCCTACTACAAAACCGAGTATTTACCCCTACCCCCCGACCTGGATTTGTTGATCACAGGAATGGACTGGCTCGGGGACGGGCGACTTGCCGTTTGCACCTGGCCCGGCGAGGTGTATCTGCTCGACGGCCTGCTCCACGATGCCGGGCCTGTCACGCTCAACCGCTTGGCTAAGGGGTTGAACGAACCGATGGGCCTGCTTGTGCGGGATGGCAGGCTTTACGTCTCGCAAAAGCCAGAACTCACCGAGATTGCATTCGATGAAAAAACCAATAGGACAAAGTTCACGCGTGTCAGTGCGGACTGGGGTTACTCCGGGCATTACAACGCCTTCTCTTACGGGCCAGTCCTGGATCGTGACGGGCGGTTCGTCCTCGCCAACGCCGGACACAGTGGCCGTTGGGACATGAAATTCATGGGCTGGGCAATCCGGAGAGGCAGTAACGGAACCATGGATGGCGTCGCCTCCGGCTTTCGCGAACCGAACGGCATTGGGGTATTCGGCCCTGAACGGGATGTTTTTGTGACAGACAACCAAGGCCACTGGACGGCGGTGTGCGAACTCAACCACCTACGCCCTGGTAAATACTTTGGCCGCCCCTCCTCCACTCCCGACTCAAAAAAACTTTACGAGGGACGCGGCACCTTCACCCCGCCGGCGATTTGGTTCCCCTACTCGCTCGCCCGCTCGATCTCCGGTATGGCCGAAATTCGAGATAACAGATTTGGTCCCTTCAAGGGTCAGTTGCTCGTCGGCGATTTTCAGAATGCACTCGTCACACGCGTGTTTCTAGAGAAAGTAAATGGCGAATATCAGGGCGCCGTGTTCTCGTTCATCACCGGCTTTCGATCCGGGGTGAACAGGCTGAGTTTCGGCCCCGACGGCAACCTTTACGTAGGCGGCTTGCAGCGCACCTGGACAAGTATCGCTCCCGATCCGGCGTCACTTGAACGCGTAACCTTTACCGGCAGCACCCCGTTCTCCATCCGGAAGGTCGAGGCCAGGCTGGATGGGTTTCTGCTGACGTTCACTGAACCTGCCAATCCAAGCGCCGCAAACCCTGACAACTTCGACATATCGCAGTTTCGTTACACGTACCACTCCGATTACGGCTCACCTCGATTCAACCACGCCGGGGAGAAGGGTAGCCAGACACCGATCGAGGTGACCGATGCAACGCTGTCGGCTAACCGACTCGAGTTGCGCCTCTCACTGAGTGAATGGAGGGAGGGGCACGTCACGCAGGTAAGGTGTTTTGACGTGATAAGCGAAGCCGGAAAAGATCTCTGGCACGACACATTTCACTACACACTGAACCAAATCCCGAAGCCGTGATGTGCTTGGGCGGGGTTCAGGCCGGAACCTTGTTCCGCAGTAATCCCCTCATGTACTTAGCCAAGGTCACGTTGGCCGGACAGTAAGCCTAATGTTACATGTGGCACTCGAAGCCTTTCATCAGGCGCTCGGCGGGGCGTAGCAGATTTCAAGATCGTGAGCCAGTGCCTTCTGTGAAAAAGCGTTCAGGTGAAGATCGATGTATTTGTTCTCATCCCGAAAATGCGGCATCGGCAGATCGATAATCTTCAGGCGTGATTCGGACGCGCCTGAACTGGCGAACATTTTTTAACTAACCAGCAATTCGGCGAGAATAACTTCGTTCGAGGAAATATCCGCCCCCTGGCCGGTGATCTCATCAACTATTTCTCACTTCAGATTATCTTTTATTTCGAACAACGTTGCCAAAAGATCAATTTCTAACCGCCAAGCTAATGTGTCAGTCACGGCCAATGCCAAAAAGCAAAACATTGTGTGATGCTTGGGTTTTTCGTAGTTTCCTTGCCTGATGAAATTTGCCTCTCTAAGCATGGCTTTACTCGTTGCCGTGATTGGAACCGCTGCGGATGAGCCGCAGGCGGATCGACCAGGCATTGGGCTGAAATGGGAGGCGGACGGGACGGCATCGGCTCAGCTTGAGAAATGCTCACTCGAAAAAGTGCTGCAGTCACTCAGCGAACAGGGTCGCTGGCAGATTTTTGTTGAACCGGATTTAAGGCTTCAGGTCACAACACGGTTCAAAAACCTGACTCACTCAAAAGCACTTCGCCGCCTGCTGAGCGATGTCAATTTCGCAATCATCCCATCCCCCAAAGCCTCGTCCAGGCTGCTTGTTTACAAAACTTCATCCGAAAAAGCGGTCGTTCGAATCGTCCCAACCAAGCGCTTGGCCATACGCAAAAAAGTCAGGATTAAGCCAGGCAAAATCCCCAACGAACTCGTCGTCACGCTCGAACCGGGCTCGGAAATCGACATCGAGGCTCTCGCCGCCGAACTCGGCGCGAAGATTGTCGGAAAAATCGACGGACTAGACGTTTATAGGCTTCGTTTTGAAAACGAACAACAAGCCGGAAAAGCCGAGGCGCTGCTAGAAAAAAATGAGGGCGTAGCCTCCGTCGACAGCAATTACAGCATCACCCGCCCCGACACTCTCACGCCGGTCGAGCTTGCGGCTCCAACGCTGAATCTACGCCCCTCTTCCGCGGACGAGGATGGAATCGTGATCGGCCTCGTTGACTCGAGCGTCCAGCGAGAAGGATCACAGGTCAGCGATTTTTTATTGCAAGAAATCCCCATGGCTGGCGCCCCTGCAGACAGTTCGGATCAAGTCAACCACGGGACATCGATGGCAGAGACGATCCTACGAGGCCTATCCGCCTCCCTTGATGGCGAGCAGGAAACCTCGGTGAAAATCTTGCCAATCGATGTTTACGGCCAATCTGAAAGCACCTCAACCTTTGAAGTGGCTCTAGGCGTTCAGGCGGCGATCGAAGCCGGCGCCGACATCATCAGCCTCAGCCTTGGTTCAGACGAGCAGAACGACCTGATGCGAGCCGTCATTCAATCCGGCGCGAGCAGCGGGGTTTTATTTCTCGCAGCAGCCGGAAACGAACCGACCGGCCAGCCTGTTTATCCCGCGGCCCAGTCGGAAGTCATCGGCGTGACGGCACTAAACCGGAGCGGGCGCAGTGTTGCCAATTACGCCAACTCCGGAAACTTCGTCGAAGCTGCAGCGCCCGGCGCCGGAGTGACCGTGTTTAATAACCAGACTTTTTATGGCACGGGCACTTCTTTTTCCACGGCCTACCTGGCCGGGGTCGCGGCCGGTATCGCCTCGACAAAAGGGCTCCCGATGGCAGAAGTGCGAAGAATGATCACCACGGAAATGAAGCCACCTGGCACCGGGCCCTGAACTGGCTGGCGTGCCGGCCGGTTATTAGTCCTCCAGGCCAGCCTCACGCTCGAGTTGCAGCAACACTTCCGGCAACGCCCGAATTCCGCACCCTTGACCACCGTTGATCTCAGCAATGTTAAACCCGGAGATGATACTGAGAACACGAGGAACACACACCAATGCAACAGCAATTGAGATCACAAGACAGTTCTGGCTTTTTTTTGAGATAACTGAATTCAAAAACAAGGAAGCCATTAAACTTCCAACACCGGCAGCAACTAAAACTGAGTCTTTGAAAAACATATAAACACCTTCCCCAGCGGATAACCTAGACGATCCCAATAAGAACCCATCTGATACAGCACACTAAGCCAATATTGAAATCGTCCGGGACGGTTATAAAATAACGCAAGTTGTCGTAGTGTGTAACTGGGAGAAAAAAATCTCCTTAGATTGCATTTATTAAGATTTTCTTTTTCGAAAGGGCACTATCCATTACGGTTCGCTCGGCGTATTAGCCGAAAAAGTGAACCAAGATATCTCATCAAATACTTTTGTTGCTGGCCAACGCTGGGCCAGCAGTTCGGAACCCGAACTTGGCCTGGGGATCGTTGATTCAACTGAAGAACAATCAGTCGATATTTTCTTCCCGGCTTGCGACGAAACTCGACGTTACTCACTTGAGTCACCGCCTCTCTATCGAGTCAGCTTTCAAGCTGGAAGTACTATTCAAAGTGAAGACAAAACCGAATTAATTATCGAACGTGTTTCAGAGTCCGGAGGGCTGCTTACTTATCACGGGGAGAACGATGTTCTGCTTGAGCAGGAACTTCACTCCGGAATGTCAGATCGTGGCCCAGAGGAGCGATTATTACGGGGCCAAACCAGCGACAGTACGCTCTTCGATTTACGTCTTACTGCCATGAACTTGATCTTTCATTGGCGCAAATCCCCTGTCCGGGGTTTACTCGGCGGCAAAATCGACCTAATTCCGCATCAGATGTACGTTGCCCACGAGGTGTCCAACCGGCAACTGCCCCGGGTACTGCTTGCAGACGAAGTCGGCTTGGGCAAGACCATTGAGGCCTGTTTAATTCTGAATAGAATGCTTGTTTGCGGTCGAGCCAAACGCATTTTGATTATCTTGCCCGACTCGCTGGTCAATCAATGGTTCGTTGAACTGCTCCGTCGCTTCAACCACTGGTTCAGTATATTCGATGAGGAACGCTGCAAAGCGATCGAGGCTTCTCAAACCGGTTTCAATCCTTTCGAAGACGACCAATTGGTGCTGACCAGCATCGATTGGTTGGCGAAGTCGGCCAAGCGAACAGAACAGGCGATTCAAGCTCCCTGGGATTTACTTATTGTTGATGAGGCTCACCACCTCGAATGGCATCCGGATAAACCAAGCGCTAAGTACCAACTTGTTGAAGCCCTGGGCCAACGGGCTGGATCACTGCTGTTGCTGACTGCAACCCCCCAGCAGTTGGGTCTGATGAGTCATTTTGCGCGATTACGCCTATTGGATCCCAATCGATTTTCTGACTTTGAGATATTCAAGGAGGAAACTTTGAATTACGAACCGGTCGCAAAACTTTGCCAAAAAATCATTGCAAATGAAGAGTTAAAGAAATCAGAACTAGGACAGTTTCCCGCCACAAATGCTATCCTTGCCAAGGTGAACTCTGAATTGGGTAAGGGTAAAAAACTCACTGAGCCGACAAGAGCCGAGTTGATTCGAGACCTCGCTGACAGGCACGGCACAGGCCGGGTGTTGTTTCGTAACACACGAAAAACGATCCGTGGTTTCCCCAGGCGCTTGGCCAAGCTGAGCCCTCTGGGTTTCGATGACACAAGCCAAGACTTCGAAAACGACCGTGACGAATTTGATTTCGACATTGAACTGACTGATAAAGAGCCAAGGTACAACTTTGTCGATGACCAACGGATTAAGTGGCTGGTCTCCCTTTTGCGTAAAAACGCTGCCGACAAGTTTCTCCTGATATGCCGAAGCAAGGCAAAAGCTTGCGCTATTGAAGAGGCCGTAAGAAGCAAGGTTAACCTGAAAATAGCAATCTTTCATGAAGAGCTAACCCTGATCCAGCGGGATAGAAACGCCGCTTGGTTTGCAGAAGAAGATGGCGCCAAAGTTTTGATTTGCTCAGAAATTGGCAGCGAAGGAAGGAATTTCCAGTTCTGCCAGCACTTGGTTTTATTTGACCTCCATTTGAACCCAGAACTGCTTGAACAACGAATCGGGCGCTTGGATCGTATTGGGCAAAGAAATGACATAAAAATCCATATCCCATACCTAAAGCCAAGCAATAGAGAAACCTTGGCCAATTGGTTCCATTTGGGCCTAAACGCATTCGAGGAAAGTATATTGGGCGGGCAAACCATCTTGGATGAGTTTGAGGGGCGTCTACACCAGTCGTTTTCCGGATTAAAAGAAAACTTAGATAAATTAATTAATGACACCGCCGAAAGTCGCAAAAAGCTAAAAGTCCAACTTCAGGAAGGCATGGATCAACTTCTGGAAATCAACTCTCATTCAAGCGCTGTTTCCAGTGACTTGATCCAACAAATCCAAAAGAGTGAGAAATCAATCGAACTGGAAGAATTCGCTCTCCGCCTTTTTGACTTTATGGGACTTGGAATCGATGACATTGCCCCGCAAACCTATCGGATTACTAACGCCCATCGGTTACCGATTAATTTACCGGGCAACCGCGATGGCGTGGTCAGTCTCACTTTTGACCGGACTCGAGCCGTTTCCCGAGACGATATGATCTACGTTTCCTGGGATCATCCCATCATGTCGGCTTGTGTTGAACAACTATTGGGATCAAATGATGGAACTGCTGTTTTTGTACACTGGGACACCGATTCTACTCCCGCTCTCCTAATGGAGTCCGTATTTATCTTAGAATGCTTAGCCCCATCCGAATTGAACGCAGACCGCTTTCTGCCTCCCACCCCCATTCGGATTGTAATGAACCACCGTGGAAAACCTGAGCTTAATACGGACCAGAGATTTATCTCCCTGCCTAAAACTATGAGAAATGCCCCAGCCCACCTAATTCAAGAATTTAGGCAAATAAAAAAACTGATACCACCAATGGTTGAGGCTGGTGATCAACTTTTATCGGAACAAGTGACAAAGCTAAAACATCAAACTGTCGCGACTATGAGCCAAAAACTTTCCGCAGAAATTAATCGTCTCGAAACCTTGGCAAAAATAAATGTCAATGTCCGATCGAGAGAAATATTCATGCTGAAAGAAGAGAAAAAGAAATTGGAACAATGCCTTGGTCAAGCGCGATCCCGGCTAGATTCCATCAGGTTAATCTGGAAAGGGAGTATGGAGCGGCTACAGAACTAGAGGGTGGAGCAAAAAAAAACCCTCAATTTTAAGTATGTTTTTTCCGACTGTTTAATGACTGACACATTTGTCGATGACGGCAATACGGACTATCAACTCTCCAGCAAAGAATTTCATCCCCGCCTTCGCGGGCTCAGATAATTCCGGGAATCAGTTATTCACTGTACAACAGCGCGCGTTAAGATTTTTTTTTAGGAAGAGTTAACGAACAACTCTAGCCCCTCCCCCTTCCATAATTTTCTCCACTTCAGCAACAGAGGCCATGGAGGTGTCTCCGGGGGTTGTCATAGCCAACGCTCCGTGGGCAACACCATAATTAACCGCTTTAGCGGGATCACCGGTTTTTAAAAGACCATAGATCAAACCAGAGGCGAAACTGTCCCCACCACCGACTCTGTCAAAAATCTCCAACTGGGGATGATAGACGCCTTCAAAAAAACGGCCTGCAGCCCAGCAAACGGCACTCCAATCGTTAACAGTTGCTGAACTCACAGTTCGGAGGGTGCTTGCAATAACTCTTAGATCCGGATATTCAAGAACAACTGCACCGATCATTGCCTTGAATTTTTCAACATCAATTGACGAGATGTTATCATCGAGACCCTCAACCTCAAAACCCAGACAAGCTGTAAAATCCTCTTCATTGCCAATCATCACATCCACATATTTTGCAATCTCACGATTCACTTCCTGTGCTTTCTTCTTCCCTCCGATACTTTTCCATAGTGAGGGTCGGTAATTAAGGTCATATGATACAACTGTCCCATATTTTCTGGCTGCCTTGACCGCGGCTATTACCGTTTCTGCGGTGGACTCGGAGAGCCCCGCAAAGATGCCGCCTGTATGAAACCAACGGACACCCTGGTTTTTAAAAATATCCTCCCAGTCAAAATCAGCTGGTTTGATTTGTGATGCAGCTGTTGAGCCACGATCGGACACGCCCAACGCACCGCGAATACCAAAACCGCGCTCTGTAAAGTTTAATCCATTTCGGACGGTCTTCCCTATGCCGTCATAGGGAATCCAGTTGATCAACGAGACGTCAACCCCGCCCTGCAGGATAAAATCCTCCAGCAATCTTCCGATTTCGTTATCAGCAAAAGCCGTAATGATCCCGGTTCGCAATCCAAAACATCGTCTCAGCCCTCGCGCTACATTATATTCCCCTCCACCTTCCCACACATCAAATCTGCGTGTAGTTCGAACCCGGGTATGCCCAGGATCCAGTCGCAACATGATCTCACCCAACGAAATTAGGTCGTATTTGCAAGATTCCGGATCTTTTATTTTTAAAACTGACATCTCAAGAAAGCGCCAAAGTGCGCGGGAGGTTTCTAAACATTCGACACACAGTCAATCCACAATTGAATCTATACCTGAAAAAACGCGCTTACCCTGAATCATCAACATTGATACAGGACGCCTATGATGAACGATCGCCTCTGGCACACTTAACACTGAGTCGTTGTAAGGAATTACGGCCATGTTCGCAATCAAGCCTTCCTTCAACACCCCAATTTCATCCCCCAAACCCAGCGCCGTCGCACCATTTTCTGTTGCCATTTGCAGCAAATCCTCGCAAGGCAACTCCGGATGGTTTCGGCTGAGTTCCTGCATTTCAGCGAACATGTTCAGCCCAATCAACGCCGTCTCTCCGCCTGTGCTGGCCAAACTGTCTGTTCCAATGCAGATATTCACCCCGGCTTTGGCCAAGCGATCACAGTCGAAATTGGCGTGACCAAACCAAGCGTGACTTCTAGGGCAATGAACCACATCGGCCCCCACTCTCTGCAGCATTTCGATATCGGCGTTGATCAACCTGTTGGCGTGAACAACCAATGTTTTCTTTGAGAACCCAGCCGCCTTGGCCAAGTGCTGCACAGGTGTGCCCTTGCCACAGTCACCCATTACCCTGCCCAGGGAACTCATCGTGTCGTAAAGTGGTCCGGCTCCATCGACAAACATATCCCATTCATCATCCGACTCGGCCAAGTGGATGCTCAATGGCAACAAATTTTCATCCGCAAATATAGCAAGCGCTTTTAACCCTTCCGGCGTCATGGTGTACGGTGCGTGAGGAGAAACTCCCACCTTTAACGCAAGTGGCTCATTCGCCATCAACTCATTCTGGGCCAGGTCAATCGCAGCAATTTCATCTTCAGAATGATAAGCTATGAGCTCGATAAACGGACAAACTAGAAGGGGAGTCTGGGATGCCATGCGTGCATACATTCCCGGCACTGATTCGATATTTGCCACCGTCCCGCAACCCGTACTCATCAACATATCAGCACCGGCAAGCCAAGCGACCTCATGATCATCATGCGTTAACGACTTCTTGATCGACACGATCTGAGCCAGCCAGTCGGCAAATGATGTGCCTGGAGACAACCCGCCGGCCAACCCAGAATAATCGAGATGGCAGTGAGCGTTTACAAATGCCGGGAAGATTATCGAGTTCCCAAGATCAGCCACAGGCTCACCCGCTTCGGGAGCCATGTCAACTCGAGCCCCCACCTCTGCAATCCGCTCGCCCCTAATCCGAACCGCCCCATCTGCAATGAGATTCCCTTTGCTCGCCCAGATCGCGCGTGACTGAAGAATCATTCAACGAGCTTCAACTTGTGGTGAATTGTAGATCCAAATGTCAATTATACATCCGCCAACTGTCTTGTCTGCTTGGCTATTGCCGCCCCCGCATGATGTCTTGTGATTGTTTTACCGTGACGTTTCCGCAGTTGCTGCTGAACTTTTTTGGTCACCAAATCAATGGCTGCATACAGGTCACTTTCTTGATCCTCTGCAAACATATCCGTCCCCTTGAAATAGAGATGCATGGTGCATTTGTACTTGTTCCCCGGGAGACCAACATGATCCCGCTCCAGATTCACCCGGGCTTCCAATGCCCTTTGGTTCATATGTTCAAATTTGTGAACACAGCCACTCACATGATCTTTAATTGCCTCGGTGAGTTCAACATTGTGGGAATCAAGAATTAGCTTCATGGAGTTGAAGACTGCCCTGACAAGGCTCAAATGACGAGCAAAAGTTACGCTGCATCTTGGCATAAACCATGCCAACTAAATGAACCAGGCACCCCAAAAGCGAAAGCCGGTAAGCGGTCCTTTTACTTCACTTTTTGCAGCGGTTTAAGAGCGGCTGCCACCTCCAATACGATGGGCGGAGAGAACATTTGATAAGTAATATCCTTCTTTTTGTCAGTCTTTTTGCCGTTCAGTGGAGGGTATTGGTATTTCCCCTTGACTGTTGAGGCGAGGTGAAACGTGTACCGCCCGACAGGCACCTTGAACTTGGCCAAGTCAATTTCAAGCGTGGCTTCGCCCTGATCCTTTTTCACCTCCAGTTCCCCCAACTTGTCCAGTTGGGAGATGCCGAATACTTTTAACTTGATGCTCTCATTGTACTCGCCAGTACGCTTAACTTTGAGCGGGATTTTCACCTTACCGTTGGTGAATCCCGTGAACGGGACATCGCCCACGGTTGTCACTTGAATCGGCTCTACATCCTCCGCATTGATGGACAATGCACACTCCTTGGCCACGCGCGAAAAAACTGCCTCCTTGTCATAATCACCGACACGGTGAATTGTTTCTGTTGACCACGCCGCTTGTTCCACTTCCCGGTCGCCGACCATCGCCTTCCCTACAAAGCGGACGTCCCCGATGAATGAAGCCACCGGCTCTGATGCTGTAAGGAACGCTGTTATGGCTTTTTGGTTGGCCTTGACCCGGCAGTGGTGCAACTCAACCCCTTTCGGCAAACCCTCAGCGGTAATAGTGATTGGCCCGGTAAAGTTACCCTCGCGCAGGACGATGATTTCTACAGGCAGCGTCGACCCTTTGCGAAGGTGCGTTGCCATTAGTTCGATTATCTTGTTTTTTTTCCATACAGCCGCAACCGTTTGCGGGTGAACCACCAACCGGAAGCCGGGGCGCTCGCGACGCAAAGCCACCACGTAGCCCCTCGATGGATCGTCCGTGGACTGGTTGAACAAGTCGCGCAGCATCACGCGACAGTGGCCCTCAGCCTTGGCCTGAAACCGCCACGACATATCGCGATTGGACACATTGAATCCACGCCCGCCTGGGTTGTCTTTTGAATCGTAAAACTCTTTGACGGCTTCCGGTGATTCCTTGCCGTCTTTCGAAACTCCCACAAGCTGAGCAGTGACGTATGGATTCGTGCTGCAACCCAATCGCTGCGAAAAAACATCAAGCCAATAGACTTCATTCTTTTTGATCAAAAACATGAAACAATCGACATCACGAGCCGGATAAAAACTTCCCGCAACCAAGCCGGGAGTTGGAATTCTCTGAGCTCGATCTGCTGTGTCGTTACCGCCCTGCTCCATCGTGAGTGGGTTGCCTGGGCGAAGACCAACAAAGAACGGGTTGCTCGCAGCACTGTTTCCGGGCAGGCGGAAAACACCCCCGTCCAGCACGATTGCAGCCGGCGGGAGCACTACGCCGCCCGGTTGCCCTGTCTGGGTGAGTTCGCTGATTTTCACGCTCAGTTGCTCAAGCGCCTGGCCATCGGCTGCCTTGAAACCGGCTGGCTTTGAGCCGGGGAGATTTCTCCCAAAAAGAGTGATCTCCGACTTGCTAAAACTGGGAACTATCGGTGGTGAAACAAAATCCACATGCGCACCGCTGCTGTTCTCCAAACGGAAAAATAATTCCGTACCGCCTCGGAAAATCGCATCGTGAACCTGAATGAGATAATTGCCATTCACCGGTGCCGTGAAGTCGATCAAGCCGTCAGCATTTGTCCTTGCCAAGCGCTCCCCTACTTCACTTCGCAGCAACATGACAGGGCTCATTCGGGAATCGAGAGACTTCGCTGAGATACGCAACAATAGTCGTTGGCCTTTTTTTGCCTCAACTTGAAACCACGAGGACAGCCTTACCTCGCAGACGCCATTGACAACCGAATCATCACCAAGGGTCGCGGCGGTTTTCATTGATGTGTTGCCGCTTGGGCTTCGACTTTCATCCAGCGTGCTAACGGCAAACAAGCGGGAGTTGGACAAACCAAGCGCCCCGACAAACCT
Source organism: uncultured Verrucomicrobiae bacterium (assembly GCA_937770485.1). Classification (GTDB taxonomy): domain Bacteria; phylum Verrucomicrobiota; class Verrucomicrobiia; order Limisphaerales; family UBA1096; genus UBA1096. The sequence continues at coordinate 171,421 of CALJHX010000003.1, read as the reverse complement.
CACCTCGTACACTCCGGTTGGGACATTTGCGGCCACACCAACTTTGAACTTTCGTTCAGCGGCGTTGGTTAATTCCGCTGTAATGCCCGGATGCGAAAAAATCAACTCCGCCGCCCCCTCAAGGTCGGCACCATGAACTTGCACTTCGGTCTCTTCGCCGATTTGGCAACCCAGCGGGAACACCGCAGTCATGCGGGCCGTCGGCAATTGGCCAAGCGCTTGGCTAAATGCGAACCCAAAAACCAACCCGACGCAAAGTCGCCGGAATGATGAGAAATGAATCATGCCGTTTTCGACGCTTGGCCAAGCGGAGGCATTCAACTCAACGGTCCCTCAGTGGTTGAAAAGAAATTCCTTGGTGTTGACCAGCGCCCAAAGAATATCCTCGTAGCGTTCCCTAGTTTTATCTGTCGGTTTGCCATCCTTATCAACAGTCTCGCGTTTCAAATAACCAACCGCCACGTCAATTTCCGACTTGCGCGGCAACCGGGCAAACGCCTGATAGTAAAGGCTGTTTATCTTCGCGGCGTGATCCCGTCCCTTGTCAGCGGCGAGCTTCGCGGCGCGGCCTTCCTTGTGAGCCAACTGTTCGTGAATGTTCTTCGCGTTAAACAGGTGCAGACTTTGGGCGAGGCTGGCTTCCTGCGAGCGTTCGCATTCGCAGGCGCTGGACGAGTCCGGCCGGCCGAACACGCTCAGGAAATAGTTGGCACTGTTGTAACTGTTGTCCGGCAGACAAACCGCACGCGTCCCGACCGGTAAGCCGCCGAAGTTGCTCCGGGCCAGGATCAGATCGTTCAATGAATCGAAGAGGACTTCTGCTGTCAGGCGCTTGGGCTGAAAGCGCGAGTAGTAATGTTTGTCCCTCCCGTTATATTCGTTTGGGACGGAACTGAGCTGATACGTTGTCGAGGTGGTAATGACGCGCACCAATTCCTTCAAGTCGTAGCCACTCTGCTCGAAATGATCCGCCAGCGCATCGAGCAATTTTGGATGCGTCGCCGGGTTGGTCGAGCGGAAGTCATCCTCAGGATCGACCAGACCCCGGCCGAAGAAATGTTTCCAGTAACGGTTCACCAGCGTTTTCGAAAACAGACGGTTTTCATCCTCTCGCATCCAGTCAACCAACCGATGACGCGGATCATCGGCCGAGGCGATATTGAATTCGCCGCTGCCCAACCCGGCTGGCTTCACTTTTTTGTTGGTCTTTTTGTTGGTCACCTCCGCCACGCCGGCCCGGTGAAAAACGATCTCCTCGCTCGGCCTCCCGGAGGGCGCCTTGCCCACACGCGAGAAAAATGCCATGAACCGATAATAATCGTCCTGCGACCATTTCTCGTACGGATGATGATGGCACTGGGCGCACTGCAAACGCGTGCCGAGGAATAACTGCGCCGTATCCTCCATTTGCGCCTGCTGGGAACTCACCTGTTTAAACCACGCGGACGGCGGGCTTTGTTCAATGTCGCCCGAGGCCGCCACGATCTCCCGCACAAAGCGGTCGTACGGCTTGTTGCTGTAAAAACTCTCCTTGATCCAGTCGTAAAAGGCGATTGTCGTGCGCAACTGCGCCCCGTTGGCGCGTTTGTTCCTCAGCAACGACGACCACTTATTAGCAAAATATTCGGCGTACTCCTCACCGCGCAGCAGTCGCGCGACTTTCTTTTCCCGCTTGTCGGGCGACGTGTCAGCGAGGAACGCCTGAGCCTCCTCAACAGTTGGCAGGCGACCGGCGATGTCGAGTATCACCCGGCGAAGGTACGTCGAGTCTGATGCCAGTTCCGACGGTGGCATCCCCACCGTTTTTAGCTTCGCGAAAATGAACTTATCCACAAAGTTTTTCTTCTCCGGCAACTTGTCCACCGGGGCGCCCAGCGGGATCGATGCGCGGAACACCGTCGCCTTATCCTGATAGCGAATCATCACTGCGATCTCGCCGGGATGATTCCCAACGGTGACCAAGCCGGTGTTGTCCGCGTCGGCATACTCACGGTCGTTCGCCTCGTACACGGCGGAGTGCGTGATGTCCTCAACCGAGCCATCCGACATCTTGGCAAGGACGACGAGTTGCTGGCGGGCGCTTGGTATCATGATGCGCTCGGCAGGATGCACTGTGATCGACTCAAGCTTAGGGTCGCTCGGCTTACCGTAGGGCATCCCCTGTTGAATCCATTTTACGAGCATCCTGTAATCAAACGAACCGGCATCGATGCGGGAGCCGCCGCCGTGCGGCAACTGCCCCGATGCCTTGAGCAACAACAAGCTGCGCCCGGGTGCGGCAGGAAAGATGCGCCGCCCACGGGCTTCGCGAAGCAGATACTCGTAATCCTCCTGCGGCTCAAAACCAAGCAGCGACAACTTGAAGCCGTTCTGGCCGCTGGATTTCCCGTGGCAACCGCCACCGTTGCAGCCGTGCTTGGTGAACAGTGGCACGACCGAGTTGGCGAAGTTTACCGGCTTTTCAGCAGTGACCGCCTTGACCTCGAATGGAATCGTGGCCGTCCCGCCGGCTTGGGTGGTCGCGGTAATGAAGCCCTTGCCGTTGGCCAACGGCTCCGCCAACCCGTCGGTGATCCGCACGAGGCCGCTTGGCTTGGCCGTGAAATGGGCGTCGCGAGTTTGATCAGTTAAGCGCCCTTCGCCATCGGTCTCCGTGACGAGCAATTGTAGACGAGCATCGGCTCCGTGAAGCGTGACGCTGCCGGCTTTCGTACCGTCCCAACCGGGAGCCGAGACGGTCAAATCGGCCTGTGCCGTAGCTCCAACCAACAAGGCAGCTCCAACCACCACAGCCAAGCACGCAACTCTCCTGAAATATGCCGTTAAATAAACAGCCATAGGTTTTGGAGAAACATCAACCAAACCTAGGTGAATGCAAGCCGAAATCGTGGGAGGGGCACGCACCAGTTATTTCAAATTTACATTGACCGAGGTGGAACTCCTCCCTCCCCTCCGAATCGAAGCCACTTGGCCAAGCGGCGATTAGTGGAGGATGGGGAGGTCGCTGGCCTGCTGGACGAGTTCGGCGTCGAGGTCGAGGTAGTAGTCGAGGCGGCTGTTGGCTTCCGGCTCGTCAATCTCCTTGGCCATGAGCAGGTACGCGGCGTAGTGGTTGCCCTCGGACTCAACTAAATCGGCGTAAAACTTGGCCAACAGCGCATCGACTTGGCCAAGCGCGTCGGCGAGCAACTGGAATTTCACGCAGCTTCGCCCCTCGATTAGCGCGGCGCAGAGCAGATGATCGATCACTTGCTCGCGGCGGCCCTTGCGGATGCTGCCCATTAGGCCGGAAATCCACGGGCTGGAGATGGGCGCGCTGAACGGCACGCCCCGCTCGGCGAGGATATCGAGCACGAGTTGGAAATGCTCGAGCTCCTCGATGGCGATGGCGTTGAGCTCGGAGACCCGGCCGAAAAGCTCCTGATAACGCTCGAGCGACAAGGCTGAATTGGCGGCTTTGCGCTCCAAATGGGCGTGATCCACCAACACGGCGTCGAGGTTTGCCATGACCTTGGGCAGCCACGACTCGGGCGGCTTGGCTCGGAGCATCAACATTTAATTAGCAAAAAGCTCAATTTTGGGGCAAGACAGTAAGTGAAAAACAGTTTTTTGGCAGCATAAACCGTCGTTTGTGCCGACTATTACGCAATTTTCTCTACACAACGTCTTGCCGGTGCTTGACAGTCGGCGGGTAATTGTTAAGTTTCTCGCCCTTTTTGACGAAAAGGTGGGAGGAAAGGGGCGCACTTTACGGTGCATTTTCAGTTAAACAACATCGTTCCCTTTGCAAGGGCCGTATTTTTTAGAATCAAATGAAGCAGACATTCCAGCCGTCGAATATCAAACGCAAGCGCAGGCACGGTTTCCGCGCACTCATGGCCACCAAGGCAGGTCGCAAGATTTTGGCCGGTCGCCGCGCCCGTGGCCGCGCCCGACTCACCGTCGTCTGACGGCCTTTCCAGCACGCATGACGGCCTCCGGCCAACTCGCGCGATTTCCTAAGTTCAGCCGAATCCAAGCCAGCGCTGATTTCCGGGAGAACCGGGAACGCGGCTCTCGCTTGGCCAAGGGCTGCATGCTGGCCAACTGGCAAAGCCTCACGCCCGACGCCCCATCGCGGCTTGGCGTGATCACCAGTCGGCGCATCGGCAAGGCGCACATTCGCAACCGTGCCCGCCGTCTCATGAGGGAATGTTTCCGCCTGCACCAACACGAACTTCTCCAGCCGGTGGACTTGGTACTGGTCGCCCGCCGCTCAATCGTCGGCAGGGGGTTTCACTCGGTGGAACGTCATTTTCTCACGCTGCTTAAAAAGGCGGCGTTATTGCCGGCTGATGCGGCACCCGTTTACGCCGCTGCCCTTTAGAATGAATCCCGCCCAACATTTTTTGGTGTTGCTGCTTCGGTTTTATCGGCTGGTTCTTTCGCCGATTAAGAATGTCCTTTTCGGGCCGGGCGGCTCGTGCCGGTTCACGCCGACCTGCTCGGAATTCACACTCGACGCGGTGCGCACGCACGGCGCCTTTCGTGGCACTTGGCTTGGCCTACGGAGGCTGTTGCGTTGTCACCCCTGGGGCGACTGCGGGCACGACCCCGTCCCGGCCAAGCTAGCCCGTTAATCAATTTTCATGGATCGCACCTCAGTCATCGTTGTCACCATCTGCGTGATTCTCCTGTTCACCTGGCCCGCGCTGATGGAGAAAATCTCCCCCACCCCGCCGCAGCCCATTCAACCCACCAACGCCGCCCCGGCCCAGGTCGCCGGACAGACGAACGCCCCCAATACTGCTCCGTTTCAACAGGCGCCGCCCTCACGGGGAACATTCAGTTCTGATTTTCAAGCACCTGTTAAGCTGGACTCTCCGAAAATATCAATACTCGAGAGTGAAGGATCCTCCTACATATTCACCTCCGAGGGCGGATTGAAAACCGTGGAACTCAAAAAACCGCACGTGGTCCTTGGCGATAATGTTGACTTGCTATGGGACACGAACAACGGAGATGTCGTTTCAAAACCCATCATACTCAATCATGGGGTGGCGTTACCCCTGTTTGCGCTCAAGGGCATCGATGACTCGGAGTTTTCTATTACCGCCGATGATAGCCTCGTTACAATGGTGTCCACAAACAAAGCCGGCATACGCATCACCAAGGAGTTCAGCGCCGGAACGAATTATCTTCTGCACTCCAAAATCACACTGGCCAACTCGATGTCGGAGCCGGTTGCGGTGCAGCCATGGAAACTGATGCTGGGCACCTCCATGCCGCTTCAGTCCGAGGAGAGTTATCCGGTCTGGGGCGCCCAATGGCACAACGGAGAGGACATGGAGGACATCGACGAGAGTTGGTTTACGAACAGCACCTTGGGCTGCATCCCCGGAACGCCACGTACCGAGTTCAGGTCGGCAGGGCAACCAATCAAGTGGGTCGGGATTCACAACCGGTTTTTCGCAATGACCACCATGCCCGCCCCAGAGATGTCGACAGAGGCATTATCCGGGGCCCGCGTTTACTCAACAACTACAGCCAACCACCGCCTGCCGAACGAGCCGCAGGATGAGCACGAGCAATTCGTCAATGATACTGGAATCTTGGCCGCCTTGGAGTTTAACTCCCAGGTGTTAAAACCCGGTGAGAGTGTCGTAAAGCAATTCACCACCTATGCAGGCCCCAAGGAATACCGCCTCCTCGAGGCGCACGCACTAACCTACGAGAACTCGATCGATTCGGTCATGGGATTTGACGGTTTCTTTGGCTACTTTGCAAAGATTCTACTGTGGGCCATGTCCGGCATACACAACAGCTTCGGGCTTGGTTACGCTCTTTGCATTATAGTAATCACCATCATCATCAAGCTTCTGTTCTGGCCTCTCACCCGGGCCAGCACAGTTTCCATGAAACGCATGGCCGCCTATCAACCGCATATGGCTGAGATCCGCGAAAAGTACAAGGACGATTCGCAGAAGATGAACAAGCGGATCATGGAGTTCATGCGCGAACACAAGATCAACCCCCTGGGCGGCTGCCTGCCGATCCTGATCCAGATCCCGGTGTTCTTCGGATTCTTCACCATGCTGCGGAGTGCCGTAGAGTTGCGAGGGGCGCAATTCCTCTGGGCCTGCGACCTGTCGCAGTCCGACACCGTCGCTCACATCGCCGGATTCCCAATCAACCCGCTGCCGATGATCATGGGCGTGACCATGATATTGCAGGCTCGCATGACCCCTGTCTCCCCCACCGCAGACGCGACGCAGCAAAAAATCATGAAGTACATGCCGCTCATGTTCATCGTGATCCTGTACAACTTCTCCGCCGGCTTAACGCTTTACTGGACGGTGCAGAACATGCTCAGCATTCTGCAAACCAAGCTCACAAAAAACATCGTCGTTGAAGCGCCGTTGAAAAGCGCAGACTCGCCCTTGGCAAAGCCGATAAAAAACAAACGCAAGCGCAAGAAATAATTACCAACCATACCATGAGTACAACCGCACAAGACCCCAAGATCCTGCTCGAGTCCCTGCTGAACAAGCTCGGCTACCAAGTGACCATCGAGGAAAAAATAACAGAAGGCAGCAAGGTACTGGACCTCAAGACAGCCGATGATTCCGAGCGACTCATTGGCCGCAAGGGCCAGACGTTGCTCGACCTGCAATACATCATCAATCGCATGCTGTTTCAGCACAACGAAAATGCCGAGAAAGTGCAGCTCGATGTGGGCGGATACCGATTCAGCGAGGATGACAAACTGGTCGACAAGGCGAAAAAAGCGGCCGAGCAAGTCCGCCGCTGGGGCGACATCGTCGAACTGGAACCCATGAACTCATACGCCCGCCGAATCATCCACAACACCCTGAAGGACGATCCGGATATTGAAACGCAGAGCGTCGAGGTCGACGGCACCCATGACAAGGCCATCATCCTCCGATCCAAAAACTAGCCGACCCAAGCTAATCATTGCCCTTTGCCCGGCAAGTTCCTAACCTCCGAGCACTCCGCAGGGAGTCAATGGCGCTTGGCCAAGCGCACCGCACAAAATAATGGAAGCAGCCAAACACGACGTGGAACGTAAGTCGCTTGATCAACGGCACCAGATGAGTGACCTCGAGCGCCTGCGGCACTCCTGCGCCCACGTACTCGCCACCGCCGTACTGCGCCTCTGGCCAAAGGCCAAGCTCGACATCGGCCCGCCGACCGCCGAGGGATTCTACTACGACTTCGACCTTGACCACCGGTTTTCGCCCGAGGACTTCGAGGCCATCGAGGCCGAAATGAAAAAGGTGGTGAAGGAAAACCAGACGTTCGAGCGCTCCTCAAAAACCCGCGACGAGGCCAGGTCTTTTTTTGAGGAACGCGGCCAAACGTACAAGGTCGAGCGCCTGGCCGACATCCCCGAGGGCGAGGAGATTTCATTCTACCAGAACGGCGAGTTCGTCGATCTCTGCGCCGGGCCTCACGTCATGCGCACCGGCAACGCCAAGGCCTACAAACTGCTCCGCGTCGCCGCCGCCTACTACCGCGGCAACGAGAACAACCCGCAACTGCAACGCATTTACGGCACCGCGTTTCCGAACAAGACGCAGCTCAACGAGTGGCTCGTGGCGCAGGAGGAGGCGCGCAAGCGGGACCACCGCAAGATCGGCCGCGAGATGCAGTTGTTCGCGTTCGACGACGACGTCGGCCCCGGCTTGCCGCTCTGGCTGCCCAAGGGCACGGTGCTGATCGAAGAATTGGAGAAACTGGCCAAGGAGACGGAGTTCGAGGCAGGCTACGAGCGCGTGCGCACGCCGCACTTGGCCAGGGAAAGCATGTACAAGACTTCCGGCCATCTCCCCTACTATGCCGAGAGCATGTTCCCGCCGATGGAACTCAAGGATGACGACCCGGACAAGCCGACCGACCGCATCTATCTCAAGGCGATGAACTGCCCGCATCACCACAAGATTTTCTCGGCAGTGCCACGCAGTTACCGGGAACTGCCACTGCGCCTGGCCGAGTATGGCACCTGTTACCGCTACGAGCGCTCCGGCGAACTGATGGGTCTCATGCGCGTGCGCTCGATGCAGATGAACGACGCACATATTTACTGCACAGCAGAGCAGTTTGCCGACGAATTCCGCGCTGTGAACGAGATGTACCTCAAGTATTTCAAGATTTTCGGGTTCAACAAATTCAGCATGCGCTTCAGCACGCACAGCGCCGAGCGGCTTGGCGACAAATACGTCGGCGAACCGGACCTGTGGATACAAACTGAGGACATGGTGCGTCAGGTGCTCGTCGAGTCGGGCGTTGATTTTGTGGAAGTGCCGGATGAGGCCGCGTTTTACGGGCCAAAGATCGATGTGCAGGTGTACAGCATCTCCGGCCGCGAATTCACTATCGCCACCAACCAGGTGGACTTCGCCGTACCCAAGCGCTTCGGCCTCGAGTTCAAAACCCGCGACAACACCACCGAGACGCCACTCTGCATTCACCGTGCCCCGCTGGGCACGCACGAGCGCTTCATTGCCTTTTTAATCGAGCACTACGCCGGCAACTTCCCGCTTTGGCTTGCACCGGAACAGGTACGACTGCTGCCGTTTGGCGACGACCAAGTCGACTACGCCAAGGACGTCGTCGCTGAACTGCGGAAGCACAGAGTCCGCGTGAAAATCGACACGACTTCCGACAAAATCGGAGCCCGGATTCGCCGCGCCGAAACCGACAGAGTGCACACTATTTTACTCATTGGCCAACGCGAGCAGGAAGCCGGCAAACTCGCCGTGCGCGAACACGGTAAAGGCGATCTCGGGGCCAGGCCACGGGACGAAGTCATCGCCGACTTGCTCAATAAAATCGAAACCCGCGAAGGCTGACTGCGCTTGGCCAAGCGCCGCTGAATTGAATCGAGCAAAATGAAAGTACTTGTCTGCGACCCCATTTCCCAAACCGGAATCGACTTCCTGAAACAACAGGAAGGACTTGAGGTGAGCGTGCTCGACCGCTGCCACTCGGAGAAGGAACTACTACCACTCGTCGGCGACGTCTCAGCCATGGCTGTCCGCTCCGAGACCAAAGTCACCAAGGCCGTACTCGAGGCTGCGCCGAACATGAAAATTGTCGGCCGCGCCGGCGTCGGCGTTGACAACATCGACATCGAGGCCGCCACGCAAAACGGCGTGATCGTCATGAACACTCCCGGCGGCAACACAATCGCCACCTGCGAGTTGACCTTCTCGATGATGATGGCACTCGCGCGCAACATCCCGCAGGCCCACGGCTCGATGGCCGCCGGCGAATGGAACCGCAAGGCGTTCAAAGGCGTCGAACTTTACGGCAAGACACTCGGCGTGCTGGGCATGGGCCGCATCGGCGGCGAGGTGGCGCGTCGCGCGGTGGCCTTCGGCATGCGCGTGCTGGCCTTCGATCCGTACATCACGCCGTCCCGCGCCAAGGCGCTGCAGGTGGAACTGTCCAGTTTGGATGAAATTTACGCGGCGGCGGACTTCATCACGGTTCATATGCCGTTGACCGACGAGACGCGCGGCATGCTCAGCAAGGAGACGTTCGCCAAAATGAAGCCAAGCGTACGGCTGCTTAACTGCGCCCGCGGCGGAATCGTCAGCGAGGCCGACTTGATCGAGGCACTGCAAGCCGGGCAAATCGGCGGCGCGGCGCTGGACGTTTACGAGTCCGAGCCGCTGGCAGCCGACTCGCCGTTGCGCCAATGCCCAAACCTCATCCTGACCCCGCATCTCGGCGCAAGCACGGCGGAGGCGCAGGACAACGTCGGCCTCGAGGTGGCGCAGGGCATCGCCGATTATTTGCTGCACGGCAGCCTGATGAACTCCATCAACATGCCAAGCCTCGACGCGCAAACCTCGGCCAAGGTGCAGCCGTATTTGCGCTTGGGCGAAAGGATGGGCTTGTTGCTGTCGCGGCTTGGCCAAGCGGGCACCGAGCGCCTGGTCATCACCTACGGCGGCTTGGCCACCGAACTGCCCGGTGACCCCATCGCCCGTGCCATCATCAAGGGATTTCTCGGGGCTGCCATGGGCGAGGAAGTCAACCTCGTCAACGTCCGCGCCATGGCCAAGGAGCGCGGGCTCGATCGTCGAGGAGATCAAGTCCAGCGAGCAAGTGGACTTCAAGGAATGGCTTCATATCCGGGCATGGGCCGGTGAGCGAAAAGGTATCGGTCGGCGGATCGTTCTTTGGGTTGGCGCAGCATCCGCGCATCGTCCGACTCAACAGCCAGCCGGTCGAGATCGTCCCGGAAGGCATCCTGTTCATGATGAGCAACAAGGATCGCCCCGGCATCGTGGGGCACTTGGGCAGCGTGCTCGGCAATCACGGCGTCAACATCGCCAACATGAGCCTCGGGCGGGATCGCGAAGGCGGCGAAGCCCTGACCGCGCTGAACATCGATAGCGTGCCAAGCGCCGAGTGCCTCGCCGAACTCGAGGCCGACCCAGACATCAGCAACATCCGGATCGTCCAGTTTTAGCCAAGCGCTTGGCCAAGTTCAAGGGTAGCCCTGGGGTCCAGGGGTGTTGGTCGATTTCATCACAGGAAGGCAGACGTTGACAAGCGCGTCTTGATGTGAGCGACTCGGACCACTTGGCGCTGTGAGAGGGTCGCGGAGCAGGGTTGAGGCGACGAAGCCAGCCAGACTTGTGCGCTGTATCCAGTTTCTCAAGAATATCCATCCCGTTTTTAGGCTGCCATCCCTGAGAGCACGGTGTCGGGCAAGGCAAGCGGTGACTGCACCATCATTCCCGGCAGCGCAGACGGAAGACGCAGCCACCCATCCCCTGCGCAAGGCGGTCCTTCACCATCGTCAGCAACCGATCCCACAACCCAGAAACCTCGGGAGCAACTCCCCAGTGCTGTCCAGCGGTTCGACCCGTTCCACCGGTACGGCTTTAACGGGCGGCGCCCACACGTTAAATCCTCTTCAAGCCAAGGTGAAGTAGGTTCTAACTACTATCGGAATTCTCGCTCAAACCCTCACGACACCCAGGCAGGCCATCGTCATGGGAACATCCCGGCGGGTGCCGGGCCTCCGCATGGCGACGGCAAACATCCGGCGTGATTCAAGCGCCTCCGACAACATCCTTCGATAACGGGACTCGAAGATGTGCAGGTGAAGGATCGAATCGGGAAACAGCGTGGCGCTGTTCAAAATAATCAAAGGGATTTCGCCCGGAATATGCACAGAAAAAAACACATAAAAGCCAGAAGAAATGGAAGAACCCACACAAATTAAGAGTTGCCTCAAAGATGTAGTTGCGCCAATGTTCCCGGAGTATGAAAGGCAATATTTTAATAATTTTTGCGGTACTCGCAATCGCCGTGGGAGCGGGCACTACAATTCTTCTCTCCAATGCCAAAGACGAGATCCAGATACAAAATGCACAATCGAGTAAAATGAGGTGAACACTGCAAAAAGACAAAGGTACAGCTTGAAGAAAGCAAGAAACAACTGACTCAGGATCTCAGCACTGCCAATAGCTAGACCACTCACCAAAACCCAAGGCGCGCTGTCCGAATTAAAAGACGATTACAGTATGAAAGTCACCGAATATGAGACGTTCGTCGGTAAGGTCGCGCAGGAACTCGCCGCTAAAGATGAAAAAATCAGCGAACTAAACGGCGAACTCCAAACAGCCCAGAACAAAAACCAGGACTACGACTCACAAATTAAAGGGCTTAACAGTCAGATGGCGGACAAGGATCGCGCTATTGATGACATCGGCCGGCGTCTCGAGTCAGCCGAGGAAGACCGCGATCATTTGCTTCAGGAACGTAACAAACTGATCGCTGAAAAAGCTGAGTTGGAAAAACAATTTCAGGATATTCTGGTGCTGCGCCAGAAGGTTCAGCAATTGCAGGTTGAACTCATGGCCTCCAAGAAGCTCGAGTGGCTTCGTCGCGGTTTCTACGGGAGTGCCCGCAAAAAAGGTGGATCTCGGCTCATGGGCATGAGCAAAAGAAATGACCGTAAAACAGTCTCCCCCACCAATGCCGATCTCAATGTCGAGGTGCGCCGGGATGGGACGGTCAAAATCGTCCCGATCGAGACAAACTCGCCCCCCAGCGGGGCCACCCCATGACCCGGCCCAGGGTTCTTCAGGATACTCACAATCGTATCATTCGCGATCTCCGGATTAGCATCACGGATCGCTGCAATTTTCACTGCGTCTACTGTCTGCCGGAAACCGAGGAGGCGGCTAACTTTTATCGGCCTAATACACTTAGTCCCAGCAAAACTCGGCCCGCGAACAGCAATCCGATTTACCCATTAAAGCCACGGTCACAAATCCTTACCTTCGAGGAGATCACCCGCGTCACCCGAGTGGCGGCTTCGTTTGGAGTGAACAAGATTCGGATCACCGGCGGCGAGCCGCTCCTGCGCCGGGGCGTCGAGAATCTAGTTTCACAGATTGCCTCCATCGACTCAATTCGCGATCTGTCACTGACCACCAACGGCACCGGCTTCCCCGCCTTGGCCAAGCGCCTCAAGGAGGCCGGGCTTGGGCGAGTGACGATCAGCCTCGACTCGCTTGATCGCGACAATTTCAAAAAAATCACCGGGCGTGACGGGCTTCCGGAAGTGCTCGAGTCGATCCGCTTGGCCAAGTCGCTGGGCCTCGCCCCGGTAAAGCTCAACGCGGTGATCATTCGAGGCCTAAACGACCACGAGATCGTGCGCTTGGCCCAATTTGCCGCGGAGGAGAGTGTCGTTATGCGATTCATCGAGTTCATGCCATTGGGTACAAGACAAACGTGGCAACGAGATCATGTCGTCTCCGGCAGCGAAATCATCGAGCAAATCCGTTCACACATCCCCCTCATCCGTCTCCCCGCTGGGAATCCCTCTGAGACATCCACCCGGTGGTCGTTTGAGCAAGGGACTGGCGAAATCGGAATCATCGCACCTGTCAGCCAGCCGTTTTGCGGCAACTGCAACCGCATCCGACTGACCGCCGACGGTAAAATTCGCACCTGCCTTTTTAGTCACGGCGAGCACGACCTGAAGCCCACACTCCGGAGTGAAGCCGACGACATTGAGTTGGCGACTGAGTTGCAGCGAATCGTCCTGAAGAAAGAACCCGGCCATCAGATCGGGGAGCCTGACTTCGTGCAGCCATCCCGAACGATGAGCCGCATCGGGGGTTGAGTACCAAAAAGAAAGTGACCGCAGGAGCTTGAGCGGTTACCAATCCGGCAGGCATGGATTTAACCTCGTCGTACATCCGGGCCGTCAGGTCTCTCGACCAGATCGACATCGCGGTTCTCGTCAACAACATCATTCTTGACGCAGTTCATGACAAGGCGAGCGATATTCATATCGAGCCTTGGGAAAGCACCCTTCCCATTCGCCTGCGCATCTCGGGCACACTGCGTGAACTCACCCACCTGCCGCACGAGTTTCTCGACCGCATCGCAGGCCGTCTCAAGGTCATGGCTGACCTGATCACTTACGAGACTGAGATGCCGCAGGAAGGCCGCGTCCCAGCAAGTCCCGAGTTCGGCAATGTGGAACTGCGCGTCTCCATCTTCCCCACCGTTCGCGGGGAAAAAATTGTCATCCGACTGTTCGACCCGCAAAATCGCAGTTTTAATCTCGAGACGCTCGGCTTCGAGCAGGACACTATCGAGCAGTTCAAGAAACTCATACAGCAACCCAGCGGACTCATCCTGTTGAATGGCCCAACCGGCTCGGGCAAGACAACGGCAATCTATTCAGCCCTCTGCCACTTGGTCGAAACCCACGGGCCTACAATCAGCATCAGCACGGTGGAGGACCCCGTGGAATTCAACCTCCCGATGATCAGCCAGTCGCAGATCAGCAACTCCCGTGGGTTCACCTATCCCAAGGCTCTCCGTTCCCTCATGCGTCAGGATCCGGAGGCGATCATGATCGGGGAGATCCGCGACGCAGAAACCGCCGCCATCGCAGTACAGGCCGGTCTGACTGGCCACATGATTTTCAGCACTATCCACAGCGACAGTACGGCGGGGGTTTTTGCCCGGCTCATCAATATGGATATCGAGCCGTTTCTGTTGGCCTCCAGTATCACTGGGGTGCTTGGCTTGCGCTTGTTGCGCACCATTTGTCCACGATGCAAAATCCAGTCTCAGCCCAGCCCCGAGCACCTTTCCCTGCTTCCCGACGGCTTTGCAGAAGAGAATGAATTTCACACCGGCACCGGCTGTGACGCCTGTTTCCAGACCGGCTATCTCGGCAGGGTGGCGGCAACTGAGTTGTTAAACTCGAGCGAGGCCGTCCGTGAAGGTGTCATCCAGAAACTGCGAACCAGCAAGCTGCACGATATAGCGATCGCGCAGGGAATGACCACCCTTTGGCAGAACGCGATGGCCAAGGTCCAGCGCGGGATCACCAGTCTCGAGGAGGTTGTCAGGGTGATTTCTATCAACCAACTGTAAGCCGCCAATGGCTTGGCCAAGCGCAAAAAAGGCGTCCACCGCAAGGTGAACGCCTTGTGGGAAAACCGGAATCTACCGCTCTTCCCTGGCCAATCGCTTGTTGGTGATGGCGTCGAACACCTCGAACTCCTCCGGGTGCAACCCCTCTTCCGAACGGAAGGAAATTTTCACCAAATAACGTTTCTCCATGTCGATGAAGATATCCTCGTCTTCGTTGCGCAAGCGATCCAGCACACCCGTGTTGACATTCACCCGCAGCTTGAAATCGGTCTCCTCCTCGCCGCGTTGCTTGAGATTGTTGCGTTTTTTGATGATCTCGCTGAGCTTACGCTGGATGTCCACGCTCATTGTCAGCGGGCTCTTGATCTTACCGCGGCCACTGCAGTGTTCGCAATCGCCGTAGGCGGCGTCGCGGACGCTCTCGGACTGGCGCTGACGGGTCATCTCCATCAGGCCAAGGTCGGAGATGGGCAACACGTGGGTCTTGGCCTTGTCCTTGCACAGGCCGTCGCGCATGCGGTTAAACACATCGCGACGGTCACGCGACGATTTCATGTCGATGAAATCCAGCACGATCAGGCCGCCGATGTTTCGCAGGCGGAGTTGCCGGCAAACCTCCTCGGCAGCCTCGAGGTTCACTTGAAGCAACGTCTTGTCTTTTTCCTTCTTGTTGTTGCCTTTGTACCGATGGCTGCCGGTGTTCACGTCCACCGCCACCAGCGCCTCGGTCTCGTCGATGATGATGTATCCACCACTGGGAAGCATCACTTGGCGTGTATATGCTGTCTCAAGCTGGCGCGTGACCCCGAACCGGTCGAATATCGGCTCCGAGTAGGAATAACGCTGTACCTTGTCCAGCGCCCGTTTTGAAACGCGACCGATCAGTTTTTTGACCCGATCAACCTCGGCGGCATTGTCGACGACAATCCGCTCGACATCTTCAGTCAAAAAGTCACGAACCGTGCGCTCGATCAAGTCCGGTTCCTCAAAAACACATGTGCCGGACTTCTGGGTTTTGACCAGGCCGGTGATTTTTTCCCAAGTCTCCATCAGAATGGCGAGATCCCTGATGAAATACGCCTTGCGCTGCCCTTGCCCCGCTGTCCGGATAATGACCCCCATGCCTTCGGGGATGTCGAGTTCGCGCACAATCTTCTTCAGTCGTGCACGCTCCTCGCGGTTCTCTATCTTCCGTGAAACCCCGGACTGCTCCGAGTTGGGTAGCAGGACAAGATAGCGGCCCGGCAACAGGACGTTCGTCGTAATCCGCGGACCCTTGGTTCCAATCGGACCCTTGGTCACCTGTACAGTCAACTCCGTGCCTGACGGATATTTCCTGGGTATGTCCTTGTTGGTGATTCTCGGCTTTTCCTTTCTGCGGTTCCCCCGGTCAACCACGTCGTAGGAGGAATCGAGCGAACTGGGAATGATGTCCCAGTAATGAAGGAAGGCGTTTTTCTCCAGGCCAATGTCCACGAAGGCCGCCTTGAGACCATCCTCAAGGTTGCGGATTCTGCCTTTATAAATGCTCCCAACCATCCGTAGGCTGTCGATGCGCTCGATCGTCAGGTTCTCTAGTTTTCCCTTTACTGTTATCGCCACGCGGGTCTCAAGCGACTCGGCGTTGATCAGAATTTCCTTATGGGTGTGCTGGATGGGGCGGAAGACGCCTTTGACTTTACTGACGAATTTCTTAGCGCTCCGCTCAACCTTCTCCTTGATGGAGCCAGCCGGTTCATCCGGCAGTTCAACCGGTTCAAAGTCGGTGTTCCCCCGTTTGGGCGGCGTTGCGGGTTCGGCTTGCCTGGACGCCTCGCCATCCGCTGTGTCGTTGGTGAGTTGCCGTTGCCCCTTGGCTGACTCGAGGTCAGTACCGGCCGGCAAACCGTGCGCCTTGTTCTCAGCACGCACGATTTCGTTTTCGTGCTCCCGCGTGTTAAAGAGTTCGTCCTGCGGGGTTTGAATCGTCTCGACATTCGCGCGTGCACTGAGGCTGGAGCGGTCGGGCCTGCGGTTCAATCCACCGGGGGGTTTGAATCTCATGCCGCGCCTGTTGTCGCTGCGGCCAAATGATTTCTTTGCTGCCATAATAATTTAATATGCCTTTCTGTGTAGTTGTATGTTTTGCAGGACAGCGATAGCGATCAACGAACTCAAGACGGATGATCCGCCGTAGCTCAATAGTGGCAACGGTATCCCCGTCACCGGCATCAATCTCAGATGCATGCCGATGTTCACAAAAACGTGGCAAAAAATGAGAGTCACAATTCCCACTGCCAACAGTTTGCCCAAACGATCCCTCGCCAAGGCTGCGATCTGCATCCCTTTTAAAAGGATGACGGTGTATAACGCCAGCACTGCCATGCTGCCCAAGAACCCTGTCTCCTCCGCAATCACGGAGAAGATGAAGTCGTTGTGAGCCACCCCCTTGGGCAGATAGCCCAAGCGGGTTTGTGGCCCTTGTCCCCACCCTTTTCCCGTTAGCCCTCCCGAGCCGACGGAAATCTCGGCCTGCCGTATGTTGTGCGTGCGCTCTCGCTGTAATGCACGGGCGGCCTTGCGCTCCGCCGGAGTGGCGTTCGGCGGAGCAAAATCCTGGTGAAAATAAACCAACAACCGTTGGCGCTGATATTCCTGCAGTGAGATTCGCCAGTCTGCGGGAAAGTAGA
This sequence comes from uncultured Verrucomicrobiae bacterium, assembly GCA_937770485.1. Taxonomy (GTDB): domain Bacteria; phylum Verrucomicrobiota; class Verrucomicrobiia; order Limisphaerales; family UBA1096; genus UBA1096. The sequence continues at coordinate 154,322 of CALJHX010000003.1, read as the reverse complement.
GTGCGTTGATAATGACAAACAGCACAACCACCGTCGATGCCCCGAGGAACTTCCCCAGGAACCGAAGCGGCACACCGGCCACGAACATCATCGCGATCCCGATCGGGAAAAATACTAGCGATGAGCCCAAATCCGGCTCTTTTAATATCAAAATAAATGGCAGTGCAGTCATCCCAAGGGCTTTTAAAAAAACCCCTGGCATTAACATCTCCTCGTTGGGCCGTGTCAAAAAATCGCCCAAAGCGAAGATAAACGCTAATTTCGCAAATTCCGAGGGCTGAATGAGGGTAATCCCCAAATCAAGCCAGCGCCTCGCCCCGTATCGTACCTCGCCAATGCCAGGAATCAGAACCAAAACCAACAAAATCAGGGTCATCCAGTAAGCTGCTCGCGCCCAGCCGGCCAAGCGATGATAATCCACCACTACAAAAACCGCAGCCAAGCCAAGTCCTAGCGCGTAAAAGACTATTTGCCTGAAAAAGTAGGAATTTAGCAGCGGCTCGATCTCGTACTGGTCAATCGCCGCGCTGAGGACAAATGCCCCGCCAATCAGCATCAACCCGATCACGGCACCGAACATGAGCCAATCGACCCGCAACTTCCGAATATGCAGCAGTACTGTTTCCATCAGCGCTTGGCCAAGCTTGGCTCTCCTTTCTGCCGCTCGCGTTCCAAGTCGCGAATCGCCCGATAAATCCTCCCCGCGATCGGTGCGCAGGTCGTGCCTCCCGACTCCCCGCTCTCCACCATCACCACCACGGCGTAGCGCGGCGACTCCACCGGCGCGAACGACACAAACCATGTTATGTGATCTGTGCGGAACAGTCTCACGCGACTCTGGGGATCATACTTCCCGGTGGGCACTTTCGTCTGCGCCGTGCCAGTCTTCCCTCCGATGGCCATGCCGGGCACACGCGCCGCGCGTCCGCTGCCGTCGCGGTCGGCGACGTCAGCCAGCATCGCCTTGTGCATCAGCGCAACGGTCTCCGGCTTCAGTTGCAAGTCGTCGAGCACCTCTACCGGGATTACCCTGTTTTGCGCCTGGCCAAAGGCTCGCTGCGAGTCAATGCGCTTGACCAAGCGGGGCTGTAACACCTTCCCCCCGTTGGCCACTGCCGAGGTCATCACCGCCATTTGCAGGGGGGTCACAGTGATTTCGCCCTGACCAATGCAGAGGTTACCCACGTCTCCCGCCGCCCAGCCGATCTTCTCCCCGAATTGGTTCCTATTCTTTAATTTGTTGTCACGGGCGGGAAAATAACCGCCACTCTCACGAATGGGACTAGGCAAGTCGCCGGGCAAGCTGGCGAGCGTCTTTTGGCCGAGCCGAAAACGGTTGCCCCAGTCAAGCAGGATTCGCTTGCCCTGCCGCCACTGGTCGGTTTGGCCGTCAGGCTTCAACGCGTAGTGGATAAAATAAGTGTTACTCGACCGCTTGAACGCACGGATGAAATCGTAGTCACCCGGCGGCGCAGTATCGTCCAACTCGTAGTTGGGATACAGTTTTGAATCCCGAAAATAACCCGGATTGTACACTTTCTCATTTGGATCAAGCACCTCTTCCTCAAGGTAAGCCACAGCCGAAATTAACTTGAAAATGGAACCGGGCGGGTAAGAGACCCCGCCGCTGCCGGTGGCACGGTTGAGCCAGCGGTTGAGTCGACTGTCGTTCAACCGGGTGATCTCTGCGCGCGAAAACCCGGAAATGAACTTGTTGGAATCAAATCCCGGCAGGGACACGAGTGACAGCAGGTCGCCGGTTCGCGGATCCATCACCACCACGGCCCCCCGCGTCTGCGGGCCGTTGGCTTGAAGCGCCGCCTCAGCAGCCAACTGGATGTCACGGTCGAGGGTAAGCGCCATGTCGTAGCCCGACTCCGGCCATTCCCTGACCTCCTCGCTCGTGCGATAGCTTATGTTGTTGACGCGAATCGTCTTGGCCCCGGCCTCTCCTCGCAACAGCTCGTCGTATACACCCTCCAAACCATCGACGCCGACATAGTCCGGCAACCGATAACGGAACCGAAACGGAATGTCGTCGCCGGTGTCCGGGTCGTCGTCGCGCCGAAGATACCCCAGCGTGTGAAACGCCATGTCGCCGTTGGGATAGGTCCGAACCGGGTTAACTGACAAGTCCACTCCCGGCACTGCGTGTATCTGCTCAACAAACCGCGCCACTTGGCCCGGCGAAAGATCCTGCATCACGGCCATCGGCGTGTAACGGCGCTTGTAATAATGGGTATGAAATTTCTCCTCGTTGAGAACCAGAGGTTGACCAAGGCGCAAGCTCACCTGCATGGTCAGGTTGCTGACAACCTGATAGCGGGCCGTCCGCCCCAACTCATCCTGCTCGGCACGCCGCAGCTTACGCCCATCTTTCAAGCGCATATAATGGGTGTAAAAGAGCGGTCGCAATTCGTCGATGTACATGTGCACGTCGAACCGCAGTCGGTTCACGGCCAGAGGTTGCTCGTTACAATCGAGGATGCGGCCTCTTGTTGCGGGGAGGCGCACGGCTCGCACCGATTGGTTTTCCTGCCGAACCCGGTAATCCTCGCCGGAGGTCACCTGCAGCCGCCAGAGGTTCACTGTCAACAGCAACATGCAGCACAGGATGAACGCCGTCATCAGCCTCATCGGAATGTCCTTGCTGCTTAAATGGTCAAATACAAACACAGTTTCTGTCTCGACTAATGCTTCCCTCGCACAATCTGGCGGTTCTCGTTGGGCCAACTGTTCGGTTCATGCAGCGGGTGCGAAAACCATCGATCCAACAGCTTCACAAATTTCGCGAAAACCGGGACTACCACGCCGCAAAACAGCGCATTGATAAGCCACCAGACACCCATCTCCCACCCGAACAACGGGGAGGCACCCACCAACCACAATAGCCACACCTGAAGTAGTGGCACTGCAGCGCCCGCAGCGGTTCCGAGGTAAAATTGCGCCACGAGTTCATCCCTCATTATCAAGTCGCGAAAGGTGAAAACCGCCCACCCGGCGATAAATAACGGCAGCACGCTCAGCCCCAGCGGGTTGGCCGACAGGCTGTCGAGCCACAATCCGGTCAGCATGGCTGAGGTGCTCACATGCCCGGCGTGCAGCGTCAGTCCGGCGCACACCAGCAGCGCCGGTGTCAGGTCGGGCTGAAACCCAAGCCACAACCTTGGCCCCTGCCAGTGGGACTGCAAAAACACGAGCAGATACGCCCCGATCAGCAGCCCCAATGTCTTGTTGATTCTTCCAGTCACGGTGCTTATTTAATATCGGGTCAACACCCGCACGGTCTCGAGTTGGTTCAAGTTGGCGTGCAGTTTGATACGGGCCTCCACGTAAAGTCCGTCCTTTGACACCCTCGAATCCACCACTTGGCCAACCGGGATCTCCTTTGGGAAGCCCCCGCCCAGCCCGCTGGTGACCACGGCCTGGCCCGGCCGTAACTCGACATCGTTGGGCAGATAGGTCAATTCCACCACTCTCGGGTCGGAGCTGTATTGCCGCGGTGAAACGATGCCTCCTTGGCTGCGCGATTCCTTGATCAACGCCGAGAATCTGCAGTTGGGATCGCCTGCCAAAACCACCCAAGAGGTCAATGGGCCAACCTCTGAAACGCGGCCCACCAAATTGCCCTTAGCTGAAATGACCGGTTGATTGAAGCGAATCCCCTTGTTACTGCCAAGGTTGATCTTGATCCGCCGCCACCAGTTGAACGGATCGCGCCCGACCACTCGCGCCAGTTTGCTTTCCCAAGGGATGCGCCGCTCCCAATCATTGGCATCCCGGAATTGATTGATTTCCTCCCTGAGTCGGGCATTTTCCATCTGAAGATCCGCCAAGGATGGGGGCACATCAGACGCTTGGCCAAGCACTTGTTTTGTGGGTGATGACTCGGAACCCGAAGCACCCAGTTGGCCAATCGACTCCAACGCAACCTGACCGGTGGTGCTGATCCCGATAAGCGGAAGAAAGAGCCCCCCGATGGCTGACTTGAGCCGCGCCCGGGCGCTCTCTGGCATCACCAGAAGCAGTAATACGGTCAGGAGCACCGCCCCGACCGCTGTCTGCTGCGATTTGTAAAAAAATCCTTTCATCCCGTCACGCAACGGGACGAACGCACTTTAATCTCCGCTGGAGGAAGCCACACGCCGCAGGAACTGCAACTCCTGCAGCACACGCCCCGTCCCCTCGGCAACGGCCGTCAACGGGGAGTCGGCGATGTGAACCGGCAGGCCGGTCTCCTCGGCGATCAATTGGTCAATGCCCCTCAGGAGAGCACCACCACCCGCGACAACAATGCCGCGGTCGACCAAGTCGGCCGAAAGCTCGGGGGGACACCTTTCCAGCGTCAAGCGAATGGACTCAAGGATGTTGTTCAGCGGCTCCTTCAATGCATCCCGAATTTCCTCAGAACGAACTGTCATGATCCGTGGCAGGCCAGCACTCAGGTCCCTCCCCTTCACCTCCATCGAAAGTTCCTCTTCCAGTGGATACGCTGAACCGATCGTAATCTTGATTTCCTCTGCTGTGCGTTCGCCTATCATCAAATTGTAGGCGCGCTTCATGTAGGCCATAATCGTGTCGTCAAACTCATCGCCGCCGACACGCAAACTGCGACTAAACACGATTCCCGCAAGCGATATAATCGCGATCTCACAGGTACCACCGCCGATATCCACAATCATGTTGCCTGTGGGCTCATGCACTGGGAGCCCCACGCCGATCGCCGAGGCCATCGGTTGCTCAATCAGGTAAACCTCCCTCGCACCGGCATGGATGGCGGAATCCTTCACCGCCCGCTTTTCCACCTCGGTGATCCCTGATGGAACAGCCACCACCACCCGAGGTGCAATCAATTTGCGGTTGTGAACCTTCTGTATGAAGTTTCTCAACATCGCCTCAGTGATCTCGAAGTCGGCTATGACACCGTCCTTCATCGGACGGATGGCCACGATGTTGCCCGGCGTTCGGCCGAGCATCCGTTTCGCCTCCTTGCCCACCGCCAACACTGTGGTCATGCCGGCTTCGATCGCAACCACAGAGGGTTCACGCAACACAATCCCCCTGTCTCGGACATAAACGAGGGAGTTGGCTGTACCCAGATCGATTCCAATATCGTTGGAAAACAGGCCCTTAAAATTACCTAACATGAATAACGCCTAAAAAAAAGACACACTACGGTTTGGGATCGTAAACCGTCAAGTGAATTACCGTTTAAGCACCAAAAAAACAGAGCATTCGCCAACTAAAAACGCGACTTAACGCCGACCGGTCTTGCCCACCGGGATCGATTCATCCTTAAAAGCAGCCTCTACCCCTCTCAAATGAGAGTCGAAAAAATTTTGAAGACGCTTGTTTAACACTCCACCACCGACGCCGTGCCTCCCATCGACCACCGTCAACAACGCCGTCGGCACGCCGACTTCATTCAGGGCCGCGTTTAAAATGAGCGACTGGTTGTACGGAACCGCCATATCCTTTGTCCCGTGTACGATTAGGAACGGCGAGTCATCCTTGGTCACGTACGAAATTGGGTCGGCTGTGAGGGTTTTCTTTTTGTTGTCCTGAATCGCGCCACCGATCAACAGACCTTCCGGTGAGTCAGCGGCGTCATGAACGATCCGGCTCTCAAAGTCGTCCATCCGTAAAAAATTCGTCGGGCCAAAATAATCCACCACGCAGGCCACCTTTGTGCTTTTACCCTTGTGATGTCCAATGGAGCCATCCATCGCCTTCACGCCGCTCGAAGTGCCCAGCATCGCCACCAGGTGTCCACCAGCTGAGGTACCGTGCACCGCAATTTTATCGCCATCCAAGCCGTGTTTCTCTGCGTTAGCCCTAATCCAACGAATCGCCGCCTTGCAGTCATGAATCTGCGCCGGCCACTTGGCCTCATTGCTTAGCCGATAGCCAACCGAGACTCCGGCATACCCTCCCGATTTCAGAAATTCGCGTATCCGGTTCAACCCGCCGTCTTTGCTCCCCCCACGCCACCCGCCGCCATGGATGAACACTACCACCGGCAATAGCTTGTTAGTTGTGCTCTTTATCGGCAGCGCCAAATCAAGTGTCTGTCGGGCGTTGTCCGTTCCGGCATAAGAAATATTCCGCATCACTTTATAACCCTCGAAGCTCCTCCTCGGCTGCTGGCGCTTACCCTTGTCTCGGGTTAAATACCCAATGTGCTCTTTGAGGGATATAAAACCGCTTTTGTCAGTATCCACACTTTCAAAGTTGCTCTTGGCATTATTTGGCAACTCATCCTTCGAAAGTTTGTTGTCCTTGTTCTTGTCCCAATCACGGAAAGATTCTTCGTTTAGGGACTCTTGCGCCGAAACCACCAAGCCTAGCAGTACAATCCATGCAACCAATGGAATCAAACGTGTATAAAGCATGCCCAAGTCCTACCTCGATTAAACAAACCAAGCAAACCAAGGTTGTCACTCTGTACTTGCTTCTTCGCCGCCTCTTGGTTTGGATATCTGGCATGACAAGCCTTCGGTCGACCCAACGGTTTTCGTTGGGCATCGCCACCCTGATCGCACTAACCATGAGCGACTCCCCACTGCCCGCCGCAAACTACGACGAGGCCAAGGTCCCACGTTACGAACTCCCCGACCCGCTCACCATGCAGGACGGCACCCCAGTGAAATCCGCAAAAGACTGGACGGAGAAACGCCGGCCGGAGGTGCTCGAACTGTTTCGAAAACACGTTTACGGTCGCAGCCCTGCCAAGCCAAGCGGGCTCAAGTTTAAGGTCATTCAAAACGACGACACCGCGCTTGATGGTCAAGCGATACGGCGCGAGGTCCTCATCACCTTCGCCCGCAAGGAGGCTTCCCCCGAAGCCAACATGCTGATTTATTTACCGAAAGACACTGACGGCCCGGTGCCTGCTTTTCTGACGATCAACTTCGTCGGGAACCACACCATCCATCCTGACCCTGGCATCTCAATCAGTCGCAGCTGGGTTCGTAATAGCAAGGATTGGGGTATCGAAAACAATCGAGCAGACGACCGCTCCCGAGGCGCACGGCACTCGCGCTGGGCAGTCGAAAAAATCCTTAAACGCGGATACGCCCTAGCTACAATCTACTACGGTGATATCGACCCCGACTATGATGATGGATTTTCAAACGGCGTCCACCGGCTTTACCCCAAGCCGAAGCCGGATGAATGGGGCAGTATCTCCACTTGGGCATGGGGCCTGAGCCGCTGCCTCGACTACCTCGAAACCGACCGCAATATCAATGCCAAGAAAGTAGCTGTGATGGGCCACTCACGCCTCGGCAAAACCTCTCTATGGGCCGGCGCGCAGGACGATCGTTTCGCTATGGTCATCTCGAACGACTCAGGCTGTGGCGGCGCGGCGTTGAGCCGGCGTGAGTTCGGGGAGACAGTCAAACGTATTAATACCAGCTTCCCACACTGGTTTTGCGACAACTTCACAAAATACAACGACCGCGTGAACGACCTTCCGGTCGACCAACATATGCTTATCGCCCTCGCTGCACCCCGCCCCATTTACATCGCCAGTGCCGAGAAGGATCAATGGGCCGATCCGAATGGCGAATTCCTGTCCGGCTACCACGCCGGCCCGGTGTACGAATTGTTTGGCTTAAAAGGCGTCGGCGTGGTCAAGCAACCAAAAACCGATCAACCCGTAGGCCACCACGTTGGCTACCACTTCCGCACAGGCAAACACGACGTCACCGACTTCGACTGGGAGCAATACCTCAACTTTGCCGACCGCCATTTGAAGTAACCCAACGATACACTTGCCCAAGCTTCAACAGTAGGCAAACCATTCACCTGTCTAGTTGCCAAGTACAGACTTGAGCCAAAAGTGAGCCATTAACGCAGCACCATTACTGGAAGGGTGCACCCCATCCTTTGCCCAATGTTCAGGTGGCGCAATTGTTATCGCCTGGTCGAACATCGATTGAAACGGGATAAAATGCGCCTTGAATTCATTTGAGATTTTCTTTGCAGCGACCCTAAATTTGTCGAATTCAGGAAACCATTTATCACTCACTGCTCCACATCGCAGTACAAACGGCTCACAAACAACTAACTTCACACCTGGCAAAACTTTAATGGTGCGTTCAAGCAAATCCCGATAGTCCGATTCATAAGTCGAAACGGTTCCACCGTAGTTACCGTTAAGATGATGCCAGATATCGTTGACTCCAATTAAGATACTCAAAACATCAGGCTTAAGATTGAGACAATCTTTTTCCCATCGCGCAGCCAATTGATGAACCTTATGACCGCCTACCCCCCGGTTAAAGACCTTCAGATCATGATCAGGTAACTCAGTAAGCATATTGGCCGCAGCAAACCATGAATAGCCCTGACCGAGGGCCTTTTGGTTATTCGCCTTCGCAGCGTCTGCCCTACTCCTTCCGGCATCGGTTATTGAGTCGCCCTGAAACAAGACGACGCTACCCTTCTTTATTAGCGACACCTTATCTCGTGCAGCGGCGTTAGCCTCACCTGACAAGTTGGCAAGAACAGCCGTGGTTACTGTTACCTTGCAAAAACTTCGACGATTAATTCCGTTGAATATGGGTCCTTTGGGCATATGTAAAAATGCTACTGGACGGTATGTTGATGGCAAGATCAAACAACAAAATCAAAACGGATAACTCACTTCATTTCTGCGTGAAAAACAAGAGCAGCCACTTTCTATGGTCCAGAAACCCAGCCAATTGGACTCGCGCAAAGATTGTCGCGATCAGTTGCGATCTCATCGTAAGCGGATCGTCATTCCGGTGAGCGCGCTTTTTAATCCGTTTAGCTGTTGCCGCAAAAAGCCCTCCCTCTTAAAAACTCAGGGTAGATGGCTGAACCTCAATCATTTTAGCCATCAGCCAGAGGGGCAACCGGTACGACATCTTAGCTTTACCCGGAAGACTATTAAAGTTACATCGTTTTACTGTGCTAAATGATATTATCTACAGGCATGAACCGACTTGACTCAGGTGGTTTGTGGCCATCAAATTGGCTAGTCATCATAATCTTATGAATGTTACACGACGTCAATTCCTGGGTTCCGTGCTCTCCTCCGCTACGATCGCACCGAATGTGATTACTTCTAGTGCTTGGGCAACCAAGTCGAGCGGCAAAATAAATCTCGGTTTCATCGGGGTTGGGATTATGAGTCGTGGTCACCTGAACTTTTTCCTTGCTCAAGAAGATTGCCGTGTAGTCGGTATAGCCGAGGTAGCCAAGGTGCGCCGAGACCATTCAATGGGCATGGTTCAGGAGCGATATGGCTCTAACCATGGCTGCAAGGCGTATGGTGATTTCAGAGATTTGCTGGGGGACAAATCGATTGATGCCGTCGTTATTGGTACGCCTGACCATTGGCACGCCATGGCGGCCATCATGGCTGCCGATTCGAAGAAGGATATTTACTGTGAAAAGCCTTTGACAGTGACCGTCAGGGCAGCACTTGAGACAGTTAAGGCGGCTAAACGAAACAACATTGTGTTTCAGGTTGGCAGCCAACAACGCACCGAGTTTGGCGGGCACTTTCGTAAAGCCGTTGAGTGCGTTCGTAACGGTCGTATCGGCAAAGTGACAAAGGTCAAAATTGGCGTCGGAGCGCCCGCAATAGCTTGTGATCTGCCTACTGAGGCGAGGCAGGGTGGTATCGATTGGGGCGTCTGGCAGGGGCCGGCACCAGACAGGGGGTTCAACAAGATACTTTGTCCGATTGATGTCCATCGTCACTTCCCTCAATGGCGTCGCTACCGGGAGTACGCCGGGGGCGGCCTGAGTGATATGGGGGCTCATCATTTTGATATTGCCAAGTGGGCGATGAACTTGGACGAGACTACTCCTGTGAAAATCGTTCCACCCAAGGAAGGCCAAAGCGGATTGCGCTTGGTCTACAGTAACGGTGTGGAATTCATCCATGAGTCGACAAGTGATCGGTTTAAGGATTGTGTTTTTTACGGTTCCGAAGGAACCATTTTTGTTGCTCGGGGAGGCATTAGCGCCGATCCCCAGACAGCTGTTAACTCGTCGTTTGGCAAAAATGATTGGCGACTGCCGGACATAGGAAAAAGCCACAGACGCAACTGGATTGACTGCATTCGATCACGCAAAAAGCCGGTCGCTGACGTGTCATACGGGGCACACACTTCGATAGTATGCAGCTTGGCCAATATCGGTTATCAATTACGCCGGGAACTGGATTGGAATCCTGAGAATTACCATTTCGGTGGTGACAAGGAAGCCAACGCTTTGGCTAACCGTACAGGTCGTGGTGAATGGAAATACACTTGAATAATAAAAGCAAAAAACTAGAAGATTTCCCGAGTGAACCTTTTGTGTGCCTATGTGATAAAAGGCCACCCCCTTCACTCAACTTTTCAGGATGATGCAAAGGCGTAATTTCATCGGCTTAGGAGCAGTTGGGTTGAGCTCCTTGGGGAATTGGTCTTGGGCGGCTCCTCGGCGAAAAGCTGCTGCGAAGAATGTGCTCGTGATTTTCGAGCAGGGCGGCATGTCGCATATCGACACTTGGGACCCTAAGCCGGACGCGCCCGTTGAGCACAGGAGCCCATTCAAACCTATTTCCAGCAATGTCCCTGGTATTCAAGTAACGGATCTGCTCAAAAAAACGGCTCAGCACATGGACAAACTCTCAGTGATCCGCTGCATGACTCAGCCGGTGCCTGGTGTCGCTAACTCCCACCCAATGGGGGCGCAATATATTTACTCAGGTGAGACGCCGGGCGGTGCAGTGGAGATGCCTGACATGAGTTCGGTAATCGCCATGCTTATGGGCAGCGATGCAGATCACCTTCCCTCCAACATTATGGTGCCCGGGACTAATGAGGCAGCCTTCATGACACGCGTTGGATTCATCCCTCCATCCCATAAAGTTTTCAAAACCGGCGGCAACTTGGCCGACCCGAAATGGTCTGTACCAAACCTTGGTCTGCAGGGCATCGATGAGCGGCGGTTCAAAAATCGACGAGATCTTTTAAGCAGTCTCGACGTAGGTTTGACCGGTGCTGCCAAGGCTAAGGATGCGGGGGCGATGAGGGCGTTCATGGAACAGGCGGCAGATATGCTGACGAATCCCAACACCCGAAAAGCGTTTAATCTCGAAACTGAGCCGGTGAAAATACGCGAACGCTATGGCATGGGCACCGTGGGCAATCCTACCTAATGGGGCGGAAACTTATCCAGTCCGGCGTGCGATTCGTCACGGTCGATTGTCGGGAACCAATAAACACGTGGCGTGACGGCAAGAGAGTCAAGTTTGATGGTGGCTCAAACATGAACTGGGATCACCACGACGATATTTACTCCGAAAGCCATACGAACATCAAAGGTGGGGGTGCCGGCGCTGGTCGATATGGTATTCACACTTGGCCGATGATGGGGTCACTGGATCAAGCGCTATCAGCTCTTATCGACGATCTGCATCAGCGTGGTCTTTTGGAGGAAACGCTACTTTGTATTGTCACAGAGTTTGGGCGCACTCCAAAAATCAACGAACGAAAGGGGCGCGACCACTGGACCCACGCGTTCAGCTTTGCATTTGCTGGCGCGGGCGTGCCTGGCGGACAAGTCGTAGGTAGTACCGACAAGGACGGCGGCTACATCACCAGTTCACAGGCGTACACTATTGATGATTATGCGGCAACGATTTACGAGAAATTAGGAATTAACCGTGAGAAGCCGGTTCACACGCCGGATGGCAGGCCGATTTATTTCGCAAAAAACGGAAGTCCAATTCCAGAACTCTTTTGATTATGCGCCATCTTCTCGCACTTTTAATTACTTTGTTTTGTTCTACTGTGATGGCATCGAAACTAGAGCGGATTGAGGTTTTCCCTACAGAACTCAATCTGGCTTCAAAGCGAAGCAAAGCGCAATTGGTGATAACAGGGTGGCTTGAAAACGGTGAGGCAAGAGATCTTACCCGTTTGGCCAAGATAGTAATTGCAGACAAAAAAGTGGCCGATCTTAACCGCTCAATCGTAATACCGATCGGAGACGGAGAGACTGATATCTTAATCCGGGTTGGTGAGCATTCGGTAAAGTTACCGGTGCGAGTCAGTCGACAGTCGGCAACTGATCCAATCCGCTTCACCACGGAGACGTTGGCGACGTTGACAAAACAGGGATGCAACGCTGGTTCGTGCCACGGTTCACCCCACGGCAAGGCCGGCTTTTCACTTTCGTTATTTGGCTTTGATGCGGCACACGACGAGTTGTCACTAATTCGAGGCGGATTGAATAGGCGGGTTAATGTTCTCGCGCCCGATGAAAGCTTGATGCTTAAGAAACCACTGCTGAAGGTTCCACATGTTGGCGGTAAAAAGCTGGTTCAAAACGACTCGGCTTATCATCTCCTGCGCCAATGGATTTTTGAAGGAGCTCGCGGTGTCATAAAAAACGAACCTAAATTTGTGAAAATTGTGGTCTATCCAAAACAGGAGCGCGTGTTACGAGCGCCTCACCTTCATCAACAACTTAGTGTACAGGCTTATTTTGATAATGACACTGTGCGAGATGTCACCGATTTGGCCACCTACCAGACATCAAAACGACAGGTGGCCACAGTAGAGAGCAACGGCTTAGTTCTGGGACGCGAGCGCGGCTCTGCGGCAATTATGGTACGTTATCTCGAGAGTCTAGAATCAGTTTACTTTACAGTTGTGCCAGAGTCAGAAGGGTTTGCGTGGTTGCCTCCACAAGAAAATAACGGAATCGATCGTTTGGTGAATGACCGGTTGAAATTGCTACAGATTGAGCCGGCGTTGACATGCAGTGATAGTGTTTTTTTGCGACGTGTGCATCTTGATCTCACAGGGTTACTACCGCCAACGGTTTTGGTTCGAGCTTTTCTTTCCAATGATTCGTGTAACAAACGTACAAAACTTATTAATGATCTGCTTAACAGTCGGGAGTTTGCTCGTTTTCAGGCACTACAGATGGCTGATCTACTTCGGATAACCCCAGAGGTACTAACCGACGGGCGCGCCACTTTTTTTGCTAAATGGATAGAGGAGGCAATCCATACAAATCAGCCGTTTGACAAAATAACACGCCAAATACTGACGGCCAGCGGTGATTCAAAAGAGGTTGCTCCTGCTAATTATTATGCATCATTAAATAAAACCGAAAACACAGTTGAATCGACAGTCCAGATCTTCATGGGAGCGCGGATTCAATGTGCCAAGTGCCACAACCATCCATTCGAAAACTGGACCCAGGACGATTACTACAGTATCGGAGCAGTCTTTAACCGGATAAATCGCGATAAAGGAATGATTCTTATGAATGATTCGGGTGAGATGACCCATCCAAGAACTGGCAAAGTAATGGATCCGTGGGGAGGCAAGGCAGACAGTGCCGATCCGCGTCTGAAGTTTGCCGAGTGGCTGACAGCAGCGGACAACCCTTGGTTCGCGCGTGTAATGGTGAACCGGATTTGGTCGAGATTAATGGGGCGTGGAATCGTCGAGCCGGTCGATGATTTTCGCTCATCCAACCCTCCATCAAATGTTCCCTTGTTAAATGAACTGGCGAATAGCTTTGCTACAAACGGCTTCAATTGTAAGCAGGTTTATCGGGAAATTTGTAACAGCCAAGTTTACCAGCGTACAACTCAAGCAACAGAGTTTAATGCAGAGGACAATGAAAACTTTTCCCATGCGAGAGTCCGATTGCTCACCGCTGAGCAATTGCATGATGCCATAGGTTACGTGACAGGCTCTGTACAGCCCGCCGGTGAAATGTTCCGAGTGAAAGCTGAACTCGAAAGCAAGGAAAGAGAGCGGACAGTTAAAATCGATACCAACCAATCTACCTGGGAAGAAAGTCAAACCAAGCGCTTATCTAAATTGGATTTTTACTTGGGCGGGCAATGGTCGCTTGGTTTCTATAAAGCTAAGGATCAAAAAGAAGCTCATGAAAAAGCATTCATTGAGGAGACCGCGTTTCATATGGATTTGGCTAAGCAAGACTGGCAGCTTCAACCAGACTGGGAGCAGTCAAGGAAAGTTAATTTCCCCGAAAATGAGATTGGCGCCAGATATATTTATCAAACAATTTGGTCACGCGTAAATGCCAAAGTTAAATTCCACTTTGTCGCCGATGACGGCGTGCGAGCCTGGCACAATGGACGGCTGTTTTACGATCAAATTCAAATCCTCGAAGACCCCAAAACTCAATATGCTGAAACCGAATTGTCGTCTGGATTAAATTATATACTTTTCAAGGTTAACAACAAGGGTGGTGCATTTCATTTTACCGTGAGTATAGTGGAATTTGACGGGAAAGCCTTAGAATCTGCGAGTAATTCAACCTTGCCTGGACATATTACCGGAATTCTTGCCAAGCCGGTTCAAAAACGTTCTACCGATCAACAAAACGCATTACGTAATTATCACCAATCGCTTGACGACGAGTTGGTCGAGCTTCGTCATGAACTTGCATTGGATGTACGCCTTCAATATGCCACACAACGTCCCTGGCCCGAACAAACAGATTTTTTGAAAGCTTTTGGCCAGCCGAAAAGGACATCTCCCTGTGCCTGCGAGCGCTCAAGCGAGCCAACCTTGGAGCAGGCGTTGCAGTTGTTGAACGGTCGTCAGGTGTACGACAAATTAACCGACAGTAATAAACAGTACGCGAGCTTGACCGACCACACGTTGGTAGAGGCACTCTATCTGGCCGCTTTCTCTCGATATCCTTCGGATTTGGAAACAGGAAAGGCCCGGGAATATATCGAGCACTCGGAAAATCGCGATGATGCCATTCGTGACTTAGTTTGGGCGCTCATCAATACGCAAGAGTTTATGTTTCAACATTAATGAGAAAGTTTGTGGTCACCGTTGCATTGCTCACCGGCCTAGTTCAGGCCCAGGCGGCCATCAGTTTCATGCATGACGTGGCGCCGGTGTTGTTACAGCGCTGCGAGGGTTGTCATGGCTCTAAAAAAAGCAAGGGCGATTATCGCATCCATACTTTTGAGTTTTTGAGCGAAGCCGTCACACCGGGGAAACCGCATGAGTCGTATTTATATACTATGTTGGTGGATGACGACCCGGATTCCCGCATGCCGCAGAAGGATGATTCTCTAGCCCCAAGTGACATCGAGTTGGTTCGCCAATGGATTGCTGAAGGCGCAAAGTTTGACGGCAGTGACCCTAAGATGCCATTGCGTTCACAGTTACCCCCTAGAGAGCATCCCCAGTCACCGGAGCTTTATCGCGTGCCGGTGCCAGTGACGGCGTTGGCTTTTTCGCCTGATGGAAAAAGTTTGGCGGTGGGAGGACATCATGAGGTGACGGTTTGGGGGGCGGAGTCAGGTAAATTGATTCGCCGTTTGAAGAACCTGCCTTTAAGAATCCAAACACTTAAATGGCATGCTGGCGGTGGACGGCTTATTGTGGGAGGTGGTAGCCCAGGTGAATATGGGGAACTCGCTTTGGTGGATGCATTGAGCGGTGAACGATTGCGAGTATATGATACATTTGAGGATATAGTGCTTGGCATGGCGCTTAATCAAGAGGGAGATCGCTTGACTGCTTCATCCGCTGATCGCCGGGTTCGCGCTTATGACTTGGCCAGCGGCAAACGGTGTTGGGAGTCAAGTGTGCATTCGGACTGGGTGACATCGGTTGCGTTCAGTACTGACAATCGGTTTGTCGTAACAACAAGCCGGGATCAAACGGCTAAGGTATTGGATGCTGAAACTGGTGAGTTGTTTACAACATACAATGGTCACAGACGGCAGTTCGGGGAATTCACAGGTCGGTTTAAAGTGTTCGCTTCCGTGTTTGAACCAATAAGCGGTTCGGTGATGACGGCGGGTGAGGGCAAGGCGATACGCGTATGGAATCCGGTGAAGGCTGAGGAGGAAAGTGGGACAGCCTCTGACATGGAGAAGCGTTTTTCCAAGGCTGGCCACACTCGCTATATAGAGCATGGATTGGGTCTGGGGGTGTTTGCAATGTGTGCATCTAAGAATCTAGTTTATACTGCCGGAGCCGACGGTGTGGCCAAGGCCTTTAATTTTGAGGATGGGAAAGTGTTGCATGAATTTAAAGGGCACTTGGATTGGATTTACTCGATCGATTGTTCGCCAAAGACTTCGCGCTTGGCCACAGGGTCGTACAGTGGCGAGATTCGCCTTTGGGACACAGATACCGGAGAGGTGGTGAATTCGTTCATCGCTGCGCCGGGGCATGTTGTCAAACAAGCGATTTTGAATAATTGAGCCAACATAAACAGTACTCATTCCCCTTCAGCTTTTTAACTCTTCACCTGTCTAGTTCCCAAATTAAACAACCAAGTGGCTGAAACAAGTGATGCACCCCAGACAACTCAGCGATTATTGTCGCTTGATGTATATCGCGGGTTAACCATGATCACGCTGGCGTTCTCGGGCTTTGGACTTTCCAAGACTGCCGCGCGCCATCTCGAGTCCAGCCCAGACTCCGGTTTCTGGGGCGCGATCAAGTATTAGTTCACCCACGTTTGGTGGGCCGGCTGCGGCTACTGGGACATGATCCAGCCGTCGTTCATGGTGGTTACGAAACGCTCACCTTCACCCCTTTCCATCGCCACAATGCTCTTCGGTCTTACGTGCGGCGGGTTGCTGCGCTCGCAACCGGCCGCCAAAAAGAAACTGAAACTCCTCGCATTTGCCTGCATCGGCAGCCTGCTGTCAGGTTGGCTGCTTGATGCGCTGGATATCTGCACCATCGTCAAGCGCATCTGGACATCCGTCTGGACACTTTTCTCCACCGGTTTGTGCTACCTGATCCTAGCTGCGCTAAACTGTGTGATTGATGTTTTCAACTACCGCCGATGGATATACCATATCGCTGTCGCAGGCATTAACTCAATCGCCTTGTATTGCATGAGCATGCTACTTAAGCCGTGGACAACCAAAACGCTCAAGACTCCTCTCGACGACGAATTCTTTCTGTCGGCTTGCCAGTTGAACGAACCTTTTTTACAAGCCACACTCACCGGCCTGTGTTTCTGGTCGGTTAGCTGGTGGATGTATCGGCAGAATATTTTCGTCAGGATTTAAACCTTACATAAAATAAATGTTTCATCTCAAAAAGCTGTTCACTCTACTGTTCGTGACTTTAGTTCTGGCACTGCCGGGCTTGTTGCAAGCCGCCCAAAAGAAACCGAACATCGTCTATATCATGGTGGATGACATGGGGTATGGCGACCCGGGGTGTTACAATCCGAAATCAAAAATCCCCACGCCTCACATCGACTCGCTCGCCAATGCCGGAATGCGCTTCACCGACGCCCATTCGCCTGGGGCGCTATGCCATCCTTCGCGGTACGGGTTACTGACCGGGCAGCATCCGTTCCGCACAGATGTTTCGCTATGGCGGAAGCAACCTGTAATCCGGGAGGGACAGATGACGATCGCTTCGTTATTGCAGTCCAACGGTTACCAAACGGCGATGGTCGGCAAGTGGCATCTTGGCTTTCAGGAAAACGGCTACGACAAACCGCTGCCCGGCGGCCCGGCGAATCGCGGGTTCGATTCTTATTTCGGCATCCGAGCTTCTACTGATATTCCACCCTATTTTTACATCCGAGGCAATCACGCTGTCGCGCCACCGAGCAACCACATCGAGGCTAACAGCAGCAAGGGCTGGTCTCCAATTCAGGGCGCATTCTGGAGAGCAGGTGGAATCGCGCCGGATCTGAAACTGAAGGACGTCCTACCCCGCTTTACCGGTGAGGCGATCACCGTCATCGAGGATCACGCCAAGTCCAAAACCAGGAAGCCGCTGATGTTGTACCTCGCGTACCCCGCGCCGCACACTCCCTGGCTACCCTCGGCCGAGTTTCGAGGCAGCAGCAGGGCCGGTATGTTCGGTGATTTTCTGGTGATGGTGGACGCAATGATCGGGCGTGTACTCAAGGCACTCGACAAGGCCGGGATGAGCGAAAACACGCTCCTGTTTTTCTGCTCCGACAATGGCCCCGTCTGGTACGACACTGATGTTCAGCGGCTTGGCCACAACTCCGTCGGTGGTCTGCGCGGCATGAAGGCCGACGCGTGGGAGGGCGGCCATCGCATGCCGTTCATCGCGCGCTGGCCCGGCAGGATTCAAGCCGGATCGGTCAGCGGGCAGACGATCTGTTTCACGGACATGCTGGCGACATTCGCCGCGGTCGTGGATGCTGAGTTACCGCCGGACGCCGGGCCGGACAGCTTCGATATTCTCCCTGTGCTACTGGGCAAACAACCCGAGGCCAAGCCAATTCGCGGGCCGCTCGTGATCCCCGCCCGGCGCGGTATGATGTCGATCCGCTCGGGTCACTGGAAGCTGATCACCGGCCTCGGCTCCGGCGGTTTTTCAAAACCAGCGTACATCAAGCCCACGCCCGACGGCCCAAAGGGTCAGCTCTATCATCTCGGCAACGACCTAGCAGAAACCCGCAACCTGTATCAGGAAAAACCGGACATCGTGAAATCCCTTCAGAGCAAATTGACGCAAATTCTGAATCAGACAAAAACACGACTGTAAAATCTCACCCGATCTGAGATCAATAAAATGAAACAACCAAAAATTAATCTTTTCTTAATTTTATGCCTCTTCTATGGGGCTATCCTAGAAGCAAAAGCTGCCAAAACTGACAAGAACCGGCCTAATATAATTTGCATTATGGTGGATGACGCCGGGTACGGCGACTTTGGCTGCTACGGACAAAAGCTATTTGCCACGCCAAACATCGACCGCATGGCGGCCGAGGGAATGCGTTTCACGCAGCATTACTCAGGCAGCACAGTGTGCGCGCCTACCCGCTGCAGCATTATGAACGGCGTACACACTGGCCATGCCTACGTGCGCGGCAACCGCGAAGTGCAACCGGAAGGCCAGGCTCCGATCCCGGCAAACATGATCACCATCCCCAAGCTACTTAAAGAGGCCGGCTACACCACCGGCATGTTCGGCAAGTGGGGCCTCGGTGCGCCTGGGTCGAGCGGTGATCCCGTAAACCAGGGTTGGGACGAGTTTTTTGGCTACAACTGCCAGCGCCAAGCTCACACGTTTTATCCCAAGCACCTCTGGCATAACGACAACAAGGTGATGCTCGACGGCAAAGCCTATTCGCACGACCTCATCCAAAAACAGGCACTGAGATTCATCCGCGATAACGCGAAAAAACCGTTCTTTGCCTACCTGCCGATCACCATCCCGCACGCGGCCATGCAGTGCCCCGAGGAGGATGTCGCTCCATTCCGGAAAAAGTTTCCGCAGTTCGAAGACAAGATCGGCAAGTACGGTCATGGCACGAAGGTTCGTAATCCGGTCGCTGCGTTTGCCGGTATGATGACCCGCATGGACCGTGGCGTTGGGCAAGTACTCGATCTGTTGGATGAATTAAAAATCGCCGACAACACACTCGTGTTGTTCACCAGCGATAACGGCCCGCACTCTGAGGGCGGTCACCAACCAGGATTCTTCAATAGCAATGGACCGCTGAAAGGCCATAAGCGTGACCTGTACGAGGGCGGCATCCGCGTACCGTTAATCGCCTATTGGCCCGGCAGGGTGAAGTCTGGCAGTGTGAGCGATCACATTTGTGCTCACTGGGATTTAATGCCAACATTTTGCGAAGTTGCGAATATATCAACTCCGAAGCACACCGACGGCATCTCGTATGTCCCTACCCTCAGTGGTGGCAAACAAAAAAAACACGACTATTTATACTGGGAATTTCACTCATACGGAAACGCACAAGCCATTCGAATGGGCGATTGGAAAGCGATTCGATTGAAGGTCAAAAACAACCCCGACGCACCAATCCAGCTTTACAATCTCAAGCAAGACATCGGCGAAACCAAAAACATTGCTGCCCTGCATCCGAATGTGGTGAAACGAATTGCTCCATTGTTCAAGGAGGCTCATGTCCCCTCTGAACGGTTCCCGTTGTTCGCGAAGAAGAGATAGCGCTTAGCCAAGGTAAGGAAAAAGCCCCAAACTTTCAACAACACCACACACAACGATGAAAAAACTAATCCTTATAGTATCTGTGATCTCATACAGTGTATCAGTTTGTGTTGAGGCGGCCAAGCAAGGGTCAGACCGACCCAATATCGTTTTGATCATGGCTGATGATATGGGCTATGAAGCCTTGTCAGTAAATGGCAGTGAATCCTATAAATCACCAAGTCTAGACAAGTTGGCCGCTCATGGCATTCGTTTCACCAACTGTTTCTCCAACCCGATCTGCACCCCGTCACGGGTGAAGGTCATGACCGGGCTATACAACGTCCGTAACTACGTTGAGTTTGGCCATCTTGATCGCGAACAAACCACCTTTGCCCATCAACTGAAGGCTGCTGGGTATAAAACCTGCATCGCAGGCAAGTGGCAGTTGGGCAAGCAGACAGACTCACCGCAACACTTTGGTTTTGAGCAGTCCTGCCTCTGGCAGCATACGCGTAGCGGTCGATCCACGGAGAATGATAAGAATATCGATCGACGTTTCGTCAATCCTCTGCTGGAGATCAACGGTAAGGAAAAGGACTACATCAACGGCGAATACGGGCCACAGGTCTGTACAGACTTTATCTGCGACTTCATCGACGAGAACAGGGAAAAGCCATTTCTGGTTTATTACCCAATGATACTCACGCACTGCCCCTTCGATCCGACGCCGGATTCCAGCGACTGGGATCCGAAGCGACTCGGCTCCAGCACCTACAAAGGCGATCGCAACGACCCGCAGCGGCATTTTCGTGACATGGTCGCCTATGCCGACAAAGTCGTCGGACAAATTGTAGCGCAGCTTGAGAAGTCCGGCGTCCGCGAAAATACGCTTCTGATTTTCACGGGCGACAACGGCACCGACAAGCCGATAGTAACCTCGTGGAACGGCATGAAGGTGGCCGGAGGCAAGGGTAGCATGACCGACGCTGGGACGCGCGTGCCGTTGATTGCCAGCTGGCCGGCCGGCATTAAGCAGGCTGGACGTGTTGTTGATGATCTAGTCGAGTTCTCTGACCTGATGCCAACGCTCTGCGAAGTCACAGGGGCCGACTTGCCATCTAACTATCCGGGCGACGGATCCAGCATTGTTCCAGTACTTCAGAACAATGCCAGCGTTCGCAAGAAGGACTGGACTTATATCTGGTACTCGAGGTCAGGTCATTCGGACCGAGGCCAGGTCATGGTTCGCAACAGTCAGTATTCCCTCCTGGCCAAAACCGACGGCAGCGACGCCAGTCTGACTCGCTACAAGGGGCCTTTTGACGGCGAGAAACTTAAGAACTACACACTTTCTCAACCAGAGAGCGCCATCAAACAACAGTTCGAAGCCACGCTCGCACGACTCGCGAAGAACCGCCTTTTAAGTGTCAGTAATGAGATCCGAGTCAAGATGCAGAAACCCATGAGAAACAAGAAGTAGTCGACTGCCTTCCCTTGCGCCAAACCCCGAAGTTGACGTCACGGTGGCACTGATAAACCTTCCTGAGCGATAAATAAGAACCATTAAGAGACCAGTCACTACCATTCTGCACTCAGTAGTAAATAGGGTTACTGCCTGCAGTTAACCGAAAGACATTCACATGACGAATAAATTCCATCTCTTTGCACTATGCGCGTTTCTTCTGAACGTGCTTTCGGCCTCCGCGTCGCCCGAAATCCCGGAATCGGACCGGTCGCAGCCCAATATCGTTTACATCATGGCGGATGACCTTGGTTATGGCGATCTGGGTTGCTACGGACAAAAACTCATCCAAACGCCGCACATCGACCGCTTAGCCAAGCACGGCATGCGGTTCACCGACTTTTATGCAGGCTCGACCGTGTGCGCCCCATCGCGGTGCGTCCTGATGACCGGCCTGCACACCGGCCATTGCTACATCAGAGGAAACGGCAAGGACAACCTTCGGCCACAGGACGTCACCGTAGCAGAGGTGCTCAAGCGCGCCGATTACGCGACCGGGCAGATCGGCAAATGGGGCCTTGGCCACGAAGGAACGACCGGCCTGCCGACCCGGCAGGGGTTCGACTTTTTTTACGGCTACCTCGACCAGCACCAAGCTCATCTTTACTACCCTACATTCCTCGTTAAAAACGAGAAGCGAGTTAAGCTGCGTAACATCGTCCCCGACGAGGGTAAATGGGGCCAGGGTGTAGCTAGTAAAAAGATTGATTACAGCCCTGCATTGATGATCAAGGAAACGCTTGGCTTTATCGACTCACACAAGGACGAACGTTTTTTTCTTTATCTCTCCTACACACTACCACACGCCAACAATGAGGCCACTCGCAAAACCGGCGACGGCACGGCGGTGCCGGATCACGGCATTTACAAGGACAAGAAATGGACGAAGCAAAACAAGGGACAGGCCGCAATGGTCACGTACCTCGACCAAATGGTGGGACAAGTGATCAAGCGACTCGATGATCACGGCCTCAGCGAAAACACGATCATCTTTTTCACGTCCGACAACGGCCCACACAGCGAGGGCGGAAACAACGTCGGCTTCTTTGACGCCAACGGCCCGGTGACCGGCATAAAGCGCGCCATGTACGAGGGCGGCATCCGCGTGCCCATGATCGTCCAGTGGCCCGGTCACGTGAAGGCCGGCAGCACGACCGCGCTCATGGCTGGCGCAGTCGATTTCATGGCCACCGCCGCCGAGATTGCCGGCGTGAAACTGAAAACGCCCACCGATGGCATCAGTTTTCTGCCCACACTGCTTGGCAAGGATGACCAACAGAAAAAGCACGACTACCTCTACTGGGAATTTTACGAGCAAGGCTCGAAGCAGGCACTGCGCGCCGGCAAATGGAAAGCCGTCCGCCGCCCAATGATCACCGGCCCCATTGAGCTTTACGACTTGTCGGAGGACATCGCCGAGAAAAACGACCTGGCCAAGCGCTACCCGGAAATCGTCTCAAGCTTCGACCTGAAGTTCACCGAGGCGCACGCTCCAAACAAGCGCTGGCGCTCAAGCGGCAAAGCGCGCGACGGCAAACGCGAACGCTCTGAGGGCTGGTAGTTGCAATTAAACACGACCCATCACTCACGCCGCCTGGCCAAAGCCTTTCGGATCGCGTTGGCCTCAGCAGCGGCGTCAAAGTCCGGGTTCGCTTTCGTCGGCACCGGCGCCGCGATTTCTTTCCGCCAAGCGGCGAGCAGTTTGTACAACTCATTCACTTTCGACGGGTTATCCTTGGCCAAGTTTCGCCGCTCACCGATGTCGTCTTTCAGGTTGTACAACTCTAGTGCGCCATCCTCGAAATACTCGTGCAGTTTCCAGTCACCCAGACGCACGGCGCTGCATGGTCTCGTGCGGAACAACGGGTCACGCTGCTCCCCAGTTACCTTGTACGCCTGAAGATATGCCGGGAAATGCCAGTACAACGGCCTCGGCCCAACGCTCTTCGCCTCACCTCTGATCACCGGCAATATACTGCGTCCATCCATTGGCTGATCCGGGCGCTTGGCCTTGGCCAAGTCAAGGAACGTCGGGTAAATATCGACGCCGATGATCGGCTCAGCGGTGGACTGCCCCGCCTTCACTGTGCCTGGCCAGTTCACGAAGAACGGCACCCGGATGCCGCCTTCGTAGTAGTTGCCCTTATAGCCCCAGAGCGGCGCCATGTCGGTCGCCGGCCCGTAGCCGCCGTTGTCGGAGAAAAAGAAAATCACCGTGTTGTCGCGCTGCCCAAGTTTATCGAGCTTGGCAATGATTTTGCCGACTCCCTCGTCCACAGACTGGATCATCGCCGCCATCGTCGCATGCTGGTGCAACTTGCCCGGGCGCTTGGCCTCGTACTTAGTGATGATCTTCCGCTTGGCCTGAATCGGCGTATGCACGGCGTAATGCGCCAGATACGCGCACCAAGGTTCCGTTTTGCTGCCTTCGATGAACTTGATCGTCCTGTCCGTGAGTACATCGGCGAGATACTGCCCGTTCGGCCCGAAGTGACCGCGAAAACCGGGCAGCTTGGTATGATCCACCTCCACGTCGAACCCCTGCTCCCCCGGTGTCGTGCCGAGGTGCCACTTGCCAAACATGCCGGTGCGATAGCCGGCCTGCTGCAAGGACTCAGCCCACGTGACAATGTCAGGTCGGAGCGTTTTCGTCCCGGCAATGTGTTCCAGTCGACGATGCTTGGCCAAACCCCGGGGCTTGGTGCCGACGTTGAAAATCTCATGGCGCGGCGTGTATTGCCCCGACAACAAGCAGGCCCGGGCCGGCGCACAGTTGGCCGAGCAGGAATAGGCGTCGGTAAAAACCATCCCGCCCTTGGCCAGTCGATCGATGTTCGGCGTCTCGTAAAAGTCCGACCCCATGTAGCCGGTGTCCCTCCAGCCGAAGTCGTCGAGAAAAACGAACAAAATATTCGGCCGATCCTCGGCCTGGGCAGCCAAACCAAAAGCCAGCGCAACAATCGTCAAGAGTTGTTTTTTCATAGATTATTTTTTTTGGAGCGTAGCATTCGCGCGCCCACCTCGCTTCGCCATGCGTGCAGTTTTGCCAGCAACTTCGCTGCCTTCTTCGGCCGGACTCGTGCCAGATCGTTTTGCTCGCCGATATCTTCCTTAAGGTTGAAAAGTTGCACGGTGTTATTCTCGAAGTACTCCAAAAGTTTGTAGTCGCCTTCGCGGATTGCGCCACCGGGGCTTTGCATGCCGTGATTGCTGTAATGGGGGAAATGCCAGTAGATCGGGCCTCGCTCGAACGACTTGCCCTCCAGCGCGGGGGCGAAGCTCTTTCCGTCTTTGTGTTGCGCGGGCTTTGCGGGCAAACCGACCATTTCCAGTATGCTTGGATAAAAGTCCGGGCTAATGACCGGCTCCTCGCAAATCACCCCTGCCCTGCCCTTGCCGGGCCACTTCACGATCATGGGTACGCGGACCCCTCCCTCATACAACCAACCCTTGGCCCCTCGGAGAGGCAGGTTGGAGGTCGCGTAGGCCCGAGCGAGCTGATTCTGCTTAACAACCCGAGTGGGGTTGCCGAAGTTCCCCGCCGACATCCCTCCGTTGTCGGAGTAAAAGATGACGATGGTATTGTCCATCTGGCCCATCTCATCGAGCTTTTCGAGTACGCGACCGAGGCTCTCATCCACCGACTCCACCATGGCCGCGAACTCGACGTTGTCCTGGCGCTGCTTGATCTTGAGTGTACGCTGCGGCAGCACCTTGTGACCTTGATGCGAAGGCTTGCCCAAAAGATCCGTCAATTTCTCGCGCGACAGCGGGGCCTTGTCGTCCGGGTTTCCCTCGAGGATGAAAGGAGGTCCCTCCAGAGGCGGCAACTTGGCTAGCTTAGCGGTATACTTTTCGACCAAGTCCTTTCGGCCCTGTATCGGATCATGGACAGAGAAATGAGAGAGATATAGAAAGAAAGGTCGATCCTTGCTCTGCCCCATGAAATCCAGTGCCATGGACGTCAACCGATCAGTAAGATACTCATCCTCCTTACCCTTGATCGTCAGACCTTCCATCCGGTAAGGCGGATGGTACCCACCCCTCGGGCAGCACCCGTTCCAATTCGGAACCTGAATATCAAACCCCTGATTCAGCGGACCCGCCTCGGCATCGCCAAGGTGCCATTTACCAAAGATTCCCGTACGGTAGCCCTTTGCCTTGAGGGCTTCCGCCAAAGTAACCTCCTCCAAAGGCAAAGCCTGAAGTTTCTCGGCGCTGAGGAAACGCTGGAAATCAAATTCGCGGCGGCCTGAGAGCCAATCGGTAAGGTCCAGTCGGCCCGGGTACTTGCCGGTCATGATACTTGCTCGCGTGGGCGAACAGACGTGACTGGCGGCATAGGCGTTCGTAAAGCGAACCCCCTGCTTGGCGAAACGATCAATGTTCGGCGTCTCGTAGAAGGAACTGCCAAAGCAGGCAACGTCCCTCCACCCCATGTCATCGACCAAGAAAAACACGATGTTTAGCGGCTTAGCAGTAGCCTGAGCCGAAGAAAATAACCCGAGAAACAGGGCGAAGCTAAATCTAGCGAGGATTCTTTGCATTACCCCTCAAAAGTACTAAATCGCGATTAGGATTTCAACGTAACAGTGTGACAAGAGTGAACATACGAAAAACTAGGGATTCGATGTTCGTTGGTTTCGATTCCAATAATACATTTCACCCTCTTTCACACTATCCCAATTATTTCTTTTTTCCAGGCATCCGGCGTGATCGAGTCACAGGCTTGGGATGTTTGGCGAGGATGGCTTTCAGTTGCTCCACAACTTTTGGATGGGTCGCGGCATGGTTTTGCATTTCATTATGATCAGACTGATAATCGTAAAGCTCATACTCCGCCGCCTCATCCGGCTTGGCGTGGTTTTTCCATTCCACTAATCGATAACGTTCGGTGCGGATGGCGCGACCCAGCTTGCCGCGGGGATAAGCGTGGAAGGCATGATCGCGAACACGGGCCTTTGGGTTCTTCAACACTGGCACGAGGCTGACGCCGTCAATCGGCTGCGGGCCACTCGGCGCGGGCAGGCCGGCCAACTCGGCCAGCGTTGGGTAAAGATCGACCGTCTCGGCGAGTTGCCCGGTCGCACTGCCCTGCTTGGCCAAGCCTGGCGCGATGACGATGATCGGGATGCGGTTTGCCTGCTCAAAGTTAGTGTGCTTAGTCCAGATGCTTAAGTCGCCCAAGTGCCAACCGTGATCACCCCACAAGACAACGATGGTCTCCTTGGCCAAGCCCAGTTGCTCGAGTGCACTTGTCACTTTGCCAATCTGCGCATCCACATAGCTGGTGCTCGCATAGTAGCCGTGGATGAGTTTGCGGGTGAGTTCTTCATCGATTTCACCATTGGGCGGGACCGGCTTGAATGCCGCGATCTCCCCGCCGCGCTTCAGAGCGACTTTCGGTGCATCTTTCGGGAACGCCTTGTTCACCGGCATCGGCAGATTGGCTGGGTCGTGCATATCCCAATATTTCTTTGGTGCTGAGAATGGCAGGTGCGGTCGCACAAAACCGGCGGTGATGAAGAACGGTGTGCCATCTTTGCCCAACCGCTGCTTTGCAGCCTTAAGGCGCTTAACAGTTTCATCAGCGACACGGCCGTCGGCGTAGTCAGTGTCGTTCACCACCGGCGACTCGTACGCCGCGCCACGTGGCAGCGAACGGATTTGGCCAAGTTTCTGATTTGTAAACAGCGCCTCTTCGCGAGTGAGCTTGCCGCCGTCGGTGCTCTCAGGATCGAGGTACTCGATCACCTTGTCATGAAAATGCGGGACGCTAAACGACTCGGGATCACCCTGGTTGCCATGGCCAATGTGGAACACTTTGCCAAGCGACTCAGTGCGGTAACCATGTTTGGCAAAATACTGAGGCATCGTGACGGCCTCAGGCCAGGCCTTGCGCAAATTGCTGCCAAGCCCGTATAGGCCGGTTGATGTCGAATGCGCCCCGAGCATCAGCGTAAACCGCGACGGCGCACAGACCGCCTGGTTGCAGTACGCCATATCGAACTGCATGCCGCGCCTAGCCAAGGCATCCATGTTTGGGGTTATCGCCGCATTGTCGCCGTAGCACCCCATTGCCGGTTTCAGGTCGTCGACGAGGATCAATAGTACGTTCGGCTTCTGTGCCGCCTGGACTGCCGCAAAACCAAGCGCAGTGACCAGTTCCAAAATCAAAATCCGGTTCATTTCTACTTTTCGCTATGATACCAACAATCGGTTGTCGCGCGGGTATGCGCTTGTTAGATTGCCCGTTTCAACCGACGCAGGAAACTGGGATAGACAATGGAAGTCACAGAAGCAATCCGAAACCGCAAATCCGCCCGAGCATTTCTCGATAAGGCGGTTCCGGACGAGATCGTCACCGAGATATTGGAATGCGCCCGATGGGCACCGTCTGGAGCCAACACCCAGCCGTGGCATGTGGCTGTGCTTACCGGCGAAACCAAGCGGCAACTCGGCGACGCCATGGTCAAGCGGCGTATCAGCGGCGAAAAACCCCGGCCGGATTACAACTACTACCCGACGAAAAGCGAGGAGCCTTATATTTCACGCAAATACGCCTGCGCCGACGCCCTCTACTCCGCGCTGTGTATCGAGCGCAAAGACATAGAGAAGGCGCAAGATGCAGTGGATAAAGAATTACCACCACTTCGGCGCACCAGTTGCCCTACTTTTTTTTATCGATACGATTCTCGAGAAAGGCTCGTGGGTGGATACCGGGATGTTCATCCAAAACGTCATGCTCGCCGCCCGCGGCCATGGACTCGAGACCTGCCCGCAAGCCGCCCTCGCCGAGTATCCTGATGTCGCCCGGGATCTGCTGAACATTCCCGAAAGCAAAAAACTTATATGCGGCGTGGCGCTTGGCTATGCGGACTACGACGATCCGTCTTACCAATACCGCACCGACCGCGAGCCAGTCGAGAGATTCACACAATGGTATCGCTAAGAAGAGTTGTCCCGATTGCATCCGCTTGGTCGCTGTTCACCGTGCTACAACCGGCTGGCCTTGGGCAAAATTCCCTGTCCGTCTCCAAGCCCGAGGTCGACAACTCAGTGAAAGCCGAACTGGCTTCGTTTGCGGTGGACAAGCAGTTGCAGGTCAACTTGTTCGCCGATGAGTCGATGGGCATCGCCAATCCCGTTTGCATGCGGTGGGACGCGCGCGGGCGGTTGTGGGTGCTGTGCACGTGGGCGTATCCGCAGCTCAAACCGGGCGCGAAGCCGAATGACAAGCTACTCATTCTCGAAGACACCAACGGCGACGCGAAGGCGGATAAAATTTCCACCTACACCGATGGACTCAATATGCCCACCGGGTTTGCGCTCGGCCATGGCGGCGCGTACATCGGCAACGGGCGCGAGTTGCTGCACGTGCGCGATACGACCGGCGACGGCAAAGCGGACGAACGCGTGGTGCTTTTCAGCGGCTTCGGGAC
Source organism: uncultured Verrucomicrobiae bacterium (assembly GCA_937770485.1). Taxonomy (GTDB): domain Bacteria; phylum Verrucomicrobiota; class Verrucomicrobiia; order Limisphaerales; family UBA1096; genus UBA1096. Next base: position 125,406 of record CALJHX010000003.1, on the reverse strand, counting down.
GGGCGACACTCATCAAACAATCAACTCCTTCGCGTGGAGTCCCGGCGGCGAATTGTTTTTCAGCCAAGGGCTGCACTGCTTCTCGCGCGTGCAAACGCCGTGGGGCATTCGCAAACTGGACGAGCACGGCTCATGGCGACTGCGACCACTGCGCCGCCAACTGCACGCGCACCGGCGCACCTCCGGTGGCGGCAATCCGTGGGGGTTTGCGTTTGGCGATTGGGGCGAGCCGTTTATTAAAAGCAACGGCCCGGGCGTCAGCGAACTGCTGCCGGGGATGGTGGCCAGCGAACAAATCGTGGGCGATTACTGGGGCGGGGCGGTGCAGATTGGCGCCACGAAAATTAAATCGATGATTATCGAAATTGTCGACACGCCGGTGTTGCCCAAGGATTTTCAGGGAGACTTTTTGATTGCCGGTTATTTCGCGCGCAACATCGCCCGGCTCCGCCCCACCGTGAACGGCGCCGGCCACAAGCTGCAAACGCTAGCGCCCATTCTCACTTCCACCCACAACGCCTTTCGCCCCGTGGACCTCAACACCGGCCCCGATGGTGCGCTGTACGTTGCCGACTGGTTCAACCCCATCATCGGCCATTACCAAGCCTCGCTGCGACATCCGGATCGCGACAAAAAGCACGGCCGCATTTGGCGCATCACGACCAAGGGCCAGCCGCTGCTCAAGCCGCCGGCGTTGGCCAAAATGAATGCCGCGCAATTATGCAATCAACTTTCCGCGCCCCTGCGCCGCACGCGCAAACTGGCCAAGCTGCGCCTGATGGATTTGCCGAAGGCCAAGGCCATAGCCGCCACGCAACAATGGGTCGACGCGCTGAAGCCCACCGACCCCGCGCTCGAAGCCAAACTGTTCGAAGCCATCGGCGTGTTTGAATCGCACGAAGTGGTGGACCGCCCCTTGCTCGAGCGCTTGCTCACCTCGAAGGATTATCGTGCGCGCGCTTATGCCACGCGCGTGGTTGGGCGCTGGCACGACCGTTTGAAAAACCCGCTTGCACTTTTGCGCCGCAGCGCGACCGATGAACATTCGCGCGTGCGGCTGGAAGCCATCGTGGCCGCGAGCGATGTGCGCGAGGCGGAATCCATCGCCATCGCCGCGCAAGCCGCCGATGGCTCGGCGGATCGCTTTATCACCTTCGCCTTCAAAAACGCCGTCCACGCCCTCGCCAGCGAATGGAAGCCCGCGTTATTGGCGGGCAAACTGGATTTTGCCAAACCGGCGCATCTGTTAAGCGTCGTGCGCGAAGGCGGCGGCAACGAAGTCGCCAGCGTGGTGCGCCAAAAACTGGCCGACCCCGCGCTGTCCACCGCGCGCAAACTTGTTCTCGCGGAATTGCTCGCCCAGATCGGCAACAGCGCCGATGCCGCGCTGGCGCTGGAGTTGGCTTCAATCCATCCAACCATCCTGCACGCGTTGGTGAACGCCGCCCGCGAACGCAATTTGCAAGCACCCGCCAATGCGGCGGAATTACTCAACGTGCCATTGAAGACCACCGCGACGCGCGCCGGAGCGGTCCAATTAATTGGCGCGTGGAAACTTAACGCGCATGCGGAGACCATCCGCGCCTTGGCCACCGGCCAAACGGAACCGCGCGCCGTGCGGGTGGCCGCTGCGGTGGCGTTGGGGCAGTTGAACATCCCGCAGGCGGTGGAAACGCTGGCGTCGTTGGTGACGGTGAATGGCGCAGCGGATTTGCGCGTGGCGGCCTTGGGCAGCTTGGCCAAGCACGACGTGGCTCGCGCGGCGCAATTGACGGCGCGGCTGTCAGGCCAAGTGAAGCCGGATGAATTGGGGCCGGTCTTGGCCGCGTTGTTGCAACGCAACGCCGGCGCGGATGCGATGGCTGGCGCGCTTGGCCAAGCGGAGGTTTCGGCGGATACCGCCAAGTTGATACTGCGCTGGCTCAACGCGGCGGGGCGGGTGGAGCAAAAATTAAACTTAGTTTTAAATAAACTCATCGGCGTGCAATCGGTCGCGCCGGTTTACAGTGCGGACTTTGTGGGCGCGTTGGCCAAGGAAGCACTGGCGAAGGGTGATGCGGTGAATGGCAAAAAGGTTTTCCAACTGCCGCTGGCCAGTTGCACGGCGTGCCACGCGGTGGACGGCGTGCGCGGCGCGGTGACTTCGGTGAAAGGCCCGAACCTCTCGGCAGTGGCGGCGGGGTTGCCGATGGATCTTTTGGTGGAAAGCGTGCTGTGGCCCGCACGGCAAATCAAGGAAGGTTACGCCGCCACCACGGTGATCACGAAAGACGGCCGCGTGCTGAGCGGCTTCGCCCACAGCGAAGACAAAACCGTGCTGCGCGTTCGCGACCTGGCCACCGGCAAAATCGCCCCCGTCCAAACCGCCAACATCAAGCAACGCACCCGCAACGGCACCGTGATGCCGCCGGGCCTTACCGCCAGCCTCACACGCGCTGAACTGCGCGACCTCATTAAATATTTGTCCACCCTGAAAACCACCGGCGAGCTGAAGTGACGCCTGACTGAAAACTTTGCTAATAAAAAAGAAATGAAAGACAGAAGTCCTTTTACCTTCGGATTGATTGCAACACTGTTGGCCCTGAACACAACGACTCTGCCTCGTGCGAATGAGTTGCCTTTCGAGCTGCTGAAGATCCCCGCTACACAAGGATCAATGGCACCCAATCTGTGTTCGTTTGGCGATCACTTTGCTCTGAGTTGGATTGATCGCAAAAGCAAAGGCGTGGCGAGCGTGCGCGTTGCCGGTTGGAACGGCAACGCCTTTGGCGAAACGAGCACGGTCGCGACATCCAAGCAGATGTTTGCCAACTGGGCTGACATTCCGTCGGTCATCGAGGCACCGTCGGGCGCTCTCTATGCGCACTGGCTCGATCGCATCAGCGGCGAAACCTACGCCTACGGCATCCGCATCGTGCGCTCGACTGACCGCGGCAAAAGCTGGAACCCGATGGGCTGGCTGCACAACGATACCAGCCCGACAGAGCACGGTTTTGTTTCCTTCATCCCTGAAGGCAAACGGGTGCGCGCCTTCTGGCTGGACGGCCGTGCGATGGCGAAAGAGGGCGGCAAGATGATGCTGCGCACCGCCATCCTCGACGGCGAAAAAATCAAGGACGAGCGCGTTCTCGATGACGACGTCTGCACCTGCTGCCCCACCTCGGCCGCGCAAATGGCCACCGGCCCGATGGTCGTTTATCGCGATCGCTCGCCCAAGGAAATACGCGACATCGGCTTCACGCACAGGAATGATAAAGGATGGAGCAAGCCCTCAACCGTTCACACGGACAATTGGTTCTTTCCCGGCTGCCCAGTCAACGGTCCGAGTATCGCCTCTCACGGGGATCTCGTCGCCGTCAGCCGCTTCACCGTCTCTAACAACAAGGCGCAGGTGATTCTCCGGTTATCGAAAACCGGCAAAATGAAATTCGGAAAAGAAATCATTCTCGACCAAGACAGCCCCGTCGGACGCTGCGCCACCGTCTTCACCAAGGATGCGGTGTTCACTGTGTGGATTGGCCGCGAAGGAAAGCAAACCGCGCTGCAAATGGCACAGGTTTCTCCAGTCGGAAAAATCGAGCGCCGAACAACGCTCGCACGCATCGACAGCAACCGCTCCAGCGGCATGCCACGCGCCGTCGTCAGCGGTGGTTATTTATGGGTCACTTGGACCGGCGAGAACCGCGTGCGCTTGGGCCGTTTGAAAATCGGAGCTTAAAATGTTTAGGAAACTATTAACCACATGGGCCGTCAGTATCTCGATGCTCTTCACGGCCAGTCTCGCGTTCGCAGGAGAAGGAACTGGCACTCCGAACATCATCGTGATTCTGGCCGATGATTTGGGTTACGGCGACGTCGGTTGCTACAACCCGGAATCCAAAGTGCCCACACCGAATTTGGATCTCTTGGCCAAGCAGGGAATGAGGTTCACCGACGCGCACAGTCCGTCGACGGTTTGCACGCCCACGCGTTACAGCCTGCTTACCGGCCGGATGGCGTTTCGTACGGGGATGCGCGGTGTTTTCACCGGTGCGGGCGGCCCATGCATGATTGAAAAAACGCGCCTGACGCTGCCCTCCTTGTTGCGCAGCAAAGGTTACGCGACGGCGATGTTCGGTAAATGGCATGTGGGCATGACCTTCTTTGACAAGGCGGGCAAACCCATCAACCAAAACGGCCTGCCCGCAGTGAAACGGATCGATTACAGCCGGGCCATTCCCGATGCACCAATCCACCGAGGCTTCGATTATTTCTTCGGGACCGTGTGCTGTCCCACCACCGACTGGCTCTACGCCTTTGTTGATGGAGATCGTATACCTGTACCTCCCACTCACATTGTCGATCGCACGCCACTCCCGAAGCATCCTTACTCAAACGACAATCGCCCGGGCATGATTGCGCCGGGCTTTGATCTGGAGGAAGTGGACATGGTTTTCCTGGAGCGGAGCCTGAAGTTTCTGGATAACCACGCCAAGCAATCGCCCAAGAAACCGTTCTTCCTCTTTCACTCCATGCAGGCTGTGCATCTGCCCTCATTCCCCGGCGATGCCTTCAAAGGCAAAACCAAGGCCGGACCACACGGTGATTTTATTTTCGAAATGGACTTTGTAGTGGGTGAACTAATGAAGAAGCTTAATAACCATGGTATGGCAGACAACACACTGGTCATCTTCACGAGTGATAACGGCCCTGAAGTGCCCACCTCCATTTCCATGCGGCATGATCACAACCACAACGGTGCCCACCCATGGCGTGGCGTAAAGCGCGATCAGTGGGAAGGCGGTCACCGCGTTCCTTTTATCGCCCGTTGGCCCGGCAAGATCAAACCCGACAGCACATCTGACCAGACTATTTGCCTCACGGACATCATGGCCACAGCCGCCGCAATCACCGGCGCGAAAATTCCCAATAATGCCGCCGAAGACAGCTACAATATTTTATCTGCGCTTCTTGGCAAAGACACCAAACCCATTCGTAACTATACCTTGCACCAAACTATCAGCCTCGCCATGGCCATCAGGCGCGGCCAATGGAAGTACCTTGATCACAAAGGCTCCGGCGGCAACAACTATGGCCGCGAAGGCAGATGGGGCATGAAACAGTACGCATTACCCGAGAAATCTCCGAATGCCCCCGGCCAATTGTATGATCTGGCAAATGATCCGGGCGAAACCAACAATCTTTACTTCAAGTATCCCGAGATTGTTGGGGAACTAAAAGAGAAGCTGAATGAGTTCAAAAAAAACGGTCGCAGCGCTCCGAAACGATAATTGTTGGTTCAAGTTTTTGACCATGGCAAAAATGAAAAAACGATTCACCCTCACCCTCTGCCTATTTGCCCTCGCAACCACCTCCACGGGACAATCCACAACGCCGCGTGTAGATGACACATTTTTCACCGGCAATGACCTAGATGCTTGGTCGACTTCACAGCCCAAATATTGGTCGGTGAAGGGCGGAACGATTGTCGGGCACTCGACAGAAAAAGTGCCGAAGAATGAATTCCTTTGGTCGGACGTGACGGTGAAGGATTTTTATTTATCGGTGGACGTGAAGCTCACACCGGACAACCGTAACGCGGGGATACAATTTCGCTCAAAGAAAACCAATGCCGCCGGGCAAGCGCTTGGTTATCAGGCTGATGTGGGCGCGGGCGTATGGGGTAAACTCTACCACGAACACGGCCGCGGTAAACTTGACTGGAACAATCGCGCCGACAAGGCCGTGAAGCGAGGTGAATGGAACCGCTACGAAATCCTCGCCGTCGGCCACCGTATTTGGAGCGCCATCAACGGCACACTCTGCGTGGCCATCGACGATCCCAAAGGCGAGCTGGCCGGTGACATCGCTTTTCAACTCCATGCCGGCCCGGCGCAGACGGTACTCTATCGCCCCGTTAAGCTTATCCACAATCCCAAGCTCGCGCTGGACGACTTCACTGAAAAACAACTGCTCGCTGAATTGCCGAAAAAAGCAGTGGCGGTCACACCTTCAATCCCTGTATTGACACGGCCCTTGGCCAAGGCGGCCAAGGCGTCTCCGGGATTCCGTAACGGATTCCAAATCACCGGCGACACCAACATTGTGATCGTCGGCTCTACCAACGCCGCCGAGAGCCAGGGGCACGGTTATCTCGAGACGCTGATGACTGCTGCACATCCAAAACAGAGATTGAGCATTCGCAACATGGCCTGGCCTGCGGACACCGTCTACCAACAGCAGCGGCCTCGCAATTTTTTTGGCACTACCAAGCCAAGCTACGGAGAGGCAGATCGCCGCAAGCCACTCGCCGCAAACATGGTATTTGTGTGGCTAGGCCAAGCGGAGTCACTCGAGGGCTTTGCAAAGTTGGATGACTTCACTAAGTGTTACGAACAAATCCTCGAGCAACTTTCCTCTCGTACTAGCCGATTGGTTTTGATCACACCAGTGCCGTTCGAGGATCCTCTTGGCCTTGGCCTAGATATCAAAAAACGAAACGCTAATCTCAAACATTACACCTCGGCCATTCTCCGCCTTGGCCAGGCGCGAAAACTGCCAGTTGTTGATCTGACTTACTCCCTGCTTGGCCAAGCGATTACCCGCGACGGCGCCACGCTATCGCGCAAAGGTCAATGGCTCGTCGCTCGCACCATCTCCACACAACTTAGCCTGACCGACCCCACGTCTGCTATCCGCGCCTCTCTGACCGGCGAATTGATTCCTATTCCCGCCGAAGAATTGCGACAAACCATTCTGCAAAAAAACATGTTGTGGCGACAATTCTGGCTACCAACAAACTGGGCATTCCTCTACGGCAACCGCCAGACTCAGCCCAGCAGCCGCGACCACAACGACTCCGCCCACCGCTGGTTCCCTGAGGAGGTGCAGTCCATTGTTCCGCAATTGCAACAAATGGACAGCCTGATACAAGAAAAAGCCCGACTCATCACGGACTAATAAGCTGGAGAGATGCAGGTTACTTCCAGGGAGAACCCAGTTTGATTTTCGAGCCAACTCCTTGGCATCAACAGATCGCCTCAGTCGTCAATATTCCTTCTCAAGCCTTTCCCCGAACGGGTTGTTCCGAAAAAAGGTTATTTGTTTTGCCGGGGTCATCCTCAAATTTAAAACTCCCCTCGATTTGCGTGTGCACGGTAGAGAAATAAAGATAAAAAAACCACTGCACCCGCTCCTGCCCAATGAAATATGAGTGTGGTCGCTGAGATAATCGCCTAGGTGCTTCTGCCATACCGGCAGGTAGCGCAGTTTAAGGTCACTCCTCGACTACGGCCCCCGTAACGCAAAAAGAAAGTCGCCGACTCGCCCCTGCAGGCATCAACGAAGTTCACTTTGCATCCCCGGATTTCAGAAAAAAATGAGGACTCCCCGAGGTGCCATCTGCCGATATGCGCGGTGGAATAACCGCGGTACTTGAATGTCACAGTCAGCGTCACCTCTTGCGCGGAAGATTGGGCTAGGCCTTGGCCTCCAGCAGTCGCCTGTTGTCTTTCCCGTCACTCACGGCACCCTCGTACCAAATTATCATGTAAAGGCGCGCGGGTGATTTTTCCGGTTAGGATAGCTGCACGCGGCGGCGAGCAGATCGCCGCTCCGACGAAGGCTTGGCTAAACCGAATCCCCTGCCGGCCAACCGGTCGATATTGGGCGTCTCGAAAAAATTGGTACTTCGTAATCTCGCATCTTCACAGCCCCAGTCATTCAGGCCGATATTAAACACGCTGGACTTCTCAGCACCCAGCGTCTTTTCCAAACGTATGGCCAATGCAAATATCAGGATAAACCTAACAGGCAAAAGTTAAGATGCTTGGATAGCGGGTAAAGGCTTTTGGTCGGAAGTTTCCATCGCAGCCGAAGGGGAAAATTGAATCTCCTAGTCCGGTGTCGACACTTCGCTCTACCAAAGCACTCTAAACAAAAAAAGAAGCCGGGCATAAAGCCCGGCCTCTGGTGTGTGTTCTCGTTTTAGTTAATCTAACTAAATCAATTACGGCTTCGTGCAAATGTTACTGGAGCATCTGCCTCAATAGTAAGCGGACTTGTCGCTCCTGCTACATCCTCCCACGGGCCGTTTGCTGAAGGAGCAGACTGTAATGTACCATTATACGTTACTGTGACCGTTCCATCATTATTGCGCGCCAAACTAATAGTCGGTTCCGTGCCACTGACCTCTCCGGGTTCCACGAAATCCGGAATTGTAACAGTTGCACTTGTGGCATCCGATCCTGCAACACCTTTAGCATAAATCGACTCGATCTCCTCAGCACTTCTTGAGGTGTGCCACAAGGCTAAATCATCAAGAGTTCCAGAGAATGCCTGAGGGTTTGCTTCATCCATTGCAAAGTAAGGATCTTCACCTTCCTCCTGAACCAAAGTGAGGTTCGCCCCGATAGCCAACCAGTCCTCCGTTGATCCATTAATTCTATCCAAATAATCGGCCACTCCGATTAATTTGCCATTCTTGTATAACCTTAGCTGACCTCCATCTACAGTCAGTGCAACATGAACCCACTCGTCTAGAGCTAGCGCTTCGGTGTCGACTATGTTCATCACATTGGGTCCTGCTGAAATGGCACAGCCCAAAACCGGCTCTCCATCGAGATTGTTCGTTATTGTAATTTGAAACTGGTTTTCAGTTACAATACTAACGGCTGATCCATTTCTCACAACAACGGCCGATTCACCATCTATTCCCGGAGTATTTAACCAAAGAGAAACCGTTCCGTTGTCATTGATCTTGGGATAATTATCCAAAACTCCGAAAGCGTAAGTCTCACTTTCAGCGCCATTAATCAGTATTCCGTTCCCGACAAGTCCTTCCGCACCAATTGGCTCCTCGTTCGGGTCACCGTAATCATCATAAATAGTTGCTGTATCAGTACCCGAACCAGAGTTTGAACTCGTTGTTCCACTGGTTTCGTCGAACTTCAGGTGAACAACCAAGTCATCTGACATCGTGGCTCCACTGGAAACCATCGAAAGTTTAGCTTTTGATGTGATAACGCTCCCTGCTTCATTAAAAATAGCCAAACTATAAAAGCCCTCTTCGGCTTCCGATAGACCATTGACAACTATAGTCCCTGTCGTTGCGCCACTAATTTTTCCGCCATCAGGGATGGCAGCACCGTTCTTAAGCCACTGGTAGGTCAACCCCTCGCCAGTTGCTGCAACTGAGATCGAAGCTGCACTTCCCTCCTGAGCGATAGTTGGTGTCGGATTAGACGTGACTGAGGGGGGATCGATTGACAATGCCGGATTATTCAAGATCAACTGAACAGCATTGACAGCAACACCCCTATCAAAACCAGTTGTTGTTGTGCCCCACTCAAGCCGAACATAACCTTCAACTGGTTTTACATTATCAAATCTCACATAGTTTGATAGTGTCCTATTGTTTGAATCTTCACTCGAGCCACGGAAAAACCGCTGAATGGGATTATATTGATCCGCATTCATCTGATCGGTGTAAATTACGCGATCTGAGTCCTCCTCTTCCCCTACAACCTTGTAGTATTGGTTTTGAAACTGAAGTGGAATTCCGACCGTATAGACGATCAGGGTGTGATTTCCATCTGGAATCTCCTGGAATTCTATATGCGAATCGCCTCCCCGCCCTACCAGTGTTCCATTAAGTAATCTCTGAGTCGGATTTGCATCACCTGTTCCCGCACCCCAATTGCCCGCAGAAGCAAAATCGACTGTAATTTCATAGTCTTCAACTCCCAAGGCATCTTTACCAAGACTATCCAGCAGCACCTCCTCATTATTTCCGGTATTGTTCGCAATATTATTCCAATATGCCTGAAGCTGAACTCCAGCTATATCTGTCGGAAGTGAGGCAGTTGGAGCACCATTGGCACCTCCACCATTAAAGTTAAGACCGATGCTAACCGGGTGCGCGCTCGGATCATGGATGCTCGCAACTACCTCGGCACTCATTTCACATCCCACTATCTGAACGGAATACTTGTCAGATATATTTCCTGCGTTAACCGCTTCAGTTGTGTAGCTGGTTGAAACCGCTCCCGAAATCGGCTCTCCATTTTTGTGCCACTGCAGTGGCCAGGGACCGTTCACCTCCACCAGGAACGTGGCCGGTTCCCCATCCAGCACAACCGCGTCGACAGGCTGCCGCTTGAATGCGGCCAAGTCACAGTCAACTGATGTTGTGGCGGCTAAAAACTCCACTTCAGCAATCTGCATACAGCAAGTGCTCGGCCCTTGCGTATCTACTGCAGTCCACCTGTAACTGGTGTAAGATTTGTCGTTTGCAAAATAAAATTCTTGGTTTGTGAAACGATCTTCAATTGCTGGAATGTCATCAATCTGGATAATCTGTGTCCAGCTAGCGCCGTCATCCCAACCAGAAACAACATCATTTGTTCCCTCAATTAAAAGGACCTTTACATCTCTGTCAGGACCATCATTTGCGGTCTGCATAGATACTCCTGTAATTGTCGTAGCGCCAATTCCTGGAGTAACCACAAAACCTGAGGGAACACTATTCTTCCCATCAAAGTTCAAGTATTTTGTGGGTTGGCCATCGATTGCGTTAGCAACACCCTCAGAACCGGGGCTGTTAGCTGAACTTGCGAATACTGCATCACCTGGTGATGTAACATCCTTTGGAGCAGCTCCACCCAGCAGTTCTACTTCTGCGATCTGCATACAGCAGGTACTCGGCCCCTGCGTGTCAACCGCTATCCACCTGTAATGCTTGAAAGCCCAAACATTATCAAACATGAGCACTTGAGACTGAAAACGACCCGTGTAAGCAGGAACATTCATCTCTGTGATCAATTGCCAATTCCCAGAATCGTAGTCTGCAATTTCGTTATCATTGGATCCCTCAATCCTAACAACTTTCACATCACGATCCGGGCCATCGTTTGCTGATTGCATATGCACACCAGTAATAACAGTCTTGCCAATCGAAGGGGTCACTACGAAACCGGATGGCACACTGTTTTTACCGTCAAAATTCAAATACTTCGTCGGCTGTCCATCGATCGCATTAGCTACGCCTTCAGAACCCGGACTATTGGCAGAAGATGCAATCAAGGCATCTCCAGGGCTTGTGACATCAGACGGAGGAACCGCCCCAAGTAGTTCGACCTCAGCGATCTGCAAGCAGCAAGTACTAGGTCCTTGTGTATCCAATACAACCCAACGGTAGTGTTTAAATGCTCGATCATTTTCAAAAAACAATTCTTTTGTTTGAAAACGACCTGTCCATGCAGGGATATCATCTATTTGAGTGATTAACTGCCAATTACCCTCATCATATGCTGTTATCTCATCGTCATTGGACCCTTCAAGTGTAATCGACTTCGGGTCCCGATCTGGGCCATCATTTGCTGACTGCAAGGCCATTCCTGTCACATAGGTCATACCCAGTGAAGGTGTAACAACAAATCCTGATGGTTGACTGTCTTTACCATCAAAATTCAAATACTTGGTCGGTTGCCCATCAATTGCATTGGCAACCCCTTCAGAACCCGGACTATTTGCCGAAGATGCTATGATAGCATCACCTGGCTGCGTTACATCAGTCGGCCCAGAGTAAACACCTCCCAAAAAGCCAACCTCTGCGATTTGCATACAACAAGTACTTGGGCCCTGAGTATCGACCACCGTCCAGCGGTAGTGCATGAAACCTTTTTTATTCTCAAAACTAAACGTCTGAGTTGTAAAACGATCCTCAATTGCAGGGATATCATCTAACTGAACGATCAACTCCCAGTTACCTGCATCCCATGCGGTTGCCTCTGCATCATTAGACCCTTCGAGTGTAACCACCTTGACATCACGATCCGGCCCATCATTCGCCGTCTGCATCGAAAGGCCAGTAACAAGTGTTTTGCCCAAAGAAGGGGAAACGATAAACCCAGAGGGGTTTCCATCTTTACCGTCAAAATTCAGGTATTTTGTGGGTTTTCCATCAATTGCATTCGCTACACCCTCGGATCCGGGACTGTTTGCAGAAGAGGCAATAACCGGATCTCCCGGTTGGGCTACGCTCTGAGCGTAGGTGACAGAACTGGCAGCCAAAAAGCTGCTCACCAATACGGTTTGTAATAGACGTTTCATGCTATTATTAATTAATAAAATAACTACTCAGTTGGCAAAGAAGTTCTTACTTTGCAGCATGATATAGCTCAGTCAAGTGCTTTAATTAATAAAAAAAGAAGAATAAAGAGATGAAAAAAAGAAAAACCACCTAAAATGTGTAAATGAAGCACAGTCAAGTGCTTCAATTAATAAATAATGAGAATAAAAGAGGTGCTTCTAAAACCTTTATAAAAGAAACACCGATCAAATTTTATTGCATTGGTTTATGATTCTCATACCACGAGAGGTTTCTGTCGATGTAGTACTGGTTTTTGTACTCATAGTGAAGATCGGCAAAAGTTATGTTGTTGCCACCTTTACTTTGCTTGTTCGGCCTGTTGTTTTTTCCCGAGTTGTGGCGGGCATAGCGTTCATTTGGAGGATTAGTCGTTTGCCCTGCTGGGTGTGGGCCACTGGCATTGTAGACCCGCTCGTGATCCCAGAATGGTACGACCATGTAATTGGCACACGCAAATAAAAGGATCTTGTCCGGCACCGGTACTTGACTGATTTTCTTGTACTTGATGTTGGCCGGGCCAACCAGTTGCTCACTGGCACCATATGAAAAAACAATGTCCCGGCTCTTGTTTCCGATCTTGATGGTTCTTTTCCGGAAGTCGAACGAATTGTGGGATCCTTCGACATCGGCGGGATCGCTGAACAAATCCATGGTACTGAGATAGCCCACCTCGTGCATAATAACCAACCAGTTGGCGTGCTGCTGTGTAGAACCAGCTAATGAGAGAGGGAACTTTCCTTCAAAATCCTCTGCATACATTGCCATAGTCAGGCCAAGTTGTTTTTGGTTGCTCATGCAGACCGTTTGTCGGGCTTTGCTCTTGGCCCTGCCCAGGGCGGGAAGCAGTAGGCTGGCCAGGATGGCAATGATGGCGATGACAACCAACAGTTCGATGAGGGTGAATCCAGTTTGCTTCGTTTTCATAGCACTAACGTTCGATGTGTTGACTGAAAAGACGTAATTAGTGATTGGAGGGTTACGCCAGTCAAGGACTTAAACAAGAAAGGGGTTCATGTTTAATAGTTGATCCTCACCTCACGCGTGCCCTTCTTTATTTCATGGGTCAGAATCTTGCCGTCGGGTTTCTGTATCCAAACGGATTCAACCGGCCGAATTGCGTGTAACACTTGAACGGAACTACCCTGTGAACGGTAACCGCTGCTCCCAGTGATTTGGCGAGCCGGGCCCATCCCGTCATGATATTTCAACCTCAAAACAGATCCTATTCCATGGGTATTCCCCGCAGCCCCCTGAACCACCACACGCAATCCGATTTTTTTCGATTTATTAAGAAATAGACCGGTCTCTCCACTGTTCCGTGTCACGACAAGATCACTCATTCCATCGCGGTCGAAATCTCCTGAAACTGCGGCTCTTTGGTCACCGACAAGATTAATTCCACTTTGCTTAGATTCCAGGACCGTGAAGTTTCCCGTCCCTTGCCCCTTCAGGAGAACGCCCCTCGATGCATCCAACCGCTCACTCTGGGTTCGTGTCGGGAAGAAGTTCTGCGCGAGGAACAAATCCTCAATACCGTCCCCGTCAAAATCGTCAACAACAATGCCATGAGTGGGAGCCCTCTGGACTGCATCCGGTAAGTTTGCCATTCTAAAGCGATTCCCTTCATTGATGAACACGCAGGAATGCAATGTTTGTACAGAAAGCAACCTCGCCTTTGCTTGGGTGTCACCAAGCACTTGGGCGACACTTGCTCGACTGAACTGCCTGAAACTCTTGAATTGTGAATACAGGAACGGCATGGGCCCGGCCAAATCCTTGAATGTCCGAACTGGAACAAGCACTCCCGCATTATAATCACTTTCGATGAGCTCGTTGGTTCCGTCCTGATTAATATCACCGAAAACAAGGTTCAAGGGCTTCTCGGGGGGCAACTTGTAGGGACTGTTCAAACCCCAGTTCCCAGCTACCAAGTCCATTCTGCCATCTCCATTGATATCTCCAACTTGAACGGAATTCCATAAACCAGTGAATCCCTCCAACCCCATCTCTTTGGTCACATTCTTCAGGATGCCTTTCACATTTTTAAAGATACGAACAGGCTGCCAGTGCCCTGCTGTGATCAATTCGGGATATCCATCCGCATCCAAATCAGACCAGACGGCACCATTCACGACCCCCAACCCCAAAAGGGTTTTTGCGTTGGAACTATCAGGTACAAACTGGGGTCCATTCTGAAGATAAATTGCAGACTTTGATGATTCAGGATATTTCCCCGGGTAAACCCCTCCTCCAAGAAACAAATCAAGGTCACCATCGCCATCTATATCCGCCTGGGCAACGGCACCCACCGATTTAATGGGGATACTCATAACGCTATTGGAAAGAATTTTTTCTTCCACCAACTGATGGCGGCTCAAAATGACACCACTGCCGCCTTCATAGCCGCAGTTGATGGTGAAAAACTCATTTTCTTTGCCTGTGCCAAGGGAAAAAATGGAAGCCACATCATCTTGAGAAACCTGGCTGACCGACAATTGCCTAAAACCGCCGTTTTGATCGTTAAGAAACACATGAAGCCGGCCACCCGCGCTGCAACCAACGATCAAGTCATCCCAATGGTCTGCATTAATATCGTACACACAGACTGCCGGGCCTGCTTGGCTCAGTTTGAATGGCAAAAGCGGTTGATTGGCAAAATCATCGAACACATTCTCCACATGTACATGATATATGCTCTCACTCAACTTCTCGAATAAAGGAGAAGTCGGCAATAGTTTTTTATCTTTTTTGTCTTCGGATGAACCCTTTTCGTAAACATGGTAGAGACAATTCTGTTTAACTTGATCAATTACACTCGTTTTTCCGCTTCGCCACTCCACGACGAGGCTCATTTTGTTTGACCCGCTTCCGGTGCCAAAGACAACTTTTGTTTCCGAACCGGAAAGGAATCGCCCTCCGGAAACTATTTCCTTGGTTTGTACCTCCACAGCGCCACCAGTCAGCGAAACCTTGCTACCTATGCCACTAGTATTAGGAGACTCACCGTGCAATATTACGGCAAGGCGTGGTGCCATAAACCTGTTTTCATAAAGCCCCGCTTCCTGATTCATGTTGTTTACGATCAAATCCATGTCGCCGTCCAAGTCAAAATCAGCCAAAGCCATCCCATGATGAATCCCATTGTCACTCGTCCCCCACTGTAAGGTCTTCTCCTCAAACACACCATTGCCCTCATTCCGAAATGTGATGATGGGTAAATCCAAACTGGGGTAGAGACGGTTGTTTTCCATCATCTCTTTTGAAAACTGCAACTTTCTTTGTTGTGCGGTAAGCGATCTGTCTCTTGGCTTCTGCCTGGTCTGAATCAGTGCGTTGACGTCCAAGTCCTGTGTGTCCTTGTAGTGGCCAGCAGTGATGATCAAATCCTCATAGCCATCCAGATCCACATCCAGAAAAAAAGGCGACCAAGACCAGTCTGATGCAGACAATCCAGCCATGTTTGCCAATTCTGCAAAGGAACCGTCGCCGCGATTATTCAACAGGGTGTTCCTCATGACTTGGTCTGCGTATTTACCTTGGTTCACCAGACGATCCGACAAGTCCTGAGCGGGAGCCTGTCGCTTGCGCATCTCCAAATCCCTGCTCAACATATCCACCACAAAAAGGTCCACATCCCCATCCCTGTCATAATCGGAAAAATCCACGCCCATTGAACTTGCAGATGTCTTGCCAAATTTTTCCGGGTCTAATAATTTGAAAGCGTCTCCTTGGTTTATCCAGAACCTGTCTGGAGTCCAAAAATCATTGCATACGTACAAATCCGGAAGGCCATCGTGATTGATGTCATGAAACGCCGCAGACAGCCCCCAATCCAAAGGTGCATCACTTAACGGTTCACCTTGGGGAGTGAGGAATCTCCCCTCTGTCCAACTAGATTTCCTGAAAATAGCTTTCCCGTCATTTAGAAACAGGAAATCAGCCGACCCGTATTCCTTAACGATACCACCGGATACAATCAGCCGGTTTCTGTACTTCGCTGGGATTACCAATTTGCCTCCAACACGCCTCAATGTAATTGAGCCCTCATCCCTAATATCTGAGGGCCGGTTATTGGTGACATACAGGTCCAGGGTCCCATTACTGTCAACATCTGCCAAAGCCATGGTCATGGGTGCATACACTCCAGCCAGCCCTGAAGCCTGGGACATTTCCTGATATACACCACGCTGATTAATGAACGTCCTGATCCCACGATCCACTGTCCCTACGAGCAAATCCAACCAGTCATCCCCATTTAAATCAGCAAATACCGCTCCCCGGTGACGGTGTCCCAGTTCTTGCAAGCCGGACGAGGAGGTGGTGTCCGCAAAGGTCCAGTTGCCGTTGTTCTTGTACAAGACTGAATTGCCATCGATGGCACAAAGGAAAATGTCCGGCCATCCATCCTTGTTATAATCTCCCACGGCAATACCTGCACCGTTGTAGAGAACCCTGTTTTGGGATGCCTCCCATTCATCCACTTGGTTCACAAATTGAACCCCAGTTTTCTCGTGAGGTATTCTGTAGAAAGTATTGGAAGTCCCACGAGATTGGATATTCAGTTCTCTGGAAGAATATCCCTTTTGTAAATTATTATCTGGTGAGTTGGCAGGAACTCCTGGGCTTTCGAAACTTAGAAAGAAAACAGAAAAAATCAGCCTAACGAAATTTCCGGCGCAATAATTATTGTAGGGAAAGCAATTCACCGTCTAATACTCATATACGCAACCAAGAAAAGTGGCTCTTTAATCTTTTTTGCTTCTGAAAACATTGGTGTAGGCTTTGATGGGCAGTTTCAACTCGCTGAATTGCTTGTGAGACGTCTTCACCAATAATGATGCCTCTAAATTTGGATCAACGTGAAAACCCTTAGGAAACTCTATGGCGAATCTAATATACTTACTAGGTTGCTTTTCCATGACCTCAACCGTGGGACCCTCAATGTTTAGGCTATACCCCAAAAACTCAACAGGCTCCGTAGAGTTGACTGAAAGCCTGACGGTTTTTCTGATGGGATTCTTAAGGTCACCAGCCTTAAGGAAAATCATGGAAGGACTAAATTCCAAAGGTGGGGTAACTTTCGCGGTTGCTCTGATTAGAATGTTAGGCAATCCTGGATAACTGGTGTCGATTCTGATCAGTCCGCTGTTAGTGCCAAACTCCATTGGGGGAACTGTCTGGACAATTAGGGTATACTTCCTCCCCTTTTTCTCAGTGACAAGTTTGGGTTGAAATTTTGGGTTGTCGCAACGTGGGCGAGAAAGGATTACTTCCTCCGCTACCTTGCTTAGAATCCCAACTCTCAAATTTGTGTTGGACTCAATTGAATTCAAGATGGGAAAATAGGCATAGGAAGGCTTAAGTTCCAGAGGCGACCAAACTTGGCCCGTTACATGCAGGATTTTTCTTTTTTCTTTATGGTTTGAGTAAATTGATAGTGTTCGATCTACCGAACCATATAGTTCGCCAGTTTGTAATCTTGCACCAATAAAGCCCTTTTCATCGGGCCCCAATTTATCTGGCCAAGAGAGACCGTCCGTACAAATGGCGCAAGACGGGGAAACATTATATAGAAGCAAGTCACGCTTCCCCTTGTTTTGTATTTCAAAACGAACCGCGACATCCTCGCCGATGATTACCTTGCCAAAATCGAACGTTTCCTTTTCGACAAAAAGAACAGGCATGTCGTTCTGTTCTCCCAAAATAGTCACACAAGAAACCACTAAAAAAAGAACAGATGAAATTCGACTTTTATTAATGTTAGATTTGTTAAACATAATTCCTGTAAACTTATACTAAGCACTCACCAAATAAGGCGAGAAAAGTGTCAGTCGTGATAGGGCGAGTCAATCTCAATGAAAAAAACAGGTATTTACTTCATTCTGCAAATGCATTGAGGCAGCTTTTAAAATGAAGAACCTTTACATAATAGCATTGTTATCTGATATGATTGATTAATAATGTAAGAGACAACCCAAAAC
The DNA here is from genome assembly GCA_937770485.1 of uncultured Verrucomicrobiae bacterium. Classification (GTDB taxonomy): domain Bacteria; phylum Verrucomicrobiota; class Verrucomicrobiia; order Limisphaerales; family UBA1096; genus UBA1096. The sequence goes on along the minus strand of CALJHX010000003.1, from coordinate 107,295 downwards.
ATAGCCATCGGCAATTAAAACCGAAAGAATCCGAGTCTCAAAAGACCGAGGTACTTCCCTATAAACTCAGCGATTTTATTCTTAAACAGGCGAAAAGCATTTAGGACTCATATAGTTAGATTAACGTCTTTCATCCTAATTTTATTATTACTGGTTACTTCCTGAGAGGAACTAACCATTGTGAATCAGGATAAAATAGTGTCATCCAGGGCACATGGTAAAACCACTTATCATACACTCAATAACTTGCTGCATCAGTTGGCTACGACAGTCATCCTAGGTGTCATATGAAAATCAATTTCCACCAATTACCCCTTTCACCACTCTACCACTATCCTATGGCGTTTAAATAATTGAATGTTTTTAATTCTAGCTGACAATTCTTTCTCAATCTTCTTTCCCTCCATACAAAGGGAACACCACTCAGCGTGGTCTCTTACCGAGGCATGCTTTTGAGTTATGTGTAAAATGATTAATATTACAGTTATTCATAATACTTTCGAGTTTCGCTTTTGCGTTGCTTTTAAAAAAAAGAGACCGGGCATTAAGCCCGGTCTCTAGATGAGTGTTTTTTTTGGTTTAATTAACCGAATTAATTCTTTGCTCGGCCAAACTGCGCTGCCTGGTCGGCCGGAACCGTCAACGGACTCGCTGCGTCCACGTCCGACCATGGACCATTCACTGTCGGAGCTGACTGTAGCGTACCTTCAAAGGTCATCGTTACCGTGCCATCTCCGTTGCTCACAACGCTTAGAGCAGGACCATCAGATGTGGACTCTCCCACTAGATTAACCAAACCGGTCGCGCTGGCTGTCTTGCCGTACACTGCTGCGTACGGACCCCAACCACTCCAACCCTTCTGGCCACCCTGACCATCCTGTGTGTCACCGTCATTCACGCATATTCCCACTCCGATTGCCATGCCACTCTCGTAGCCATCCAAACCAAGTGAAGCCGCTGGGAAACTAAACTCGTACAACGTAGTCATCGTATCGTCGTCACGTGTGATCGAAGCCTCTGAACCGCCTGGACCCTTCTCATTCATGATCACCACATCACCACCGTCGCTCAGACCGTAGTTATACAGGTGAGTCACTGTGTCCTGTGCTGCATTGGCAAATACCATCTGGATCGAATCACCGTTCCAGCCACTGCCACCGTTCTGGTGCGTGTCATCTGTCACAACAACTCCGATATATAAGTTGGATGCATCCCACGCAAACGCCACTGCGCTTGAGTGATCAGCCGGACCACTCCAGGTCCCGCCGCCGTACTCCTCAAATAATACCAGCTCTCCACCCTTCTCGAACGGGATCTGGCTCTTGAACTCGGCGTCCGCCCAATCAGAGGCATCTCCATCAAGTGTAATGGTTGCTCCATTTGCGTCGTACTGCATGTCCTCAGCGCTCAACGTTAGATCAACGCTAGGTGCGTCTCCGACAAGGCTCACAAGTCCTGTTGCACTGGCTGTCTTGCCGTACACTGCTGCGTACGGACCCCAACCACTCCAACCCTTCTGGCCACCCTGACCATCCTGTGTGTCACCGTCGTTCACGCATATTCCCACTCCGATCTGCATGCCACTCTCGTAGCCATCCAAACCAAGTGAAGCCGCTGGGAAACTGAACTCGTACAACGTAGTCATTGAATCTTCATCACGTGTGATCGAAGCCTCTGAACCGCCTGGACCCTTCTCATTCATGATCACCACATCACCACCGTCGCTCAGACCGTAGTTGTACAGGTGAGTCACTGTGTCCTGTGCTGCATTGGCGAATACCATCTGGATCGAATCACCGTTCCAGCCACTGCCACCGTTCTGGTGCGTGTCATCTGTCACAACAACTCCGATATATAAGTTGGATGCATCCCACGCAAACGCCACTGCGCTTGAGTGATCAGCCGGACCACTCCAGGTCCCGCCGCCGTACTCCTCAAATAATACCAGCTCTCCACCCTTCTCGAACGGGATCTGGCTCTTGAACTCGGCGTCCGCCCAATCAGAGGCATCTCCATCAAGTGTAATGCTTGCTCCATTTGCGTCGTACTGCATGTCCTCGGCGCTCAACGTTAGATCAGCAGCCGGTGCATCTCCAACAAGGCTCACAAGTCCTGTTGCACTGGCTGTCTTGCCGTACACTGCTGCGTACGGACCCCAACCACTCCAACCCTTCTGGCCACCCTGACCATCCTGTGTGTCACCGTCGTTCACGCATATTCCCACTCCGATCTGCATGCCACTCTCGTAGCCATCCAAACCAAGTGAAGCCGCTGGGAAACTGAACTCGTACAACGTAGTCGTTGAATCTTCATCACGTGTGATCGAAGCCTCTGAACCGCCTGGACCCTTCTCATTCATGATCACCACATCACCACCGTCGCTCAGACCGTAGTTGTACAGGTGAGTCACTGTGTCCTGTGCTGCATTGGCAAATACCATCTGGATCGAATCACCGTTCCAGCCACTGCCACCGTTCTGGTGCGTGTCATCTGTCACAACAACTCCGATATATAAGTTGGATGCATCCCACGCAAACGCCACTGCGCTTGAGTGATCAGCCGGACCACTCCAGGTCCCGCCGCCGTACTCCTCAAATAATACCAGCTCTCCACCCTTCTCGAACGGGATCTGGCTCTTGAACTCGGCGTCCGCCCAATCAGAGGCATCTCCATCAAGTGTAATGCTTGCTCCATTTGCGTCGTACTGCATGTCCTCGGCGCTCAACGTTAGATCAGCAGCCGGTGCATCTCCAACAAGGCTCACAAGTCCTGTTGCACTGGCTGTCTTGCCGTACACTGCTGCGTACGGACCCCAACCACTCCAACCCTTCTGGCCACCCTGACCATCCTGTGTGTCACCGTCGTTCACGCATATTCCCACTCCGATCTGCATGCCACTCTCGTAGCCATCCAAACCAAGTGAAGCCGCTGGGAAACTGAACTCGTACAACGTAGTCGTTGAATCTTCATCACGTGTGATCGAAGCCTCTGAACCGCCTGGACCCTTCTCATTCATGATCACCACATCACCACCGTCGCTCAGACCGTAGTTGTACAGGTGAGTCACTGTGTCCTGTGCTGCATTGGCAAATACCATCTGGATCGAATCACCGTTCCAGCCACTGCCACCGTTCTGGTGCGTGTCATCTGTCACAACAACTCCGATATATAAGTTGGATGCATCCCACGCAAACGCCACTGCGCTTGAGTGATCAGCCGGACCACTCCAGGTCCCGCCGCCGTACTCCTCAAATAATACCAGCTCTCCACCCTTCTCGAACGGGATCTGGCTCTTGAACTCGGCGTCCGCCCAATCAGAGGCATCTCCATCAAGTGTAATGCTTGCTCCATTTGCGTCGTACTGCATGTCCTCGGCGCTCAACGTTAGATCAGCAGCCGGTGCATCTCCAACAAGGCTCACAAGTCCTGTTGCACTGGCTGTCTTGCCGTACACTGCTGCGTACGGACCCCAACCACTCCAACCCTTCTGGCCACCCTGACCATCCTGTGTGTCACCGTCGTTCACGCATATTCCCACTCCGATCTGCATGCCGCTCTCGTAGCCATCCAAACCAAGTGAGGCCGCTGGGAAACTAAACTCGTACAACGTAGTCGTAAAATCTTCATCACGTGTGATCGAAGCCTCTGAACCGCCTGGACCCTTCTCATTCATGATCACCACATCACCACCGTCGCTCAGACCGTAGTTGTACAGGTGAGTCACTGTGTCCTGTGCTGCATTGGCAAATACCATCTGGATCGAATCACCGTTCCAGCCACTGCCACCGTTCTGGTGCGTGTCATCTGTCACAACAACTCCGATATATAAGTTGGATGCATCCCACGCAAACGCCACTGCGCTTGAGTGATCCTCCGCACCACTCCAGGTCCCGCCGCCGTACTCCTCAAATAATACCAGCTCTCCACCCTTCTCGAACGGGATCTGGCTCTTGAACTCGGCGTCCGCCCAATCAGATGCATCTCCATCAAGTGTAATGGTTGCTCCATTTGCGTCATACTGCATGTCCTCGGCGCTCAACGTTAGATCAGCAGCCGGTGCGTTACCGACAAGGCTCACAAGTCCTGTTGCACTGGCTGTCTTGCCGTACACTGCTGCGTACGGACCCCAACCACTCCAACCCTTCTGGCCACCCTGACCATCCTGTGTATCACCGTCGTTCACGCATACTCCCACTCCGATCTGCATGCCACTCTCGTAGCCATCCAAACCAAGTGAGGCTGCTGGGAAACAAAACTCGTACAACGTAGTCGTTGAATCTTCATCACGTGTGATCGAAGCCTCTGAACCGCCTGGACCCTTCTCATTCATGATCACCACATCACCACCGTCGCTCAGACCGTAGTTGTACAGGTGAGTCACTGTGTCCTGTGCTGCATTGGCAAATACCATCTGGATCGAATCACCGTTCCAGCCACTGCCACCGTTCTGGTGCGTGTCATCTGTCACAACAACTCCGATATATAAGTTGGATGCATCCCACGCAAACGCCACTGCGCTTGAGTGATCCTCCACACCACTCCAGGTTCCGCCGCCGTACTCCTCAAATAATACCAGCTCTCCACCCTTCTCGAACGGGATCTGGCTCTTGAACTCGGCGTCCGCCCAATCAGAGGCATCTCCATCAAGTGTAATGCTTGCTCCATTTGCGTCGTACTGCATGTCCTCGGCGCTCAGAGACAATTCCTGCGCCTTCAAGGAAGGCATTCCTACCGCCAATGCAATAATAAAGGCGATAACTCCGTTTAAACTAGCTTGTTTAGTCATAATAAAAATAGATCCTGATGGTAATAAATCAAAAACAACGGCCGGACATTCATAATTTACTGGGTTCCTGTCAAGGGATTTTCACCAAAATAATAATATTTAAAGAACTGTTTTCTTTTGTTAATTTCGAAGAGACTGACTTTTCATAAATGGGCTTATGTGTTCTTGAACTTACCTTGCATGAAACGATTTAATAAGCTAATAAAGTCTGATGCTTTCCATTAAATTGTTGTTTCTCACTGTTTTCTCGCTGTTTTTTCTTTCCTTGGCACATGCAGCCGACAAGCCGAATGTTATTTTCATTCTTGCCGACGATCTTGGTTATGGCGATCTCTCTCACGCTGGAGGGAAGGCGCGGACGCCGCACTGTGACCGCTTGGCACACGAAGGAATGCGCTTCACCGACGCACACACGACGTCGTCGGTCTGCACGCCAACCCGCTACGGCATCATCACAGGCCGCTACAATTGGCGGAGCACGTTGAAGAAAGGCGTCCTTTGGGGGTTGTCTGAGCCGCTCGTCGCCACCGATCGACTCACCACGCCAAAGTTTCTGCAAGAGAACGGCTATCACACCGGCGTCGTTGGCAAGTGGCACCTCGGTCTTGGCTGGCAGATGCTGCCCAACGGCGAAAAACGCCAAGCCAAGAGCGGCCCGACCAAGGGCGACGGCTGGCAAATTGACTACGGCAAAAAAGTCAACGGCGGCCCGTTGGCCATCGGCTTTGACGAATCGTTCATCATCCCCGCGTCGCTCGACATGTTTCCATATGTTTACTTGCAGAACGACAAGCCGACCGCCTGGGCAACGGTGACCAAGGCGTTCCACCGGCCCGGCCCGTGCGCGGAGGATTTCGAGGCGATAAATTGTCTGCGCGACTTTGCCCGCGAGGCCGGCACGTTCATCGACGCCCGGGCCAAGGAGCGGGACAAGCCGTTTTTCCTCTACCTGCCGCTGAGTAGCCCTCACACGCCGATCGTTCCGTCGAAACCGTGGCAGGGCAAATCCGACATCGGCAAGTACGGCGATTTCCTGATGGAAACCGACTGGGTCGTTGGCCAAGTGCTGCAAGCGCTCGACCGCCATCGCCTGGCCAAAGACACCATCGTCATTTTCGCGACAGACAACGGCTGCTCACCAGCGGCAAAAATCCCGGCGCTCGTGGCCAAGAGCCACAAGCCCAACGCCGACTGGCGCGGGCACAAAGCCGACATTTTCGAAGGCGGCCACCGCGTACCGTTTCTCGTCCGATGGCCAGGCAAGGTTGCAGTCAGTTCCACATCTGGCCAAACCATATGCACGGCGGATCTCTTCGCCACGGTCGCCGATATACTCGGCAAGAGTGAAACCATCCCGGCCAACGCCGCCGAGGATTCATTTTCATTCCTCCCTGGCCTGCTTGGCCAAGCGCAGGCCAAGCGGCGCCCGTTCACCATCCACCACTCAATCAACGGCTCGTTCGCCATCCGCCGCGGCAAATGGAAACTCGCCCTCTGCCCCGGTTCCGGCGGATGGAGCGACCCCAAGCCAACTACCGCCAAGAAAAACAAGTCACTGCCACCTGTGCAGTTGTACGACCTCGCCGCGGATCCAACCGAGCAAAACAACCTACAGGCCAAGCACCCCAAACTGGTGCAAGATCTCGTTGCCACCTTGGCTAGAGCGATCAAAAACGGTCGCACTACCCCCGGCCCAATTCAATCCAACGAAGGCCACCCCAATACTTTCAGCCAAAAGTTGCTTGCTGCCTTCCCCTCACTCGGTCGATAAAGTGTGGTGTTGTTTGCTATGATTCACGGCACCGGCTTAAGCCTGCAGTCGACTGTCAACAGGAAGTGGATCGAAAAACCATAACCGACTTCGGCGAATAGGCAACTTGGCTCCCCAAGCCAAATAAGAAGAAAGCACCGACCACCGTCGGCATTGCCAGTGCAGACGGAATTGTGATCAAATTTATAGGGGACTCAGCAAACAGCTACCACGCCAAACGACATGTGGTAGAATGATAAACGCCTCTTGACCGTGACACCCAATGACCAAGATAATTTTCCCCGCTCAGACTGAAGCCGTAGATTTGGGATCGGCGAACTTGTCAGGAAAGGCTTCCCGATACTCATCGCCCAGTTCAGCAATCTGTTCTTTGACGGCGAGGTTCTCCGCGCGCAACTCGGCCAGCAACTCGGCATTGAACAACAGCTTAGCCTCCTCTCGCAACGATCGCCAAACGACACCGGCGTTGATCCAGTAATGGAATGCAAAAATACCAATCAACGGCATGGCCGCAACCGCCGTCGTGGCTATTGTTGCGTCCGTGTATCGGTGCAATGCAAACCAAGAGGCCACGTACCATATCCCATAAAACGGCAAGCCAACCAAAATGCGGTAGAGCGACGTGGTCGTTTTACCGATGCCCTCGAGCCTCGGCGAAATCACCCGAACCAGGATGAACGGGATCAGGTGAAGCAGCGTCCCAATCAACGCCGGCAGGGCAAACGCAACGCGGTAAGCCTTGAATGCGAAGCGCCAAAACAAAGCCGCGCCGGTATACTGAAACACCGGCGAGTTGATCCGCACCCCCGCTTGGCCAAGTGCCTCCTCATGCGCCGCCACCCTGGCCGTAATCACTTCGGCTCGCTCCGGGTCTTTCAATTCAAAATAATTGACCGCTTCGGCGATGTTTTTTCGCCGTTGCACGCGCGAGACGGCTCGCACCTTATCGGCGCTGGCGTACACAGGGGCAAGCCACTCCAGGTCATCCAGGAGCGGCCCCCACCGGGGATCGTCCAGATGCACGACGACCGCCTTCAACCGTTCGTCGAGTGCGATGGTCAACTGACGCATGGCCTGTTTTTCGTTCCCCACGTGTTCAGCAAACCAATCGGTCGCATCCACTGTTTCGCCCACCGCCACCCACACTCGACTGCGGAACCGCGGTTTCTCCTCGTAATTGATCCCCAGAGGCACCACCCATACCGGCTTGCCCTTGGCGAGTACCACCGCCTGCTGCGCGATACGCGCCGCGCCAGTCTTAACCTGCTCGACATGCGACAAGTCATGGCTTTTGCCCTCGGGGAAAATCCCCATCGGGAGTCCCTTGGCCAAGTTCTCCGCCGCCACGCTGAGCGACTCGACGTTGCGCCGTACCGACGACTTGTCGTCCGACGCACGATACGCGGGGATCATCCCCACCGAGCGCAACAGCGCCCCCAGCACCCTGCCCTCGAACAGAGGCGCCTTGGCCATGAACCGCACCGGGCGCTGGGTCGCAATGCCGATCAGCACCGGGTCAATCAGCGAATTGGGATGATTCGCGATGTAAAGGGTGGCCCCTTCGCTCGGCAGTCGGTCGGCGTTTGTCACGCGAATGACCGGGTAGTAAAACCGGATTAGCCGGCGGATCAGCCGGCGAAGCAGTGTCCCAAAAAATGAAGATTGATCGGCTGCCATTTGATTGAAAAGCGAACTTACATTCTTGATCAGGGCATGGAAACTGAAAACTTCTTTTGCATCTTGCTGTGCCGAACCTCTCCAAACAGCACGGGGCCCTCGCCCACAGCCTCGTAACCGTTCCGGCGGTAGAACCCAACCGCCGCCTCGCGCGCATCCAGAACGATCACCGACATGCCCTGCCGCTGGGCCAGTCGCTCAAGTTCATCCAGCACCGCTTGGCCAAGCCCCCGACCGCGCAGCGACTCCTCCACCGCCATGTAACGCACCTGGCCAACGCCGGTTTCGACAGCATGCAGGCGGCCCACGCAAACCAGCCGCTTGGCCTCGTCGAATCCAGCGACGTGCGTCGCGGCAGCGTCGAGTTCGTCGCGTTCACTGCCAGACGGTTGACCCCAAGGCTTGCGCAGCACGCGCCAGCGCAACTCGTAATACGCCACAAACTCTGACTTCGACTTAGGGGAACGAATCTCCACGGCCAGATGGTCGCTTGGCGAAGCGGTTGGGCCAAATCAATTTTCCATGCTAAATTATAGGACAAATCTTGCTGGGAATTCTGAGACTATTCCTTAACCTCCCGTCGTAAAAAGCACCTCCGTCAAGACACGGCATGCGAACCGTTCCATTTGGGGCCACCTAGCTGATCGGGAAAAATGCTTCCGCTAATGACCCCGTTGGATATTTATCCGCAATTTGAGGAGTCTCGTGAAACCAAGAACTTAAAGGAAATCGTCTCCAATCGCTTAGCGCAGTATCAACGAAAACTGTTTCACGACAATACCATGCGTTTTTATCAATTGGCTTGAATGATCATTGGATTTGGCCAAGATGTGTGCCCCAAAGGAAGGGTGCCGGAGTGGTCGAACGGGGTGCTCTCGAAAAGCACTGAGCGAGCAATCGTTCCGGGGGTTCGAATCCCTCCCCTTCCGCCATTTTTCTCTATCAACGACTTACGACTTCTGTGGGTCACAGTTACACCGTTTTCACTGATGTTCATTTATGTCAGGGGTATTTATTAGTGTTTCAGAAGTCGTTATAGTTCCATATGTTATTATTCTACATTGGAGAAAAGGAGCCCCCCCCTGAAACAGATTGCTCCAGAAACTATGACCCTCTCTGAAAAAACGACCTCTCAGGCAACTGGATAATTAACGGCCAACGTCAACGAAACGAGAATGTTGGGTTGGAGAATCAAAGCGAAGACAAGTCACTGGCCAGACCACGGCATCCTGCAGCTAAATCAACTCAAGTCTGATTGATCGGCTTCTCCTGTTTTAGCCACTGCACAAACTCCAGCACGTTGCCGTCCGGGTCTGCGGCGTACAGCCAGCGAACCATGCCGGGGATCTCCATCGGCCCCTTCAGGATGATCACTTTTTTTTCACGCAGATCCTGCTCGGTGGCGTGAATGTCATTAGACGCAAATGCCATGTGAGGGCAAAACGAATGATCATCGGCGGCGCGGCTCTTAGGCAAACGCAGCGACTGGAGCAACTCGAGGCGCGCCCCCTTCATCTCGAGATAGGCGAAGGCTTCACCGTGGGCCTCGTCCACTTTTTTGAACAGAAATTTCAGCCCGATTTTCTGCTCATAAAAGTCGATGGCAGCGTCAAGGTTCGACACCCCAACGGCAATATGGTCGAGCTTGATCATAACAACCCAATGAGACGCCACTGCCAGTTCACCGTCAAGAGGTCTGCCAAGTGTGCCGTGAGTCAACCAGCTTTAGACCCGGATCCGCCGCAACTCTCCACAGGGGCCGCCTTCCGTCCCAACGTCACTGCTCCTGAGACGCAATCGGACTAAGAGGTGAATAACGCAAAAAACCTCTTGAAGTTCTCAAAATGCCCATGTATTTTTTTTATGCTCTGGTCTAATTACGGTTTAATTCTACGCGCTTGTTTATTTCTCGGTTTTTCGTGGTTTGCTAATACGTCCCACGCTGTAGACATCGAACCCCGCTACAAGGGAGCTCTAGAAACCTTCTATAGATACTGGGAAAAACTGAATCAAAACGAATTATCCAAAGAAGTTATGAGCGGTCTATTTAGTGAACAGTTTTGCTTCGTCGGAAATCCAACAGTCTCCTTTTCGAACATCAGTGAAACTACTGCCTTCTACAACTCCGTTCGTAATAAAATTTACCCAGCTATCAGCAGTCCATTTGAATTTCAAAGCCTCAAAATATACAAGCTGGCCTACCAGCCAGTTTCCAAAGATTCTGTTCTACTGAGTTTGATTGATGTTTTTCATACAACACCGAATCAAACGCCCAGAAAAACAATGTGCTTTGCATACAATCTTGTATTCAACAAAGAGAAAGGGAAATGGCTTATGAACAGTCTGATCAATTTTAGCGTGGATTCATTTCCTGCAAATTGGGGTCAAATTGAGGTTGCTGATCGTTGGAAATATCGCAAAGGCCCTCCTGGTGAAGAATTGCAATCAATTTTGGCTGCAGACGTTAATTCGGCTGATTAACTGTTGCCGCAAAAAGCTATCAGCCTGACGGGGCTGTGCACGGTCTGGAACAACAGCCCTGCTGCGTTCAAGTGGTGGAGGGGGTTGGTTTAGTTGCCAGCGGCTTTCAATTCTGCACCCGTCTTGCCGCCGTGTTTGCGGAGGAAGTTGGCGATTTCGGTGCGTTTGTGTTTGATGGCCATATCTAGTGGCGTGCTATCGTCATCTTTTGTCGCATTTACATCCGCGCCTTTTTGCATAAGCAGTTCAGTAACTTCTTTCGTGCCGAGTTTTGATGCAAAGTGCAAAGGGGTCTGTTCAAGAATATCATTCGTGTTTACTTCTGCGCCTTTTTTTATAAGTAGTACGACAACCTCCTTATGACCTCTTTGAGCCGCTCGATGTAACGGGGTCGCCTCAACTTTATCCTTCCAATTAACGTAGGCACCTTTGTCGATTTGGAGTTCAACAATTTCTCTGTGACCAGCTAAAGCTGCCTGATGTATAGGAGTCTCTCCATGCTTGCCCTTTGCTTTAATTATTGCTCCCTGTGATATATGTAATTCGACTATTTCCTTATGACCTCTATGCGCTGCATGACTTAACGCTGTGCCTCCACATGTAGTACATTTCAATTCAATATCTGAACCAGCAGTCAAATACAGTTTAACGGCTTCAATCTTTCCTTCTTCGGCAGCTTTGTGAATTGACGACTCACCACACCCCACCAGCACCACGGCTGCGATTGTTGTGAGCAGGAGGTGTTTCATTTGCCTGCGGCTTCCAGTTCCTTCTTGGTCTTGCCCCCGTGTTTGCGGAGAAGGGTGGCGGTTTCTGCGGAGGCATTTGGGTTATCTGGATGAGTAGAAACATCCAGTGGGGTTTCGCTAAAAGCATCCTTCACATTCACATCCGCACCCTTGGCGATAAGTAGTTCGACGATTTCCTCGTGACCCCAAGAAGACGCATAAGACAAAGGAGTCCCTCCACCACCCCTCATCGCATTCACATCCGCACCCTTGGCGATTAGCAGTTCGACAGCCTCCTTGTGACCGGAAATAGACGCCCAATGCAAAGAAGTGAACCCACGCTTATCCTTCACATTCACATCAGCACCAGCAGCCAAGAACTCCTTTGCGGCTTCGACATCTCCACCGCCAACCGCACTATGAATCGTTCCATGTTTGCCACCGTGTTTGCGGATGAGATTAGCAATTTCGGTTTTGTTGTAGAAGGGGTTGACGGCCTCATCTAGCGGTGATTTGCCATCTTTAGTCTTCGCATTCACATCCGCACCTTCGGCGATAAGCAGTTCGGCGATTCCCTTGTGGCCTTCAATAGCCGCCAAATGCAAAGGAGTCCTTCCAGTCCCACCCTTCGCATTCACCTCGGTTCCACCATTCAAATGCTGTTTAACAGCTTCAATGTTTCCTAATTCAACAGCCACTACAATCGATTCAGCTGCTTTTAGTTGATCTCTCGTTTTGCCGCCGTGTTTACGGAGTAGGTCAGTGATTAGGGGCTGTTTAAAAGCTATTGCTACATCAAGTGGCGTCCTACCAATATCACTCTTAGAATTTACATCAACCCCATCAGCCAAGTGCTGTTTGACTGCTTCGATATTTCCAGTTTGCGCACCTATCCAAATATCCACACTCGACCCACACCCCACCAGCACCACGGCTGCGATTGTTGTGAGTAGGAGGTGATTCATTTGCCTTCAGCTTTCAATTCTTCACCCGTCTTACCACCTTGTTTGCGGAAAAGCTCGGCGGATTTATTTCGTCTCCACTTATGGTGTTGTAAACTGAATAAACCGCCTGTGCAAAGAGGCCCATCCCAATTCCCATGCTTGACTAACAGTGGCCCATTTCGATCATCTCTTCAAACGGTAGTAACCTTGCTTGGCAACAGGTTGAACAGTGGTTGGACTGGAAACGCCACGAACCTCAGACCACGGACCTCCGATCTGCTCCGCACTTTCCAAAGTGCCTTCGCCCTCCCATGTAATGCTCACTTTGTTACCGTTGCGTGAAACGGCAAGAACGGGTGGTTTGGACGGCTGTGAATTCTTGCCATCAAGTGAGTAAGCTCTAGCATGAAGAAAATGGGCATATCTTGAACCCCAGGTAGTTAGCCCATATCGAGTTCCACTGGTGATTTCTTTGTCACTCCAGTGCAATTCTGCGGACTTTGGACCTTTTTTGATCTCGTTCGGTGTAGCCGGAACGTAAACCCTTTCCCAACTATTCCAAACGAACATTGGGTCGTGTTCTTTTATCACTAAATGATAATTCCCTTTTTCAGCCGTAAATGCAACATCGAAAGGTCTTCCTCGCTGATAGGTGAAGGATAGATCACCAACAATGATATCACGCCACTGTCCCTGGATCTTGCGACTTATGTTAATGCCCCGAGGTATTGTTGACCCGCCTTCGAGGTTGAGCGCCTTTGGATTCACGAAAAGCACACGGGCAAAATTGTTTTCATCGATGTAATCATAGACAAAACCGAGACCGTCGACTGTTGTTAGCAAATTATTGGCGTTGTGTGACAGCAAGCCTAGCTCAAGGACAAAATCCTGCTCTTTTACCAGCGGAGCTAGTAGTACAGGACCCTCGCCGTCTGCCTTAGCGATGTCTTTTTTCGTGAGGCTTGGCAGGAAAAATGGGGACATCTGGATAAATCCACCGTGAGCGCTAGGCACCCATTCTCCTGCCATGGAGCCTTCTTGGCTCGCAAAAGGATTGAACCAACCAACGGGCAGACCTGTTGGAGTGTCGTGGAAGGTCCATGAGTCACGAAAGACGATTTTTTCGTTCACTTGGATGGATAAATCATTTAACAAAACACCAGAACCAACTGGGATATTTTCTGTCGCCGTGTCCGCCGGTCCCCCAGGACATGATCGACACCAGTTAAAACCATTACCCTGATAAGCAAAGCCAACTCCCACACAGCCGGTTGCCAGAGCTTCATCATTGAACGACACTTCCTCGGAGGCTTCATCATCATCAAAGTCTTTCAGATTAATCGGGTCGTAGGGAATAGCCTGCACCTTGAAGGAATTCCCATTCGCGGAGACCTTCAACTTGATGATCTTCAGCGTGTCATCCTCCGGATCAGGAATCATATAATCGTCGTATTCCTCAATTAACTGATACACCCCATTTACCTTCTTCTGGATGGTTAAGCCAATCTGCGCCGCAGTCACACCATTGACAGTATAGGAGCCCCATTTGTCAGTCTTTTGAATTCCGTCTCCTTCTCTCCCTGAAATCGAGGCCCGGTACCAGTTGTCCTCATCCTGATAGCGAAAATAAATACAGCTCGTGTCGGAATCTCCGACCACAAAGGTCGCTTCGTAAACGCCATCCTTCCAGTCCTCCTCCCAGACCGAGTCCTTCAGAACGACCTTTGGCCCGCGCCAATCAATAAATTCAAATTCGTCGCTGCTAGCAGCGATTCCAGTTCCGCTGTTCTCCCAGATACCACTGTAGCCCTTGCCGAAGTCCGCCACGACCATACGCCCGACCGTATAGGGATTGGATACATTTGGATTCTTCCAGTTGGAGGGCACCTCGTACACCAGCTCCTCCTCCGCCGCCGGGTTGGTGCGACGACGGTACTCGTCCATGTTGCTCACCCCGTCCCCGTCAAAGTCGCCACTCCCTTGTTCGTTAAGGTTGCCAATATATTTCTTCTCCCAATCATCGTCCATCTTGTCCCGATCCGAGTCCGGACGGAAAGCAGCAATCAAATCCAGCGGACGGTCGGTATACACAGTCAGCTTGCGCTCTTTACTTGCGACAGCTCCGTACCAGCCATCAAACATATTGCCAGTACTGGGTACCGCAGTGACGATCAACTTGGATCCCTCCTTGTACCACTTGGAACTTCCACCGGTTACCTTCCCTCCTCCATCCGCAGTAATGTTGACCTTGACCTCAGTCTTCCAATTCCAAGTCAACGAGGAGGCCTGGTTGATGACGAATGACAGCCTCGGGTTTCCCGGCAAAAACCAGATGCCCCCCTTGGGAGCAGAGCCAGTCCCGCTCCAACCGGTCACCTTACGGCGAAATCCCGGAGGATCCACAATAGGACTGGGAACTGTCGCAAGCACCTTTGTCCCCGGCTCGAAGTTGGTCAAACCGGCCGGTGGACTCGGTTTTCCAAAATTGCTGAACACCTCAAAGGGCATTCCGGCAATCTCCTCCACCTTGATATGATGGATGTCCAGCTTGTGCTGGTACCAGCTGAAAAAACCTACCTTGCCTGAATCAACCCCGGTGATTTCGATCGGGCCATAGTTAAACACCTTAGCCATCCCGTCCGGGTCGTTCACGATGCTAAACTCCAGCTGATTGCCAACAATCGACATGTTCAGGTTAAATTCGCTTTGGTCCGCCTTGCCGCTAGGGACAAATTTCTTGGAGGAAAACGCCGCCCCCTTCTCCCAAAACACCTCGCTCCATTCCCCGTTAACCACCTTTTGGATCGAAACACCCTGGCGCGGCAAGCCGTCGCCAGGATTCCGACTCGAAAAGGAGAGCCGATAAAAATTCTCCGGATCCTTGTACCGGAAAACTACCCCATGCCCATTGACCCAGCATCCTGTGAAGGCGCAGTGGGGATAGGGATGCAGCTTTGTGGAAATGCGGTAGTCCTTCCACTTCGCATCACCCTTGACAAGCATACCGCTCACCCAGTCGAGATTGCTGTAGAATTCTTCATCCACTCCCTCAATCTCGATGCCGGCCAACCCACTGTTGCTCGACTCGGTCAGGATCCCCCCAGCTACAGAATCGGTAGTGATTCCAACACTCCACAGGGGTATGCCTTCGTTCCCACCCTCCAGGAAATCATTTTCCTCATAGTTTAGGGGGATCACTTCCTCCCATCCCTCAAGCGGATTGGGTATCGCGACTTCCTTCCCGTCCACCGAAATATCACTAAAGTGAGACCCGGAGGGAATTCCGCCTGCCTGTTCCCAACTCGCAAGCCCCACGTTGCCGTCCGCGTCCGCGGGGATTGTAAGGTTGCTGACCAGTTCGTACTCGGTCCCGTCTTCCTCGGGATCATCTACCACGGTAATGGTCAATTTCTTTCCTTTGGTTTTGATCGTCACTTCAAACGGATACCCTTGTATATAGATGAAATCAGGTTCCCAATCTTCACTGTAATCGTCCCCACCCAGATGAATGGCACTACCATCCACAACCCGCTCCAGCAGCCAACCCTCACCGGGAAACGTGTTACGCTCCTCTTGGGAGGCAAACATGATCCGGTAAAAGTTGGATGCATCCTTGTAGCCAAACACCAGCCCGATGCCGTCGTCATCCCCGCTCATCAGGAGCGCCTTGTAGGTGTAGTTTTCACCGGTCTTGGCTTCATTGATCAACATTCCTGCCGAGCCGGGCGCCCGGACATTGCTGTTTTCAAAAAGCGTCTCTCCCGAAGCACCAACCTGCCACCGGGTGGAACCGTTGAAGGCACCCGGGGGATGCACCACGGTCCACTCCTCAAAACCGGAGGAAAAGTCCTCCTCAAGCAACGTCTGGGCTGTCACCGGCGTCACGACAGCCACCAGCGCGACAAGTGCGCTCATGTACAAATATTTGAAAAATGATTGAATGGTTTTTCTTTTCATATTCCTGTTGGAGTTAATTAATAGTAAAGAACAATCACTTGAGCGAAGGGTTGTGTAAACACTTTTTCTGTAAAATAAAATACAAGTTTTATCTATTAAAAGTACCATGTCCCCATGTATCTCAAATATTTATCTTTAAGGCTCTACCCTTTATTCAGCTTTCAATTCTTCACTCGTCTTGGCGCCGTGTTTGCGGAGGAGTCCGTCAATTTGTCTACTTGATTTTATAAATAACGTACAAACTATCGGGGGATTTTCACAGCAGCTATTTTTTTTATGCCTCGCATTAAAGAACCAAGCAACGGAAACGTCCCGTATAGAGGAAAAGATGCATCCCAATAATCTTTGTGCTTACAAATTAATCCCGAGGAATCGAATTTCAGATGAGTTACCCCATCGATAGAGTATTTCTTTTTTCTAAACCGATATGTCATAAGCCAACGAACGAAGGCCGTATGATCCGTTGATGAGGTTTCTTTGACTTGAATCTCAATTTCAGAAAACACCTTAAGAAGATCTTCAAACATCAAATACAAGTTGTCTAACCCTTGGACTGTGTTGATTGGGTCTTCGAATTCAATCGTTGGACTGTAAATTTCAGGAAGATCCCTAAGACTGTCGGAATCAAAGGTGGAAATCAATTTGATGAAATCGCTAATCATAACGGCAAGGAACATAAAAACCCATACCAGAAAAAACAGTGCGAGTATATCCTCGTGCAACAGTTTTCAACAAATCAAGAAGCTGGCCAGCACAGCAACGCCTTTGATTTTCTCTAGGAAGTCAGTCCTGTCGCTGACTAACTTCCTGATTGTTGCCAATGATACTTTCATATGCCTGTGAACGGCGAACCCTTGCAGTCCGAGTGCCGCCATGAAAGTGGTTTAGTTCCCAGCGGCTTCCAGGTTATACTTGCTCTTGCCGCCGTGTTTGTAATGCCGTCAATAAAACGCATGCCAGTTGCCGGTGTGCCTTAGTTTAATTTTGGCAATGGGCCGCGTCTCGTTATGGCCGTCGCCAAAAGCCACGTTCACAGAGTGAAGGCTTCCTTGATATTGATGGCCGCCACCTGCCTTGGCCGGGGTTGGCTTGCCCCCCACCTTCATAGCAGTTAAATCGGAAATGATTGGACGGTCTGCTGCACGGGAATCCGACAGGGAGACCGGCCATCCGTTGGGGTCTTTTGCGTCGCCGTTCATTTTTGGTGTAGGAAACATGAAACCTCCGGCGTTCCGAGGCACCCACCAGTTGTGCTTGATGATGGCAAAACTGCCATAGCTACGCCGATAGTAGCGGTTTAGGTCCTCGATGGAACTGATGGCTCGCTTGAGGTTTTTTCGCGCCCACTGGTCTGCATCAGTGAATTCGTTGGGGCGGGTCGGGCAGAACCACATCGGCACAGTTAATCCATACGGCTCAATGCCGGGGGCCATATCGATGGAAACATCCCATGGGTTAAGGCCGGTGCGCGGCATTTTGAACGAAGGCAGTTTGTCTTCGAAATCCATGGCGTACATGTTGGCAGATATTCCCCACTGCCGGTAGTTTGAAGTGCAGTTGGTCACCTTGGCCTTAAATTTTGCCTTAGCCAATGCGGGCAACAGCAAGCCCGCAAGGATTGCGATAATGGCGATGACTACCAGCAGTTCAATTAGCGTAAATCCTCGGCTTTGTTTCGTTTTAATTTCCCTTCAGCTTTCAATTCTTCACCTGTCTTACTTCCGTGTTTGCGTAGGAGGTCGGCTATTTTACCGCTGGCCAAGTCCAGGGGTGTATCACCGTTGTTATCCAGTGCATTCATGTCCGGACCCCTACCAATCAGCATTTCAGTGATTTCCAAGTGAGAGTATTCCGCCGCATCATGTAAAGGTGTGCATCCATAGTCATCCTTGGCGTTCACATCTACTTCATTATTTATCAATAATTCGACGATCTCTGTGTAACCCCAAAAAGCTGCACGGTGCAATGGAGTGTCTCCCCACTTACCCGCCCTCACATTCTTATCCGTTCCAGCGGCTAAATGCTCCTTTACTGCTTCGATATCCCCTTCTTCGGCAGCAAGATGTAATGACTTTGCATTTGACTGCAATGGCTCACACCCCGCCAACAGTACAGCTGTGATTGTTACAGTTAGGAGATATTTCATCTTTCTTCAGCTTCCCGCTCCTTCTCAGTCTTGCCGCCGTGCTTACGGAAGAGGCCAGCGGTTTCGGGATGCTTGGTCATATCTAGTGGTGTTTGATCTTTCATATCCTTCGGACTCACATCCGCACCATTGGCAATCAACAGTTCAACGACTTCCTTGTGACAATTGACTAGTCCTTATCCAACGGAACGTCGAAATGGTTCTCCCTTTCCAGAACTCCCATACCCCATTCACCAAGTACGTCCCAAGAATCCAAATGAGTTTGGCTGGCGACCGTTTCAAAGCCACGCCCACCTCGTGCGGCCGCTTCTGAATCAATTTCTCCATGCGCCAACTTCATGTCGTAAATAAATTGCCATTGATACCAAGTTACACTGGGAGACGGGTAAACATTTTGAAATGCAGCACCCCATTTTGTGCCGGTCTTGCCATACCAACGGCTTTTGGATCCGAGAAAGCTAAAATCTTTCATTGCAGCCATTCCCGTATAGCCTGGAGAATTAGAAAATGGATAAGCCATACGGCGATTCCTCAAATCGAGCGCACGCTTAGCTGAATCGACACGCGCCTGCAAATACTGATCCGCTGTGTACTTGGTTGGGTTTGAATAATACTTGAGCATCCCTTCGCGTCCTCCGCGTTTGTGTTCAAGCAGTGCTCGACGGATTTCGCTCAACGAATTACCGATCGATGAATGACAATGAACGTACATATTGTACCCGCGCGGCGGAGCCTGATTTGCACTTGCCATTCTGGCCAACTCCTCCACTGGGGGCCAACCATGGTCGATAAAGCTGTCGTATTTTGTCGTTTGCTCCGGCGTGACTCGGTTCCACGGCATCAAACGAAAGCTCAGCACTCGTCCCCAATTGGAACCATCCGGCAAATAAGCATCCGGCCAGCCCGGCCGATATTCCATCAAATAATTTTGTGTCATCGAATGATGTGAAGGCGACCACATTCGGCTCATCGCCCTCCAATGTGAAAGAACCTGCGGTTTAATCTCCTCTTGGCGAACATGTTCATGCCAAGCGTAGGCTCTCCTCAACAAATCCATATGCGCCTCATTGTTGTCCATCAGATAAAGCCAGACTAACAATGGCCCAACACCACGCGTCAAAGCACGTGGATAAGGCAATTCGATCTCGTATTGACGAGCCCGTACCGGTCTCCCGTCGTCATTGTATTGCTCACACCAGCCAACAAGTATTCCTTCACCTATTTTAGATTTGGCAACAAATCTGCCCAGCTCAGATAATCTGGCAATATACTTCTTGTCGGCTGTCATATGATACATGGCGACCATCATTTGCACGCAGGAATTCGTGGCGTTGTCATTAAATGACACACCTCGCATAACGCCAGAATGCCCTGATGAACTACCGTTAAAAGACCATTGATCCGGCCAACCGCCATTTCTGCGCTGCAACGAAAGCAGCACATCTGCGCAACGCCTCGCAGATTCGAAATACTTTTTATCACCACTCAACTTGTAGGCATAGAGCATGATCCAAAACGGCTCGTTGTTGAAACCATCCTGAATTCGCACGAAGTTTTCCCCAAGCCTTGTCCCCCACGGCCAATGCCCTTTCGGCCACTGCGCTTTTAAAATTACATCCGTACGATTCAACCCAGCTTCGAGATATTTTTTATCTCCGAAAATTTCGTAAGCGCGAAAGAATCCAACCGCACCGGTTCTAAGTGGGTAAACATTAGTTTCAGCATACTTCTCGGGCATATTTTGGATTTGTGCATAAAGCCAAGTGTGAATTTCTGTTTCAACGCGCTCGGCCAACTTCGGATCAGCCCAGTTGCTCGTTTCGCGCATCTTGATTGTAGCCAGTAGCACTTCGAGTTCCCTCCGTTTGGCCAAGCGCTGCATCCCCGTTAAACCACCGTAATGAAGCGTCTCACCTCCAAACAACTGTGTGCGCTCCTTCCAAGGTAACCCCTTGTCTGACAAGGCTTCATAAGAAAGATCTTTGTAGTGTCCAAGCTTTGCATCGAAAACCAAGCCATCCTCAACGGCCCAGGCGGAGCCAGGAATAAACATGTTCATCTCCACCATGAGAAAGGCTGTGATTGTTTTGAGTAGTAGATGATTCATAGCGTTTTGCGAGCTGCCTCGGTTTTGGCCAGATTGATGGGCTTCAGGTAAGGTCGGTGCATGGCCTATACTAGTCGGGCGCGAAGCACGGGGTCAAGGTGCGGGACGGGGGCGGTAGGCTGGGGCCTTTTGATGTGCAGGTGCAGGCCAGCGCCGGGAGTCAAGGCTAAGCTGGTGCTTGAGGGGGCGAAGGGCTCCATTAGTCCTGCCTCTCTTTTGAAGTGGTAGGCAAGCCATTTGAGGGTTTCAGAGATGCGGATGCGGAGAGCAGAGGCTCTTGCAGTTCCCCTCGAGAGGCACTTCAGGACAGTGGTGCCGCCAAATGGAAAACTACTTGGCCGCTTCGTCACCGGTGAAAGTATCGCTAACGTCTTCTGAGGCAACAACGAATTCGCATTTTACTTTAGGCCTAGCATGTATCAGTCCCGAGCTCTGACAAAAACCACTGGCGCACAATGAAAAATCAAAAAAAAATAATGCCAAATGTGATTCTTATGCGGCAGATAAGTTCTCCATAACTAACTTTTTTAACATTATTCATAATATCATCACAATTGTTGAATCTTGATAAAGTTTGAATTTAAAAATTAAATTGCTAGTTTAGGAATCTGATATGAGTCAATCTTCTTGTAATGTTAGTTCGATCTGATGAATTTATTTAGTTTCATTTTACTGGTTCGTAGTTTTTTTCGAACCGCTCCAGTCGATATAGAGCGCATACAAGACATGGGCCTGTTGACAGTTAAACTTTGTCAACTACTAGCCTTAAGGCCTGACATTCTTCCTACTGAAAAATGCGTCCAACTTCAAAAACTTTATCAAGATGGAGTGCATTTACCCCCGGAGGACACACAAAACCTGCTCGAAAAAGTCTCTCCAAAAGGGTTTCAAGAAAATTTCACATCACTGGATATGCACCCGATAGCCAGCGCTAGCATTGGCCAGGTTCATGCAGGTCAACTAAAGAATGGCGATAAGGTCGTAATCAAAATAATTAAGACTGACTACTTAAAAACATTCCAAAGGGACTTAAGGAGAATGAGGAGATGGATTAAAATTGGGCTATTACTTTATCCTCCTCTACGAAGGGTCGGCAATCCAATGGGCCTTCTCGATCACATTGAGGATTACACAATGAGAGAGCTCGATTTACGAAACGAAATCAAGGGTTGCGCTTTTCTTGAAAAATCCCTCAAGATTTTGAATGACAGTGGCTTTGTCATATCCAAGCTGAATTTCCCTAAGATGTACCCAGAACTATCCAATGCGAATGTTTTGGTGATGGAGAGAATACACGCACCTACCATCCAGACACATTTGGAACAAAAAACTTTTTTGTGGAAAGATATGCTGGAACTATTCCGTATACACGGGGCGTTTATGTTTGGATTGGGAAGATTTCACGGAGACCTTCACCCTGGAAACTCCATGCTCGACAAAAATGGCACGTTTACTTTTATTGATAATGGAGCAATTTGTGAGTCTCCAAAGAATGTAAGAGAAAGCTTGTTCCGGTTCTTTTATTTCTTGGCAAACGGAAAATTGGAAGACGCCTACAGCTCTCTTCTAGGTATGGCAAAAAAAGAACCGGATGAGCAAACAAAAAAAGAGTACTTTGAAGCCATGCATAAACTTTATAACGGATTCAGTGGGAAAAGCGTAAGTGAAATTTCACTGACCCAACAAATGATGAAGACTGTCAAAACTGCAGTGTTAGCTGGCTGCGAATTTGGTGAAGAATCATTTCCAATAATCCGTTCACTTATGTATTTGGACGGCATGGTACTAAAAGGGCATCCAACGGTAGATTTAATCAGTTCAATGAAACCGTATTTAGAAGAATTCTCAAAAATAGTTGAGTTAAATCTCGACGTTGATGAGCCCAAAAAAAATAAAAGCTTCAAATCAAATAGGATAGCCTGAATTTGAAAGAATCTTATTATTTCCGTCAAAACCATCAACCCGGGCAAGGTGCTAGCAGTAGGTATGACGCAGTACGATCATTCGCCCATGGCGAGGTGTAACACGACCTCCCTCTGAATCCTTCTCAGTTTTTTTGTGCGTTTAGTCCAAGCGCTGCTCACCAGACTTGCAGTCATTGTATGAGCCGTTGCATACAGGCAACAGTCCTCCAGTCGATGCACATAGCTTTTCTCATCGTAAGTGCTGTTTTTGCGAGGTGCGAGCAGGGATAAACAAGGATAGTACGCAGCGTCGAATAGAAGGCCGGTTCGCGGTGTAGCAATAACACGCTTGCCTGAGCTGCAACGGACACCCGAATCTCGGCGTTAATCTCCAGCCCACGGCAGCCTTCGAACGTTTTCTGATTGAAAAAAAACAAGGGCTTTCCATGCAACTCTAGCTGATCTTCAACAGTGAGTTTAAGACAGATGGGTGAATACTATCTGAGGATCTCCATCCATGTTGAAGAAAACAAACCTTTGGGAATCTTTGCCTTCCGACGGTTGCCGGAAATCCGAACACCACGTGAGCGAAGCTTCACCTCACTTGGCCAAGATGGGCAATCAATAAAGTCGTGTGGTTCAAAGACTGGCTTGCTAAACTTCCGTTCATATGAACCCCATCAAACGCAGAACGTTCTTGAAAAGTGGATTGGCCGCCTCCGCGTTGGGTTTCCCGGCGCTTGGCCAAGTGCGGGGGGCCAACGAAAGAGTACAGGTGGCACTGATTGGATGCGGCGGCCGGGGCACGCAGGTCACCGCGAGCATGGCCCGGCGTAGTGATGTCGAGTGCTCGCAGGTGTGCGACATCCACGAGGAGCGCCTAGTCCGGATTGCCGACCACATGGCGGAACAGCAGAGCGGCCGGAAGCCATTGCTGGCCCGGCGAATGGAGGAGGTTTTTGCCAATAAAGACGTCGATGCCGTGGTGTTGGCTACGCCGGATCATTGGCATACGCCGGCTGCCATCCTCGCCTGTCAGGCGGGAAAGGATGTCTACGTCGAGAAACCATTCAGCCACAACATTTGGGAGGGTCGCAAGCTCGTGGAGGCGGCGCGGAAGTACAAGCGCATCGTGCAGGTTGGCACACAGAATCGCAGTGCCCCATACAACCAAGCGGCACGGGAGTACATCCGATCCGGCAGACTCGGCGATGTGCGCCTGGTCAAGGTATTCAATCTCAAGGGCGGCGGGCCGTTTCATCTCGGGGCAAGCGGTAGTCCACCGAAAGGCTTTTCCTGGAAAACCTGGCTGGGACCGGCAAAGGCGCGGCCTTATCACAGCCGCATCTTTCACGCTGGTTGGCATTATTTCTGGGACTACTCCGGAGGTGATTTGGCTGACTGCGGCATTCACCAACTCGACCTTGCGCTGATGGTGATGGGCGATCCCGCCGCACCGGCTGCGGTGTCCGCCTCGGGCGGTCGTATCCAGCACCGGGGTGACGACGCCGAGGTGCCGGATGTGGAGATTCTGCAGTATGACTATCCCGGTTTTGTTATGACCTTAGAGCATTCGCATTTCGCCGGTGCAATGAGCAAGATTAACGGCAGCATCCGTTCGAGTGACAAGTTTCCGCACTGGCCACAGTGCGCAACTCGCATCGAGTTTTACGGCACTAAGGACATGATGATGCTCGGGCGACACGGCGGCGGTTGGCAGGTGTTCGCCTCAAACGGCAGGGTAGCGGGGCAGCAGTATGGCCGACATCCGGACCCGGAGCATCAGCAGAATTTTGTCGACTGTATCCGCTCGCGCGAGTTGCCCAACGCGGACGTTGGGCTCGCGCAGGTGACAACTTCTGTGATGCATATGGGTAATATCGCGCACCGGGTCGGCAACCAAAAGCTGCGTTACGACGCCAGATCGGAGCGGTTCATCGACAGCGACCCAGCAAACCGCTTGGCCAAGCGCCAGAACATGAACCCTTATTCCGTCAAGGAGATGGTTTGAGGTCTTCAGCCGGCATTCGTGATAACGATGCTGACATAAGAAATTAGGGAAATCTTGGATTTTCAATCACTGCAAGCTGAACAGCCAGGTGCCGGTCGATGCGAATCACAATAGCCTGCCCGACTCCATTCTTTGCGGTTCAGGCAATGATTTCGTGTACGACTTTTCCGTGGACGTCCGTCAGGCGGAAGTCACGACCGCTGTAGCGGTACGTGAGCTTTTCGTGGTTTAGCCCCATGAGGTGCAGGATGGTGGCGTGCAGGTCGTGTACGTGCACGGGATTCTCGGCGGCGGAACAGCCGAACTCGTCTGTGGACCCGTAGGTGAAGCCGGGTTTCACACCACCGCCCGCCATCCAGACGGTGAATCCGTAGTGGTCATGGTCGCGGCCTTTCTGACCCTCGGAAGTCGGAGCACGACCGAACTCGCCACCCCAGATGACCAGTGTTTCATCGAGTAAACCGCGGAGTTTTAAATCCTGAATCAAACCTGCGATGCCCTGGTCGCATTCGCGGGCGAGATGGGCATGGCCACCCTTGATATCGCCATGCCCGGTGTCCCACGCGATGTCGTAGCCGCTAATGGAGTGCGAGAGTTGCACCATGCGCACGCCTCGTTCAACAAGGCGACGAGCGATTAGGCAGCCTTTGGCGAATTCGCTTTTGCCGTAGAGATCAAGTGTAGGTTTGCTTTCCTTGGCCGTATCAAAAACCTCCGGGACGGCGAACTGCATGCGGAAGGCCATCTCCATCGCCTGAATGCTTGACTCCAGTTTCTGATCCTGCTGCTGGCGCTCGAGATCAAACTTATTGAGCTGAGCGAGTAGGTTGGCCTGTTGACGTTGTTCGGTCCTGGATAGATGCGGATTTTTCAGGTCACGCAAAACGCTGTCTGGCTTCATCTCGGCGATATTCGCGTACACACCGGCATAGGCTCCTGGCAAAAACGAGTTGCCCCAGTGCGCCGCTTTGCCTCGAGGTTTAGCGCGCGGGCTCATGGCAACAAGACCGGGCAGTTCCTGATTCTCCGTGCCGAGACCATAGCATAACCACGAGCCGAGGCTGGGCCGACTGGGCTGCAGGTGGCCTAGATTAAACATCATCATCGCGCCCGCATGCTCGGGAATGTCCGTATGCATTGAGTGGATGAAACAAATGTCATCGGAGCACTTCGCTGTGTGAGGAAAAATATCGCTCACCCATTTGCCTGTTTGCCCATATTGATTGAAACCGAAGGGCGACGGGAACAAGCCGTTTTTGGTGTTCCGGAGCGACTTTCGATCGACAATCTTCGGTCGTTTACCGGCGAACTCGGCGATCTTCGGTTTGTAATCAAATGTATCCACTTGCGACGGCCCGCCTGGCATGAATAGCTGAATCACATGCTTGGCCTTGGGTGCAAAGTGAGGCGCCTTGGGGGCTAGTGGCGAAGCCTGTCCAGCGCTGGCACTTTGGCTTAACATCCCGGCGAGGCCGACGCTCCCAAGCCCCGCACCGATCCGGTGCAAGGCGTCACGTCGGGAAATCGGCGGGAGTGGATTTCTGTGGAGTTGCATTGTTTGGAACGGTTTATCGAATATACATGAACTCGTTTGCGCTGAGCAAGGCCTGACAATACTGCTGCCAGCGGGTCAGTCCGCTGGCGACCGGCTGCGAACCCTTCAAGAATCCTTTGGCTAGGCGCTGTTCGCGGTCGGTAGGGGCCCGACCATAGAGCAGAGAGTAGGCACGTGCAATGCGGGTTGCCATATCGTCGGACTCTCTCTCCAAACGCTTGGACAATGCACTGGCACGGTCGAGCATAAACCGGCTGTTCATCATGAACAAAAACTGTTGAGGAATGACGTTAGCCGTGCGCTTGGCTGCGCTGGCCCGCGGGATTGGAAAATCGAACAGGCGAAGAAATTTATCCGAGGCCAAGGGCGCGTTACGGCTGACCTTTGCGTAAAGTGTGCGGCGGTTGCTGGCGACGATATCCTGCACCGGCCCGCCACCTATCTGAAGGTCGAGTTCGCCAGTGACTGCGAGCAGAGAATCCCGCCACGTTTCCGCGTCCATCCGGCGTGGTGTCATGCGCCAGAGCGAGCGGTTATCCCCGTCGCTCGCAAAGGATGTTTCGTCAAATGCGCTGCTGCCACGATAGGTCGCGGAGGTAAGAATCAGTCGATGCAACGCCTTAGTCGACCAGCCGCTTTCGACGAAGGTCGCAGACAGCCAATCGAGCAATTCAGGGTGTGTTGGCTCTTGACCAAGTACGCCGAAATTATCCGGCGAACGCACCAACCCTTCACCAAGGTGATGCTGCCACACACGGTTCACAAAAACTCGTGCCGTCAGCGGATTGGTCGGATCGACCACTGCCTTAGCCAATTGTTCACGCCCGCTGCCCTGATTAAAATGCTTGCGGTCTTTGCCGGCGACAATGCGCAAAAACCGGCGCGGCGCCACCTTGCCCGGCTTCATCGAATTGCCGCGTAGCGCCACTTTCATATCCTCGCTGCCAGCGTCCCGCAGTGTATGGGCAAACTCAAATTTCAGCGGTGCCTTTGCCTCCAGCTCCTTGAGCTCAATTTGCCAGTTGGCGATCTGTTTCTTGATCTCGTCCGACTGGGGCTGCTTCTTGGATTTTCCGATTTTATCGTGCAGGGCATCGATGGGTTTTCGGGCGTTGTGGTAGGCGTTGATAACCTTCTCCTTAGCCAACGGTGTTTCGCCTTCGCGCGTATTTTTGAATACGCCGGCAATCGAGTAGTAATCCTCAGTCGGGATCGGATCAAACTTGTGATCGTGGCAGCGAGCACACGCCACTGTCAGCCCGAGAAACGCACGCGAAAAAGTGTCCACGCGATCGTCGAGTGTTTCACTCTTTGCCTGCGCGATGCTCTCCGGGTCGCCGCCGTCCGAAGAATATGTGGGGCCCAGCGCAAAAAAACCGGTACCGGCCGCTGCCTCGCGCCCCATCTTGTCGCCTATGATCTGGCTTCGAACGAACTCGTCGAACGGTAGATCTGCATTGAACGCGCGAACCACCCAGTCGCGATACTGCCACGCCTTGGGATGCGACCGATTATCCTGCGTCCAGCCCCCCGCATCACTATACCGCGCCACGTCCAGCCAATGACGCCCCCAGCGTTCGCCGTACTGGGGACGGTTGAGCAGCGAATCCACCAATACAGACACAGCCTGATCGTTTAGCTCATCCTCGGAGTCGCCCCCCAACCGCTGAGTCCAGTAGCGCAACTCATCAGGCGTGGGCGGCAGTCCCATTAAATCCAAAAATACGCGGCGAACGAATATAGACGCCTTGGCTTCCGGCGGCTGCATGAAGCCGGCTTCGCGTAAACCTTCAGCAACGAATTGGTCGATTGGATTCCGTACCCGCGCACCCGGCACATTCGGAGGGATCACTTTTTTCACCGGTCGCCATGCCCAATGTTCGCGAGCCTTTGGCCAATCGTAATTATCCGTCGTTGGCACGACCGTTGCCCTGGGCCAAGGAGCCCCCAACTCAACCCACTTCGCCAAAGCCGCAATCTCCGGGTCGCTCAACTTAGGTTTACCCATTGCCGGCATCTTCTTGCCCTGGTGCCGGACGTAACGAATCATTCGACTATCGTCCGGGTTTCCAAGAATGATGGCTGGCCCGTGTTCGCCCCCTTTCAAAATTGCGTCCCGGCTGTCCAAACGGAGTCCGCTCCTATGTCTCTCATTCAGTCCGCTGTGGCATTCATAGCAATTATCCGCCAAAACAGGTCGCACTTTGTTTTCAAAAAACTCAAAGTGCTGAGAATCTGCATAAACCAAATCCACACAAATAACACAGCATACAGCAAGTGTTTCAATTAAAAATTTCAACGCACAGAAATGTGATGCAATGAGCCTAACTCAGACAAGCACCAAAAGAGTTTCAAGGTCCAAATTTGTTGAAGAAGAGGCTCAAAGGCCAATACAGGGCCATGGACCGAGCTATCCCCTCACAGCGTCCTAGGATTGACTTACGCAACAACATTGAGCAAATAATTAAGCCGTCCAGACTAACAAAAGTTTTGACCCAGTTTGGATAAATTGACCACACACAGCCTCGAACTTGTGGAAACAGCCCCATTTGCCATTGTAGATTTTCAAAGTAACGGACGACACCTCGTAGAGAGGAACCTACAAGGAATAATGAGTATCCAGAGAACAGCAGGCGAAACTGCCCACTTTTTTTGTTTATCCAAAACAAGGCCGCCACATCGTTGAAATCTTGAAAAGACGATTTTCCCAAAGTGATCTTAGTGTGAAATTTTTTTTCAAAATAAGTTTAGTAACAATATTTTTGGTCACATCATTAATGGGATATGCTGCGGATGGGTTCATCCATCCCGGGCTACTCCATAGCAGGGAGGATATTGTTCGGATGAAGGAGGCGGTTGCTAAAAAGAAGGGACCGATTTACGAAGGGTTCAAGGTTTTGGAACAAAGTGACAATGCGAAGGCGGACTACAAAATGCGGGGGCCGGTTGAGGAATGGGGGCGAGCGCCTAACATCAATACCGGTATCGCCCAAAGTGATGCCAAGGCGGCTTATCAAAACTCTCTCATGTGGGTAATTACCGGCAAACAAGCCCACGCCGACAAGGCAATCAAAATTGTGAACGCTTGGGCTCGCACCTTGAAAAAAGTGAGTGGTATCGACGGTGTACTCGCGTCCGGATTGCAGGGTTTCAAGTTTGCCAATGCGGCCGAGATTCTGCGTTACACAGACTCCGGCTGGACGGAGAGCGAGGCCAAGCGCTGCGAGAAATCGTTTGTGGAGGTATGGTATCCGACGATCAAGCACTACGCTTATTTCGCAAACGGAAATTGGGAAACGGCGGCACTACAGACCAACATGGCGATTGCAGTGTTTTGCAATGATCGCAAACTATTTGAGAGGACGGTGCGGTACGCCGTGAACGGAGCCGGCAACGGCAGCATCCCACACATGATCGTCTATCCGACCGGCCAATGTCAGGAGACAAGTCGCGCCCAACATTACGCTCAACTTGGCCTTGGCCTGCTTGGGAGCGCCGCGGAAGTTGCTTGGAATCAGGGTGTTGATCTTTACGGCTGGGGCGACAATCGCATTCTGAAAGGCTTCGAGTATACCGCAAAATACGGCCTCGGCGAAGAGGTGCCGTATCAGCATTACCTCGATCGCACCGGCAAATATGGGTTCGGAGGTCGCCACAACAAATATAACAAAATCTCCACAGTCAGTCGGGGTGGCTTTTGGCCCATCTTCGAACGGTCCTACCATCATTATCAAAATCGCCGAGGCATTCCGGCACCCTATTCAGCGAAGGTCGCTGAAATGCAGATGCCGGAAAACCACAATCGCGATCATGTCGGGCTGGGCACACTTGTACATTGGCGGCCACAACTGACCCAAGGCAAAGCAAACCAAGCTCCCGGCATTCCAGCGGGGCTCGTTGCGCGCACAAGCGATCAGGGAATCAAGCTTACTTGGGTAAAGTCGGTCGATCCGGTAAGCTATACTGATGCGGAAAATTATTCGATTCACCGTGCCATCAAATCCGGTGGGCCCTACCAAGTAATCGCCGACAAAGTTTCTGCACCTGAATTTCACGACACAGACTTACAGCGCGGCGGCCTCTATTTTTACGTTGTCAAAGCGGCGAATAAAATCGGCGCCAGCACTGCTTCCGCAGAACTCCGAGCTAGTGCGGGTTTGCCGGATCCTTGGCTGAGTCTGGACATTGGCAATGTTGGAATTTCTGGCTTCACGGAATTCAACGGCAGAAACTTCACGCTCGAAGGAGAAGGCAGCGATATTAATGGGGAAAGTGACAAATTACATTTCGCTTTCGCTCCCTTCATTGGCGAAGGAACCATCACTGCGCGTATCATTCGCCCCATGAGTTCGCAATGGACCAAGCCCGGCGTCATGATGCGCGAAAGCCTCGACGCCGATTCACGACACGCATCCGTTTTGCTATTACCACATTGGAGCGGGGCCTTGGTCACGCGAATGGAAAGTGGAGGCACAACAACCATCCATGGCAAGAGGCAGTTGAGCGAAAAACATATCATCAAAAAGAACCGACTAAGCACCCCTTACTGGGTTCGGCTCATCCGTTTCCGGGACCGGTTCACAGGGTACATGTCGCCCGACGGATTTCATTGGCAGGAACTCGGTTCTGTTGAAATCCCGATGAGTCGAAAATTTTACATCGGGCTACCCGCCTGTTCTCAACTCAAAAAAGTCACCACCACCGTCACTTACGACAACGTCAGCATTCCCACCTGGCGGATGAGCGACGGCGACAGAATCATCACCGCCCGCCCCGAGCCGCGCTGGCACAAGTCCGCTTGGCTGGAGCGGCACAACTCTATCAACAAACGAGTCAAGAAAGGAAATGTCGACCTTATCATGATCGGCGACTCTATCACCCACTGGTGGGATAAAGCCGGCAAAAAAGTCTGGGATCAATACTACGCCAATCGCAACGCCGTAAATTTAGCGATCAGCGGCGACCGCACCGAACATGTTTTATGGCGAATCGAAAACGGCAATATCGACGGCATCTCACCCAAGCTGGCAGTGCTGATGATCGGCACCAACAACCACATGAGCAGTCCTCCGGAAATCAGCGCCCGCGATATCCGGTTAATTGTCAAAAAACTCCGAAAAAAACTACCGCAAACCAAGGTTCTTGTCCTAGCAATCTTCCCACGAGGCGGGGGGGACGATGACAGAGCAAGGCAGATCAACATGAAAGTCAATGAACTCATCTCAGATATTGGCGACGGCAGAATGGTGCATTACCTAAACATCAACGAAGCCTTTCTCAACGGTCGCAGACTTCGCCAAAACCTCATCCCTGACGGCTCACACCCAAACCAACAAGGCTACGCCGCTTGGGCCAGGGCCATGGAGCCCTCCCTCGTAAAATTACTGGTCGAAGAGCCTCTTATTCCAGCTGACTAACCCCGTTTGGCCAAGTGCTAAACTATGGCCATGACACGATTTGGGCCGCCTGAGCCATCTTTAATCTTGGGATGTTCAACAACCACGGTCACTCCCTCGGCGAGGATATCGACCAGTACTCAATCACTGCCCGGGCCAGCCCCCATCTTGACCCAGCGCTTCGCGCCCGTCTACAATCGTCCCTGCAACGACTCGCCGTGAACCCCACTACCCTGGCCGAAACCGAAACAGTCCCAGGCAGGAAAAATGAATCTCAAGAAACAATACACCCAAAATAAAACTTATTTTACGCTAATCCTCTGTTTCACTGTAGTGCAACTAGCCATTGCTAAGACCGGTGTTTCTAGAATTATCCACATAGAAGAAACCAAAAAACTTAAGGCGGTTAGAGACAAGATTGGATCAATAAAGAACCTTAATTCACTTTACAAAGATCGGAAACACAAAAGCGGGCTGCCTTATCACTTCTATGTCCCGAAACATCTCAAGGCCGGTGTGAAGTATCCGGTGGTGACTTTTCTTCATGGCTATACTGACCTTACGATCGATACGCACAAAGGTTTCCCCAAGGGGGTGTGGTCGCTGCCAAAGATTCAAAAAGCCCATCCTCACATTCTTTTCGTGCCACGGAATCAGAAGAAAGAGGACAACTGGTCTAGCGACAAATATCGAACGATGACCATTAATGCCCTTGATGACATGGTTGCTGAACTGAATGATAACCCAAATACCCCTAATGTAGACGTGAATAGACTCTACTTGACCGGTTTTTCTAGAGGAGGCCAGGGCACGTGGAATTTTATCAGGATATTCCCAAACAAGTTTGCAGCCGCTGCTCCTCTATCTGGCTACTTCCACGGCCCGCAAAATGCTGAAGAAGCAAATCCCATCAAGCAAATCCCAATTTGGATCTTCAACGGTGATGGCGATAAAGGGGTCAAAGGATCACGTATCAGCTTCAAGGCTCTAAAGGAAGCTGGTGCCGTCGACGTCAGATATCACGAATACAAATCACAAGGTCACGTTATTGATGACTTCGCTTACTTCACTGATGGGTTTATGGAGTGGATGTTCTCTCAGAACCGAAAGAAATGAAATACCTACTACTCTCAATAATCTCAGCTGTGCTTCTGGTGAGGGCCGCAGCCGAACCACTTACACCGATTGATTCGCTTCGGATCAACGAACTTCAGGCCTCGAACCGACACGGTTTGTTGGATGACGAGGGAAACAGCAGCGATTGGGTTGAACTCCACAACACCGGCAGCAAAGTGCTCCGATTGGGTGGGTATCGCTTGGCCAAGTCGGAGGCTCCAGCGGATGGGTGGCAGTTGCCAAATATCGCTATTGCGCCGGGCGGATTTCGCGTTATCTGGATGTCCGGGCTGGATCGAGTAACCCTCTCCCCTGAAGCATTGCGAACCTCGGTGGCAACGCTTCCGTTTGAATCAACATTGATCCCTTCCAACGCAAAGTGGAAGTATCTCGCCCCGGCAAATAAAGGGGAAGTGCCCACCGATTGGACGAGATTGGATTTCGATGATAGCACGTTTGAGCTTGGACAAGCGGGCTTTGGATTTGGGGACGAGGATGACGCAACCGAACTCCCGGTAGGAACGACACTGGTTTTGCTGCGGCACAAGTTTCGGGTCGACGAACTCCCGATGTCGGAGTCGATTGTGTTGGAGGTGGATTTTGACGATGGATTCGTCGCCTACCTGAACGGCATCCGCGTTGCTGAGTTAAACGCCGCCAAGGGTGAAATACAGTTGGACAGCCTCGCCACAAACGCACGCGAGGCCGGAGTGGCAGATCGGTTCGACCTTTCGGCACATGCGAGTCTTTTGCGCAGAGGCGATAACATGCTCGCCATCGCGGGGTTAAACTCAAGTCGTGGGAGCTCCGACATGAGTCTGAAAGCGGGGCTGGGGGTTTTACCCACCACTTTGCACGCCAGTTTTCGACTACTGAAGGAAGGCGGTCAATTGCAGCTGATTGGTCCGGAGGGGCGAGTCATGGATAGCGTTCTATACGACCAACAAGCCAGCGACCAATCATATGGCAGGGCTCAAACAGCGGAAGCTGATTGGGGATATTTCCTGACGCCCACCCCGGGTGCAGCCAACGACGGCCCCCAACAAACCGGGCCGTTAAAGTCCAAACTAAAGTTCACACCCAAGCCAGGTTTTCACGATGCCGATGTCGAGGTGCAAATCACAGTGAATGCGTCGACCGAAGTGGACATCCGATACACGCAGGACGGCTCGGAGCCGGTTGTAAAAAGCACCCGAGTGGATGGTCCGGTGCGGTTGGATAAAACAGGGCTTTTTCGTGCGGCAGCATTCATCGGCAGGGAGCGCTTGGGGGAGATAGAGTCGGCAACCTATATCGTCGGGCGTCGGCCTACGTTGCCTGTGATGTCGATCTCGATGAAGCCAGGAGATTTTTACGAAGTGCACATGCGAAGCAGCGCCACTGGGCGAGGCAGCGAACGGGCGTCACATCTGGAGCTGTTCAACACCAAGGGGAACCGCAAGGTTGCGACAGGTTTTGGGTTAAGGCTGCACGGTGGTGCCGGTCGCCGCGGCGACTTCAAAACCAAAAAGTCTTACCGTACCTATTTCCGGGATGTCTATGGTTCGCCCAAGGTGAAATACAACATCATCCCCACGGCTGATGTGAAGAATTTCGACAAACTTGTCTTGCGGGCCAATGCCAATGACCGACCTCCGGGGGGAGCCTACATTCGAGATCAATTAATGCGTGATCTGCACAAGGACATGGGAGGCCTCATCTCAAACGGTACGTGGTACCTCCTTTACGTCAACGGCGTAAATTATGGGGTGTACAACGTCGTTGAACGGATGGATGAGGAGTTTATGGCGTCGCACACCGGAAAGGGGGAGTTCGATATTATGAAAACTGGCCGTACGTTACTTAGCGGCACGCGCGATGGTTGGGATGAGTTGGAAGAGTTCATCTCTTCAAATGATTTTTCGCGTCCGGAAAACTACGAGATGTTGAAAGCGCGCGTCGATATCGAGGACTTTACTTCTTATATGATTGTAAACCTTTGGGGGCAGAACTACGACTGGCCTCACAACAACTGGTACGCTGCTCGCCGCCGGCCTGACGGCAAGTGGCATTTCATGTGCTGGGATGCCGAATGGGGGATACGCGGCGGACCTTATAAACCCGACACAGACGCTTACGCATTTATTGATAGCGGAGGTGCGTATGGTTTCGCTCTTCAAAGAAAGATGTTTGCCGTCCTACTCGGGAACCGTGACTATCGTAAGTATTATCAGAGTGAAGTTCGGCGCCACTTGAGGGGAGCACTGTCTAAGGAAAACGTGCTGCTGCGGATCCGTCAGCAGAGTGACTTAATAGCAGCCGAAGTAGAGAACACATACCAATTGCGCAACTATAATATCGATAATTGGCGACGTAAAATCAAGGAGGTTGAGGAGTTTGCCAGCATTGGCGGAGCATTTTTCCAGAAATGCACAGATGAATATTTTGCATACCGCAACAAGCCAAATTCCAACTTGGGACTTGCTCGCTTTCAAAATCAAGCGGGGTATCGGCACATTGTTCGCCGATCTTCAGAAGGCAAGTGGCAGGAACTCATTGCTGCACCCGATGAAGATAAATGGACAATAAGAAGTTTGCCTGTTTCACCTCCACCCGCTGGGCGCCCTGCGTTGTATGCTCTTTCAAAGGATGAACGAAGGATAGTTTATCGTGTAACGAACGGTCACCTTTATGAGTACTCCAGTGACTCGAACGCTAGTCTAGACGGCAAGTGGAACGGGTATAATTTGACCCTTGGCTTGCCGAAAGCAGCATCAGATCCTTCGGTAGTCGTTGCAAACGGCAAGCCACACGTTTTTTATGTTGATGAAAAGGGACGGGTTCATGAGTTATGGTATGACGGGCTGTGGCGGCACTATCCCCTGCCCGCTTTGCCTCGTGCCGAGGGCGGGGCTGTGGCGGCACTCAACGGGTCCACATTACATGTGATATATCGCTCCATGTACGGAGTATCTTACGAACAATCGCTTGACCTGAGAGCCGCGACCAAAGATAGACGACAATGGATAACAAAGAGGGGTGTGCATAGACTGCCCGCAGCTGGCCAACCGTTTGGGCTGACTGTAAATGGCAGGCGCAATGCAGTCTTTCTAGCTGCCAGCGACTGGCCAAGACGGGCTCCGTTCGTCTTCGATTGGAACGAGCGTAAGCGGGTGCCGGGTTATCGCACTTATCAAGGCAAGCGCAACACGCTGGTTTACGCTATGGATATCGGACAGCGGTTTAAGGATTTGTTGTCAATTGAAGGAACTACCGATCAAGTTGCTGGAACTTTCCATCTTTTAAGTGGTTCTTCGAATGCTAAACACTATTTGGCGTTCCGAGACATGCAGGGAACCATCCGGGAGTATGTGCTTCGAGGTGAAACATGGGAAATGACCAAACCTACCGAGCTTGCCAATGCCCCAAATGCAATAGGTGATCCAACAGGCTGGATTGACGGCAAAGTTGGGACGAGACACTATATTTACCAGGGAGAGGGAACATCCGTACATCAACTAACTTTTGACGGCAACTGGACACACCGAAACCTCTCGATGTGAGACTAAGAATCTGAAAAACCGTCAGCCTCCTCGGCAAACACGGCAGCAAAGCGATTGAAGAATTAAAAGCTCAAAGGAGCCAGATAAGTCCTTAGGGCTTCAACTTCTCGCAGTCATTTAAAATCTTATTCGCCCAACATCTACGGCTTGATATTCTGCTGAATACACACCAAACTTTTGGCTGTGTTTTCAAACAATATCATTCGTCTTGGCTTCGCGCTTTTTGTCGTCAGCTTTAATTGTATGACACAGCTTTTCGCGCAGGGGTCCAAAGCGGATTATGAGCGTGCAATGGGATTACGAGATAAGGTTCGAAATAAAGTCTTCAAAAAGGATGTCAATCCCAAGTGGTCCGCGGACGGAGATCGTTTCTGGTATCGCAACGATTTGTCGAACGACCGACGTGAGTTTGTCTTGGTTAACGCCAGCAAGGGCGAACGTCAATTGGCATTCGACCATGTCAAAGTTGCTGAGACTCTGACTAACACTCTTGGCCAATCTGTAGATGCTGAGAAACTTCCAATCAATGAGTTGGCTTTTACCGATAACCCGAATCAGCTACACCTGATTGGGAAAAATAATATATGGGTACTGGACCTAAAAAACAATGAGTTGGGTGAGTTCACGTTACCTTCTAATGAACCTCTGTTACTGGAACCCCCCGAGTCCATTCGTCCGTCAGGCAGTAGCGGGCCAGAAACCTATGTCACATTCCGCAATGTGTCGGATCAGATCATTCGCTTGGTTTGGGTGTCAGGCGATGGCGGACGGCATCTTTACGAGGTGATTGGCGATAAATCGGAATTCAAACAACACACATATGCAAACCATGTCTGGCTCATTGAAACTGAAAAAGGAAAACGTCTTGGCATCTATGAGGCAAAACCCGGAAACCCCACCGTGATTATCGATGGCCAAACTACGGCATTTAAGAAGAGTACATACGAGTCAGATGAAGACTTCAAGCGACCTGAACATGAGAAATACAGTCCACCCCAAGGCTTGCGTTCGCCTGATGGCAAGTGGGAGGTGCTGCTCAAAGAGCATAACCTTTGGATTCAGGGCAAGAACGGTCAGTATCATCAACTCAGTAAAGATGGTACTGTTGAGGATTCTTATCGCAGAGGGGACATTCACTGGTCACCCGATTCGAAGCGGTTGGCAGCTTTTCGTACGCTTAAGAAAGAGGAACATCTTGTTAATGTTGTTGAGTCGTCACCAAAGGATCAATTGCAGCCCAAGTTGCATTCCTTCAGCTATCTGAAACCGGGTGATCGAGTGGAAAAACAACGCCCCAAGTTGTTTAATGTTGGCAAAAGGCAAGAAATTCAAATCGAACAGGGATTATTTAACAATCCGTGGCGAATCAATGGCATTCGCTGGGCAAAGGATTCACGGGAGTTTACCTTTAATTATAACGAGCGAGGACATCAGGTGTTTAGAATAATTTCCGTAAACTCGCGAAATGGAAAAACCAAGCCTGTTGTTGAAGAAACAAGCGACACGTTTATCGATTATTCGCAAAAAAACTATGAATACCGGCTTGGCGATGGTGAAGAATTGATTTGGATGAGTGAACGTAACGGATGGAACCATCTCTACCTTTTTGACGTGCGAAAAAAGAAACTGAAGAACGCTCTCACACATGGAAATTGGGTCGTTAGAAAGGTTGAACATATTGACGAATCCGGACGACAAATATGGTTCCAGGGAATGGGGGTTCACCCGAAACAGGACCCCTATTACATCCATCACTGCCGTGTTAATCTTGACGGCACAGGCTTCACTGTTTTAACCGAGGGAAATGGTACACACGAACTGCAGTGGTCTCCTGACCGACGGTTCTTTATCGATAAATGGTCACGAGTGGATCAACCTCCCGTGAATGAACTGCGTTCAGCTGATGGGGAATTCATTTGTGAATTGGAACGAGCTGATTGTGTGAAACTATATAAAACCGGATGGACGTTGCCCGAACGCTTTGTGGCCAAGGGGCGAGATGGAGGAACTGATATTTTTGGAGTAATTTGGCGTCCGACTAATTTCGACCGGGATAAGCGGTATCCAGTGATAGAAAATATCTATGCTGGGCCACATAGCTTCTATGTACCAAAAGAATTCCGTGATTATTACGGTCAGCAACGAATGGCTGAGTTGGGATTCATTCTGGTCCAAATTGATGGAATGGGCACCAACTGGCGCTCGAAAGAATTTCACGATTTTTGCTGGAAAAACATTAAGGATGCCGGTTTCCCGGATCGAATACCATGGATAAAAGCTGCTGCCAAAAAACACCCCGAGATGGATTTGTCCAATATTGGTATTTACGGTGGTTCAGCGGGAGGTCAAAACACAATGAGTGGGTTGCTGCATCATGGGAACTTTTATAAGGTCGGTGTTTCAGATTGTGGCTGCCATGACAATCGCATGGATAAAATCTGGTGGAATGAGGCATGGATGGGTTGGCCGGTCGGCCCGGAATACTCTCAAAACAGCAATGTCACTCACGCCCACAAACTAAAAGGTAAGTTATTATTGATAGTGGGTGAACTTGATCGGAATGTCGATCCAGCAAGCACGACACAGGTCGTTGATGCTTTAATTAAAGCGGATAAGGACTTTGACTACCTTCTTATTCCGGGTGCAGGGCACGGCGCTGCAGGAACCCCCTACGGTCGTCGAAGACAAATGGATTATTTTGTAGAGCACATCCTTAAGATGAAGCCTAGGTGGGAATGATACGTTCACTGAACACTCTAGATCACTCCATGGTTGCAGTGTTTCCACTCAAACACGGCAGCAAGACGGGTTAGTTGACCCATAATCCGATGTTTACTTGAACCAATCTTCTGGAATGAGGGCAGCTTTTAAGTGGATAGCTTTCCTGTTCCATGCAGGCTCAGCATACATATAGGTTAAAATTGCATCACCTGTCTTCGTGAAATAGCAGTCGAGGTTGGTATATTCGGCTTTTGGGTTTTCTCCAATGTTACCTAGCTTGCGCCAGCTTATGCCATCGTCATCTGATATGGCAGCGGTCAGCGGAGTGCGTTCACCTAAGTGATGATGTTTGGGATTGAACTGACTGTTGTTCCAGAATAAAACCACGCGGTCGCTCCCTGGAACTCGCCGCAGACAAGTGCCTGACTCGCCTCCTTCCAGACCGCTGAAAGCCGCCATGCTCCATGTTTTGCCACGATCATTAGATCGTGCGATATACGGGCCACCGAGTTGAGTCCTAAGGGACATCAGCAACGATCCATCCGTGAGTTCGGCAACAGAGGCTTCCATAGCACCGCGTTTGGGTAGTTTGATAATAGACGAGCGTTCCCACGTTTCACCTTTGTCATCGCTAAAAAAACATCCGGCCGAGTTTTTTTGTCGCCACTGGTTTCCGATCCCCCCGTGAAATGGAAGCAGTAAACGGCCTCCTGCCAATTCGATCAGACAACTAGCACCACCTTGAAGAAACTGCCCTTTTGAACGTTCCCACACCGGCGGCATATCAGTGAAGGTTATGCCAGCATCGCGTGAAACGAACAGACTCATTGTGCTACTATTTCCGCCTTTATGAGCGCGAAGTGCGATCAAAAATAGTTCACCAGATTTGGCCTGCAAGAGAGCCGGAGCCTGCACATTCATATCGCCCTTGGCCACATCGACCAAACGGCGAGGTGAATGCCATGTAAGACCGTTGTCTGCACTGGTTTTAGACCAAACTGTGCACAAACCGTGATCATTACCAGCCTCTTTTCCTCGATGGTATTTATGATATGCCACCATTAATAGACCATTAGGCAGCGAGATAACCGAGGCGGTATCGCTTCGAGGCGTCTGAGCTGTGGCAGGCTCTATGACAACATGTTTAATGACGGATTTTTCCGCTCGTCCAAAGGGAACCGTAGCAACTGCAAAAAACAAAATAATATTTATGAGCCTCACGTTTACATCGCAAATACTGCCGGTTGTGGTGATCGTTATTCAAGATAAACTAGAAAATTAATCTAAATTTCGAGAGGCGATTTATCAGACCATAATTTTGCTCCTAGTTCTGAGCAATCAGTTAGAAACGCCTTGAAAACTGTGTAAAGGGTTGAAAATTAATGCTCTATTAAACCCAATCTAATCCTAATCTTTACGATCAGTTGTATGCTTACCGTTTGCAGTCACACAAAAGTGAGTCCACCGAGCCAAAAACAGTCCACTGCCACGCGAGAGTTTATGAGATTTTACCGCGAGCTTATTGATGGTTTTAGCGGTAGTGAACCAGTCGTTTTAAAAAAATACCATCACTTCCCTTTTGTTCGTGTAATGAGTCCTGAAGTTGAGTGGTCGGACGAACCGTCCCCGCAATTAGTCGATTTTTCCAAATTGCGAGCGACCGGTGGATCGTAGTGTAGTCAATAAAATGGAAGTTATTTATGATTCCCCGAAAAAAGGAATCGCACGGCTTAATTTCAGTCGGATGACCAAAGATGGAAAGAGGTTATTGACGACTGATGCGTTTTACAATGTTACCGAATTTAATGGGAAGTGAGGAATCGCTGCCATGTTCATTGGAGCAGACAATTTACCTTTTGATTAAGAGTCTCTTGCGAGTTAAAGGAAACTAAACCAACCCTCTCCACCACTTGAACGCCGTAGCGATTTTATTATACGGTAATAATTAAACCATTACCTTTTTGACCGCTTGACTGTGAACTGGCATTGGCTTACACAGCAACATTGAGCAAATAATTAACCCCTCCAGACTAACGAAACTTTAGTCCTTTTGGATAACCGGATCACTAGGTACTGCCGCCACAAGTCCCGTTCGCAACTTGATCCTTCTTTTTGATTCAGAGCCTCAAAAGCCGATGAGGTTGCGGGTGCATTCCTTGATATGCGGATATCGCTTTGCCTCGATGGCGTAGTAGGCCTTGAGCAGATCCACTTCTAGGCCGATTTCATCGCGGATTTTTTGCACTGGCCATTCGATGTACTTTTTGTAGTCAACTTTGGCCAGCGACTGGCAGTCTGAGATGAAGCCAAGTCTTACAGCATCCTTGAATACATCCAGATCCTGATCGGTAAACTGGTAGTTCTTTGGGTAGATATATTTGGTGAGAAAACTGAATATTTTCTCTTCGGTTGTGGTGACTCGATTGCTGCTGCCCATTGTGAAACCCAGCACAAACGCCTCGTCTTTGATCATTACTCCCCGTCCGAGCAGGATATGGATGTAGTCGTGCGTACCTAGGTTGGTCGCGCCATGGAAGATATCGAAGCCCG
This sequence comes from uncultured Verrucomicrobiae bacterium, assembly GCA_937770485.1. Lineage (GTDB taxonomy): Bacteria > Verrucomicrobiota > Verrucomicrobiia > Limisphaerales > UBA1096 > UBA1096. The sequence continues at coordinate 65,903 of CALJHX010000003.1, read as the reverse complement.
GCAGGTCGTACTTGGGGTTTTCTACAAGTTGAATGATTAGTGGTACGTCCTCCTGCTCGAGGCCGAACTCATCGAGTTGGGAATGCGCCTGCTGGAGTGTGAGGTCCGTAGTCGATAGCGGGACAAACCAGTTTTCAACTTTTTCACCTGTCGTCATAAAGCTGTGCTCTTGCCTATAGCCTAGTGGCTTGTTCCTGGAAACGAAAGATCAAAGCCCCGAACCGGGGTGGCTAGACGAATGAAGAATGGAAAACTGAGTGGAAGCAACCAACCCGCCTTAGTGACAGCAGTTAAAACGCCTTGAAAACTGAACTCATTAGGTTGACTGTTGGCTTACAGTGAAACGCTCACTCCTGACACTCGCAGTCACATCGCTATTGGGCATAACCGCCGATCTCCTCCGAGAACACGGCGGCAAGACGGGTCAAGAATTGGAAGCTAAAGGGAAATGAAACACCTTCTACTCACAACAATCTCAACCGGAGTAATGGCGGGTTGCCTACCGTTTTCGTTGAATCGGCAGCGTGTCGGAAATTATTCATCCGCGCCTCATCTGGCAAACCAAAGGATAAACGTATATTGATCAATGCTGCTTAAGGGACTAGCCGTTTTACTATGTTTTTTTGGGGGTAGTTTTTTGGGATTCCTCGTCTACTGCGCCTGCGTGGCCTACCTGATTGAGGAAAACCTTCCTAACCCCGAAATCGCGCAAGGGGTTGTCGAAAATTTCAAAATGATCCTTCTGATTGGATCACTCCGTATTGGAGAACTTGATGAATATTTCACACCAATCTTGATCACTTTGATCTTCGGACTACTGACAGCCTATCTGCCATTCCTTTGGAGGATAAAAAATCGTAATCAATGACGCTCATGGCGGAATTGGTAGGCATGCAATCTTGAGGTGGTTGTGACCAAAAGGCGTGAAGGTTTAAGCCCTTTCGAGCGCACCATATTTTCGATACCTTACTGAGTTTTCCACACCCAACCATTAGCACGGCTGGGATTGTTGTGAGTAGAAGGTGTTTTATTTCCCTTCAGCTTTTATTTCTTTATTTTTCTGTGCACTTCCTCGTACCACTTCATCGCTTCTCTTGGCACCTTGGACTTTTGCTTCTTTGTGTTGATCAACCCGTCAAAAACCACCTTGCCATCTGAACTTATCACCTTAAGCACTGCCTCTCCGTTTGCATTCTTGTAATGCAATTCCCCTCTATCTGTATCCTTGACCACATAAATTACACTACTACTTACACTACTACTTACACTATTGCTTACGGTAGAGGAGGCAGTCTTCTTGGATTTGTTATTCTTTTTTTGTGTCTTCTTAGTGACAGCCTTTGCAAACGCTTTGGCGCCCCCGACTAGAGGCAACTGAATGCTTGTCTCATCTAGGTCAATTGTTAATTCGGTACCAGGATCTGGTCGCAATGTGAACTCACGATCGCTGGACATGATCATCAACCCGATCTGTTGGCCCACAGGTATCACTTGGTCATCAGGTTGCAGGTCGAATGTCATGTCGTAAAAATGCCCCGGCACTAGCGGCTCGCTTTCAGTCAGCGAGCGATGGTTTTGCGGATCGGCCCAGCCGCGTGTGATAATATTTTCAGTAATCTTGGCGTTCTTGTTGGCGTTCCAAGGCAGGGAAACCAGCCAGATTGACAGATTTGCGGTCGTTTTATTACAGGCCAACTTGATCGTGATTCGGGGTGTTCCCGACAGATGTACGGCTTCGGTCAGTTTTTCCGTTAAATACATTAGCCGATGCTCTGTCCAATCAGCCTGGGCTAGCGCCGAGCCGTTAAATGAAAAGTTGTCGACTACTGTTTCGGTACCCTGATTTGAATTCGTTGCAATTGTCAGCTTGCCCATTTCTGGTGCACCAGCAATAAGTTTAAAGGTGACAGGGGATGCCGCCGGATTCGGGTAATCGTCGTAGGGTTTCGGTTTATTTCTGTCTTCCCCTTCTCGGACGATCCAAGCTCGAGCGTCTTTTTCGACGTTGTTTTCGATGCCGTGCAGATATCGTGTAAACCAGCGGTTCATCAATTTGAAGGGAGGCAGTCCCCCGTGACCACCCTGATGGTAATACACTTGGAGTGGGACGCCTTTTTCTTTGAGCGCTTGATAGATTCGGTTGCTATGTTCGGGCATCACATTCCAATCATTAAAAGCATGCGACATTAACACTGCAGCTTTTACTGGTTCCAAGTCGTTAAGGTAATCTCGACCAGCCCAAAATTTGTTGTAGTCACCGGTTACTCGATCGATTCCACTAGCCATGGCTTTATCGCGAACATTAGAGTTACAGTATTCGCGTTTATTAGGATCTCCACTATTGATAAAGTCGTACAGCACGTCGATGTCTTCCCCCATGTAACCGCCGGGCGAGCGCACCAAGCCGTTGGATCGGTAGTAATGGTAATAGGATGTATTTGGCGCGACCGGGATGATTGCCTCCAAGCCATCGACGCCGGTTGTTGCAGCAGCCAGGCACAAAGTGCCGTTATATGACGTACCGATCATTCCTACCTTGCCAGTTGACCAACATGAGGTGACAGGTTGATCGCCGTCCACTGTCGTGTATCCCGCCGCCCGTCCGTTTAGCCAGTCGATTACTGCCTTGGGGGCAAGCGATTCATTATCGCCGCCGACTGTCGGACACCCTTGCGACAGTCCTGTACCCGGCGAAGACGAGTGAACGACGGCAAAGCCGCGAGGCACCCAATCCTTGACGTGTCCTTTTGAGATGATCGGTCGCTCGCCCTTCCGTTTAGCCGATGGAGCCTTCCTCCGTTTCAGTGGATCCACACCTAGTTCTTGCCTAGGGTCCCACATGAAACCATGAACCGGTTTGGCGGTGCCAGCGAAATACGGACTTGAGTTATAGACCACCGGTACCTTCAAGCCTTCGGTTTCAGTTTGCCGCGGACGCGTCACATCCACGTGCATTCGATCCTTCTTGCCGTCTCCATCGGAATCAAAATCAGTTTCAACCCATAAATCGTGGCGGATCCACATGTCGGAGTCTTTAAACCTCGGCGAGACTCGTGTTTCCCCGTCTTTAATGATGGGCACCGCTTTTTTCGAGGACTCCGGTTTTGAATCTTCGGCGAACGATGAATGGAAAGAAAAGAACAAAGCCGAAAGACAAAACTTCTCCACCAACCGACAGCACTCATTTGAAAGTGGTGTTTTCATAGCGAGGTAACAATTATCCCCATTGTCGCAGTTTTCAAGGTGTTTTAACTGTTTCCCTAGAGACAGTTTGGGCTATTCCCCTTCAGCTTTCAATTCGGCACCCGTCTTGCCGCCGTGTTTGCTATAAGGAGGCAGGCAATTTCTTTGAGTTCTTTAGATTCGACAAAATCTAGCGGTGCTCGACTCAGGCTCTATCTTCGCATTCACATCCGCACCCTTGGCGATTAACAGTTCGGCTGTTTCCCTGCTTCCATACACAGCCACCACATGCAAAGGAGTCACGACACTTCCAGCCCTCTCATTCACAAGATTGACAGCCCCCCGGCTGCACTGCTCCACGTCAGCACCAGGTCCATCAGGTAGCTGTGTTTGTAGTTCAGCACAAAGCCTATAACCCCCAAATCACCCTTGCGGTTGATCCCTATCAGGTCCTCAACCCGATTACTTTTGTGTTCGACAGGCCGTTATAGTTCACGCTCTTTACAGGTAACATCGGGAGGCACCCCACCCGAGAAACTGAACTCTTTCCAGACCATCACCCGCTCTGAAAAAAATCGCCTCGCAGGCAACAAGATAATTAACGGTTGAGTCGGCGAACCGCCACGCTGCCTTGGAGGTCGTAGCGAACTCCTTCTTTCGTGCTTCTCACGTAGACTTGCCCATTACTGTAAGCGGCGTGAGTCCAGCACTTGCCGTCGATGGCTTTGAAACGGCCTATCTCGCTGTATGCTTTTGGCATCGCTTTTGAGACAACCACTTCGCCCGCATCGCTGGTGCTGATCAGTTTTCCATCGACGAGGATAACCCCCCCCGGCCCAAAACCTGACTTCGACCACTTGATTTCGCCAGTTTCCAACTCAACGCATTTGAGGGGTCCGTCACCGTACTCCTTGAACTGAAACATCCCATAAAGATGACCCTCGATGCAGACCGGGGTGCTCCAGTGGTTCATCAACTTGTTGGGCTTGCGCCAGAGTTGCTTGGTGGAATATTCGCCACCATTTTTACTGACTCGAAAAGCCGCTGCTCCCACGCCGTAACCTGCGGAACAGTAAACGATATCGCCTTCAACGATTGGCGAAGCAGCAGTGGAAATCTTGAACGGATGAGCCGCGCGCCAAAGGACCTTGCCACTCTTGCTGTTGCAGGAGACCAAGCCTTTTTGCGTGAAGAAAACAACCTGACGCTCACCGTGAATGTCCGCTATAATCGGGCTGGCGTGAGTCATTTGATCGCTTTCTCCGCTCCATACCGTCTCGCCTGATAACTTGTTAATTGCCAACAATGACTGTTTTTCACCGCCGCCGCAGACAAAAACCAAATCACCGTCGAGGATTGGAGCTGCGGCATTCTGCCAGCGAATCGATTTGGCTTTGTGTTTCTTGACGAGATTGACTGTCCAGAGGTTGCTGCCGTTTTGGGCATCTAGACAGTGCAACGTTAGGCGTCCGTCGAGGATGTAAACACGATCACCATCGCTGGAGGGCGTGGTGCGTGGTCCGTCGCCACCTTTGTTGTCTTTAGCGCCACTGTTTCCGCCGCCGTCGTACTTGGCGATATTTAGCACTTGGCTCCAAAGTTTTTTGCCGGTGTTGCCGTCAAGCGAGAGGCAGACTTCGCGGTTAACACCATCAACCTCTTCCATAACGATCGTGAACGCTCGCCCCTTGGCTACGGCGAACGAGGCAAATCCAAGCCGGGTGGGAGTTCTCCAAACGGCCTTAATTCCACCGCTTGGCCAAGCGTGTATTTCCAGTTTCTCGGAGGAGGATCCGTCAAAATTTGGCCCTCGGTATTGTGTCCAGTCACCTGCCTGTACGCTTACTGCGCTGACGATCAACGCGGCTGCATATAGTACTGATTTCAATTTGTTTGTTTGCACGAAAAACATTATTTTTGGAACCCTTTAATGGGGGCTGAAAAACTAAAACCAGAGCCAAATTGCCGCAAGACTTTTAGTTGAGCTACAGACGTTTCAATTACTCCAGAGCAGCAACTTCGCAGGCAGCGGAGTAAACCCAGTCCATCGGATTAGCTGACCGTCAGTCCAATAACGACTGAATACACGACACGTTTCTGCACGAGGCGTACCACGCCATCGCACACGTTATGGGACTCAAGGAAACGGAGGAACATTAAAACTACGTTGGCCGCTTGGCGACAGAATTGTGCACGGTGTGGAACCAGAACGCCAAAGGCGTTCAAGTGGTGGAGTGAGTTGGTTTAATCCCGCCACCAATTCTCCTTTAACCACTCAATGACTGGATCACCTCAAACGAAAGCTAAAACACCAGAAACCCCTGCGCAGATGAAAATCGGATTCAAATTGAATCCGCCAAAAATCCAGAATGTATTGGGCCTCCGAGAACGGCTCTGAAAAAAGCACCGAACGACACGTGAATTAATTTCAACAGCATAACTCAAACATTACACAGCACAGCTGCGATTATTTTGAGTAAAAGGTGTTTCATTTGCCTTGAGCTTTCAATTCTTCACTCGTTCTAGTTTCCATTTTCTCCTTAAAAATAGGGTTGTGGATTTTATTGATGCCCAAGGTAGCTCTTGGCGATGAATTCCCCAAGTTCAACAATGCCGGCAGTGGAGATGACGAGTTTCTTTTCCTGCGAGGGTAGATTGAAGGCCTTGAGGTGAATGAGCGTCGGATCGGCTGCGGCAGCCATGTCAACGTTGGCGACCACATCGATATTGTTCACGCTCTTGTCGTTGGTGGGCGGTTGCTGGCTGACGTACCATTTTAGCGCGGGCCGCCCGAGATCCTTTCGGCTTTGTGCGATGATGGCCTCCAACCGCTCAGCGGCTTGCTTGCGGTACGGATGGAAGGACATGTCGTTTTCGCCGAGGTGATAAAAAACGCCTGTCAGCTCCACCTCATGCCCCTTGGCTTCGAGTTCCTGAACCGCTTCCTTGATGAAGCCTATGAATTTGGGGTAGATGTGGCGCGACTTGGCCATGCTGCCTTCAGGTGTCCAATCGATGATCTGCGAACCGCTGTGAGTGAACTTCGCAATGGCGATGTTGCCGGAATCCTCCCCTTGCAGGATTTGCGCAAAACTCAGCTCAGGCCCGAACGTATCATAGTAACCGGTGAGGCCAAGCGGTTCCCAGCCATTGGAAGTTTTGTAGCCGCCGCCGAGGTTGTATTTGTAGGCGATTTTTGGGTTATCCTTGAGCAGGGCGGCTTTGCCCTTAAGTGTCTTTAATTCCTGCACAAAGGCGCGTTCGCCTTCCATGTTACGGTGACCGGCCAGCACAAACAGCTTCACCTTGCTGCCCTTTTTATAAGGCCAATCCTTGAGCGGGCGCGATCGGGGTAAATCCGCGCCAATTGTCCGCAGGTAGGCCGTCGCGTAGTTCTCGCCGTGCTGTAACTGGCCGAGTGTTCCGTAATGATAATGCAGTCCCACGCCGCCACCGATCTCCACTCCCACCTGCGAAGTGGGTATGTATTCGGCCCGTGGATCAACCTCGGTTACCGCGCGTTGCCCAAGGCTGATGTCGTACATGCGAGGTCGCAGATCCATGCCCCAAATCGTCTTGGTGCAGAGTTCACCGATGTAAAACTTCAGCTTGGGTGTACCCAAATCGCGCCGCCATTTTGCGAGGAAGTTCTTCAGGTTTCCCCCATAGTTGGGCATATAATCTTTTTCGAACATATCGTTCTCGCCCTGATGCCACATAAAGCCTTCGATACGGTATTTGATCCCGCGTTTGTCGAGATCGGCCAGTGACGACTTGATGAGATCCAGCGTCAGCGGATACATCTTGAAGCCTATGGGCTCGTCAGGATTCCAATCACCTCCAAGGTGCGTGCCGCCGGCCGCACACTTGATGATGGCGATCGGCGCTTTGATGTGTTGCGTAACCTTCCGTGCAAAACTCAACTCGGGGCCCACCACATTGTTCACATGCTGCAGCGCCACCCAGCCATTGGAGCGCATCTTGTTTTGGCGCCCAATGCAGTAGGAGAACAGTACTTTGCTCTGCGGCGCCTCCAGGCCTTCAAATGGAGGGAAACGTTTGATGTCCTTCACCTTCGAGTCCGACCCGACCATGTTCGATTGGCCGGCGAAGATGAACACCCGCAGTGTTTCATCGACATTGTTTTGTTGAGCTTGCAGCGAGAGAACAAGGGGCCATAAAAAAAGAAGAACAATGGTTGAGTGTTTACTGCGTGTCATTTTTTTCTGCCTAGGGCTGCCTCGATTTTGGCCCGGGTTGAGGGATTCAGGTCGGGTCGTTGCTGGGCAGACTTTAGGCGGGCGTGGAGCCCGGGGTCAAGGGCGCGGGTCGGGCTGTAGCGGCTAGATTTCTTTAAATGGAGGTAAAAAGTTGGCTCCGTGGGGGGAATAGCAAAGACGGTACTTGAGGATTGCGTACGGCTCCATTTCGGGATCGCCTGCCTTAAACTGCTCGGCGAGCCGCTGATCCCCTACCAACTTACTGAGGAACTAATGATCAGCGAACAGCATGTTTACCGAGTGTCACCGGCGTCAGGGTATACAGGCCAAAGACTGACGGGAAAGCTTTGGAAGAGCCGCCCTTAAGCCTTGAGGTCAGCTATTACAGCCAACAGCAGTTGGACGCCAGAAGCAGTAGCTGCTTCAATGAGTAGCAACGGATTCTCAGAAAACTCAAACACGCTGCTTTAAATCCTTCAAACTATATCATGACACTAGGATGGACTTATTCATGCCTTGTTGAGCGATTTTCAGGATTTCATCTTCGTTCACGCCCACACGAACCTGTGGCACCACTCTTCGTCCCGTTGTAGGTTTTCATGGTAATGGCCGAGATCTCCTTGAACGGGATCACCCAGAATCTTCGTGCATCCAAGGCGCAGTAAATGAAACATTCTACCTTGTTTGTCAATCCGGCACTCTTTTCGTTGTGCAAAAGGCTGCCAGGAGGGTAATCTTTCTTCACTAAACACTGCGGTGCGAAACACCGCGAAATGAAAGATGAATCATGTTTGATTTTCTGGCTGAAGAAAACGCCTCCATCTGTGGTGGCAGCCATTTAAAACGACGCGAATTTCTGCAAATCGGAGCGCTCGGTTCCGTCGGATTGTCGCTGCCGCAGTTACTCGCCGCAAAGGAGCATGGTGCAGTAAAACCTGGCCATGATAACCGCGCGTGTATCATGATATTCAACCTCGGCGCGCCGAGCCACGTCGATCTCTGGGACATGAAGCCCGATGCACCGCGAGAAATTCGTGGCCCGTTCAAGCCGATCCGCACCAAGTCGCCCGATATTGACATCTCCGAAATCCTGCCGATGCACGCGAAGGTGGCCGACAAGTTTTCACTCGTACGCACCGTGCACCATGGCGGTGCAGCGGTGCACGATGCCGGTTGGCAGATCATGCAGACAGGCCGGCGCTTTACCGGCGGTGTGCAAACGCCGCACGCCGGAGCCGTCGCCAGTTACCTGCTCGGACGCAAGAGCGACCTGCCGCCATTTGTCGTGCTGCCTGAATTGATGGGGCGCGGCGGCGGCAACATGCCAAACGGCCAGGCAGGAGGTTTCCTCGGCAAGGCCCACGATCCTTTTGCGCTAAACGCCGATCCATCAAAAAAAGATTTCAAGGTGCCGGATCTACTGCCCCCGGATCAGATCGGCGCGGCACGACTCGATCGGCGGCGAAAGATGCGCGACATCGTCGACAGTGCTGTGAAAAATTTCGAAGCCAGCGAGGACGCTCGACTGTTGAACGAAAGTTTCCACTCTGCATTTCGCATGATGACCAGCGAACAAGCCCGGGCCGCGTTTGATCTCACGAAGGAAAAACAATCCGTGCGCGAACGTTACGGCATGAATCGCTTTGGACAATGCTGCCTGCTTGCCCGCCGCTTGGTGGAGAATGGCGTACGGATGATCACCATCAACAGCTTCCTTACAGTGTTCGACCAACTCTCATGGGACATCCACGGATCGAAGCCGTTCATCTCAGTGAAGCAGATGAAGGAGCAGGTCGCGCCAATGTACGACCAGGGCTACAGCGCGTTGATCGAGGACCTACATGACCGCGGTCTCCTCGACGATACGATGGTCACAACGCTATCCGAGTTCGGTCGAACGCCGAAGGTGAACCCGGCAGGCGGGCGCGATCACTGGCCGCAATGCTTCACCTGCTCCTTCGCCGGTGGTGGCGTGAAAGGCGGCCGCGTGGTCGGCAAGAGCGATCCGATTGGCGGCTTCCCGGCTGAACGACCGGTCGAACCCGGCGACGTCGTGGCGACGGTTTTTCACAGCCTTGGCCTCGACCCGAAAGCCACCCTTCCCGGCCCATCCGGTCGTCCCTTCCCTCTTGTCGATTTCGGCAACGAACCGATCAAGGAACTGTTTGCGTGAGAACACTAGCTTTCTTGAGTCTACTCGCCTTGGTGACGCCTGTCGTTGCCAGCGATCAGCTGTTGAGTTTTCGGCATGATATTTTGCCGGTGCTGTCAAAGGCCGGTTGCAACAGTGGCGGTTGCCACGGCGCCCTTGCTGGTAAAGGCGGTTTTCGACTGAGCCTGAACGCCTACGATCCAGCGACCGATCATTATAACATCACTCGCGAAAACCGCGGTCGCCGCATCGAGTTCTCCGACCCTGCTCGCAGCTTGTTCGCCATCAAACCAACTGCTGCCGTCCGCCACAAAGGAGGCAAACTCCTCCACGAAGATTCCGACGATTACAAACTACTGGTCAATTGGATTCAGCAAGGTGCCCCAGGCCCATCGACGGACGATACCGAACTAAAACGGATCGAACTCTCCCCTGCCCTTTCGCAACTTAATAAAGGCGACACAAAGCAGTTAACCGTACACGCCTTTTTTAGCGACGGAACCAAGCGGGACGTTACTCGCTGGGCTCGATTCACCTCGACTGATGCCACCATAGCCGAAGTTGACGAAGCCACCGGTTTGGCCAATGTCATCGGCTACGGTGAAGGCGCAATTAGCGTCTGGTATTCCGGACTGATCGCCTTGGCCCGGATCACCTCCCCTTGGCCAAGTGTGATCCCCGACGAAGTGTTTGCGCGTACCCCCAAGCGCAATGTCATCGACAAACGTGTCATAGAGCAGTTACGGCGACTCAACCTCAAGCCGTCCAAGCCAAGTTCCGACAGTGAATTCATCCGGCGCGTTTATCTCGACGTCGTTGGCATGCTGCCCACACCGCAAGAAACCAAGGCGTTCCTCGCCGACACCACCGAAACCAAACGCGACGATCTGATCGAAAAACTACTAGCGCAGCCGGAATTCGTCGACTACTGGACCTATCGCCTGTCCGACTTGTTCCTCATCAGCAGCAAAAAGCTACGCCCCCTGGCCCTCAAAGCCTATTACAATTGGCTCCGCGGCGAGATCGAAAAAATCACCCCTTGGGATCAGCTCGTCCGACAAGTAGTCGCCGCCAAGGGGGACACATTGAAAAATGGCGCCGCAAATTTTTACTCCATCCATCAGGATCCCGAAACGATGGCGGAAAACGTGAGCCAAGCGTTTATGAGCCTCTCCATCAACTGCGCCAAGTGCCACAACCATCCGTTGGAAAAATGGACGAATGACCAATACTACTCGTTCGCTAATTTGTTCGCCCGCGTCCGAGCCAAGGGCTGGGGTGGCGACGCCCGCAGCGGCGACGGTGCACGGACGCTGTTCATCGCCGACCGAGGTGATCTCATCCAACCGCGCACCGGCAAACCCCAACCGCCGGCCCCGCTGGACGGCCAGGCGATCGCCAGTGACTCGACCGAAAGTCGCCGCGAAGCTTTGGCAGATTGGCTTACCTCACCGGAGAACCCGTACTTCACTCGCTCCATCGCCAATCGTGTCTGGGCCAATTTCTTCGGTCGCGGCATCGTCGAACCGGTGGACGACCTTCGCATCTCCAACCCCGCCGCCAACGAACCATTATTGCAGGCAATCTCCGAACATCTCGCGAAAAACGACTATGACCTCAAGTCGCTTATGCGGCTCATCCTGCGAAGCGAGACGTATCGCCGCAGCAGCACGCCATTGCCGGAAAACGTGGGAGACCAAAAATATTACTCCCGCTACTATCCCCGCCGTCTGATGGCTGAGGTATTGCAGGACGCAATCACGTCGGTAACCCGTGTGTCTCCGAAATACAACCGGATCACCCTCTCCGACGGGAGTACGCAGACCACGAGCTTATACCGCGACGGGACCCGCGCGCTGCAACTCTCCGACTCCGCCGTGACCTCGTACTTTCTCAAGACCTTCGGGCGGAATGAACGCGAGATCACTTGCGAATGCGAACGCTCCAACAAACCCAGCATGGTGCAGGTGCTACACCTCTCCAATGGCGACACGCTCAACAACAACCTCCGAAGCAACCGAAGCTGTGTAAATACGATGATCACGCAGGGCAGCGACGATATTATCGACGAAGCCTACCTGCTCTGCCTCTCCCGCCACCCCAGCGACTCGGAACGTAAACAGCTTCAGAATATTTTCGAGGTGGCACCCGAGACCGAACGCCGCGGCGTCGTGGAAGATCTCTTGTGGGCATTGATGACCAGTCGGGAATTCTTGTTTCAACACTGAACCATGAAATTTCTACTTTCTCTCGTTCTTTCGCTGATCACCCTGCCTGCTTTCGGGGAAACGATTGATTTCCACAAGGACGTTGCTCCCATCCTGCGCGAGTACTGTGCCGGTTGCCACAATGACATTGACCTTGAGGGCGAACTTTCCGTGGAAACATTTACTACGCTGATGAAAGGCGGCGAAAACGGCGCCATGATTCAGCCTGGTAATGCCGGCGACTCGCTGCTCATCAAGGTCGTCACCAAGCAGGTAAAGCCGTACATGCCGCCGAGAAAGGAACCGCAACTTACAACGAAACACATCGCCACGCTTACAGCTTGGATCAACGACGGCGCGAAAGGGCCAAGTGACGATCACTCCATCCTTGCCACACTGAACGTCCCAAAAACGGCAGCGAACAAAAATGCCACCCGCCCGGTTACCGCCATGGCCATCGCCTCAAACGGGCAGCTTGCTGTTGGGCGTTACGGCGAAATTCAACTAGGCGAAAAGTCACTCAAGGGAATTCCAGGCAAAGTGAACGCCATCGCCATTTCGCCGGATGCCAAATGGCTGGCAGCAGCCTCCGGTGTTCCCGGCCTGAACGGTGTCGCGGTTCTGTTCGATCTAGATTCCGGGGATCGCGTTCGCGAATTTAGCCAAGGCCATCGAGATGCCTTGTATGGGGTTGCATTTTCGCCGGACGGCCAGCGCTTGGGCACTGCCGGCTACGATCGGCTCATCCAACTTTGGGACGCAAAAACGGGGAAACTGCTGAACACACTCAAGGGCCACAACGGAGCCGTGTACGGCATCGCCTTCAGCCCTGACGGCAAGGTGCTGGCCAGCGCCGGTGGCGACTCTTCGGTGAAACTCTGGAACACCACCACCGGCCAACGTCTCGACACATTCGGCCAACCCACTGGCGAACAATTCATCACCGCATTCATGCCGGACAGCCGATACGTCATAGCTGCCGGTGCCGACAAACAAATCCGCATATGGAAATGGATCAGCGGCGACCAAGCGCAAATCAATCCACTCGAGCGCGTTCGCTATGCGCACGAGGACGAAATCACCGATCTCACGGTCAACCAAGCGGGCACGCGCTTGGCCACCGCCTCCGCCGATCACTCGGTGAAAGTTTGGGCGCTGCCAAGCCTTGAGCCACTGCAGACCATCGCCAGCCAGCAGGATGTCGTTTCCGCCTTGGCCTTTAGCCACGATGGAAACTCGCTACACGTCGGCCGGATGGATGGCTCACTTCAGGAATATAAACTGCGCTTGGCCAAGCCGAAGACGACCCTCGCCCAGGCACCACCACCCCAAGTCCTCCTCCGGACCGCGCTTGACCAAGCGGAACTTTCCGAGAAAGAACCCAACAACGATCAAAGGTCGGCGATGGCCATCAAGGCTCCAGTCAAAGTCACCGGCGTGATTTATGGCAAGAAAGAGGATGACACAGACGTGTTCCGATTCGCCGCCAAGACCGGCGAACAATGGGTGTTGGAAATCAACGCCGCCCGCAGCAAGTCGCCATTGGATTCCAAAGTGGAAGTTCTCGATGCCTCCGGCCAACCCATCGAACGCGTTCGACTCAAGGCTGTGCAGGAATCCTGGCTTACCTTCCGAGGGAAAGACTCAAACACCTCCGGCGACTTTCGGCTCTTCAAGTGGGACGAAATGAAGCTCAACCAATTCCTCTATGTGAACGGCGAAGTGGTGAAGCTTTGGCATTACCCTCGCGGCCCCGACAGCGGCTACATGGTCTACCCCGGCAGTGGCAGTCGCTACGGCTACCTCGATACCACGCCGTTGGCGCATCCGCTTGGCCAACCGGCCTACATCGTTGAGCCCTTGGCCAAGGGCGCCGTGCCCACCGCGAATGGCCTGCCAACGTTTACGATCTACCACCAAAACGACGACGAAAGCCGGCGACGCTTCGGCAAGGACTCAAAGCTGACATTCACTGCCCCCGCTGATGGAGACTACCTGGTGCGTGTGTCGGATGTTCGAGGTTTCCAAGGAGAGGATTTCAAATATACATTGACCATTCGGCCACGCCGCCCAGACTTCAAGCTTACCATTGGCGGGTTTGCCGATGGCGTGCCCAAGGGTAGCGGACGCGAGTTTAACGTGAAGGCCGAACGGCTCGACGACTTTGAGGGAGCAATCCGGATCAACATTACAGACGTGCCGGAAGGGTTTCATGTGACCGCTCCACTCACCATCGAGGCCGGGCAACTCATGGCCTTCGGCGCCATTTACACTGGAACGGACACAGCCATGCCGGAGAACGATTTCGCAATTGTCACAGCCACCGCAACGATCAACGGCAAAGAAGTCACCCATGACATTGGCAAACTCGGGAATATCAAGCCAATCGACAAACCCAAGCTGCTCGTGCAAGTGACCACCAACGAAAGTGGCGTCGCGAGAACCGGCACGACCACTGATCCGCTGGAATTCACCATCGCCCCGGGTGAAACCATTTCGGCCCGGGTGAGAGTGAAGCGAGATGGATTCAACAGCCGCGTTGAACTGGGCAGCCACGACGCGGGGCGCAATCTGCCGCACGGCGTTTACGTGGATAACATAGGCCTAAACGGCCTGCTCATCGTGGAAGGCCAAACCGAGCGCGAGTTTTTCATTACCGCAGACGATTGGGTGCCTGAAACCACCAAGCACTTCCACATCCGTACCACGGCAGAAAAAGGGATTGTTTCCAACCCCCTCATCCTGCACGTCCAGAAGAAGTAAGACAGAGCCGGCTTATTAGTTCGGGTGTTTGCGAGAATGGGAACCATTGGGATGATGGGGTTGAAATGGCACTACAGCCGCACGTTTCGAATGAGTCTTTCCTTCAAAACCCCCGCATTCTCACCTGTACCTTCAGCGATGAGGATTTCAACGGTTTTCGCGTGATCTCCCCTTCCGGAACCGCGAAATACAAAGGGATCTTTTCATGTAGGAGTCCGGTACAAAAATAGGAATATATTTTTTCCTTTAGGCAGCTTTTATTTGACCGGTTCTGAATGAGAAGTCTATGCTTTTCCCCGGAAAGCAGGTTCTACGATGGTACATTGTTTCATGAAGAAACACATTTTATCCCTCAGCATTTTTCTGACTTTGCACATTGGTGCTGCAGAGATCGATTTCGCGCGCGATATTCAACCCGTTTTTTCTGAGAATTGCATCACCTGCCATGGGCCGGACAAGCAAAAGGCCGGGCTGAACTTGACGGATAAAGAGAGCGCCCGGGCTGAATTGAAATCCGGCAAACGTGCGGTAGTCCCCGGAAAGCCGGATGGAAGCGAGCTCATCAATCGTGTGACCACGGATGATACTGATGACCTCATGCCTCCGCCTGATCACGGCAAGCCTTTAAAGCCGGCTCAAATCGCACTGATTCGTCAATGGATAAGCGAGGGAGGGCGCTGGGGCGAGCACTGGGCCTATCAGCCCTTGAGCCAAGCCGCTCCGCCAGAGGTGAAAACTGGCGCTTTGATTCGGAATGAGATTGACCGCTTCGTGCTAGCCAAGCTTGAAGCAACCAAACTGCAGCCATCACCGCAAGCCGATCGCAACACTCTCATCAAGCGACTCAGCTACGATCTCATCGGCCTGCCACCCACTCCCGGGGAAGTGGAGGCCTTTAAGAACGACAAATCGTCTGAATCCTACAACAAACTCGTTGGTCGACTGCTTGCCTCCCAGCACTTTGGCGAACGCTGGGGACGTCACTGGCTCGACAAGGCGCGCTATGCCGACAGCGACGGCTACGAGAAAGATAATCCGCGCATGAACGCTTGGCGTTACCGCGATTGGGTCATCAACGCTATCAACGCAGATCTGCCGTTCGACCAGTTCACCATCGAACAACTTGCCGGCGATCTACTGCCAAATGCCACTGACTTGCAAAAGCTCGCCACCGCGTTCAACCGCCAAACTCTAACCAACACCGAGGGTGGTACTGACCAGGAGCAATGGCGCGTCGCCGCGGTGATGGATCGCGAGGAGACCTTGGGCTCTGTCTGGCTCGGCCTGACTGTCGGCTGCGCGCGCTGTCACAATCACAAATACGATCAGCTCACACAGAAGGAATATTATCAACTATTCGCCTACTTCAACAACGGCGACGAATCCAGCACCAATATTCCACGCTCCCAACAGGCACTCGCCGACTTCGCGAAAGCTAACGAAACCCACAAATCCAAGGTGGAAGACCTAACGACAAAAATCACAAAAAGAAATGCCACTTTGAAGAAGCAACTTGCAGTGCTGGAGAAGTCGTTGCGCGATGAAATCACCAACCGAAAAAGTGAACCTATGAAGTTTCACTCCATGGAACTTATATCGGCCCGCGCAGACGTTAGTGACAAGGTTAAATTCACCAAAAAAGATGACGGCTCCCTGCTCGTCAGTGGCGAAAACCCTGAAATAGCAGAGTATGAGGTGAACTATAAAACCGGCCTGAACCGTATCACCGGTATCCGGATTGAAGTCCTGCCAGACGAATCCCTTGCCGCGAAAGGCCCCGGACGAACGCCTCATGGCAACTTTGTCCTTAATGATGTGCGGATATATGCCAACGCCAACGCGGACTTCTCTAGCAAGACCCCGCAGTTGTTGAAACTTGGTAAAGCAACCGCCACATATTCCCAGAAGGACTGGCCTGCAAAAAACGCCATCGACGGAAAAAGCGGAGCCGGCAAGAACGGCACGGGCTGGGCCATAGCCAATGAATACGGAAAGCCAAACAGCCTCGATATCACCCTGGCCGAACCGCTGGAAATCGATACAGGCATCTACCTGCACATCGTGCTCGATCAGGAATACGGGTCACAACACACCATCGGACGCTTTCGCATTGCCTGCCGTACGGGGCAAAACCCCACCGACGGCATTCCAGAAAACATTGTGAAACTGCTTGGAAATAATTCCGCCAAACGAACCACACAAGAAATCGAGTCCCTCCTCGCCTTCGGCCAAACCAGGGACTCCGAAGCCATTCGGTTGAAGGCCAAATTAGAAAAGCTCAACAGCAACGCACCAAAACCACCGGTAATGAGTGTCCGGGTGATTTCCCAACGAAAAGACAACCCAAGGTCAACCCCTATTTTACATCGCGGCGAATTCAAACAACCCCGTGAGAGGGTCTTTGCAGACACCTTAGCCACCTTGCCAAAGATAAGTAACCGAGGCGAAGGAGACCGTCTTGATCTGGCCCGGTGGCTGGTGAACGGCCACAATCCGATTGTTCCGCGAGTCATCGTAAATCGAATTTGGGCCAATCTGTTCGGCGAAGGCCTGGTCCGCAGTATCAACGACTTTGGTGTGCGTGGCGATGCCCCCACCCATCCTGCTTTACTCGATTGGTTAGCCGGTGAGTTTGTCCGTCGCAAATGGAGTCGCAAAGAGATGATCCGGCTCATCACCCAAAGCGCAACGTATCAGCAGGCCTCAATGCACCGACCGGAATTGGCGCGAACAGACCCCAACAATCATTTACTCCACCGCCAAAACCGTTTCCGTGTGGAAGCTGAGATCATACGCGATCTAACCCTTGGCGCCAGTGGTCAACTCTCACGAAAAGTAGGGGGCGAAAGTGTCTATCCTCCACTACCACTAGGAGTGGCCCAGCTGAGTTATGCCAATAATTTCAAATGGGCAGTCAGTGGAGGTGAAGACCGGTATCGTCGTGGTTTATATACCTTTTTCAAACGTACATCACCGCACCCAAATCTCATTACCTTTGATTGCCCCGACAGCAATGTCACTTGCGTGAAACGAAATATTTCAAACACCCCCATCGCTGCGCTAGCCACACTGAATAATTCCGTGTTCACCGATGCGGCCAAGGCGATGGCCAAGCGTCTTATAAAGGAACAAGACAGTGATAGTGAACGCATCGCCATGGGATTCCAACTCTGTACCGCAAGGAAACCTTCAACAAGGGAAGCTGCCGCATTCTTAACCCTTCTGAAGAAGGCGGAATTGTACTATGAAGAAAACGACACCGAAGCCAAGGTCTTCAACGGTGACGCAGAATCGAGTGCATGGGCCACACTCACCCGTATTTTCCTGAACCTCGACGAATTCATCACCCGCGAGTGATATTGTTTTTTTACTTTTTTTAGTAAAATTAACTACACTCATATAAAACAGTCCTGAAGTGAGTTTCTCTCGTTATCTATACTAACCGGAATTTACCCCGTATTAGCCGTTTTAACAGCCCAAAAGTGGCACCCTATGCCACTCTTGTTTGACTATTTCTGCGAATGAGAGCACATCGTTTTTAGCGGCCAGTGGCAGTCCGAAATTCCGAACGATGAAGGTTAAAGAAATTACGAAGCGGGGCGAGAAGCGATGGCTCGTCGATGGAAGGGTCAACGGCACACGGCATCGGATGTTCTTCAATACCAAACCGCAGGCCAAGCGATGGCTGAAGGCCGAATCCAAAGACACCACCTGCCAGCAATGTGGTGGCTCAATCTTTCCAACGGCGACCGAGCCGACATGATGGACGCCTTTGAGCGGTCTCGCGACATTGGGTTCACCCTGAGATCAGCGGTTGACTATTTTGAGACATAAGGCGTAGGCAAGTCATTCATTAAGAAGTGTACTCTGAGTGATGCCTTGGGAACAACAGGTTCAGACAAGCGGGAAAAGAACTTGGAACTAGGGCCAAAGGCCTCGGGCTTTTTGGGGTCAATGGTCAGGATGGGCGTTTCCCGCCCCAGCTTCGCCACCCTGAAGTCCCTCATGTAAGACTTCAGGGATTACATCGGGGCGACACACAAGTTTGCACCATCTTACCAGAGACGATTGAGTCTTGGATTGACGAGGGAGGAGTGCTCGGTGGGAATTGGGCAACAATAACCAAGTGAACCAGCCTCAAACGCATTAGGGGGTTCTTCACTTGGTGTATTAAGAAAGATTATCTGAGCACCAATCCGGCGGCCAAGTTGGAGGGATTCATTCTTGGCGAATCCGAGCCGTGCTACCTTAAGTTCGATCAAGTCGTTGAGTTTCTGGAGATCACGAAAAACCACGACCCCGAACTGCTAACGCCGGTGGCGTTGAATCTGTTTTGCGGCATCCGTCCATCCGAGGTCGCACGTATGACTCACGCAAACATCTCCTTCGCCGATCGCGAGATTGAACTTGAGGGAAAACAAACCAAGACATGTCGCAGGAGGTTTGTGGACATCAGCGACAACTGCTTAGAGTGGCTCAAACTCGGGGGCAAGATGCCCCTGCCCAACTTTAATAATAGGTGGCACGCCCTGATCGTGGTGGACAAGGCAAAAATGGGGTTTTAGAAATGGCCTCATGATTGTCTGCACCATTCCTATTGCAGCTACTATCTGGCTGCACACGAGAACGCAGCCAAAACCGCCCTGCAAGCGGGCCACACGGAGTCGATCCTGTTCAGGCATTACCGCAAGCTTATAAAGAAGGAACAGGCCGAGAAGTTCTGGGCCGTCTATCAAAAAGACTCCGGGATTAAACTCCAAGTAGTGGCGGCTTAAAAGCCACGGGCGAAACAGCCCACGTAAAGACCGTCGGTATATAAAAGACCGCCGGTTCTCACTTTTTGGCCCTTAAGTGCGTGGGCAAGGACCCTGATGCTGACAACTCCCGCTAAAGGCAGAAACCTTGGCCCACACTTGAGCTGTGAGGGCTTTTTATTTGTTTCAGTGGTAGAGGGCTGCGGGGTGCAACCAGCCTTCTACAAAGACTTCGACAAGAACGTCAAATTCCGATGACATAAGGTATTGTACGATCTAATTTGCATGGGGCTAGTCGTCGTTGGTATCCTGTAACTGATTAAAAATTAGGTATTTCATTCAATCGAGCATAGGGATAACTACCTATCTTTTTTAAGGAATAGTAGGTATTCAATCCGGATATACCCACTCCTTCGGATTCCTCTAAATCAATGTCTCCATTTACAAATGCATTACCCGGAATAATTATCTCTTCTATTTCTCCAATTACTAAAACAGTACCATTAAGTTTTATATCGATGGCTTCTTTAAAACGGAGCCCCATCTTAAAAACACTCTCCTTCACAAAGGGTGCTTTAAAATTATTAATGTATGACTCTGAGAGCTCGCACGCATCAAATTCTGAAACATCATTTGGAAACTTAGCAGATGTATAATGTGCTTTTTCTGCAAATTTTGGATGAATATGATTAATCGTATAGCAACCAGTTTGTTGAATATTACGCAACGTATGACCAACCTCTTCTGTTTGAGGCCTTGAGATAAAACCCAAAAGAGAGGGGTTACTCCCTAAATGGACTATCGAACTGAATATCGCCAAATTAGTATATCCATTTTCACTTACGGTTCCTATAAGGTTTCCAGGTTTTACGCCTGTTACTGAATTAATTATTTTTAAGCGCGTGACACGATCTAGTTGATCAATACTTTTTTTATCGTAGTGCATTTTTGATTTGTTTACGTGTGTATTTAGTAAGCGTTTCTTCTCTTTTTTGCACGGCAGGATGTTTTTTGTGCCCACAAACTTGATGATTATGGCTGAGGATTGACCGATTGTCCAAAAAACGTGGCCCACACTTGCTGGATGTGGGTTTTTTATTTGTTTCGGGGGTGAGGGCTGCGTATGGCAACCAACCTTCTACAAAGACTTCGACAAGAACGTCAAATTCCGATGAAATTTGTGGTCTTGCAAAACCCACAGCAGACGATAGTTTCTCTTTTGTGAAGACTCTAATTACATTTATAGCGATTGCGGCAGTCTCGGTTACGGGGGCGGGATTCTACTACGTCAGTAGCAACTCGGCCAAAGCCGAATCTGAATGTTCAGCTTCCAAAGAGGAGTGCGACGAGAAAGCCACTTGCGATGAAGGAGTAAAACCCGACTGTGGTGCTGATTGCATGGACCAAAAGATGACTGAAGATCAGAATCCGACTTGATTAACGGTTTCGCCGTTAAAGGCAAAAAACAAGGCCCACAGTTGACCCCTGTGGGCTTTTTGTTTCTTTAAAGGGGTAGGACAGCGGGCCAAAGGAGATTGTTTGATGTCAACTAGTTAACAAGCAATAAATCTTCCCAACGAGTTGTGTATTGCGGTGAAAGGCGTTCGCGGCGTAAGTGCCAAGGCGATTCGTATGGGTTGCTTTTCTTTCGCGGCATTAGGCCTAGCGTGACTGCATCTTTACCTAGCCTTGAAGCTATTTCTTCAATTGCCTCGTTCAGCCGCTGCCTCTTTACTTTTATTTCAATCCTGCCGTTTTTCTTTCGCCGAACGGAGCTTGCGAAAAGCGGAAGCTGTTGGAGGCCTTCGGGAGCTAGACCTAGAAGCAGCACGCCGACTTTCTTGTAGGCGTATCCCTCTCGAAAAATCCGTTTCAAGTGGCGGTTTGCCTCGTGCGCAATCGTGAGCAGATCATTGCTTGGACAAGGCAGCTTTCCAGCAGCCGAGTTATGGTATTGGAGCGTGCCCTTGTTGAATCGATCCGTGTTGATAAAGACCTGAATACCGCTTGCAACGCTTCCTTCTGCCCTCATTTTCCTGACCGCCGTTGAAACGTAGCTTGAGAGTGCAGCTTCAAGTTGCTCCAGTTTTTCGACTCTCCTGCCAAACGACCTTGAACAACAAATGTTCTGGCGTGGTTGAGGTTGATCAAAATCGAAGCACCGAAAACCGTTGAGCTCTTGATGGGTTCTCTCCATCACTACACCTCCAATCTTTCTGACTAAAGCAGACGAGGCATTCTTGAGTTGAAGAGCGGTCAAGATCCCGACTGAGCGTAATCTGCGGGCAAGCTTCGACCCGATCCCCCAAATTTTGTCCACTGGGAGGTCAACCAAATCAACAATCGAATCAGTCCCGGTACGGTGCACGCCGCTGGGCTTCTTCTTTGCCTTGTGGTTCGCGATCTTGGCCAAGGTTTTAGTGTCACCAAGGCCCACAGAAACAGGAATCCCTGTCCACTGACTGACGATGGAGCGCATTTGCGATGATAGATTGACCATATCAGGCACGCCATCGAACTTGATGAAGGATTCGTCGATTGAGTAGATTTCAATTTCTGGGGCATATCGCCTAAGCACCGATACAATTCTTGAGGACATGTCGCCGTAGAGTTCGTAGTTTGACGAAAACACCTGCACATTTTCAGTTGCGACGAGTTCCTTGATCTTAAACAAGGGAACACCCATTGCGACGCCAAGTGCCTTTGCCTCATTTGAACGAGCGACCACGCACCCATCATTGTTGGACAAGACAACTACCGGCTTACCTACAAGACTTGGACAGAAAACCCTTTCGCAGGAGGCATAGAAGTTATTGCAATCGACCAGTGCGATCATTAATCCATTGAATGAATCACGTTCGTTACTACGCCCCAAACATTAACGTTATCACCTTCGCAAAGTGTGATCGGTGAATATTTCGGATTCTCGGCGTGTAGTTGAGCGGTGCGGCCAACAAGCTTGAATCGCTTGACCGTGAGTTCCCCGTTGACCACTGCTATCACAATTTTCCCATCAGCAGCAGTGATGCTTCGGTCAACAATCAGCATGTCGCCGTCAAAAATACCCGCTCCGGTCATCGAGTCGCCTGACGCTTTGGCAAAAAATGTCGCTTCAGGTTGACGTATCAAAAGATCGTTTAGATCGAGCTTTTTCTCTTTGTAGTCGTCGGCAGGAGAAGGGAATCCTGCGCTGACACCGATATCGTAGAACCTAACAGGTGTCTGCTTTTCAGCGGCCAATTGATGAAGCATCGTCATTCAAGCAGCGTAGCAGAAACAACCCCCACGCACCAGCGGCAAAGCCAGTGCGAATGTATCATAAAGTCGACTGTCAGAAACAATGCCTGAGTGCTTAAGATACGCCAACGTTGGTTAAAGGGTGGTGTGATTTAAACAACCAACGGTTAACTCAAGAGTACCAATTGTTAACCATTGTAACTTTCAACATTCACCATTTTAAAACAGGCTTCAGATTCGCCTTTAGAAGCACTTAAAAAACCTGGAGGCAAAGCTTTCCTATGCGCAGGCCAATTGTCTCTCCTAGGGGCACTCTGGTGCCTGGAATAGGCAACTGCTATTGCAACTATTATTGACCTCTCGGCACCACACTGCCAAGCCTGCTGCTGATCCCAAGTCCAAGTCACATCGGGTCACAACGGATCAGAACTATGCAGGCACAGGCAGTGCCGAGCTAACCAACTGGGCGCGTGCAGTGTGTCTTCTCAGCACCACCAAGGACGAGGGTCACTTCCGCTTGGTCTTGGCCAAGCGCGGCAAGCGAGCGGGAGCGACCAGACTTGAGGGTGACCGCACCAACGTCATCCACCTCAAGCACAGCGATGACGGTATCCTGTGGGAGCAGACGCCATTGCCGGTAGTGATGGAGAAGGCCAAGAAGGAGCCGAAGGCAAAGGCTAAGGCTGCACCCAAGAAGCCAACCAAGAAGCAAATCGCCAAGGCACGGAGCAAGGCTAGGACTTGGATGCCTTAATTGCACGGATAACTGAGCCAATGAGCAAATCACAGATTTACAAACTGGCTGAAGACAATGGTCACGGTTCGTCTTATTTGCTCCAAAAGAACTGGCAGCGGATGCTAGGCTGGATAAACCTGATGAATCAATATCTTGATTCGATCTTTTGTATGATCTCTTTGCTACGGGTGTTCTGGTGATTTATAATATAATAGACGACAATCCCGAATCCAAGAGAGATAACGGGAATTGCCGTTTGTGCAGTAGATTCGTCGACGCCTTCCTTAGGCCCCAAAATGTAGCCCAGGCCGAAAAGAAAGCCGCTCATAACTATTGCACCAGCAATACAACCGAACACAATTCGAGCAGGACTTTGAAAATAATTTGTAAAACATTATGGCATTCCTTGCGGTAAGAAATTTTCACCTTATGTGAGCCATATCATTTACTAAAATATCCGAAACCCCTTGGAATCCTAACTTCTTCAGTTCGAATATCATCTTTTTCATGTTTCTTTACACAAAAAGGGCAAACATGTGAGCCATACCATTTCGAGTAATCAATCTTCTTCATTTGATTAATGATTTAATATTATCCTATTTTAGCAAAGACTTAATCAGACTCCACCGTCAGTTAAACGTCAAGCGGTGCTGGCAGTGCCACCCAAGTGTGCCGTGATGTCAGCTTTTGCAGCTTTTTGGAATCATGGTTATGACGAAACCGGTTGCACCAACTAAACCCATAACAAGCAACCCAATTTCTTACTTAGGCGCAGGCTCCGCCACACCGCAATGAGGACAAGTTTGTGCCTTGGGTGAAACTGTCTTACCGCAAACATTACATAGTTTCATTCCGTCCGGCATAGCAACCAAATGAGATGCCAATACCAGTTCACGATCAAGCAGCAGGAAAAAAGAGCAGATTTAACTAATGCCCTCAAACAACAACCCTGCAGCGTTCAGGTGGTGGAGGGGATTGGTTTAGATATAGCTAGTTTAAAGATCTAATTAACCAAAAAGACTACGAAGATGTCGCTTTTGAATTATTTTTTCCACTTGGGTTTAATACCTGAGCATCTCAGGCCACAAAATCTTTTACTATGTCTTTTAAGACGATTCCCACATTTTTGGCACGTGTTGAACTTAGGAGTAACGTTTTTCTTAAAAATTTGGTGATTATCTGAATCCAGAAGTTTATCTAAATTTATTTTCATTAAAATAATCCCGTTGACTTAGAGGCAAAGCTGACGGGACTAACCTTAACTATGACTATAAGTTAAAGGAGGTCAGCAACCTTGAAGCTGATCTTATAAATTTCGCAACAGTTCATTGTTGGTCAAATAAGAATACCTGATTGAAAAGACCCGTGCGTAGCCAGCCATTAAGAACGCAAGTGTGCCGTCTGGCTACGGGATCGTGCACGGTCTGGAACAACAACCCTGTAACGTTCAAGTGGTGGAGCGGGTTGGTTTAGTCGGCAGCAGCTTCCAATTCTTCACCCGTCTAGCCGCCGTGTTTGCGGAGGCATATCGCCAGGCTACTTGACATTAATGACGCCCCGCATCTGGGCGAAGTGCCCAGGAAAGGTGCAGAGAAAATGATAGACCCCGACCTTGTCAAATTTAACTTTCAAAGTGTCCTCCTCGCTAGGCCCGATCATTTTAGTTTGAGCGAGCACCTGTTTGCCTGCCTTTACAGGTTTCCATTCGTTTTGAAGTGTAGCTCCGTGTTTAGTGATCAACTCCGTACCGAACTTTAAAGCATCCGTTCCAGGATTCAGTATGACTAAATTGTGCCCCATAGCTGCTTTGGGAAGTGTGCCGACATTCTTTAGCGTGATCTTGTAAGACTTCCCTTTTTCCGCGTAAATCGAAGTTTTGTTGAACTTCATTAAGTCGTTCGACTCAATGATTATCTTGATAAAATCAGACTTTTTCTTTTCTTCCGCTTGAACTTCTAACCCGGCAAATACCGAGAAGATAACTACAAGATAAGTTAAAACTTTCATACTTAATTAAAGTAACAAAAGTCAGCCAAAAGACAACTTCAGTCTTTGTTATCTTAGGTATAATAGAAATCAATTCAAATTCACCATTAAAATTTTGATTAACTTTTTAACTGTTATTGGAAAGTATGCGGCCAACCTAAAAAACCAAAGTCGTTTAAGTGGTGGAGGGAGTTGGTTTAGTTGCCAGCAGTTTTAAATTCTTCACCCGTCTTGCCGCCGTGTTTGCGGAGGTAAGTTGGGTATTTTTCTAGATCTATCTTACTCTGACTCTCTAACATCCTTAATTTAATTTACCGAATAGGTCTGCTGCGATTTTTGGAGAAAATACCTACAGGGACTCAATGCACATAAATATAATAATTTCAATATTTACCTACATTATTTTTAATAATATAACTCTTGTAATGAGGAGCTTAAATATGTCTTTATTCGATTATTATGACATCCTGTTATTAAATATAAATCTATTGATATTAATATTACTTACAGTATTGATAAAGATGGTTCTTTAATAAAAAGAGCAATGAAGAGAATAAAAATTAAATATCTGAGTTATCTGGCATTAATGTTGTTTTCTACCATTGAATCAAGAGCCTCTGTCAAGGTGGCATGTGTTGGCGACAGCATCACACAAGGATTTGGATTGGGGAAATTGACCTATCCAATGAAACTAGGCCAAATGCTGGGTGATGAATATGAAGTCAAAAATTTTGGACTTGGTGGTCGAACGCTACTAAAGAAGGGGGACTATCCATACACAAACGATTACACTTACAATACAACCCTGAATTGGGAGCCTGATATTATCATAATAAAATTAGGAACCAACGATTCCAAACCACACAACTGGAGCACCTACGGAAAACATTTTGTAAGTGACTATGAGTCATTAATTAAAAGATACCAAAGTCTACCTAGCAATCCGCGTATTTTGCTGGCTACACCATGTCCAATCTTTTCTGCAGCTTTTGGTCCAGATTGCCCGGAAGTGGTAGCAAAGAAGATAGCCCCAGCAGTTAGGGGTTTAGCTCAAAGCTTCGGCCTCGAGTTGATAGAGTTTCATGAACGTATGTTAGGGCTTCAAGAATTATTTCCTGATTCAGTCCATCCTGATATTTACGGAACTACAACAATGGCCGCAATTGCTTACGAAAAAATAATTAGAGTCGAATCTGAATTAACACGACCAACAATCACAATAAAAAGACTGCAACGAAACCGGCAAACTGAGATAGAGTGGCCAGCAATTTATGGTGGCTATGTGCTGGAGGAAGGCGCTGTTCCGCGTCGTAGCAAAAATAAGGAAATTATTTGGAAGGTGTGTAAGTGGGCTGGTCGATTAGAGGGAGATGTATTTCGCATACCTTTTACTGCGAAGAGAGGGAAGTCGTCTTTTTTTAGGCTTATGAGTCCATAGGCTTTAGATATACGCCAACAGCACAGCTGAGATTGTTGTTATTAGTATGTGTTTCATTTCCCTTCGGCTTTCAATTCTGCACTCGTCTTGCCGCCGTGTTTGCGGAGGGAGGTCGGCGACTTCGTATATTTCGATGGATTTCTCTCGAACTTGCGGGTCAAACGCATTCACATCCACACCGTTGAAGATTAATAGTTCTGACAATTTCCTTGCTACCATAAGCAACAGCCACAGTCAAAAGAGTGTATCCGTCTTCATCCTTCGTATTAACATCAGCACCAGCATCCAAGTGCTTTTTACAGCTTCAATATCTCATTTTTTAATAGCATCAAAAAGCGGTGAGTTTGGCGACTGCGTCGTAGCAAACCCCACCAGCACCACGGCTGCGATTGTTGTTAGTAGTAGTTGATTTATTACAGAATTTGTGGTGCAGAAATAATGGCAGTGGAAACTAAGGTGTGCCAGCTAAAGGGAAGGAGAGATGCGGGACTGCTTAAATCTACAACGACAACAATGGCCGCTTAAACAAGTTTGAGGAAGCTTGGGTAATGCTATAAAAGTGAAATCATAGTCCCGTCACAACGGCTCATTCAACTTCTCATCTCTTCTCTTCTATGCCATCGTCGCGCATGCCTTTCATCTCACGTACCCTGCTGCTTGTCACGCTCCTCACCATGGCGCCCCACGCGGCCCTTGCCCAAGCGGCGAGCGAATGGGTGAACGCTTACGAAGCCAAGGTCCATGACGACTTGCCCTATCGTCTCATGAGTCCCTTGGGCTTCGACGCCAACGAGCGCTACCCCGTGATCGTCTCCCTCCATGGCGGTGGTGGGAAGGGCACTGACAATCGCAAACAATTGAAGCAATGGAATCAGCAACTTGCCGAGAAGCAGATTCGCAAAGACTACCCCTGCTATGTCTTAGCACCTCAATCCACCGGGCTCTGGGATGAAACTCATCTGAGAATGATCCAGGCGGTCATCGCCGAGCTCCCAGCGGTCGACAAAGATCGCATCTACATGATGGGCCATTCTATGGGAGGTCATGGATCTAACATACTCATACAATTCGCTCCGAAGTACTTTGCTGCCATCGCTCCCTCCGCCGGCACCGGATTGAAGCGAACGGAAGAGTTCATCGATCCTTCCAAGATGAAAGACGTTCCAATCTGGGCCTTTCATGGCGATCAGGACAAGGTCTGCCCTTACGATCGCAATCTGGAACTCTTCAATGAACTGAAGGAATTGGGTGGCAACATGAAGCTCACCACCTTCAAAGGCGACGGACACGGCATCGCCGGAAAGATGATTCCGGGCGCAGATAATGGCAGCACACTCATGAGTGGAGAACGCTGCGATCCCGAACCCGATTTCTTAAAATGGCTGTTCGAGCAGCGCTTGCCTGGCAATCAGGCAGCGTCTGAGGAGGAGAGGACAGACGTCCCCAGTACTTTCCTCACATTCAATCACGGCGAGGTCGAGAGACGCTACCTCATCCACCGTCCCAAGGATCTCCCAGACAACGCACCCCTCGTCTTCTTGCTCCACGGCTATCGGGGTGATGCGCGCGGCTACATGGAGCTTGGCATGAATCGCGTGGCCGACACTAACGGATTCGCTGTCTGCTATCCTCAGGGGGAGAAAGATCGCGAGGGAGTCCCGCACTGGAACGCCCGCTTTAAAATCAGCAAGGTCGACGACATCGGTTTCCTCTCAGCTCTCGCCGTCCATCTGCAGTCAACACACAAGCTCGACCCTAATAAGACCTTCACTTGCGGCATTTCAAATGGAGGTTTCATGAGTTACACCTTGGTGGCAGAGAAACCAGAGGTCTTCAAAGCCGCCGCCTCCGTCATCGGCACCATGAGTGGTTACACCTGGGAACACCGGGATCAGATCAAGCCCGTGCCCATCTTACAAATCTCAGGGCTTCACGACGAGATCGTTCCCTACGACGGCAGCATATCTCCAAAGGGCGGCTGGGGCGGCGCGCCGAACCAAGACGACATCATGGAATTCTGGAAAGGACTGAACCAGACCAAGACAGAAGAAGTGGTGAAACTCTCAGACAAGACCACCGCCCACTACTATAAAGACGGCGCGAACGGCAAGCAGGTCTGGCATTACAAGATCGAGGACTTCGGGCACCGTTTCCCACACAAGCGCAATGGCGCCGGGATCAGCTCGGTCAACGAGATTTGGAAGTTCTTCAAGGCAGTGAACTAGAGTGAAGCCAGCGCTACGATCCTACTTCAACCGATGGCGGAGGTGCGCTACTTCTTTCGGTAGGTAGCGCTCACAGACGTCACGTAGTCGAGATCTGTCACAAACGTCGTCGAGGAATAGATGTCTTCGATATACTCTCTACTGCGTTTCCACTGATCGATCCTCTCGAAATACTGTGGCTCGGCGTTGCCAACCCATCTATCAAACACCATGCCTTCAGCAGGTGGGTTTGCCTTGATCAGAACCGGGCCGCTCAAATCATTGTAGGCTCCGCTACCGCTACCATGGGTGACTCTAAGTTTCCTATTTCCACCCATTCTCACCAATTCGATCGCAATGAAATAGATTTCGGTTTGATTCGCGCTGCTTAGAGTCAGTCGTGCGTTCGCTAGACCACTGCCGCCATCTTTCACTTCGAACTCTTCAAATACATACTCTTTATATGTGTCAGTCTTTATCGGATCGTTGATCAATAAGGGAGGGCGATCGGATGCCAATTGCCCTAGATTCACCTTGATCGCCTTTTGCGATTGCTTGGCACCAAGCCCCAAGGTGACTTTGTAAGATCCCTTAGGCAAGGCAATGCCCCAGGAGTGATTGCTTGCCTCTGTCTCAAAGATATTGTGAGTCGACCGCACGATGTCTGACTCGGAAGGATCAAACTCGCCTCCAAGATGGTATCCCTCAAGCCAACCGTATGTGTAGCCATTGAGCTTCTCTGAATATTGACTGCCACCATCTACGATGTAGCCAGGAGCCGCGTAGAAACCTTCCAAGGGGCCGAAGGTGATTCGTATGGGCTTTCTGTACTTATCGAGAGGATCTTCAGTAGCCTCAAAGACAGGTTTTAGGGTGATATCATTTCCAGTCTTGATCGTCAGTTGCTTCTGATCGCTCTCGATGTCTTTTATCCAACTGTGAAAACGATAGCCCTCGTCCGGAACCGCCTCAACTCTCACATCCACTCCCTCTGTGTAGAGGCCGCCTTCTGGCTCCAAGGTGACTCGTCCATTATGCGCATCCTCTGCGATGTCGACCCTCACTCTTTGGGTGCCGACATACACGGTGGTCGTCTCCGTAAATACATTGCCAGTGTCATCTGTGGCTTTCACCACCATGCGGTGCATCCCATGAGAGATGCCCTCGAGCGTCGCCGTGAGGCGGTTGGCGTCATCCTCTGCTTTGACGAGTTGCTCATCCACATACAATTCTATTCTTGCGATCGAGCCGCCATTGTAGTCATTGGCGTACGCGTCGACATCAATAGTCACGGCAGAAGACGCGATAAAGATTTCATTCGCTTCCGGGCTGACAGTACTGATGATAGGCTTTGTATCATAGTAGGGCAGTGCCAAACTATTCAGGTAATCTTCGATATGGGTGTAGCCGTCGTTGTTCGCGTCTGCATTGCCGTCTTTGGAATCTTTGGGATCCAACCCATTAGCAGTCTCCCAGGCATCGGGCATCCCATCGTCATCGGTGTCCGTGGGCGCTGGTAGGGACTTTAATTCAGGCCAGCCACCGACAGCTTCTTGCGTGTCAATGAAGCCATGGGTGCTGCCATTCCCACCATCGGTGCAGGTTGCCGTGCCGGTGCTGACATCATGGATAATCCTCTGATCGACCGAGTCTCTTTTTAAACTAGCACCTACCAGTTGAAGCACTTTCTGATAGGCTTCCTCGGCGTCATGGGTCGTCACCACGCCTGTTTCTAAGGGGTTCTCCAAGCGCAGGCTTTGCCTTTCTGCATCCGCGATGTGACTCCATTTGGAATCAAACTGAACACCATGCGTCCAGTTGTCAGTCGTCGCGCTTTCCGAGCCTTTGACGACATTGCCATCGATGTGGAATTTCCCCCACACATTGTACAAAGGATCCCAGGTCTCAATTCGATTCCAAATGGCCACGATTCGGTCTTGGTTCCTGTTCGTCGCGGGCCCTGGTTTGTAATAGTTGTTCACCATATTGACATTCATCCCTTCGCCTCCATAGCCACTGTTGCCTTGCCAATTGTAGATCACGTTATTTCTGATATCGACGCGATCGGAGAGCGCATAGGCGGACGCATATTCTCCAAGCCGAGGGTTCCTGCTGTCGTGATGGGCAAGCAAGTTGTGATGAAACGAAGCGTTCTTGCCACCCCAGACGCCGCCATAGCCGTGCTTGCCACTTTTATGAACCGAGTGGCGTAGGCTTTCGCCAATCAAGCACCACTGCATGGTAAAGTTTGCATTGGCATAAAAGGAGGCGCATTCATCAGTCGACCAACTCATCGAACAATGGTCGACAATGACGTTTCGGTTCTTCTGACCACCAATCGCATCGGCTTGCTGCTGAGCTTCATCGCCCATTCTGAAACGCATGTAGCGAATAATCACTTCCTCACAAGCATCGAGGAAGACCTCATGGTTCTTTAAGCAGATGCCATCTCCTGGAGCGGTTTGCCCAGCAATCGTAAGATGGCCATTTCGTATCACGAGTCGACTTTCTAAGGCGATGGTGCCTGACACTTCAAAAACAACAGTTCGGGGGCCTTCCGCTTCAATAGCCGCTCGCAGACTACCTTCGCCGCTGTCGTTCACGTTGGTCACCTTGATCACCCGTCCACCACGACCGCCGATGGTGTACCTGCCATGGCCTTCGGCTCCGGGAAAGGCTGGTATGTCTTTGGCGGACGCCTCAGAAAGGGAGAGCAATCCTGCAAGAACGGCAACCCAGGTCTTGAGCTGGGCGCTGTGCGTTCGTCGCTGTGTTCGTTTCATTCGGTTGGATGGGTTTAAAGGTCGCTGAAGCCCGGGCAATCACAAGGCCCACCCCTTGCGGTATTCTCGTCGGACGAATCGATTCGCTGCATCGTTATTCGTGACGCGCATGTGAGGGCCATCCCAAATCAGTGGGCCTTTGGTTCGAAGGGCGAGATTGCCTAACAAGACGACTTCTGTCAGCGGTCCAGAGTAGTCGAAGCTTGAACCCGCTGGATCACCGCCTTTGCAAGCGTCGATCCAGTTCTGCTCGTGACTGCCTTTGACGCGTGGGATCGTCTTGGCGGGTCTTTCAAAGTCCTCCATGCGTGACAGCGGGATGAGGGTTGGTTTGCCTCCGTGAGACTTGTGCATGATCTTGCCTCTGTCGCCAACATAGAGAACGCCATCGACCAACCATTCATCGTCTAGTTCGAGCTCTGCCGGACGCGGCGGCTTGAGACCACCATCATACCAGTGCATGCGCACGGGAGGTAGGTCTCCGCGCGCGGGGAATTGGTAGGTGATAATGGACGCCAGTGGTGCTGTTTCAGAATTAATGTGAGAGCTGCTGGCTTCCACCGTATCTGGGTAGCCTAACTTAAGCGCCCAGTACGGATGATCGATGATGTGGCAGCCCATGTCTCCCAAAGCGCCCGTCCCAAAGTCCCACCAGCCGCGCCAGTCAAATGGCACATAGCTTGGATGATAGTCCCGGTAAGGCGCCGGCCCTAACCAAAGATCCCAATCCAAAGTATCTGGAATCGGCGGTTTGTCTCGAGGCCGAGCAACACCTTGCGGCCAATACAGACTGCCATCGAAACGTGTGCCACGAAGCGGTCGGTCACTCCAGCAGTGCACCTCACGTACCTCGCCGATCACCCCGGCGCGGATCCACTCCACAGTCTGGCGCGCCCCTTCGGAGGAGTGGCCCTGGTTTCCCATCTGCGTGGCAACGCCGTATTTGCGCGCGGCGTCTGTCAACTGCCTCGCCTCCCAGATGCTATGGGTCAGGGGCTTCTCGGTGTAGACGTGCTTGCCCCGCCGGATGGCCTCCATAGTCGCCACCGCGTGTATGTGGTCGGGCGTTGCGATGATCACCGCATCAATCTCATCGCCCATCTTGTCGAACATCACGCGGAAATCCTTGAACCTCTTTGCCTTGGGATACAGCTTGAAGGTCTCGCCTCCACGGTTGAAATCGACGTCGCACAGCGCGACAATGTTGTCGCCCGCGCTTCTTCTGATCACAGGCTCCCCCCTACCTCCGATGCCGATGGCCGCGATGTTCAACTTGTTGTTAGGCGACTGCGCGCGAAGCCCCGAGGTGATGAAGCCAGTAAAGAAGCCGGCTGCGGCGGTGCGCTTGATGAAATGGCGCCGATTGATCTGTCCCTGCGGAAGCGGTGGTTCGTTCATGGGAAGACTTTCTACCGTCTGTTGGAATTTCTGTCAGCAATCTTCGCGCGGTGTCATTGGATTGCGGCCGAGCTTTGCGCGGAACTGGCACGGAAGGGGCAACGCCTGCACTTCACCCAAGTCTATCATCCACACGTCCCCTACCGCCCATTGCCCTCTTCCAACAATCCCAATCCGAACATGAAGGCAGCCTACAAGAACGCCTTAGAGGCTTCTGCGGGCGCTTCCGGTATTCAAGTGGTGCAGGATGAAATCGACCTCACCCTCCTGCGTTTCGAGTTTGAGCCTGGGGAGGTGTCTTGGGTGGCATTCAACCCGAACGGGGAGTCTGTGAAAGTTGGAAATGTGGAGTCAACGGAGTTGATGCGGTACCAGAAGGATTCCTAACGAGTCCCCACGGAATGTTCTAGGGGTTGAGGAACTGGTGACAGTTCCTTCGTAGAAGTCGAAGCAACGGTTCACTGAGTCACAGCGGCGAGACTGTTCAAGTGCTCTTCGAGGTTGGTGTAGCCGTCGCCGTCTTGGTCCGCGTTGCGATCCTCGGGATTGTTGGGATCGAGTTGGTGCTCCTTTTCCCAATCGTCAGGCATGCCATCGCGATCGGTATCGAGCGAGGCTGGCTTGGATTCCAAGGTGGGCCAGCCGCCGACTTCCTTCTGAGAATCGATGCGACGATGGGTGCGGTCGAGGACTCCTTGGATGACGCGTTTGTCGGCGGCATCTCGCATCAAGGACGCGCCGGCCTTGGCTAACACTTGTGTGTAGGCCTCCTTCGCAAGGTACGTGATAGGGCGATCGGATTCCGCGACGGGCTGGTCCCGCATTAAGGAAGTCTCCTTTGGCACCTTGCCAGGATAACCTTCGTCCCGGATTCCCCACTGCATGGCCAAGTGATTGTCCTTGGTCCAGGCCTCGTTCCATTCGAAGGCCGTGCCGCTGAAGTAAGCAAAGGTCTGGTGATCCACTTTGACCTTTGGCCGGATGGGGAAACGATCGTTGCTCGTCTTGGTGTTCGGACCAGGTCGGTAGTAATTGCTGACGATATTGAATTGGCCAGCACCGAGATTCAGGGAGCCTTCCCAATTGTAGATCACATTGTTACGAAAGTCGAAGAGTGCACCGTCACCGTTCGATTGATCGGGAAGGCCGCTCAGCGTCGGGTGCCGATTGCGGCTACTGAAGAGGAGATTGTGATGGATGGAAACCTTCCCGCGGGTCTTGCGTAGTGACATGAGCATGGCATGGCCGCCCTTGTGGTGGGTGCTTTCGTGAAGGGCTTCGCCAAACATGGACCACTGGAGGGTGAAGTTCGACAGATGATCGGTATCCATGGTGCCATCCACACCCCAAGTCGCCGTGACATGATCGAAGATCACGTCCTTCGCTTTGGAAATGTGGAGCGTATCGCCAGAGGTCTTGCTTTCATCGCCTAACCGGAAACGCAGGAACCGAACGATGATGTTAGAAGAATCTTTGATTTGAAAGGTCTGGTCTCGCAGTGTGATACCATCGCCTGGGGCCGTTTGCCCAGCAATGGTGAGCCCGTGTTGATTCTCCACGCGGAGTGGCTTCTTCAGTTGGATCGTTCCACTCACCGTGAAGATGATAGTGCGCGGCCCCTCGGCATTCTCAATGCCAGCGCGCAACGAACCCGGACCTTCGTCGCCGAGTTGCGTCACCTGATAGACATCACCGCCACGCCCACCGGTGGCGAAACGTCCATAGCCTTCAGCCGTGGGAAACGCCAGTTGTGAGGGGGCCGCGACGGCGCCCTGAATCGATAGAGCAGCCCACAAGGCTCCGAGAAGAAATCGAAGGGAATTCATCAACCCATTCGACGCGATAGGGAACAGGCAGTCAATGACGGAGATTGCGCCTGTTAGGACCGT
This sequence comes from uncultured Verrucomicrobiae bacterium, assembly GCA_937770485.1. Lineage (GTDB taxonomy): Bacteria > Verrucomicrobiota > Verrucomicrobiia > Limisphaerales > UBA1096 > UBA1096. The sequence continues at coordinate 30,953 of CALJHX010000003.1, read as the reverse complement.
TGCGCACGCCTTTACGCGGGACGGCAGGTGCCCTACGGTTCCGAAAATGTTCTTTCGATCTTCCCTCTCGCACCGCAAGATCCTCACCATACTCCTGTCGCTCGTCTGGCTGCCTGCCACAACTCAGGCTCTCGACATTGCCGAAGGATGGCGCTTTACCAAGGGCGACGACCCTGCCTGGGCGCAACCCGAATTCGATGATTCGGCATGGAAGCCGATCGACGTCGGCAAGCCGTGGGAGAAGGCGGGCCATGAGGGCTATGACGGCTACGGGTGGTATCGCCTGCGGGTGAGCGTGCCAGCAGCGGCGAGCGAGGGCGCCTACTTCAAACATTACCAGAGACTGACGTTGTTGCTAGGGACGGTGGACGATGTGGATGTGACTTATTTCAACGGTGTGGAGGTGGGTCGGACCGGCTCGGCACCAGATGATACCAAGGGCCACTACGAGACGATCCGGCGTTACGATGTGCCTGCCAAACACATTCGGTGGGATGCAGAGAACGTGATCGCCGTGCGCGTGTTTGACAGCGACGGCGACGGTGGCCTGCACAAAGGGGCGCCGAAGCTGTCGGCACCCGTATGGAACGATTTTGTAATGGTCGACATCGCCCACGCCCACGCCGATGGGATCTACCCGACCGGTGCGCCGATGGATCTGTCGGCCACGATTCGCAACACGGCATTTGAGACTTTGAAAGGCACGGTGCGGTTCCAAGTCGGGAGCGACACCTGGCTGGTCGACCAACGAGAAACCTTCGCCGATATCTCCAAGCCCGTACAGCTCTCAGCCGGGAAGTCGCACCTCGAGACCCTGACATTCGAGCCCCCGTCAGCTGGCTTCTATCAGGTCACTTGCACATTCATACGCGACGGCGACAAGACACCCATCTCGCAATCGAGGATGCGTGGATATGCACCGGAGAAGATGAATCGTCCTGCCAAAGCCCCCAAAGATCTGCGCGCGTTCTGGGATAAGACAATCGCCGAGCTCGCCACTGTCGCCCCTCAATACAAAGTCGAGCCGAGCCCGAAATGGAGCACGGAGCAGACCGATTGCTTCCTCGTGGAAATGCGCAGCCTTGGCGATGTCCGGATTCGCGGGTGGTTTGAGGTGCCGAAGTCTGCAGGGCCGCATCCCGTGCTGTTGAGGGTGCCAGGCTACACACAGGGGATGATGCCCACCCAGTCGATTCCTGACATGGCAGTGCTGTCGCTCAATATCCGAGGCCACGGCAATAGCACCGACGACGAACCCGCGTATCAATGGTGGGGGCCTGGCGACTATCTTCTACGCGGGCTGGACGATCCGCAGAAGTTCTTCTACCGCGGGGCCATCATGGACTGTCTGCGTGGGATCGATTTCGTGGCGTCGCGACCTGAGATCGACACCAAACGCATCGCCATCACGGGAGGCAGCCAGGGAGGGATGCTCTCATTCGCCACCGCAGCACTCGACAAGCGCATTGCACTGAGCGCTCCGGATATCCCTTTCGTGGTCGACTCCATGAAGGGTTTCAAAATAACAGCCTGGCCGGGGATGGTCGTCCGGCACTGGCTGGGCAGAGATCCCAAGAACACGTGGGAACTGGCGGGCGCGACATTCAGTTACGTCGATCCCAAGAACCTCGCGGGATGGGTGGAATGCCCTGTCCTGATGGGCGTCGGCTTGCAAGACAACGTGGCTCCCGCGCCAACCGCCTTCGCCGCCTACAACCAGGTCCGTGGCCCGAAAGCGTATCGCATCTACCCGGAAGCCGGCCATAGCACACCGCCCAAACATGAGGTGGCGAAGATGGCCTGGATACGAGAACGATTCGCCCTAGAGAAATGATCCTTTTAGTCTTCCGATGGTAGTGGACTAACTGCTAGGAAATTGCTTTTGGCTAGAGGGCCCTGAAGCCTCCTTTGGACCGGAGCGGAGGGGGAGAAAAGTAAAAGCTTGTGTTCATAACTCCTTGGAAAACAGGGGAGGCGATGCGACTGGGCAAGGGGAGAATGGGCACCTGCCCTAGTTCATGCTCAAAATTCACACAAGATACTGATCTTTGATTTCCCCCATCCTAGCAGTCGTTTTGCCGCCAATCCCATCCTTCGCATTCATGTTCGCACCAGCAGCAATGGCCTTTTTGGCGGCTTCGATGTTTATATCCAAGGCAGCTTCGTGAATCAATTGCCCACACACCACCAGCACCACGGCTGCGATTGTTGTGAGTAGGAAGTGTTTCATTTCCCTTCAGATTTCAATTCTTCACCCGTCTTGCCGCCATGTTTGCGGAGGAGGTCGCTAGTTTTATTGCGTTGGTTAGAAAGCGCTTCGTCTAAAGGAGTATGCCCGCGGATATTTCTCTCGTTTACTAGAGCTCCTTTTACAATAAGCAATTCACATACTTCTGAAGCATGTTTTTCTGAATAACTCCGAGCCGCTTGATGTAAAGTTGTTTCTCCCGATTTAGCACGGTAGGTTTTATTGTCTTTAATCATACTTCCCGATTTAAGTTTCACATTTACATCTGCTCCTTTGGTGATGAGCAACTTCGTCAAATCCAGATACATCTGATAACTTTTATTAGCACCTTGAGCCGCCCCCCACGCCGCTGAATACAATAAAGTCTCTCCAGTGCGCAGTGTCTTGGCATTCACATTCGCCCCTGCATCAATAAGCAATTCTGCGGTTTCCTTATTGCTGGCCATATGTAGAGGGGTTTGATGTGTATCATTGATTGCATTAACATTGGCTCCTCTATCAATGAGCAGTTTGACCATTTCGAGGTTCCTTCCTTTCCAATTATCATTTACGGCATGATGCAATGGAGTCATGCCGGGTTCATCCTGCAGATTTACGTTTCCACCTTTATCTAAATACTCTTCGACAGCTTGGATATCTCCACGACTTACATCCCCAAGCATATTCGCTTCAGCGCGTCCTAGATAAACTGAATCAATATGCGAACCACACCCCACCAGCACCACGGCTGCGACGATTGAAACAAGTATTGATTTCACAGCGAGGGAACTGTCATACTTTTGAGCTCTGTTTTCAAGGCGTTTTAACTGTTGCCGTCGAACAACTCCCCGAAGACGTTCAAGTAGTGGATGGGGATTGTCCATTCAGCCTAAGTTGGCTCGTCTCTCTAATTCTGCACCTGAGGCCGACGCGCCTCCTTTTTTTTCTCCATCGATAAACAAGGAATCCGGCTCCACAGCCTAAAAGGATTCCAAGATAGCCACTGATGCCTGCCGGCTATTGATCCATTCCCTCAAGCATCACGAATCTGTGCACCATCTTCCCCTTCGCAGCAACATCCCACCATCGAAATCCCATCGGGCGGTTGTCAAAGTTCTTGCTGGTGGTTTCTCCATTAACGAGTTGGATCCCCTTGTACTCGTTAACCACCAATTTGTGAGTGTGGCCAGCCAGGAAGGCCACTACGCCATTTTCTTTGCAGAGATTCAGAAGCTCCATGCGTTTTGCAGATGGGATGTTGTAGTAGTTTTCCTTCTCGTCCGGTGTCTTCACAAAGAGCGGATAGTGCACCACCACCACAACCGGACTGACCTTCTTCTTTGCTGCCGCGAGGACTCCTTTGAACCACTTATCGTGCTTCTCCGACTCGCCCTTCAGTGGTGCCTTCCATAGCTGTGTATTGGCGATCACGAAGGTGTAACCCTTGTGCTCTACGGTGTAGTAGTCCTTCCCTATCTTTTCACGATATGCTTGCAGCGACTCCACAGTCGGCTTGTTACCGACATCGTGATTCCCAGCCGCACAGTGACAAGGGATTTTGAATCCTGCCTTGATACGATTGAAGTCGGCCCATGATTTGTCGTTGACCTTGCTGACGAGATCTCCACATATCACCACAAAATCAGGTTTCATTTTGTTGATCTGGGTCACAGCAAGTCCAAAGGTCTTCACGTCGTGCTCATAGCCGCCCATTCCGAGTTGCGTGTCGCACATCTGCGCAAAAGAAAACAAGAGAGGCTCGGACAACTTGAGCGGCACCTTCGGCTCAATCTCCGCAGCTGAGTCAGTTCCCACCAGAAGCACGGCTGCGATTGTTGTTAGTAGTATTTGTTTCATTTCCCTTCAGCTTTCAATTCTTCACCCGTCTTGCCGCCGTGTTTGCGGAGGAGGTCTGCGGTTTCGGTGTGTTTATCATTGATAGCCGAATCTAGCGGTGTATTGCTATCACCATTCTTCGCATTCACGTCCGCACCGTTGGCGATGATGAGTTCGGCGACCTCATTGTGACCCCAAAGAGCCGACTCATGCAAAGGAGTCACCCCATCCTCATCCTTCGCATTCAGATCTACACCTTCAGCGATCAGCAGTTTGACAATTTTCGTGTGACCCCAATAAGCCGCAAGATGCAAAGGAGTGAAACAAGCCTTATTCTTCACACCCACATCCGCACCTTTGGCGATAAGCAATTCGGCGATTTCCTTGTGACCGTTACGCGTCGCACAATGTAAAGGAGTCCATCCATTTACATCCTGCGCATCCACATTCGCACCTTTGGTGAGAAGTAGTTCGGCGATTTTCTTGTGGCCGAAAGCCGCATCATGCAACGGAGTCACTCCACCCCCAGTCTTCGTATTCACATCCGCACCTTCAGCCAAGTGCTGTTTGACGGCTTCGATGTCTCCTTTTTCGATTGCTTCGATTAGTTCAATAAGCCTGATGTGCGTTAAACGATAGCAGAGACCACCTAGATCCCACCAGTACCACGGCTGCGATTGTTGTGAGTAGGAAGTGTTTCATTTCCCTTCAGCTTTCAATTCTTCACCCGTCTTGCCGCCGTGTTTGCGGAGGAGGTCGGCGGTTTCGCCTTTGGTATAATCCAGCGGCGTTTCACCACTATCATTCGTCTCATTTACATCTGCACCTTCGGCAATTAGTAGTTCGGCGACTTCCCTGTGACCTTCATGAGCCGCAATAAACAAAATAGTCCCTCCACCAACCGCCTTCACATTCACATCCGCTCCATCAGCAATGGCTTTTTTGATGGCCTCAACGTTTCCGGTTGCCGTTGCTTCAATCAGCGCACGATTTGCTTGTGGGTGTTCTGGTTTTGCTGTCGGCGGTTCTGGTTTTATAACTTCAGCAACGGGTTCAACTGTTTTCGTTTCTGGTGCAGGAGCCGACTGCTGCGACTCACCACACCCCACCAGCACCACGGCTGCGATTGTTGTGATTAGTAGTTTCATTTGCTTTCAGTTTTCAATTCTTCACCTGTCTTGCCGCCGTGTTTGCGGAAGAGGGAGTTACACGCCTACTACTCGGTATATGCCCATCTTACTCGGTAGTATTGCTTTATCGGGTAATCAAGATCAAGTCGTTCTGCAAACTCTGGCGGTGATAAAATTTCATATTGTCCTTTGGTTTCGTCAAAAGATTTAAGGTCTCCCCCGTCGGCCGCCCATGTTCTTATGCCAAATCCTCCATGCTTGGCTGTATGTTGCTGGAGTAAGATTTCTGCTGTGTTCCTAGAGTCAATGAACTTAACCTGCTTACCATATCCCTTGATTGTCTCCAAATCACCACACTGCTTAAAGTCCTGCGTCACTTCGGCCGCGTAGGTCTTTCCTCTTTTGGCAGTGAAACTGAAATCGAATGGCCATTGGTTCTTGCCGTATTCTAATCGAGGTCCAAATTCTTCACCCGTCTTGCCGCCGTGTTTGCGGAGGAGATTAACGATTCCGGTTCGCTTTAGCTCGATGGCCACATCTAGCGGTGTTGTACCATCATCACTCTTTGCATTCACATCCGCACCTTTAGCGATTAGCAGTTCGGCGATTTCCTTGGTTGCCGCAGAATGCAAAGGAGTCCATCCCTCCTCACCTTTCGCATTCACATCCACCCCTTTGTCCAATTCTGCTTGTACACCCGCAAGAACACCATTAAGGGCAGCATCGTGAATCGGACCAGCGAAGATTGCCCCCGCCAGCAATATGACTGCGACGATTGAAATGAGAGTTGAATTCACACCGAGGGTGTTGTAACCCCGATAAGTTCAGTTTTCAACCCGTTTTAACTGTTGCCGCCGAACAACAACCCTGATGCGTTCAAGTGGTGGAGCGGGTTGGTTCAGTTGGCTTTAATTTAAAGAGTAGTAACTGACTTTTGCTGATCGATTAATCAAATCGACTTCAAATTTGACAAAATTCTTATCACCATTGGTTACAACATCAGTGAAATAGCCAGTCAACATTCCAGCATCGCGAGTAAAAGTTCCTCGGTGAGTACCTCTTACCACATCCCCATTATCCAGAATACCCTGACCTGATCCAACCAAAGTTCCACCCGAACATTCAGGAATGTTTTGATCGTATTCATGCGAAACAATAACAGTTCCATAACCCTCTACTTTCCCATGAAAATGAACTACTAAAAGATCTCCATCGAGTTCAATGTTGGTAATATCAAAAGTTCCCTGACCGGCAGGTGATGATAAGTCCAAAGCTGGTCTACATTCAGTTCCACCAGTTCCACAGTTGTCAGAGTGATGCCTATTAATTTGAAATGAACCCATAACAGGGATATTTTTATTCTTTGTTGCAAAAAAGCCAACCTAAAACTCGAATGTGTTCAAGTGGTGGAATGGATTGGTTTAATTGCACAACTTACTCCAGAAACAGGCTCCATGGACTAAGTGTAGCCGAGCTGGTAGAATTCGCCCTTTATGAATGCTCTAGGTGAGAAATTGACGGATTTTGTTGGCAAGATTACCTCGGTGACGGCTACAGAGGCAGGGTTGGTAGTTAACGTAGAGAATGAAACTGGCCCCTTCGGGAATGTGCTGTATACGGTCACGCTTGGGCCCGCCATAGTTCCGGAGGAGGAGACCGGGGCACATACGATTCGAGGGCAAGCATTCTCGCCAGATGGCGGGACAGTAGAGTTTAGTGGGGGGGGGGTGTGGCGAAGTAGTGGGCCAAATCAACGGATACTGAAACACATTACTCAACTGGCTAATGGCCAGCGGACGTTCGCAGTGGACAACTTCGACCTTGTCAAAAATACGGCCTACGGCACCGTCTACGCACTCGATTGAGCGTGATCCCTGCGGCGTTCAAGTGGTGGTGTCGTCTGGTATAATTTCATTGGGTGCTGCATTTTTTTTGCGATAGACCATGTAGCCAAGCAGACCCCAGATCGGTAGACCGACAGCTGCACCGGTTATTCCTCCGTAAATCGCATGAAATGCGCCGCCCTATGGACGGCTGCCATCTCCCAATCCAATCATCACTCCACCGACCGTTGTAACGACCATCACGGCCATCCCACCAAATAAGAATTTAAATTTTTTCTTGTTTTGATTCATTACGCAGAACCGACGGTCATCCCGCTGAGCACAGTTTTCAAGCCGTTTTAACTGTTGCCCGAGAGGTAGGTTTGGTTACTTGCCTAAAGCTTTCAATTCTTCACCTGTCTTGCCGCCGTGTTTGCGGAGGATATCTCGTCCATTCTGCTCTGGGACTCCCCGCTCACTCAACTGAAAACGACTTTTTCAGCATCGACTATTTGATCAAAGTATTGATGCTTCTGAGATAATTGGATTGTGTTCTTACGTGCCCCCCGAGACTCAACGAAATGAGAAATAATCTCTTTCCTTCGCTCTGCGACAACCGAGCTGCAGCCTGTTTAGTTCACTCGCTGGCTAACAGTGACATGGCAATAGCTTCTGCAACTTTGATCCCGTCAATTCCGGCGGAGAGGATGCCGCCGGCATAGCCGGCACCTTCGCCAGCAGGATACAGGCCGATGGTATTGAGGCTTTGGTAGGCCTTGCCTCGTTTGATACAGATCGGCGAGGAGGTACGGGTTTCAACCCCAGTCAGCAATGCATCGGCCATAGCGAACCCCTTGATCTGTTTGTCGAATACCGGAATCGCCTCGCGAATGGCTGCCACCGCAAAAGCGGGTAGTGCCAACGAGAGGTCCGTTAACTTGATACCCGGTTGGTAGGAAGGCAGTGCGCTGGCAAGCTCGGTGGAGGACTGGTCGTTGAGGAAGTCACCCACCAATTGCGCCGGAGCACTGTAATCTGCGCCCCCTAATTCAAAGGCCAGCTTCTCCAACTTGCGCTGCAAATCAACACCGGCCAGGACATGCTCGGGATAATCCTCCTGCGGGGTAATACCCACCACGATCGCCGAGTTGGCGTTGCGTTCATTGCGCGAGTACTGCGACATGCCATTAGTGACCACACCGCCTGCCTCAGAGGATGCCGCCACCACCGTGCCCCCCGGACACATGCAGAAACTGTAAACGCTGCGTCCGTTCTTGCAGTGGTGCACTAACTTGTAATCGGCGGCGCCGAGAATCGGGTTGCCTGCGTACTTGCCAAAGCGGGCACGATCAATTACCGATTGAGGATGCTCAATACGAAAGCCGATGGAGAAGGGCTTGGCTTCCATGTACACGCCACTTTCAAACAACATCTGAAAGGTGTCGCGGGCGCTGTGACCGATCGCCAGCACAATGTGGCGACTGTGCAGGGTCTCACCACTAGCCAGGGTTATAGCGCTGACCCGTTGGCGACTGTGATCGCCGTCGTTGCCATCCACCGGGAGCGGTTCGCACAGCAGAGCTTCCACTTTTTGGCCAAAGCGAATCTCACCACCGAGCCGGGTTATTTCGGCTCGCATGTTTTCCACGACCTTGACCAGTTTAAAGGTGCCTATATGCGGTTTGCTCAGTATCAGAATCTCGGCGGAAGCACCGGCTTTAACTAATTCGGTCAGCACTTTGCGTCCCAGGTAGCGCTTGTCTTTTATTTGGCTGTAGAGCTTGCCATCGGAAAACGTACCGGCGCCGCCCTCGCCAAACTGGACATTGGATTCGGTATTTAACTCGCGTTTACGCCAAAATTTCCAGGTGTCCTGGGTGCGCTGACGCACCTCAAGGCCGCGCTCGAGCACAATCGGCCGCAGGCCCATTTGCGCCAACAGCAGGGCGGCGAGGATACCGCAGGGTCCAAAGCCAATCACCAGCGGGCGCTGTTGCTCACTGTTGGGAAAGTCGGCGTCGGCCAGACCGACGAATTGATACCTGGTGTCAGGGCTGGTCCGACAAAACGACTGCCTGACAAACTTCTCCAGCAACTGCGTCTCCAGTTCGGCGGCCAGCTGCACGTCCAGATGATAAATCAGCAGAATGTTGTCCTGCTGGCGAGCGTCATAACTCCGTTTGACGACAGAGAAACCCTGCAGTTGTTCGGCGGATATCTCGAGTTTGTCGGTAATCGCGGCGGCGAGATCAGCCTCAGCATGCTCTAGCGGCAGTTTGATTTCGGTAAGTCGGAGCATGGTCTAAAGTAATTGTAATTTAACTTCTTTGGTACCTTGCTTCTCTGCAATGTCGACAGGATTGTCTCCGTTTGCTCCAATTCTAGCATCAACATTGTCGCCCTTTTTTAAGAAATAAGCTACCATCTCCGGCTACCTTAAAGTAGTCGTTCGTTGTAATACAGTTCTTCCACCGTACATCCTTACGTTGATATCCAGACCTGATTCAAGACAAGTGAAAACCCTCCGTGTAGATCCATCGGCCACCTCCTTCCAGAGATTGTTTAAAGTCTTCTTTTTCATCCCTATTTAACTTTCAATTCTGCACCCGTCTTGCCTCCGTGTTTGAGGAGGAGTGCGGCGGTTTCGGTGTCTTTGTTAAAGATAGCCCAATCTAGCGGTGTGTATCCATTCACATCCTTCGCATTCACATCCGCACCAGCAGCAATGTGCTGTTTGACTGCTCCAAGATTTCCTTGCATGGCAGCTATGTGAATTGAGATGTCTGGCACTTTAGCTGTCGGCGGTTCTGGTGTTGCAGCTTCGGCAACGGGTTCAACTGGTGTTGTCTCCGGTGAAGGAACCGACTGCTGCGACACCCCACACCCCAAAACCAGCACGGCTACGACGATTGAGATCAGTTGTGATTTCATGGTGAGCCGACTGTCATCCCGATGAGTGCGGTTTTCAAGGCGTTTTAACTGTTGCCGCAAAAGGCCTTCAGCCTTAAAAACTAAGGGTTAATAGCTGAACCGAAAGCATGCGAGCCGGAGAGACATACCGCCATCGTGCACGTGATGGACTTGAAGGAAACCGAGACGGAAGAAAACTACGTTCGCCGTCTGGCGACGGGACTGTGCACGGTGTGGAACAACAACTCTGCGGCGTTCAAGTGTTGGACTGGGTTGGTTTAGTTCTTTTTAAAATAAAGGCCATTCACTCGCAGTGGGATCATCTTCAATAATGGTTCTTCCTTTTCCACCATCAATTCAAGAAATTACTTTGAAAGTGTTTTCATGGAACTTGATGGTGGTCTTTTTATTGGCTTCAACATTTTTTGATCTTTGATGTGCCTTCGTATATCAACAAATCTCCTTCTACTTTCCAATTGCCGACCAAACTATTACCTTTTTCCTGTGACGATATAGCGATGAATGAACTATCGCGTTTTAACTCCAAGTCAATTTTCATGAACTCAAGGTTTAAGGAATAATTCCCTGAATAATCCGATTCGGACCCACACCCCATCAGAGGTACGGCTGAGACAATTGAAATGAGCATTGATTTTATATCTGTAAATTTTAATTTTTATTAAATTAGGTTTCAAGGGCTATTAAATATAGTTGAGGTTCGCTGAACTTTAAACGGCTCCTATAAGACAGATTGAGGGTGATCAGTTTACCTCCAAGCTTTACTCAGTTAGCGATTAAAGCTATTTCGGTTGGTTCTGATTAAGCACGGTGAGATTTTTGAGGTTCCAGTTCCAGAGGTCAGAGGCAGGTATTCGGTCTGTACCAAAATCGAATGGGAAGCCATTTCTGAGTATCGCGGTGTCACCGGCGGCCTCAAAAAAGTGGCACCAGAAGTGGCACCAATAATTTAATTGTGAAAAAACCCATTAAACATTGGCTATAATGAGCATTAAGTTCATCACCCGCGAGTGATTATGCATCCGATACAATCGCAACTTGAACAGACTCGCCGCAATTTCCTTGCCACCAGCGCCAGCGGACTGGGCGGAGTGGCGCTAGCATCGCTGCTAGCCGAAGACGGATTGCTGGCTAATGAATTCGCTAACCCGCTCGCGCCACGCAAACCGCATTTTGCGCCTCAAGCCAAGGCATGCATCAACATTTTCATGGCCGGCGCGCCATCACACCTGGATCTGTTTGACCCCAAGCCGGAACTCAATAAACGAGATGGCCAATCCCTACCCAAGGAAGTTTTGGACAAGGCCAGATTTGCCTTCATTAAACCTGACACCGTCAAGTTGATGGGCACCAAGCGGGTCTTCAAGCCTCACGGCCAATCCGGCATGGAATTCAGCGATTACCTTCCTCATCTCGGAACGGTAGCCGACGACTTGTTGATGGTCCGCTCCATGCACACCGATGAATTCAACCATCATCCAGGGCAACTACTCATGCAGTCCGGTGTCTCGAGATTTGGAATGCCCACAGTTGGTTCATGGATTAACTACGGTCTGGGCAACGGTTCAAACAACCTGCCAGGATATGTGGTTTTGACAGCTGGTCGCGGTTCCAGCGGAGGAGCCACGCTCTGGCAAAGCGGCTTTTTGCCCAGCACCTATACGGGGGTGCTTTTTCGTAGCAAAGGTGAACCGGTACTAAACCTATCCAATCCCAAGGGACTACCGCCCGAACTTCAACATGCAGGCCTGGAAACTCTGCACACTGTAAACAACGGACGTTACGAAAAGATAAAAGACCCAGAAATCGCCAGTCGCATTGCCAGCTATGAACTGGCAAGCCGAATGCAAACGGCAGCGCCCGAACTCATTGATCTGTCCAAGGAAAATGGCTCCACACTGAAAGACTACGGCGTGGACCGAAAAGACCCCGGCGGTGGAGGTCGCGGTAAACTAGGCAACACCCATCAAGATTTCGCACGCAACTGCCTGCTCGCCCGACGCATGGTTGAGCGTGGTGTCCGTTTCATCAACATCATCTACGCATCGTGGGATCATCACAGTGGACTGGACAAAGAACTCAAATACAATGCCAGCGTTGTTGACCAACCCATCGCAGCACTCATCCGCGACTTGAAACAGCGTGGCCTGCTCGACAGCACCATGGTGCAATGGTCCTCTGAATTCGGCCGCACGCCGCTGGGTGAAAACCGCGGAGGCAACAAGAATGCCACCGGACGAGATCACCACCCTTTCTGCTTCTCCATGCTCATGGCGGGGGGCGGTTTTAAAGGCGGACAAATCTACGGCAAAACCGATGAAATCGGCTGGAATGTCGTTGAAAATCCGGTTCATCCCAATGATCTGCATGCCACCATGCTTCACTGTTTTGGTCTGGATCACGAAAAACTCACCTACCGCTTTCAAGGACGCGACTTCCGGTTGACCGACGTCGCCGGCAATGTGATCAAGGATTGGCTAGCCTGACTTGGGTTTTACTACCAACAAACCCTTCCTCTATTGCTGCTATAAATTACTTATTAGTTAGGATGGACTTGGCGAACCCCTTTCGATTTTAAATCATAAAGAACTCTTTATATGTTTTGAGGGGAGACTAAAACATCATTCCCCAACTGACAAAATCTATTCCACTACCCTTACCCTGTAATAAAACTGGGGAAACACCTGATCTCTCTGGTCCTCAAACAGGATTAGACTACCTGTCCCGTTGTAGGTCTTGAGCGTTCCCCACTCGTTCCAATCATCCGTCGCTTCCACCACATAGCGGAGGCCACCTTGACTCTCAAACCCGAATCCAAACGGCTCCCGCTCGTATCCCACGATCCGGATCGTGCTACCACTACCTGACACCACCCCGTCCAATTTCACCAACTCTGATGCCGTTCCATACATCTCTCCCCTCTCCAGTGTCATCGTCATAGTCACACCGTACTCCTTGTCACTCGTCGCATCCCAAATCCGATATATCACACGCTCTGACTCCACTAGGTTCACGTTGATCGCGACATAACTCATGCCATCGTCCAGCACCACCTCATGCTGGCCCCTCAATTCATCTCCCACAAACGCTCCCACCACACTTCCACTGCTGACTGCTTTGCCTTCAACTGTCACTTGCGCCAGCACTGTTGCACTCACATTCGGATACACCACCACTTGTCCCCATCGTGATTCATCCTGTCCCATCTTGGATATGTCCCTATTGCCCCCTCTCCAGACACATCACCCACGTTCCACACTCCATCCTCACTCACCTTCAGCCAGTAACCCAAACCGGGGCGATAACCTTCAGTGTATTCAGGAATGGGGGCAAAGCGGGGTCATAGGAACTCTTCAGGTTCTTAAATTGCTGCACTATGCCACCAAGGCTCGTCAACTCGTTCCCTGGTGCAGCACCGCTCTCCCTCGGGTAACCCACAAGATTCCACCCTGTCCTCACCGTTATAGACGATCCAGCAGGCACCACTCCCTCCAACTCAAAACTGACATCAGCATCTACATTCACCCAGTATCCGTCCTTCACGTTCAACCCCTTCAGCGTATTCAGGAACGGCGGCAATGTAGGGTTATAGGAACTCTTCAAGTCCTTTATCAGAACCAGATTGCCCTTGATCGACGACAGAACCGTTGCCGGCGTCATGTCTTCGGACTCCACATAGAATGATATCAGGTTCCATCCCTCTATCAGACTCAGCGTCTGAGTCACACTCGTATCGCTCGCACTCGCCACACTGACTGTGGCCGCAGAGGTTGAGCTCTCGGCTGTGCCCTGATCGTCGATGTAGGACGCGGTCACGGTGATCGTGGTACCCACATCGGACTGACCCAGAGTTATCGTGCCCGATGTCGCACCCGTGCTCCAAAGATATGTCACTGTTGAGTTGGTTACTCCGTCCCCGTCAACCAGATCATTGGATGCGCTCAGCACCTTGCCTTCTTCCGCGGTACCCCTAATAGTGACAGTGCCCGTCGGTGCGTCGTTCACATTGCTTACATCTGAAACCGCTGTCAGGCTGATCGTGTTAGATTCGCTCTGATCATCCGTGTAGGAGGCCGTCACCGAGATCGTGCTGCCCACATCGGACTGACCCAGGGTTATCGCGCTCGATGTCGCACCCGTGCTCCAATGATATGTCACTGTTGAGTTGGTTACTCCGTCCCCGTCAACCAGAGTCCCGCTAACACTAAGCGTGTCTCCCTCATCCGGATCGGCGACATCACCATCGCTGGCCAAAACCAGCCCCGAGCCGGCGTCGTTCATATTTGCGACCGCTGCGGTTGCCCAGCTAGCTGCGCTCTCAGCTGTGCCCTGATCGTCTGTGTAAGACGCAGTCACGGTGATCGTGGCACCCACATCGGACTGACCGAGCGTCTTGGTCGAGCCGTTGCCTCCGTTACTCCATGCGTAGGCAATCGATCCCAACCCGTCCTCGTCTGCCAGCGTGTTGCTCGCCGTCAGCACCTCGTCCTCGGCCGCCGTTCCGCTGATCGTTACTGTACCTGATGGCAGATCGTTCACCTTGGCCACCGTTAGAGTGACGCTACCAGTGTCACTCCCGCCATTCCCGTCACTCAAAGTGTAGGTGAAGGAATCAATGCCATTGAAGTTGGCATTAGGCGTGTAAGTTAAGGTGGCGTCATTGTTAATCGTAACCGAGCCATGCCCGGGAGTGCTGGTCGAGGCGACTGCGAGAGTATCCCCAACATTCACATCAGTGTCATTAGCGAGCACATTCAAGTTAAGCAGCACCGAGTCCTCGTTAATAGTCGCATTGTCATCTGCAGCCACTGGGTTTGTATTCGAAGGAACCGTTACACCCACAGAAATACTGACAGAAACCGCAGTGGCATCAGGATACTCGCCACGCTGCAGCACCACCGACAATGCAGTCAATTGTGCCACTTTGGTTTGTCGGGGGTACCCAGTCGAAGTTGTTCGCCTGGCCGAGTAGCACAATGGTCTTTACGGTGTCCTGTTGTTGCAGTTCACCGACAAGGGCGGTGACTTGAAAAGAACCAAGGCCATCCGGGTCACTAACGTTTAGCAACGAGGCCAAGCTGGCAGCACTCACCTGAAACGCCTGATTCTGGACTGCACCAGTGAGAGTGGGTGATGTTGGCGCATCCAAGTCGGGAGGTAGAAGGGCTGCCGGAACATAACCGGCCATCAACTTGTACCGCGTGGAGGCACCCGTACCAACCGAGCCTGGTTGGCCAAGCGACATCAGGACACCATATTTCCCTGCTGTGACATAACTCCCTGCAGATGAATTAACCGTTGGTGATGGTGATCGTAATCGCAACACCAAATGCAGCGTCGCCTCTTTCTGGATGTTGTAGTCGCTCAGGGTGCGCCCATCCTCCAGCTGTTTTCCGGCAAAAATCAAACGTTGCTGATCTGGAGGAATGCCCTCCTTGTCTTGAATCTTCTGTTTTACGTTTTCGATCGTGTCGGAAGGCTCCACGTCCAAGGTAATGGTTTTACCGGTCAACGTTTTTACAAAAATTTGCATTGCCGCGACCTCTTGACAAAGGAGCACCAAAATCAAGGCAGTGACCCAGCGGCCCCAAACACCAGAACGCAAACCGTCTTTAGATTGCATACTATTCATTCCAACTTTTTGGCCAGGGGCGAAACTTCGGCGGGTTTTTCGGCTTCCTCCCAAAACTTCTGCTCAATCACCTTGCCCATTTCCAGCGTGACTTGCGCCTTTTGGCTGCCACCCGGATGCCACGAGCGCGCCTGCCCGTCGGCCTGCCCGTCAACCATCGCCATCTCCTCGGCCAGTTGCCCGTTGTCATGCCACTTGCGACAGGGACCGTTGAGTTCCCCGTTTACAATCGAGTCCTCGGCCGCTTTCTGGCCGTTGCGATGCCACTTCACCCGGACACCATGCGACTTGCCGTCCACAAACACCTCAGCCACCTGCTGTTGCCCATCTGAAAACCAACCCTCGGACAGACCGTTGAGCTTCCCTCCCCTAATTACCGAGCGGGACTTCAACTGGCTGCCTCCGTCTTCAACCTGCTCCAGTTTATTGGTTTTGTTTGAGGGATAATACTCCACTAAATAACCTTTAAAGAGTTCCCCTGTTGACTTGAGGCGCAGCCCATCGTCCTCTTTTTGAAGTTCCTCTAAAGTAGCAAGTGGCAACTTCTCTTTGGGCGCCTCCGCACACCCTGCCAACCCCAGAAAAACACCTCCCAGAGTCATCGTTTGAAAAATTCTTGTGATCGAGCCTTTCAATCGTGATCCTTATTGCACCATCAACTTGAAGAACTTGGTTGTCGCACCGGATTCATCCCCGGGCACCGTCACACGATAATTCTGCACCTTCTCCGCCCGAACATTCTCCAGTTCGCCCTCCTGCCCCTCAATCTCAAAGGTCAGCTCACTCCATTCCTTCAGGTCAGGCGAACCCTTGATCGTGTAGGTGCGTCCCTGGATCCCCATGAACTCCAGCACCGTACCCGCTTCCCCGCTCTCTACAATGTCCAGACGAAGCCCGTCATCCTTGTCGAACGCATAGTTGCCGGAGATATACTCGTCGAGATTGCTCATCCCGTCGCCGTCGGTATCGTCCCCGGGATTGATGTCTCCCAGGCCCTGGCCCTGAGCCAACAACGCACGCTCCCAGGCGTCCGGCAGTCCGTCGCCGTCGGTGTCCTCGCCCAGCGTCAGGTTGAGCAGCGTCTCCTCACCCGGTTGACCCATCTTGGCCAGGTCGCCCACCATCTCGATCGGCAGATAGACCTCTGCGCCCGACTCGAACCCGGATCTTGTACGGCATGGCCATGACGCATGGCCACCGGGTTGTAGAGGTCGGCCGTGGCGCCGGAGTCCATCGGCACCCTGAGCCGGTAGTTGATCCCGGGCGTGGTGCCGGGCCCACACCGGTCCGAACCAGTCGGCCGGTGGAGGTTTCAAACAACACCTCAACCTTCTCACCCTCAAGGGGGCGTCCCAACTCGTCGCGCACCATCCCGAAAAAGGTGTGATGCGGAGCCGGTGGGAACGCGTCCACCATAACCGGCAGCAACAGGATGCCGGCCATTACAGCAGTTGATCTTGATTTCATGTTCATTGTTAAAGCTCCTGTATTACGATGATCAGTTCCCTGAGTACGAGTATGTCTGCAGATGAATCTTGATGTCCTTCACGGTCTGGATGAACCGATCCAGACCCTCGTCCGGATCATTGAGAAGCCCCGGACCCGGGATGACCAGCTTCCACTTGCTGTTCCACACCGACCGACCTATGAGCCGGTTGTTGGTATAGTTCGCAGGATTAAATCTGTATCCCCAGCGAAGACGATCAGCTGTGGAGACGGCGCGGAACGCCTGGTGCTTGCTGACACGGTGAAGAGTTCCTCGCTCAGTGAGTCGGACGATTGCCACAGCTTCTTGCTGTTCAACTCGGACGCACCGATGTTGAACGGCAGCGGCACGGCCACATCCTGCACATTCCATGTCCGAACCACGACTGGCATCGCCGAGCGGCGGACTGCGCATCGAGTCCACCCCGACCGGGACGAGATACACATACGGGGTGGCGGACAATCCGTTGGGATCGAGGAAGCCGCCGCCCGGTGAGCTGGGCGAGTCGCCCCCTGCCCCGCCCACGTGTTGGAGTTGGAGTTGGGATCAGTCATTCCCTTGTAGCCGTTGAAGGCGATCCCCACGGCATGAATCTTGTTGGCAAACGAACTGGGACTGAAATAACTGTCCGCAGGAGCCAGTGGCTTGCCAAACAGGTTCAGCCCATCCGATATGACGGTGCTAAACTCAAGGATCAACCCGGGCACCGGCAGGCCGTCGCCGCTGTCGATCTGCATGCAGAACCGGCTGACATCAGGATCCGATAGCAGATATCCTTTTCGGCGGGCATTTCCAGCACATCACGCCAGTATCCAAGCCGTCCGCACCCGGCAGGATGCGATACTTCTCGCCACGCATGGAGACGGTCGTGCCGTAGGTGTCCGGGTTGTTGAAACCCAAGCGGCCCTTGAGCACGTCCCAGTCGGCCTGCATCTCGGCGAGGACACTGGAGAGGCCGGGGTCGCCGGTGTTGCTGGCGGCGTACTGGGGCTGGCCATCCTTGACGACGCCCAGCGCGCGGGAGTTGACGATGCGCTTGACGAACTGCCGGCCCTTGTCGGTGTGCAGCAGACCGGTCTCGTAGTCGTACGCCTTGGCGAGCCAGATAGGTGTACTGGGCGGCCAGATCAAACAGGGTCTTGTAGCGCTCCAGTTTTTCGTTCCGGAAAATACGGAACGCGGCATCCCTCGTGCGGAAACCCTGCACGACCGCCGAGGAGCGCTTGCGGAAGTTGGTGCGCTCCAACTGTATGCGATCCCCCTTGGCCAACAGCGCGCGGTAATGGGCGCGGGCATCATCGAGTTTCCGAAACTGTCTCGTTGATGGTCCAGAGGTGGGCGTGGGTCTCGCCCACCTGCTGGGTGAGGTCGTAAACGGCCTGTCGAACGTCCATCTTCCTTTCCCGTGGCGCGATATAGTCAAACTCCGACCATCTGCGGGCGGTTGAAGTTGCTATCTCCAGAGCTCTCACAATCGCATGGCGTATAAGTTTTGTACCATCAACGATCGCCTCGGTTAATAACCCAGCCGACTTCAGAGCGGAACGGGCAGGCGCTGTAAGATCTCCCCCGCTTGCCATGCCAACCACAAAGTTGCTAGGAAGCGCTTCTGATACGGCTTCTGCGGTGCACCGTAATTTTCTCCGCCGTGTCGGCCAAAATAACCCCAAACTTCGTTACAGCAGTTGACCGCCTCCAGTACTTGATCCGCTATGAGCAGATCCTTGTTTTTAGTCCCGGATTTCAGCCTTGGTGGTCAGATTGGCAGTCAGCAGATCCATCGCCCGGACGAAGTCGTTTCTCGATCCGGCGGCGTCGTTGACGGCTTGCCGGAGTCGCGTGTGTGTCAGGATCACGTCTGACATGGCCTGTTGCAGCTTGCCCGGTGAATCCGTTTCCCTGCCAAGCCGTTGGCTTAGCAGGGAAGCCATGCCTGAACCAATGTTGACTTGTATTGGTGTAAACATTCGCGTTATAATCTTGTGTCAGGCCAGTACCACGGACGACCAAGAATCGGTATAGCCATAGATTGTCGGCAACATCCACGAATATTGACATCTCAGATTGAGTTGTCCTCCGTGTAACTCCAAGTATCCCGGAAAACTCATTTCCGGTATTTCCGGGTACATGAAGTGAATCAGGTCGGGGCCGGTATAATCTTTTTCATAGGTTTTCCCCGGGCCAACATCACTTGGGTACGGCGTCCCGTACAACTCGATCAACTGGTGCTTATAGGCGAGTTCCTGCTGGGCGACGGTGGCTCTGCAGATCTGCCAGTGAATCCTCCTCGGAACGCATCAGGCGGGTGACATCCTTTGAGTCGTCAAACGCAGACACCGCGTTGGCCAATGCCTTGTTGGCGCGCCCGGCAATTTGCTCGTAATGCGTCTCGATGCTCTTCCCCGCCATGTTGTTGGGGTTTACGTCGAAAGCCAGCGCGTCCTCCGGCAGGCCAAGCGGGGTGAGATGCCCCTCGGCATTGTCCAGGCTGGTCTGGAGATCGGTAGCAAACGAAGTGAGTTGCATCAATTCCGGCACGGTGGTCCGGTCGATTTTCTGGATGCCTTCATGCGCTGGGGTCGGTGTCCACGGCCGGCAACATGGCGTTGCCCACCACCCAGTTGACCATCGTGCCGATCCCGTTTCTTGAGGCCCAATGATCCATGCCCCAACGCCGCTTGGACTGCACCGTGGCGTCTCCCTCCGTGTGGGAACGCCGGTCGTTGGTTCGGGATTGTTCAAAATGCGCCCACCCTGAATCTTGGCCCGGCTCGTAATCCCGGCGCCATGTCAGGTCAAAAATCTGGTTGCCGGCCCGGGCCAACGCGGATGCCGCGGCGGCAAACTTGCGCTCGTCCATGTAATCCACCTGCACCGGCTTGCCGAGCACCGTGACGGCCTCGGTTCTTGGGGCCCAGGTGAAGTCCACATCGGTGAGCAGTTTGTAGTAGCCCTTCAGCGCGGAGAGGTAATGGCCGTAGGCGTCGCCGTGGCCCTGCGGGTACATCCGCGCGGCATCGGCGGCATTGATCGCCCCGTCCAGCGTCGCGCCCTGATCCTCCTGTATATTATAGTTCAGCGCGTAGATCACCTCGCCGGAGTCGATGCCGCGTGTGTAGTTCCAGAACATCCGGTTATACACCGGGCCGGTCTCGACGCCGGGCTGCATGAAGTCGTCCCGACCACGCAGCAGCGCCAGTTCCTCCTCCAGCAGGCTGGGCATCTGTCCCTTGAAGGCAAACAACGCGGTTGCGATGTCGCCGTAGGTGCGGTCCTTCGTGCCAATGCCGATGGTCGGGTTGGCGGCATCCGCCCAACCGTCGTTGCCCACCATCATGTACAGGTCGTTGATGTAACCGGCCGCGAGCAGCAGGGCGTCATTAGCCGGGCCGTAGTTGATCCCGGCCTCGATGCTCAACATCTTGCCCCGGTTCAGCACCGTCTCATAAATCTCGAGCAACCCGTGGTCGTTGATGTTATCCAGGTTCAGCGCGATGTCGCCCTCCCACCGTTTGCCGGCCTGGGTCAGCATGCTGCCCTGGGTGTTGACGCTGTTGTTGAACATGTCGGTGACGCGCTGCCCAAACGGGTTGATCCCGGCCAGCACACGCTTGATCCACCCCTCCGCCAACTGCGGCACGGTCCACTCCGACCAAGCGGCCTCGTTCTCAACACTTAGGCCACCCGCTGCGTGTCCCCGTAGCCGGGGTGGGTTGTACCGTTGGCCGGTAGCGCATGATGATATAGTTATCGCTCAAGGTCTGGATGCCGCTGCCACCGAGGATGTAGCGGTGGATCCCCACGCCGCTTCCGCCGTCCAGCGGGGTCCACCCGGACGCCAACGCCTTGGGGTTACTTGAGTCGTACCCTGTATCGGTTTGCGCGTAATAGACTTTCGGATCTGCGCCATCCACTGGCGGCTGGATCATCCATTCATAATTAAAGTCGGCAAAATTGGCGGCCAGATCGGCGGTGTGCTGGAAGGTCACTTTTTCGTCGAGCGGGTTGCTGGAGTACAGCACCTTGATTTCGCCGCGATACATCGGTTGGCCAACGCGAATGATGTGCACGCTGACCGGCAAGCCGCTCTTGCTGGGATCATTGCCGTCATTGCTGATGAGGGTGACGTAGCCCACGCCGGGGCCACTGGCGCTCAAGGCGTATGAGTCCACCGCCGTGTCGTCATGAGTCACCTTGGCCAACGCGGTGATGCCGTATGGCTTCACGCCGTCGGCGGAGTCACTTGACAAGCCGGTGATCGCAGAGGTGGTGGTGTTCGCCACCCATTGACCGGCACGGTCATCTGGTTCATAGAAGGTTTCAACGCTGGTGGACAACCCATCCACCGCGTTGTCCCAGCTGTATGGTCTGTGTCGGTCGAGTCGCACAACGCCTTGACCTATGCGATCTCGCCCGCGCTCAGCACGTTAAGCAGCAGATACTTCTCGCCGACCGCTTCGTCCACGAACTTTCCGCCGAAGACCAAATGCCCGTCGGTTCCCCGGTTGGCATCAAAGAAGAGGCGCTGCGACAGGTGCGGCGGCAGGTTCGGAAAGTATGTCTTGCCGAGATAGTAGGATGTCTTGACTGAGGCCGGTATTTTACTCAACACACTGTCGCCAAGCGCATAGCTCTTCTCCCGGGTCGGGTCGTGCAGGATCACGCTGGCGGCACCCTCCCCGCTGGCGACCGCTTTCGCGATCGACTGCTGGTATAGCACCTTGATGCTGGTCTGCCCGCGAACGGCTGGCAGCCCCTTCTTGGCGTTTGTCAGCGTCTCGCTCAGGTTCAGCACCGGCGTGTCGGCCGGCCAGACAGGACGATACACGATGTCGAGCGACGGGGTCCCACTGGCACCGGCATCCGCCGTGCTGCCCTCCGGGCGAAGATACG
The DNA here is from genome assembly GCA_937770485.1 of uncultured Verrucomicrobiae bacterium. Taxonomy (GTDB): domain Bacteria; phylum Verrucomicrobiota; class Verrucomicrobiia; order Limisphaerales; family UBA1096; genus UBA1096. The sequence continues at coordinate 8,998 of CALJHX010000003.1, read as the reverse complement.
GCACGATGCTGCCCTCCGCCGGAGGGGTTGTGTCGCTTGGCCAAGCGAAGCCGGGAAGTGTCTTGTAGTAAAAACGCATGTTAAACGAATTGGCCGCCGTGGGCACTGCAGCCAAGTCGGGCGGCCGGTTGCCGAGTTCCTGCGTGACGCCACCGTCATCATAGGAAAGACTCATCGCCGCTTGGCCAACCGCCGCCACGCTTGCGTCTGAGGAGACGGTGATGTTCAGCGTCTTTACCACGGCCGCGCTGCCGTCCAGCGGCGTGATGACGAGATTGATGTCTGCGTCCGCATCAGATCCCTGCGCCGTGCCGGAAAGGGTCATGCCGTTGATTGACAACCAAGCCGGCAGCGGCGTGCTCGACGAGGCGGACAGGAGCAGCGTCGCCGGTCGCCGGGAGGTGTGCACGGTGTAGCTGAACGCCTCTCCCACCTTGGCTGTGGCCGTGGCTGGCGTCGCCTGTGTATCGAATCCCGATGCGTCGTAGGTTCCTGCCACCAACGTCGGTGGCCCGTCGTGCAGCCCCCGGTACACCCAGTGGTTGCCCTTGCGATCCTCATAGGTGAATTTTTTATACAGGCCAAACTCTGCCTGATGGGTGGCTTCAATCCAACCGGTGGGCAGGTCGCCCCCCGTGACTGGCGGCTCGGTGTTATAGTTGTCACGAGTTACCGGCCTTTACTCCCACCGGCTTGGCCAAGAGCGGCAACGGCATCGGGGCCTGCAGCATCTGGCCGGCCTCGGTGATGTAGTCGAACACGATGCCCTCCGACGGCTTCTCGCGCAGCACCTTGAACACACTCATCGAAGGCCGACCATCCGGTGCTGTGTAGTCTATCAGAACGTGCGGGTGGGAGGAGTAGCTGGTTCCACTCGTGATGTTCAAATCATCACGCAGGGCATAGCCCTGCCCGGCCAGCATCAGGGCATGCTCCTCGTTGGGATTGTAGCCAATCTTGGCTGAATCATTCTGCACATAGATGCTCCCCTTGGCCTCCACGCTGCTCAACGCACCGGTGCCGTCGTTGCTGGCCAGCACAATCTCCTTAGGCGCGCTTGGCCACTGTATCGTGTAGCGACCAAACGCCGCCGGCCAGTAGGTTGGCTTAAATCCTTTTTGGCGTCGGCTCCATTCTTGCGATACCAATACACTTCAAGGGTGTTTTCTCGGCCGAGTCCGCGTTGACCGGAATGATCGCCCCCTTGTTGGCAGCCTCGAAGCCATTCAGCAATCGGGTCGATATAGGCTTTTTCGTTATAAGCGTCGCCGGCCTCAACCAGGATATAGCCTGCCCAATAGTCGGCCTCGCTCGAGCCAAGCTCACCGGTCGGCGCCTGTATGCGTGCGCCGACATCCACTGTCTGCGTGATATATCTCGGCGCCTCCATCTGGTCGCTCGACAGGAAACCGGTCTTGAGTGTCGTGACCGGATCTGTTGCCGTGGAGTCGTACTTCAGCCCGGCGAGCGGGTCGGCGCTGGTGCCCCATATTTTCAGGTCCCTCGCCGGACCCAAATTGGGCCGAGGTCGGATTGACCAAACAGCTCTACCTTCAGGCCGGATTCCAGCCAGGAAAAGACGCGCTCGAAATAGATGTTCTCTCCCGAGCTGAAACGCAGCAGGGTTCGGTGCTGCGGCTAGCTCGTTATCCAGCTCGGTGTAAAACTCATACGTGGGCGAAAGATGCGCCCGGGGGCGATCCAGCGGATCCTGATACTGAATGTACGGCGCGTTATCCAGCGGCAGCTTGACCGCGGTGGATACCGCCGTGCGGCCAGTCTGTCGACCGTGGGCCGCACATAGTGGCTGTAACGGGCCGGGTCTTCCGGCCAGATGAACTTATAGCGCACGTGCCGCGCGGGCCAGAGTATGCCCTCCAGCCCCTCCTCCATCCAGTGGATCTGGTAGTCGTTGAGGTTCTTTGTCTCTCGCACCGCGTAGTAACGGATCTTGCTTCCCCCAAACCCGCCGGCCTTGTAGGCAAACTCCTTCGCACCGACGTGCAGCACCGGTTTCGGGTGCAGCAGCGCGTCCTTGGCGGGCAGCACCAGGTCGCCCAGCGAATCGGTGACGAGGTTGGCGGGCAGCACCAGGTCGCCCAACTCAGTGTATCATGGTACGCCGGCGTGGAGTGCTTAAACACGTCCACGATCTCAAACCCGAGGTGATACCGGGTCGCGCCATCCTCCCGCAGGTCCCCCAGCAGTTCCACAAACACGCGCCCCTCAGCGTTGAGCGCCTTCAAGGTCACCGCTGTCATATCTCAGCGTGTATTTGTATACCGGCTATATCGTCGTTAATCCCACTGGACGTGGCACCGCCGGATTACGCGGGAACACCCTCCTCCACCTCCTCCAGGAAACTGCTGTTGTAGACGATGTGCAGATCCCCGACGGTCGTCGTCGGGATGCTCACCTGCGGGCCGTCATACCCCGCCTGGTTCCAGTAAATCTTCCTCGGCGTCTTGGTCGCGCTGCCGGACACCACGTAGCGCTTCTTGTACAGGCGATAGTAGTTCCCGACTGACTCGTACCAGGTAGTTGTGTCAGCTTTCTCAACAGAGGTGAGCACATGTTCTGTCCCGGAAGTGGACTTCTCGCCGTCGGCAATACCTGCACCAGTAAGGTTTCCCTTAAGCGTCGTCGCGCCGGTGGCGGCGTCCTCCGTCAATGTCAGCACGCCGCCACCTGAAAAGGTGATCGCGGTGGCAGCGGAATAGGCTCTCGAGGTCTTACGGTTTGGAGTGTTTACAGTGACCGTCACATCTTTATCAGATCCGATGCTAACGGCCCCCAACTCCGTCAATACCGGGTTATCGTTATGCGGCGTCGCCTTGAGCCAATCGATCGCGATCGGTGCCCGGCTGGATGGCAAACACCTTACGCGCATGGGGACTGTAATAGTAGCCCTTGGCCACGTGCGAGGTGCCTGCGGACAACAGATGCGGCTTCTCCAGCCAGTAACTGCTTGGCGCTACCGTGAGATTATCGCCGTCCTCGTCCTCCTCCGGCGGCGGGATGATGCCTCCGAACAGGAACGACACCGAGCCGGCTCAGGTACGGCGCACCGACCTGGGCACGCTTGCAGCACCACCTGCGAGCTGCCACTGCCGCCGTGCGGCAGGCCGATGTTGACCGCGTTGCCGCTGTGAGCTGATTCCTGAAGTGAAGCCGCGACGGGGTCGCCGGCGCAGCCACCGCGCCCCAACTGATGAACCCGGAAAACTGGTTCGCCGTGGGCGGGTTGATCGTCAGATAGAGTCTCCTGCTGCGAGGCGGTTGGCGCGCGACCGTCCGACCCAATGGCGGCGTCCACCGTCGTGGATATTGGCACGCCTGCCGCGGACTGGTAGTTGTACGGCGTCTGATCCTGTCGAATCTCCAGCGGCAGCGTCTGGCCAAGCGCTTGGCCAAGCGCCAGCAGCAACACCCCGCTCAACACTCCCCATGTCGGGATCTTTTTGGTTGTGATCTTCATTTGAGTGCCTGTTTGAATTGTCGTTTGTTTCATCTGTTCCTCCGAGTTGCTCATTCGGTCTCCAGGGTGGCGATGTCACTGATGCGATTCAGGGCAAACGCGCCTTTCATTGCGTAACTCTTTTCATTTGCCGGACCACTTGTTGCCAGGCCGAACAGCGTCATCGTCTCCTCGTAGGTGCCGAGCAACTGTCTCCCCGTCCGGGTGAGCGAGGCGAAGCCGCTCCCCGGCGGTTCAAATGTCAGTTTTATTTCCCGCCGTATTCGGTACGACTCTCGGCCCACCGGCTGCACGGTCTTGAAGTCCGCCGCCAGGTTGTCGTGATCCGGGTGGTACGTGTGCACAAACGGGTTGGACGCCTGGTCGTTGTAGCCGACATCCACCGTCACCGTCACGGTCTGCCCCGAGGCCAGGTCACCGCCGCACACCCATGGCAGGTTGTCTTCTGCTCACCGGCAGATGAACGCAGCTGATCCGCTGGGCGGTGTCCAGTTTCGTCGGGGTCGAGCAGACTCTGCTTCACGGCCACCCCGGTGTTGCCGCTGGCCAGCGTCCCCACGAACACCCGCTGCAGCAGCTTGAGCCGGTTGGCTCCGCCGGTCTCGTCCTGCGGCGATGGATCTGCACCCGGTCAGCGTCACCGGTCAGCACGACGGAGTTTGCCGGCGCGTTCGCCGTCAGCGTCAGCACCCCGCCGCCGCTGAACGCGATCGCCTCCCCGGCGTACAAGCGGCCTCGGGAGGCTCGTCACCGCGACAGTGACTTGCCCGCGCCCTGGGTTACCACCCGTGCTCGTCGGCTCCGTGTCCGCACTGTCCGCCCCGGCAAGTCGCCGGTAGCGTGGTTGCGCTGGAGGGCGCGTCAGCCGTCAATGTCAACGCGCCGCCAGCGGAGTAGGCGCTTTGGTTCCCACTCGAGTCGGCCCGGGGCAATCGTGCTACCGGTACGGACACTCCCGCTCGCTGTGCAACCGCCGTCCCGACGGTTTCCGTGTCGGCGATGTCTGCCCCGGTCAGGTCGCCGGTCAGCGCGGTTGCGCCCGCGGCAGCGCGTCATCGGCTGTCAGCGTCAACACGCCGCCGCCGGAGAATGTCAGTGCCTCTCCGGTGGTGCAGGCCCGGGGCGTCGCCGCCACGGTCACACTAACTCCCGTGCCCTGCGTCCTGCGCACCTGCTGTGACCCCAGCCCCGACGGTGATGTCGCTGGGCACCACCGTCACCCGGAGAGTTTCTCCTTGGGCATATAGACGCAGGGGTAGGCGCTGCTCACGTTGCCGAAGTGACTGTCGGTCAGCAGCGAATGGCGCACCTGTGAGACGCCGGCGTTCGCCAATCCACAGCCCCTCGCTCGAGCCCAACCTTGCCGCTCACCGGGATGTCCACCTGCGAGTGGCCCAGCGAGTCGGTGAACCGCAGCAGGCTGGCGTACAGCGTGCCGGACACGCGCCGGTCATCGTCGTCCGGTCCAGTCCCAGCACCACCTCCACCTCGGAGCCGACCGTGCCGGCCGGCTTGAGCGTCCATGATCTGCGCTCCCGCCGGCAAGCACGGCAGTGGGCGTAGAGCCAGCGTGGCCGTGTCCAGCGCACCGCGCACCAGCACCGGCGCGGCGGCGGCGATCGCCGTCTCGCCGCTTGGCACCGTCTCTGAGTCCACCCCCGCCAGCGTCACCGTGAGGTCGGCGGCCGTCATGTTGCGGAGGCGCAACCGGTACGCCGAGAGTTGATCCCCTAAATGCGCGCCGGTCCACCGACTGCAGCTTGACGCTGAACGGCCCGAAGTAGCGGTTGAACTGCGTGCCGGCATCCATCCAGTACGCCTGCCCCCGCTTGGCCAGGGTCTGTACGCAGCCCGTACACCTGCCCCGGGTTGGTTGCAGCTGATGATCTCCGCCGCCGTAGGCAAAGATCTGCGTATTTTGAAGCAGATACCCGGCGTCAGCAAAATAATCCTCCAAACTCTTGGGATTGGACGGCACCGACGGCACGCCGAAAAAGTTCAGCCCGGTCGTCGTCCACTGGTAACGCGGCGGCACCGGTTTGCCCTTGACGCTCCAGGTGTAGTTGACGTTGCCGCCAAGCTTGACCAGATAGGCGGTGTTGCCCGACATGCGTTTTAGCACGGACGAGTTATCGCCCAGCACGCTCTTCCAACTCGCCCAGCGCGACTTTGCGTCGGACGGCTCATCCGGCGAGGTCACATACTGCGCAGTGGACACCGGCGGTTTCCACATCCACACCTCGTTCACCGGCGTATTGTTGGCCAGGGCGGCGATGCCGCTGTGCATCGTGTCCACGTGCGTATAGATCGCATTCCAGCCCGGCGCCAAGTCGAACGACTGGGTCTGCCACTGGCCAAGTGCTGCGGGTGAGCCTGCCACGAGCAGACATCCCGCAACCCATATTGTTTTAATGCTGTTATGTTTCATTTATTAAAATTTATGACTTCCAGTTTTCTAAAGCTTTTCCGTCACCCAACCAGAGCTGACAGCATCGGCATCCCCATTGACCTTCACCTGCAACTTAAGCTCATTGTAATCCGACGTATTACTTGTAAAACTACTCCTGTTTGACCTGTACTTGACGAGCACACGGTGAGTCCCTTGACTTAACTTCATGGAATGGTTCAAAGTGATATTGGGATAATCACCTGATGTGATCGCCTTCTTTACTGATTTAGCCTGATTGTTAGCCCCATTTGCGTCAGTGGTCACTATCAAATGTGTAATTAAATAGCCATCGCCTAAATACCCAGACCAAAGAAAATTGAATTCGCAGATGGCTCCATCGGGATTGTTTACCTTAAACTGCTTGTCCATCGTCCCCATCGTGGTTCCACTTGAATCCAATTGGGATTTGCTCCATGCATTTTCCTGAACTTTCAGACCGCCAGAGGGAGGTGCGCCGATTGAAGTCGATTGCGGATGCACATAGCTCAGTACCGTCATGTCATAGGCCTTGGCCGAGACCGTGCCGTTGACATCCAGCGTGGTGCTGGGGGAATCTGTACCTATGCCGACATTTGCCCCCATCGCGGTTGATGTAGGAGTTTTTAGCAGCTGCCTGAGGATCCGCTAAGGAACGTCCGGGCATCCCCATCTGCCGCGACATAAAAACCCCAGCCGCTTGCATTTCCAGTGATAAAACTTGCCGCCCCATCCGTATAACCCACCCCATACATGGTCGAGAGTGTAGATTCAGCCGGTTTGTAGCTGCTTCCAATGACATAAATCGGGTTAGATTTTAGCGCATTGCCACCAACGTTATTGTAGGAACCAACTAAACCGCCGTTATTATGCGCGGTTCGCCCGATCCAGCCGTTCAAGGTCAAACCTGAAACGGTCAAGGCGCCATTCAACCTCCAGCGGCTTGTTCATGTAGAACTTGGAAGCATCGCTCCTGAGTTCCGCTGCCGTTGAAGTGAATTTCACCTGTAAATACTTACTGTCGCCCTGAACCAGAAACTGATCCGCACGGGCCATCAATCTTGTCACTGCTGCTGCGATCCTCAGATAGGTGTCCGTGTTGTTACTTGGCCCAAGGATGGTATCCGTATTGTAGCTTCGGATATCCCCATCCACTGTGATATTCTTATTAAAATAAAACTGAGGCAATCCCGTGTTGAAGTGGAATAACCCACTGTTTTGTGCACCAATTGTTGTCGTCAGTGAACCATTATCAATTTGCAGCCCTGTCCCCCAACTTGGCAGATCCGCAGTCAGCTTGCCGACAAGTGATGCCCCCCCTGCCTCGGGCAGAGTCAGCGTTGGGTGGATCCCGCCCCCAACTTCAGAGAGGTTCCAACCTTGGCGAAATTGGAGTTGCCGCTGCCATCGGTCAAGCGCCGGGCCTGCGTCGCAGTGAAGGCAAACGGCGAGGCGACAAGACGCAATCTCGGTGCAATCTCGATCGACACCCGCACCGAGTATCAACAGTGATGCCAATGAATCGGTCGGATATGCCGCACCATGAAACGCCTCGGACAGGTTGCCTTGAGACTCGCCGTGGCGTGATCGCCCCCTCCCCCAGCAGCACGCTGAAGTAGCCCTTGTCCACCGTCACCGTCTGTTGCTCGGCCCAATGGCCACGCCTCCCTGCTTGACGTCGTAAATACGGAATACGACGTCATAGTTAGCCGGCGACACGTTGGTGAATCCATGCCCACGCCCAGCGCCGTTGCCATCGACCAGGTAGCCCTGGTAGGTCATTCAGCTCCGGCGGATTGGCATCCGCCGCGCGACCATCTGCTCGGCCTGGCCAAGCGCGAATACGCGCCAACCGCTAGCATCGCGCCTATATTTCTTATTACCCTGATCTTTTCAATTTTCTACTTCTCAGTATTGCCCATTCGCCTGGCAACCCCACTCACTCATTGCCCCTGTCCGATCTTGCCGACCAGTTCCTCCAGCTTGGCGATGCGGTCCTCCTGCGTGGTCGAGTTGGCCAGGCGCGCCTTGAGCACAGCCATTTCGCTTGTCAATGTCTCCATCCTGGATTTTAAAGTCTCATTTTCGCTTCGAAGCTCGGCGATCTCGGTATCCTTTTCTTTCTTCAACTCCTTGATGCCTCCCACAGCTATCACCCCAAAAGTACTGTAGCCGACGGATTTGACATCAAAGTCATACCGGTCATCCTCAGTTTCTGATACTAACGATGGAAAGTGGCGTTCTATATTCTGTGCAATGAAACCTATTTCCTTGTGTTTCTTTTTCTCTTCGCCAATGAAGTTATAGTTCACCACGTCCAGACTCATGATCCGGTCCAGCAGGTTGTCCTCCTTGGCGATGTCTTCCTTCAGTCGGCGATCGGAATAAAAGTCCCAGTTGCTGTCACCGTCGTACGAAGCGTACCGGGAGCCGTTGGTGCGCATCAATTGAAGCACCTGTGTACCGTTCGTCCAGACCCTGTACCTCCCCCCACTGACAGCCGTCTTTTCAAAAAGCGTGACCCACTGGTTATCTATATCATTATAAATCCCACATTGATTATTGTCAGCTGACATGAAAACATAACGCCCATCAATGCTGTACCCTTCATAGTTACTCACGCCGTTCCCTGTTGTTTGCACGGAACCATATTGGCCAGTGACATTTCTCAAGCCTGTACTGCCGGATACCAATAGCGAACCACTCGCGGAGATGTTGCCATTAAATGTGACATTGTCGCTATTGTACATGTATTTAAAAACTTCATGATGCGCACCATTACTTGTTCTATAAAACGAAATAGCATCTTCCGTACTGCCCGCAAACGCAGGACTGGCATCACCGTTGTATATGATGCCACCGCCGTGAGGTGGTGCTTTGCCCCACATACAATCTTCCCGTACCCTGAGTAGTTCCTAATAACGACAAAACCGCCTCTTCATTGTCTGGTTTGGTTATGGTTGCTTGATTCGCTATCAAGCCCCCATCCACCCGCACTGAGTCCGCAGTCAAGGCGCCTTCAACATCCAGTGCCTGATTTATGTAGAACTTGGAAGCACCGCTCCTGAGTTCTGCTGCCGTTGAAGTGAATTTCA
>CALJHX010000002.1 GCA_937770485.1 uncultured Verrucomicrobiae bacterium | reverse complement strand
GTCTTTCACCACGCCCTTCGCACAGCCAAGCGCCAGCCCCTTTACCTCATCATCGAATGGTGCCAAAAGACTCACGCCGGTGTCCATGCCCACAGACGGGATGTTAAAATAACCGACACTCACGTCCGTGCCGTAATCTTCCTCCAGCGCCCAGGCGTAAAGCGGTAATTGCAAATCCAGCCAACGGCGCGCGCCGCCCCGGTTATTCACCTTGATATCCAGCCTCGCGTATTCGGGCACATTTTTTGCGTCGCGCTTTTCCCGGTAAGCTCCCCAGTGCGCCTTGGCCGGTTCCTTGGCCGTAGCCGAAGTCTTGTAATCCAGCACACGCACCGTGCCGGTTTCACAGTTCCGTTCCACGCGATCGATGCAGCCGCGAATCAGCATCCCGTCCAGCGTCTCGGCAAAAACCCGCTCGGCTTCGATAATCTCCCAGCCCTTCTCGCGCTCGCGAGCCTGCATGGCCGCCACGTGATGAAGCCGCCGCTCGATGATCTGCTGCTGCACCCGCAGCGGGAGCGGCGGATGACTTCCAAAATCCTGTTCGACCTGCCGCTTAAGTTCCGCAACCAGAAATTTGTAAATCGTGTCGGGCGATGTTGCGTTGCGGATTTTTTCGTCGTTCCCAAACGCCTCCAGCACGCAGTGCACCAGCGAGCCGAAGCCACGCGCGTCCTGTTCTCGCTGCTCGAAATCCTGCAACTCCATCCCCAGCACATGGCGCAAATAAAAACGGTACGGGCAATTCAGGTAGGCCTTGATCGATGTGGGGCTGAGCCTCTCCACCGGTTTGAGTGTCTCGACTCGCAGCGGCCAAGTTGCCTTCCACGCGGGCGGTTGTTCATCCGGCGGCAGTGTATCGAACAAATGCCCCACGCGATCGGGCAACTGCTCGTCGGGGCAGCGAAACAACAGGCGCGACGGCTTCAGCGGGTCGCCGTTATTGCGCTGCCGGCCAACGTAAAAATCCACTCGCCCCTCGCCCCGGCTGCTCACCAGCAACTCAATCAACCAAGCGTCTCGGGCGAAACGATCCCCGTTTGTCCGCAGGCCAAGCGGCGCACGGATGCTCTCCGGCAAAAAACGATCGCCGTGAATCGACTTCGGCAGAAGCCCCTCGTTGGCACCGGTCACGAGCAGATGCGGCGCGTCCTCCCACGCCAACTCGAGCCAACCCTGCAGATCTATCGTGTCCGTTGGACGCTCTGGAAAAATCGTTTCACGGCTGAAATCGTCGAGCACAAGTGACAATTCCAGCGCCACGTTTCGCATGGCCTCGGGCGGCACGGCAGCGTCTAGATTAACCAAGCGCTCGTTCAGTTTGCCGATGACTTCGATGCAAATTTCATCCTCCGTTTTTGCGCTGTCGAACTGACGATCCGTCAGGGTCGTTTTCAAAAAACCGGCCAAGCCGACCGATAACGGATCATTCTCCAACTCGCCCAGCGCACTCTGCAGCAACCGCAACGCCGATCGGGCCGTGATGCGGCAACCGATTTTTTCCCACTCACTCCGTTTTTCAAAATCAAGTTGCGTCGCCGCCGCCAAATCAGCCGGCAAATGCTTCAGCCGCAAATCGTCCAAGCCGCGCAGCAAGTCCGTGGGCTGGATCGAGTCATCCTGTTGCGCCAGCCAATCCCACGCGTCCGGCAAACGGAGAAATGCATCCGCGTTGCCGAAGGTCGGATTTTGAAGCACCGACAACAGCGACTCGAGAAATGCATGCAGTGCTGTGCGTCGAACTGACTGCCCGCTCGGGTCAAAATGCCGAATCCCGCTCGCGCCCAACTCGCGCTCAAGATGCGGAATCACCTTGGGATCGGCCGTGCCGACGCCGACCGTTTGATAAACTTTTTTGTCGTACCGATTGAGCCACTTGGCCACGTCGCGGGCTTGGGTTCGCTCGTCCAGTGAGGGGTGGAGTTGCTCGTTGGCCAAGGGCAAATCGCGCTTGCCCCAATGCTCCGGAACTGGCCGACCCCAATCGTCGAAGAGTGACTTGCCGCCCTCCGGCCCGAACACAACAGACTCGATCGCCGCCCCCTGCGCCGCCGCTTGGCCAAGCGCGGACTGCACGAGCGGTGACAGGTCTGTGACGCCCATCAGCACAACCCGGCGGATGCCCTTGGGCAACACCGGCTTGGCGGCGGCGGTGCGCTTGGCATCGTGCACATCGTGCAAGCCCACCTTGGCCAGCGACTCACGGTAAACCGACTCGAGTTTGCTCAAGTCCTGCCAGCGCTGCGCTTCCTCTTCACAATGTTCTGACTCCGCCACCGCCGCACAATCCCAATCGGAATCGACGAGTGTGCCGCGCAATTCGTGCAGCGATCGCGCCATCAGTCGGCGCCAATTGTAATCCACCGACGACGGTAATTGCGGGAAAAGCGCCGGGAAACGCCCAAGCGACTCGCCTTGCAACACATTCACCCAATGCCAAAGACAAGCCACCGTGTCGGCGACGGTCTCGGCTGACTCCTCGTCAACCAGCACAATTGCCGGCGTCGCCGTTTGCGGCGGGAACAGGCCGCCGCCGCGCTTGGCCATCGCGTTCGCCAGCGCCTCGCGCAACCGGCGGCCGGCCTGCCGTGTCGGCAGCAGCAGCAGCGTCTCGCTCAAGTCGGCGGAGACGCCGGACTCGCCGGCGAGCAGCCACTCGGTCGCCGAGGTCAGCAGCGGTTTGTCCCAAGTGAGATAAGTTGTTTTTGGAGCGGCGCCCACGCAGTGCCCGCAGTCTATTGACCGGTTCGTCATGGCGCAAACGATACCACCCCTAGTGGGACAAATACTGTCCCATGCGAGAAAAATTTTGCCGGGCCTTTACCTGTTGGTTCTGCCGCGCTAAGTTCGCGGCAGAACCGAAATCGTTGACATGGAAACCCAACCTCCCCCTCAAGCGCCCAACCCGTACACGGTGGTGCATGACGCGCCCAAGCCGGCGTCGATCAAGGTCTTCGGCATCCTGAATATCGTGTTTGGCGCAATGGGCCTGATTTGCGGTGGAGCCGGGGTCCTGTTCTTTGTTTTGGCAACGCAATCCTCCGAGTTCGCGTTTGAATTAAATCGCGCAATGAGCGCTCAATATGCCGAAGGGTACATCACATTTTTACAATTCTCCTCCTGCTTCGGCGGCATTATGAGTCTGATCCTGATTGTATGCGGAGTGGGTTTGTTGCGGGAACGAAACTGGGGACGCACCGGGTCGATGGGCTACGCTGCGATTCAAATACTCTACACCCTTGCCAGCACCGTCCTGTCCATGTCCATGATGAAACATGACGAATCGTTTATCTTCAGCGCGGGAGGCACGATGTGCGGCGTGCTCATCGCATTGATCTACCCGATCTGCATCATGATCTTCCTGACCCGCCCGAATGTTGTTGAGGCGCTGAAGGAATAAATCGTCACCGTGGTCGCTTACCCGGGTTCTTCCAGTTTTTGTGCCACTGGTATTCCCAAAGTTTCTCATTTGGTGCCAGGCTGGCATGACCGTCGTAGAACACCAGGTTGATCGCACCCGGCAATGGCTTGTCCCGATACTTGCTGGATGGTAGTGGCAGGGTTCCCGCCGGATACTTGTGGCGCGCCAAAGTGATCCGAGCCATCCCCGCATTCTCACCGACGCTGCCAAGGGCGAGGTTACTCGCCGGTCGAATGCCTCTCCAGTGGCCAGGCATCCACCCACATTGAGTCACAGAAGATCGGGCTCTCACTCGAATGCCGTACATCCGAGTCAAGCCGGAAGGCAAGATCCCTGGCCATCCCGTGCTGTGTTATCCATGCCTGATTCCAATCACCGGCATAAAACCAGCCATTGAGTGCATAACTGCCAGTCCACTTGGGCTCTCGGGTGCCGGGGCGCAATTCACTGCCCCAAACCCATGCCGAGGTCGAAGCGCCTCCCTTCCCCTTTCTGTACGGCGCAGTAGGACAAAGACGTATCGCATCAGTCTTGGAATAATACTCCCCAATCGAGTCCATCCAAAGTTTCCCATTGCCCATGGTATATGACGGAGTCTTGCCTGTTTCATTTGAATACAGGAAAAAGCCCAAACCCAGTTGTTTCAGGTTGCTAAGGCACTTTATCTCAGTCGCCTTGCTCTTGGCTTTGGCCAGAGCCGGCAGCAGCAACGCAGCAAGAATGGCAATGATCGCGATTACCACCAGCAGTTCGATCAGCGTGAAACCGCTTCGTCGCACACTTGCTTTGGTTCTTCTATTTGTCATGAGCTAAACAAACCCCACCCTAAACTTCCCCCGATAGCTCCTGTGTAGCCGGAAGGCCGGAACGAACATGCAAATCACGCTGGGGAAAGGGTATCTCTATGTCATTATCCCTTAGTTTTTGCTCGATGATAAAATTCATTTCACTGGTGAAATGAATTGGGGTTGCAGTCATTTCCTTAGTCCACACACCCAACTCAAAGTTGAGTGAGTTGTCCCCAAACTCGGTGAACAGCACAACCGGTGAGGGGTCGCGAAGGGCCTTTGGATGTTCCTCCGCCGCCTCAAGCAACAATCGCTGCAGCAGTTTCAAGTCGCTGCCGTAAGCCACGCCGACCGGCACTCGAATACGCACTTTCGGGTCACCGTGGCTCCAGTTTGTAACGGTGTTCGAAATGAAGTCGGCGTTGGGAACAATCATGGTGATGTTGTCATTGGTCACCACCGTCGTGCTTCTGAGCTGAATCTTCGTCACGCGCCCGGCCACGCCAGCCACATCGATCCGGTCACCGATCGAAATCGGCCGCTCGGCCAGGATGATGATGCCACTGACAAAATTGTTGATGATGTTTTGTAGGCCAAACCCAACACCAACGCCGAGCGATGCCGCAATAATCGCCAGTGAACTGAGATCAAATCCTACCGCCTGAAAGGCAACATAAAACCCGATGGCAATCAGGGTGTACCCAAGAATCCGGCTCAGGCCAAACTGCAGCGACGGCTGCAGCCGGGTCTTGGACAGTAACCGGCGAATAAGCAGCCGCTGGAGTATACGCTCAACGATGATCACTGATGTGAACAGGAACAAAAGCAACAGGATGCCGCCGGTGGTGACCGTGTCGGGTCCGAAGAGTTCCATGGTCCAAGCCTTGACGATGAAGTCCAAGATAGCTTGCATTGTCTCGTTCATATCTTTGCCGTCTATGACATATTAGTCATCGTGTTAAAACACTCCCCTCCTTGCCCCCGTTTTTGCGCAGGAAGGCGGCGGTGTCGTTGTGCAGCGTGCCAACCGCCCAATCCAGCGGTGTACCCTGATCACTGTCCAACGAGTTTACCTTCGCACCCGCCTTCAACAACAACCGCACCGTCGGCGTTTCGCCCAATTCTGCGGCCAGGTGCAGCGGAGTTTTATCGGCTTTGTGTTTCACGTTCACATTGGCTCCGCTTCGCACCAACAAACCGGTAATCTCCGGATGCTTGTTGTAGATCGCGTAGTAGAGCGGCGTGCGCCCCAGCGCATCCCGCGCGTCTACATCCGCACCGGACTCGATCTGCGACTGCACCGCAGCCGTGTCGCCGTTTTGGACATCCTGCCAAACGTTCGATGCGCCGCAGCCGGCTAATAGCACGACTGTCATCATTAGTGTACCGCGAACCTTCAATTTCTCCGGCAAACATCAACCAAAAAACATGCCCACAGCAAACAAAAAACGCTGACGGCGCCCGGTCAAGCCGCTACTGTCGCGGGTGTCAGACACTACTTAAAATGAAAATCACACGAACAATCACCCTGTCCCTGTTGGCCACGCTCGCGATTGGCAAAGCGCAACTGTTCGCCGAGGCCAAGCCAGGCAAACCTGTCACCCAAGCGCTGATCACCGGCACCGAGGCCGGTTGGCGTGCCATGACGAAAGACGACTTTGTTAACGTCAACTGCGCCGATGACACATGGTCATTCGAGGGCAATACCATTAAGTGCACCGGCAAACCGGTCGGCGTCATCCGCACCAAAAAACAGATCACGAATCTTGAGTTGGTCGTCGAGTGGAAACACAAGCAGTACGGAGGCAACTCCGGCGTGTTTCTTTGGGCCACACCGGACAGCATCGAGCGGCTCGCGGCTGGCAAGGGCCGTCTCCCAGCCGGCATCGAGGTGCAGGTACTCGACCTTGGCTATGCCGAGAAATACGAGAAGCAACACAAGAAACCGTCCGACTGGTTCACCTCTCACGGCGATGTTTTCCCCACGCAAAACGCCAAAATGAAACCGTTTCCGCCGGTCGCTCCGAACAGCAGCCGGAGTTTCCCCTCGAAGAACACGACGAAGGGAGTCGGCGAATGGAACCACTATTACATCCGCGCCATCAACGGCGAAGTGCGGCTGTGGGTGAACGGCGTCGAGGTCTCCGGCGGCACCGATTGCAAACCGGCCACCGGCTATCTCTGCCTCGAGTCCGAGGGCGCGCCGATCGAGTTCCGCAACCTACGTATCCGCGAACTGCCGTAACCCCGGCCTCACTCCACTCGGCCGATGAGCACGACGAACTCGCCCTTAGGCTTGCGCTCGCTGTACGCGGCGAGCAACTCCGCCGGCAGGCCGCGCTGGATTTGCTCGAATTTTTTCGTCAACTCCCGCGCCAAAACGACCGGCCGATCAGGTGCAACCTCGGCCAACTCCCCGAGCAGCTTCACTACGCGATAGGGCGACTCGTACAGCGCAAGCGTCCCCGGCAACTCCAACAGCTTGGCCAAGCGCTTGGCTCGTTGGCCGCTTTTCACCGGCAGGAAGCCGACGAAATGAAACTCGTTCGTGGCCAAGCCGCTCGCCGTCAGCGCCGCCACCAAAGCGCACGCTCCAGGCACCGTCTCCACCCGGCAACCGGCCTCGATCACTGCCGTGACCAGCCGGTGCCCCGGGTCGCTGATGCCCGGGCTCCCGGCATCGCTGACCATCGACACCGTTCCTCCGCCCTGCAGCAACTCGACGATCTCACCGGAACGCTTGGCTTCGTTAAACTTATGTGTGCTGACCTGCCGCTTGGCCAAGCCGAGGCGTTTGAGCAGCATCCCGGTGTGGCGCGTGTCCTCCGCCGCCACGAGGTCGCAGTCGCGCAGCGTCCGGATCGCCCGTAGCGTGATGTCCTCCATGTTGCCGATCGGCGTCGCCACGAGGTACAGTGTCCCCGGCTCCAACGGCGCGGGCTTCACATCGGGAAGAGAAATCGGCTCGGACATTGTTCAGGCGGCGGTGGCGAGCGCAATCGCAAGCGGCGGCATCGGGCAACCGAGTGAATCAGAGATGGCGCGGAGCAGCTCGGCCTCCTGGATTTGCAGGTAACCGTCGGCCGAGACAGTGGCGGCAGCGGCCTCGATAAGTGTACGCTTCAGGTTGATGGCTACTCCGTCAAGTGTGACGAGGGCTTGATCCAGTTCCTGCAAGCCGCAATCGACATCCGGCAACTTGGTCAAACGTGTGGCATCGAGGTGGGACGCGCCGGCGTCGTAGGCCGTTTGGATGGTTTCGTCGTTGCTGCCGGCCGTGCAGGCGAGGGATGAAATGAGCACGCTGCATTCGTGGCTCAACTTTTTCAGCGAGTAGTATCGTACGGGTTTTTTTTGCTGCTTCACAAAATGCGGCTCGAGATGCCGGATCACGAGCTTGGACAGCGAAAACTCGAACAGGTCGATCTTCTCGTCCGCCGCCGCCAAGGACTCCAGCAGTTTGGTGAAACGCTCGAACTGATCCTTCGCCATGCGCCGCAGCGAGCCGACGGCCAGGTCGGCGACGGGCAGCTTGGCGCGTGGATCGAGCGATGCCACGTTGGCACTCAACTTGAGGGTGGCCTTGGCCATTTGTTCGCTGAAGAGTTTGTCCACTTGGCCAAGCTGCTTTTTTTGCACCGGCCCGTCCTTCGGGTCGAGCAACAGCGCGAACACCAGCGCGCAGGCGTCGTGCGTATCGTGAGCGGCAGCACTCACCGCCTCAGGTAGCGACGCAAGCAGCGCGGCGGCAAAGTCAATATGCTGTTGGGTCGGGTTGCCGATCGAGTCGGCGACCGCAGCGGCCGAGCCGACCTGCACTTGGCCGGCAGCAGCCAGGCCCATGATCACCGGCGGGAGCGCTTGGCCAAGCGCATCGCCCACCCCGGGGATCGGGATCCCGGCGGATGTTTTAGCCGGTGCGCTCTGCCGTCTTGGCGGCGGCGACTGATCGAATCTTACACCGGAAAAGTCGCCGTCGAAACTTGGCTCAAGCAGCTGAATGCGCTCGAGCAGCGGTGGGTGGGTGGAGGTCATGGAAAACCAAGACCGGCTCAGTGCGTTGCCAAAAAACATGTGACTGGCTTCCTCCGCGTTGGGGGTGCTGAGCAGTCGGGAACCGCCGCTAAGCGCGCCGATTTTCTTTAACGCACCGGCCAAGCCCTCAGGATTGCGGGTGAACTGTACGGCCGAGGAGTCAGCGAGGTATTCGCGCTGACGCGACACGGCGCTCTTGATGAGATTGCCCATGAGGATGCCCAGCCCGCTGGTGGCCATAAGGCCAAGGCCTATAATCCCGATGGCGAGAGCCCCGCCGCCTCCCCCGTTTTCGCTGCTACGGCGACTGCGACCGTGCGATGAATAAAAACCGATTTGCAACAAAACGCGCCCGATGACAGCCAGCGCAATGAGCCCGAAAACCACAGAGACTAGACGGAGATTGAGCTTCATGTCTTGATTAAGAATGTGACTGAACTCGTGTGCGATGACACCTTGTAGCTCGTCGCGGGAAAGCTTGCGCATGCAGCCTTCGGTGACGCCGATCACGGCATCGTCGAGCGTGTAACCGGCCGCGAAAGCGTTTATGGCCTCTTCGCCCTCCATGACGTAAACCTCCGGCACGGCTACGCTTGAGGCGATGGCCATTTCCTCGACGACATTCATCAGCTTGCGCTCGTCGGGGTCGGTGGTGGCCATGTTGACGAGCCGCCCGCCCATCATCGCCGCGATACTGGAACCGCCACCGCTCAGTTGAACGCGCCGGAACAACCCAGCCATGCCAATGACGGCGAACGTCCCCATAAAAACCAAGACGGCGAGCATCGGGTCCTGCAACGTTGAAAAATTGCGCTCCTCATCCACGAAGGGGATGACCGCGGCAATAATCAGGAAATTCAGCAGGGAGATGAGAAGAACCGCGACGCAGAAAAGAAAAACCAGAACCCCGGTTTTTTTCTTGGCCTTATTTTGGCGCTCAAAGAAGTCCATGTTGAGCGATCCCTTGATCCCTTGCCTCCGAGATCACATGTCGTCGAACGAGATGTCGAGGTCCTTCTTTTGATCGGCAGTGACAACGGCCTTACCGACATCCCCCAAGCCTTCGACCTCGAAGAAGATCGCCTCCGTGAAACCAAACATACCTGCGACCATGTTGGCCGGGAAAACCTGCAGCGCGTTGTTGTAGCCCATCACCGAGTCGTTGAACGCCTGACGCGAAAAGGTGACCTTGTTTTCGGTTGAGGTCAGTTCCTCGGTCAACTGCATCATGTTTTGATTGGCCTTGAGGTCGGGGTACGACTCGCTTAGCGCGAACAGGCGTCCCATCACGCCGCCAAGAGTGCCCTCAGCGGCCACCATCTGCTTCATCGCCGCCGGATCGCTTGGGTTCGCGCTGACAGCCGCGTTGGCGTTGGCAGCCATGTTGCGTGCCTGAATGACCTCCTCCAGCGTGGTTCGCTCGTGTTTCATGTAGCCCTTAACCAACTTCACGAGGTTGGGTATCAGGTCGTACTTGCGCGTCAACTGGATACCGATCTGCGAGTAGTTATTATCCTTGGCATTGCGCTTGCGGATCAAGCCGTTGTAAATGCCCATCACCCACAGGCCAACGATGACCGCCAAACCAGCTAATGCCGCAAATATTATTACTAGTCCTGTCATTTTTTAATCCTTTCGTTTCCAGACACCAATATTTGGTAAACTACCGGATGAAGTCAATTCATAATCTATGCCATCGATTATAGCCTGAAGTTATCTCAGCCACGGCTGGAATTGCAGTGAGAACAGATCTGCATTTTTCAACTCAAACCGCAACTGCACCGCCGGGTGGGTTTGGCGCAGGTGGCTGATGTCAGCGTTGGCTTTGCCGACGTTGTTTCCGATGACGCTTTTCCACATGACGGTTTGGTTGAGTTGATCGCCAGTCAGGGGTTGGCACTCGGAGAGTGAGTGGCCGGGGATGGCGGTACCGTTGGGCTTATACAGGCCGACGCGGACTTGGCCTCCTTGGTTCGCGCTGTAGTTGAGCGTCAGGCGGTCTGCCAGACGGCCCAGCTTGACAAGCTTGGTGTTGAGTACGCCGCCTTGCGCACCGCCTCGCAAGGAAACGAAGCCGTCCTTCCTGTATTCGAACCGCCGCACGCGGCTGTCGGGGCCGGTGTAATATGCCTCGGTGGCGTACACGGAGAGATGATTCGGGCGGCCGGGAATCTCGACAATGCCCCACGCCATGTAGTTGCTCCGGTTGCCGCCTCGGTCTTTCGGGGCCGATTCCGGCACTACCGGCTCGAGCCACCGGTGGAAGAGCAACCCATCCCGGCTGGTCATGAGGGTCGGCTCGACCCGCTGCCCATCTTCCGGCAGATATCTAGTGGGGAAACCTATGAAAAGGTGTGGCGCCCGCCCGTACGACTGCACTGCGTTGGTGTACAGGTGCTGCATGGGAATTCCCTCCTGATATGTGAGCAGCATCGGCTTGGCCCAGTGGATGAAATCGCTCGATGTGCTGGTCATGATGGCGCGTATGCCATTGACGAAGGAGCGGTGATACTCGCGGTACTGCCGCGTGCGCGCATCCCAATAGGCAAGATTCTGCGAATCAAACTCACCCTCGGTGATCACCGGTTCATTCCGCATCAGCTTCCAGCGGATGCCGTCGGGCGACTCGAAAACATATAGTCCTTTTTCCCCAACGGGTCGGCCGCGGGAGATGCCCTTGTAGCGCGACTCGGGAGGACAGGCGGGATTGCCATCCTTAAACGCCACAAAGCAATGTGTGCCAAGGCCATCGACGACGATGTTGTTTTCCCTCGAGCCGTTGAACTCGAATAGGCCAAGTTTCGGCTTCACCCAGTGGATACCGTCCCGGCTCTCTGCGTAGCAGGTCACCTCGCGATGTGTTTCCTTTTTCGTCTCGGTATCCCAATGGGATGCACGATAGTACATCCGAAACAAATCGCCATCGCGAAAGATCGTGTAATACGCGCTGGTGTTTCCCTCCCACGGCGCGTCGGTGATGAACACAACCTCCCTTGGCTCAGGCTTGTGCAGAAACTGTTTTACGCCGCCGGTCATCGTTGCGATCAGATGTCCATCGACGAACAACTCGCGCTGCGTGCCGTGCTCGCCAAGTGTCAACGGCTCAGTGGCCGTTGTAAGTTGCGCGGCAAACAGCAACGCAATAACAAAGGAAACGTGACGATATATTTTCATGGTGTTCAATGTGCGCATCGTGGCAATTTCAAATCAAACCGCGTAGGAAATTCGCCGTGCCGCTGGCCGACTTCTCCGGCGTCTCCCCCGGCTGCGCCGACTGGTGCACGGTGACCGTCCCGTCGTAGCCGACTGCTTTCAACCCGGCGAACACACGATCAAAATCAACCCCTCCGGGCGAGTGCACCGAGATCAGGTCGAACGACACGTCGCCGCCGCACCATGTCGGCAGCGTCAATCCGCCGTCCGGCTTGAGCAACTGATTTTGCAGATAGACGTTAAAGATCCACTTGGCCAAGCGCTCGATCGTCGCTTGGCCGTAATCCTGCCCGCAAATCTCAAGGTTGGCCGGCTCGTAAACCAAGCCGAAGTTTGGGCGGTCAATCGCCGACAACGTCCGCTCGATCCCCTCCACCGTCTCGAACAAACTCAGAGTGTGGCATTGGTGCACGAGTTGGATGCCGTGCTCGGCCGCCTCGTCGGCGGCACGCCGGGCGTTGGCAATATCCGACTCGTGCTTGAGCGCGACGCGAATTCGCGGCGCACCCAGGCGCTTGGCCAGATCGAGGTACGGCGTGATATTGGTCAGCGCGCTTGGCCCCTTTTCGTTGTTGTAAACCGTGTCAAAGTCGCCGGTGACCATGCTCACGGCCAAGCCGGTTTCAGCCAGGCAATCGGCTGCTTCCTCAACAGCTTTCGGCGGCGAATGCACCCCCACTTGAGACGCCCTCATGCAGAGCGCCTCGTAGCCGCAGCGCTTGGCCAAGCGGGCCAAGTCGCCGAGCGGCATCGACGCCTCCTCCTTGGAGTGAAACTCCTCGGCAATCCGTACAGAAAGTGAAAATTGCATGATCGCAGTGCGCTTGGCCAAGCTATCCCCCGTGGGAGTCTGAGGCAATCTCATTGCAATACTGCTATAATGCCGGACGATTTTTGCAGTTGCCGCAAGCGACACAAAATGGCAGAATTAAATGCGATATGAGTGCCTTACAAAACAATATTCCAATCACCCAGGGCTTGTTCGGAACGACGGAGCTTGACGAGACCCGTTCCGCTGCCATCAAGAAAACTTACGCCCTGCTTTCGTTGGGCGTGGTCGCCGCCATAGCCGGTGGCTTCATCGGGGCGAGGACACCCGCCTTGGTTCAGTTCTTTTCCACCTGGATGGGCTGGATTGTGGCGATGATCGCCCTCAACGCCATCCCGCGCGTAGCCATGGCCGCTCGGCATAATCCGGTCATGGGCACCCTTGCGTTGATCGGCGACGGCTTGATTTCAGGCCTGGTACTTGCGCCGGTTCTCTTCATGGCCAGCGTCGTCGCGCCGGACATCGTCCCGGCTGCATTGATCCTGACCGCCATCGTGTTCTCCGGAGTCACGTTTGCCGTAATGATCACCAAAGCTCAGTTCTCAGCGCCGCGCGGACTAATGACTGGGATGTTCTTCGCCATCATCGGCGTCATCTTCCTGAATATGTTTCTGGGTATCGGTTTCCTTAGCATGTTGATCTCCGGTGCGATTGGCATCTTCGGTGTGTTCATTCTCGTGAACGCCACCAGCCAGGTCTTGAACAACCCAGAATACGACGAACCAACAATGGGTGCCTTGATGCTCTTCGCCGGTCTGTTCAACGTCTTTGTGGCGATCATCCACCTCCTGCTCATGTTCACGGGCCGGGATGATTGACAGTCTTACTTTAGCAGCAAAAAGGCCAAGCCGGATGGCTTGGCCTTTTTTTGTGGCTACTGTGAAAGTGGAAATCAGAGTGGCTTAACCACGATGTTTTTGAACCAGACCGGGTGGCCGTGGTATTGCAGCCCGATGCTGCCGGTGCGCGGCATGTCTTTCAGCGCAGTACGAAACTTGTTGCGGGAGCCGTCCGGATTTTTGCGTCCGGTTGTCCATTGATCCAAATCGGCAACGACGACCTGTTTTCCGTTCAGCACGACTTTTACCGAAGCGCCGTTGACGGTGAGCTTCATGTGGTTCCACTCGCCGGCCGGCTTGGTCGGGTTCGAGTCTGGCGCGAGCGCATCATACAGCGCACCGCAGTCGTGCTTGCCCACCTTGGCCTTGCCGTGTGAATCGAAAATCTGGATCTCGAAACCGCCCTGCACCGCGTTCTTCGGATCGGTGCGAAAGAACACGCCACTGTTGCAGCGCTTCGACATCTTAAAGTCGAGTGCCAACTCGAAGTTGTCATAGTTAGCCTTGCTCCAAATGTAGCCGCCCGGCTTGGCACTTGGCCCGAGCACCCCGTCTTTTGCCTCCCAGGCACCTGGCTTTTGTTGTGTCCAGTTTTTTAGGTCGTTGCCATCGAACAGCTGGATTGCCTTTTTGCCATCGGCAGCTTGTCCAGTGATGCAAATCAAGCCGACGACCAACGATAGCACCCAGTTGATGTTTCGTTTTTTCATGTCAAGAAATTGTGGGTCAAGTTGCCCTTGCCCGCCCACAAAAAGCAACCCACTTGCCCTAGCTGCTATCTCGCGGAAATCTCGAGCATGCGCTCGATCGGCTGATGTGCGCGCTCGATGACGGCCTCGTCTAGTGTCACCTCCGGCGTGCGGTTTGCCATGCAGTCGTGCAGTTTTTCAAGGGTGTTCATTTTCATAAAACGACACTCGTTGCAGGCACACTTCTCGGTCGGCGCAGGGATGAACTGTTTCTCCGGGCACTCCTTCTGAAGCCGATGCAGCATACCTACCTCAGTGGCGATGATCAGCGCTTTAGCTCTGGAGTCGCGGCAGAAGTTGACCATTTTCTCGGTCGAGCAAACCTCGTCGGCGAGCATGCGGACAGCCTTGGTACACTCGGGATGCGCTACTAGCGGCGCATCGGGGTGCTCGCGGCGAATTCGCGTGATGCTCTCGTGCGTCCACTCGACGTGCACGTAACAGTTCCCCTGCCACAATGTCATCGGTCGGCCGGTCTGCTCGATCACCCACGAGCCAAGGTTTTCGTCCGGCACGAACAGCAGGTCGCGATCCGCCGGAGCTGCCTCAACAATTTTTTTTGCGTTTCCGCTGGTGCAAATCACGTCGCTCAGCGCCTTCACCTCGGCACTGCAATTGACATAGGCAATGGTGTAAAAGTTGGGGTTCGTCGCCTGCAGTTTGCGCAGTTTTTCCGGTGGGCAACTCTCCTCGAGCGAACACCCAGCGTCGCGGTCCGGCAGCAGGACAGTTTTTTTTGGCGACAAAATCTTTGCCGTCTCCGCCATGAAGTGAACGCCGCAAAACACAATGACGGCCGCATCGGTCTCGGCCGCCTGCCGTGAAAGGCCAAGTGAGTCACCCACATAATCCGCCAAGTCCTGAATCTCAGGCACCTGGTAGTTGTGCGCGAGGATCACGGCGTTGAGATCATCCTTGAGCTTAATAATCTCGCGGGAAAGCACGTCAAGCCTCTCCGGCGGAGTGCGGCGCTCCACGCGAAAACCGGCAGCAGCGCTTGGCTGGATCTCGGTCATATCGATCACGGAGGAAACAGTACGGCCACCGCTTGGCCGGGTCAACAGGGGCTTGCCTCGCTTGACCAAGTGCGTAGTTTCCCCGTAGCAGCATGAGCACACAAATTACCCGCCGCCGATTCGTTCAGCAAGGCGTGTTCACCATACTCGCCGCCGGGAGTGCCCGCACATATGCCGCCAACGAGCGGCTCGACATCGGCATCGTCGGCGTAGCGAACCGGGCCAAAGCCAACCTCAACGGCGTCGCAGGCGAGAATATCGTCGGGCTGTGCGACGTGGACAGTAACTTTCTCGCTCAAGAGGCCGGGCGTTTCCCGAGGGCCAAGCGCTATGCCGATTTTCGCCGGATGATAGGGCGCGAAAAACTCGATGCGCTCGTCGTCAGCACGCCGGACCACACCCACGCCGTCGCGACTGCCGCCGGGCTGCACAACGGCCTGCATGTTTACTGCGAAAAACCGCTGACGCGCACGGTGTCCGAGTGCCGCGCCGTCACCGAGTTGGCACGGCGCAAAAAGCTCGTCACGCAAATGGGCACACAGATTCATGCTGGCGACAACTACCGGCGCGTCGTCGAGTTGCTACGGGCGGGCGCCATCGGCTCGGTGAAGGAGGTTCACGTCTGGGTCGGCTCAGACATGGGCGGCGGCTCTCGCGGAAATGCGAAGCACAAAGTTCCCTCCAACCTTGATTACGATCTCTGGCTTGGGCCGACCCGTTATCACGTTCCGTATCACCCTACGCATCATCCGTTCAGTTGGCGGCAGTGGTGGGACTTCGCCGGAGGCTCACTTGCCGACTTGGGCTGCCACCACATCGACCTGAGCCACTGGGCGCTTGGGCTGCAGCACCCCAGTCGAATCGAGGTCGTCAAGGGCCCCAAGCCGGACGCCGAGGCCACACCGTACTCGTTGGTGGTTAATTTCCATTACAAAGCCCACGGCAAACAACCCGCCACCAAGCTATGCTGGTATCATGGCGAACACCGTCCGCCTCACTTCGCCGAGGGACTCCTGCCCAAGTGGGGCAACGGCAGTCTTTTCGTCGGCAACAACGGCATGTTGCTCGCCGACTACGACAAGCACGTGCTCCTACCGGAGAAAGATTTTACGGATTACGAAAAGCCTCAGCCCAACATCCCCCGCTCTCTTGGCCATCATCGGGAATGGATTAACGCCATCAAGACCGGCGGCACCACAACCTGTAACTTCGACTACGCCGGGCCGCTGGCCGAGGTGGTGCTGCTCGGCAATATCGCCCACCGCACCGGCGCTGCCCTCGAGTGGAATCACGGGGAAATGAAACTCACAGGCCACCCGGAAGCCGCCGAACTCATGCAGCACATTTACCGCGCTGGCTGGCAGCTTTGACCTGCGCTTGGCCAATCGCATGAAAAACTGGCCAAGCCTCCCAACCGCATGTTAGATTTTCTTTATGCCTATTGATCAAGTACTTAAGGAAACAGAAGACAAGATGGCCAAGTCCGAAGCGGCTATGATGCACGAGTTCGAGGGGGTCCGCACCGGTAAAGCCAACCCCGCGCTGGTGGAAAACATCATGGTGGACGCCTACGGCTCAAGTATGCGCATGCGCGACATGGCTGGCATCACTGCCCCCGAGTCGCGAATGATACTGATTCAACCGTGGGACGCCAGCACGGTGGGAGCCATCGCCAAGGCCATCCAGGCCGCCAACCTTGGCCTCAACCCGGCGATTGACGGCAAAGTCATCCGCATCGCCCTGCCGGATCTCAGCCAGGAACGGCGCGAGGAACTCGTCAAAGTGGCCAGAAAGATCACCGAGGACGGCCGAGTCGCCGTGCGTCACATCCGCCGCGATGCCAAGGAGGGCCTGAAGAAATCAGCCAAGGAAGCCGGTGTCTCCGAGGACGAAATCAAGGGTGCCGAAAAACAGGTGCAAACACTCACCGACGACTGCATTCAGAAACTCGACGCCCATCTCACCGACAAGGAAAAGGACATCCTGACGGTGTAACGCATCAGCAAGTTCGCATCATCAGTTTTCGTAATGGTAGCAAAGCTGCGCCACCATAAGTACACCATACTTCACGCGGTAGACCATGCGATGCTACTCATAGATGCGGCGCGACCAGTACCCCTTCAGCAGACGGCGAAGCCGCTCCGGTTTTCCAATCCCGCAAAATGGATCACGACTCGTGTCACGGATCAATTGATTAATCCGCTTAGCCAATTTTTTGTGGTGGCCAGCCAATACAGGTAATAACCCAAAGCCTGCTCCGAGAACAGGAGTCTCATTCTTCGTCGATTCCGACAACTTTACACTCGGCTTCCTCTCCCGTTTCGAGCGGCATCATGATCACCGCCTGGTCGCGTTTACGGGTGATAATCACTCGACTCCGATCCTCACGAACTTCATTGATCGTCGCCGCTAAATTTTCTCGAGCCGCCGTGTAGCTAATCGCTTTCATATGGACATAATAATGTCCAAGTACAGCATCCTCTCAAGGGTTGATTCTCGGGCACGAATTTCTCGGGTTTCTACAGATTTAATTGAGGGAACTCTAAACCCTAAAATAGAAACACTAATCAAATTCCAATCTGGAAAACACAACCCGTGTAAATCCGTAAAATCTGTCTCCCCTTTTCCTGCGCTGCTTACTTTCTCGCAGCTACTTCGGTTGACTCTGGCGGCGGAGTGAATTTTTGGAGGAGCTTTCCTGTATTAACTTCCCATACACGGAGGATGCCGTCAAAGCCGCCGCCGACTGCCAACTTGCCGTCCGGTGTCACGTCGCTGGTGTGCATGAAGGCGCTGGTGTCGGGCAGGCGTCGCACTTCTCCGCCGTCTTCCTTCACAACCTTGACCACATTGTCGCCAGCTGAGACGACCGCCTGTGTGCCGATGCCGAGGAAGTGCACGGAGGTGACTTCCTTTTTGAAGCCCCCGAACGATTTCTTTTGTTCGCCGTTGAGAATGTTCCATATTTTCACAGCCTTGTCCGCACCGACGCTGGCCAGTACCCGGCCGTTTCGCTGCCAACTCACGCCTAGCACATGGCCTGTGTGCCCCTCCAGCGCACGGAGTTCACTGCCCCGGTTTGTCTCGAAAATACGAGCGAAGCGGTCGCTGCCACCAGAGGCCAGCCGGCTACCGTCCGGCGAAAAAACTAGCGAACAGACCGTGTCGCTGTGTGCCTCAGGGATTCGCAATACTTCCGAGCCGTCCTCCACGTTCCAAATGTAAATCTCACCGCCTCGCGACGGGAAGCCGCCGCCGGTGGCCAGCCATTGGCCGTCGGGGCTGAAGTCGAGCGCGATCACGCGATCCTCAATCGGCGAGTCGTCACCGCCGCCGCCGATCGACTGCGCCAATGACCATACCGGCTCCGGCTCCAACACTGCCATCTCCGGCGAGCCTCCAGCCAGGGCCAATCGTCCATCGCTTAAAAGCCGAATGAACTGCGCCGGCCGGCCGGCCGGCGCAACGGGATGCGAACGAGCGCCGGTGGCAGTCGCCCAAGCCTGAACCCGGCCGTCGATGGACAGCGTGTAAACCAGAGATCCAGCGACGGAGTACATGGCGTCGAGGCAATCCTGCATCCCGGCAGCCGCAATCAACTTGGCCTCGGCGAGTGCGGCTTCACGCTCAGCGGGTAGCTTACCGGCCTCGGTCTGCTCGACCCTGGCTTTTTCCAAGCTCGCCTCAGCGGTTTTTACGTTCTTTCCGGTGAAGCCGACTTCCGACTTGGCCAAGTCGATCTCGAGCCTGGCTTTGTCCATTGCGCCCCCGGCGTCAGCGATTTTTTTATCGATATTCTTCTTTTCCTCCGGCGTTTTCTTTTTGCGTTCCTCGAGTGCGGCCAAGGCTTTGGTTTTGCCGTCGAGTGCGGCCACTGCAGGTTTCACTCTTGCCTCGGCGGCAACGAGCGATTGTGTCGCAGTTTGCAGTCCTGTTTCCGCCTTGGCCAGTTGCTGCTTGGTCGGCGCGTATAGATCAAGCGCGGCCTCGAACTCGTAGACCTTGCGCTTGGCCAAGGCGGCGACGGCCTCGGCCTGCGTCGCCAAGGTTTTATCGTCCTTGGCTTTCCCTGAGACGGCGCGCGCTTCCGCCGCGAGTTGCGTGGCATTTTGCGCGGCTGAGCCAAGCTGCATAAACTCGGCGGACAGCTTGACCTTGGCGGCAGCGGCTTGAGCCTTGGCCTCGCTGGCCTTGGCCAATGCGTCCTTTGCTTTTGCGGCAAGCCCCTGCTCCGCCTTCAAGGCAGCCTCGGCCTCGGCCTTGGCTTTTGTTGCGATCTCGGTTTGTTCTGGCAGCGCAGCGATTTCTTCGGCTAGTTTTTTCAGGTCGGCCTCGGCGTTGGTTTTTTCCTTTGTTTTGTCGGCCAAGTTTTTTTCGTGCTTGGCCAGGGCTTCCGTTGCCTTCTTCGCTGCGTCGTTGTCCTTTTTCAGATCCTTTTCTTTGCCCCCGACACTGGCCTTGTGGTAGCCGACCTCGGCCTTCACGAATGCCAACGTCTGCTCAGCCTTTGCCACCGTCTCGGCGGCGAGCGGATAGCCTTGTAATAGAGCCGTAGATTCCCACTTGTCCGTGTCCCAGAGTCTCGCCGTTGGGCCGCCGAGTGTCGCGACCTGTTTGCCATCGGCCCGAACCCGCAAACCTGTGATCGGCGCGCCGTGGTCAATTTCCTTTTCCTCTTTGCCGTCCCCGACGTTGAGTACGACCAATTTGTTGTCGGTGCGGCCGAGCAACACTTTTGCGCCACCAGGTAACGCCGCCAGCGCCGTGATGTCGCCACCCGGTTTCCATTCGTTCACGACTTTGCCGGGGTTGATAGCAGCCCAAATCTTGAGCGCGCCGCCGGGATGTGCCGTGGCGAGTTCCCCGTCGTTCAGCCAGGTGATGGCTTGCGCGGCCATCGGCGAAGACTCGCGAGTGATGCGCTCGCCGGTCGCCGTTTCCCAGGTGCGCACCCGGCCGTCGGCGAACAGCACGGCGACGCGGTTGCCGCTGGGCGACACCGCTAGTTGCCTGGCGGCTTGACCTGGGACTTGATCGCGCCAAAGCGGCATCCTGCTTTGGAGATCGATCGCCTGAACGCCGCCGGCCGAGCCGGCGACGACCACGCGCGCTTGGCCAGGCGCTACGCCGATCGCCGAGACCTTCTCGCCGCCCGGCAGCAGGTTCAGCAGTCCGTTCACTGATGGCGGTTGTAGCCTCCAAAGCTTGGCCACGCGATACCCTCCGGAAGCCAGGGTTTGGCCATCGGGGCTGAACGACAGCGACTGCACAACGTCGCGATGCGCCAAGGCGGTGGTGCCGGGATTGCCCTTGGCCAAGCCGGGGTCAGCAAGGCGTGCTGCCAGGCGGCCGGTCGGCAGGTGGTATACGGAAATCTGGCCGCCGCGTCCCGCGGCGGCGTATTGGCCATCGGGCGAAATCGCAGTGGCATAAATAGGGGCGCGAGCGAAAGAAATGGGCCGCCATTTCAGTTCCGACGCCACTTGCGCCACCTCTCCATTGGCGCCCTCATCGATCCATGACTCGACGAGGCCAAGCTGGCGGGGCGTGAGTTTTTTGGCACTGACTTTGTTTCGGCGGGGAGGCATGAACGGTTTCTCGATCTGCCGGACGTGGCGCATCAACAGGCTTTCGGCGGCTTTGCCGGGAACGACCACCGCGCCGCTCTCCCCGCCCTTGGCGATGGTAGCGGGGGTCTCGAGATTGAGATCGCCATCGGTGTCCCTGGCATTGTGGCAGGCGAGGCAGTTCTTCCGGAGGATCGGCAGAATCTCTAGGGCAAAATCAACCGGCTTGTCGCGGTTCAACACGGCGACCTCAAGTCCCGCCGGTTGCCCCGAGGCACTGATCGGCATTACGTCCGGGATCAAACCCCAGGCCAACAACGTGGTCAGCATCTGATATTTCATTTCAAGTTACGGGAAGGTCTCTTTTTTTGCGCCTGATGGAAAGCTGTTTTTGGGCGAGGCTCGTGAATGGCCAACGGCTCCATTCGTCGGTCAGGACGAAAAAAATAGCCCTGGAATTCATCTCGGGCTTTGACTTGCCAATAAAAATCTCTAGGGTGGCGAAAGACGATAGGACAATTATCATGAGCCAACTTAAAGACCAATCGGCAGCGGGCAGCTCCCGGCGCACATTCATCAAGCAGGCTGCAGCTGCCACCGCCGTGACGGGTGCGGGCAGCATCATCAAGACGCCGGTTTACGGCCAAAATCAGGCACCCTCAACCGGCCGGGTGATCGGGGCCAACGACCGCATCAACGTAGGCTTCGTCGGCGTGGGCAACCAGGGCTTCAACACGCACGTTCGCCAAATCAAAAACAACGACGCCAAGCACAACGTGCAGGCGACTGCGGCGTGCGACGTGTTCTCCGAGTACCGCGACCGCGCACAGGAGTTCATGGGCGTCAAGTCGGGCAATGTCTACAACGACCACCGAAAACTGCTCGAGCGTAAGGACATCGACGCAGTCGTAATAGCCACGGTGGACCACTGGCACGCGCCGGTGGCAATTGAGTCGATGGAGGCAGGCAAGCACGTGCTGATCGAAAAGCCGATGACCCGCTACCTCAGCGAAGGGTTCGACGTGTACGACACCTGCAAGAGAACCAAGCGAGTGATGCAGATCGGCGCGGTATTTTGCCTTGAAAAAAAATGGCACAAAGCGGCGCAGTTGGTTCGCGACGGCATGATCGGACCACTCGTGCTAGGCCAATCCTCCTACTGCCGCAATAGCCCCAAGGGCGAGTGGAACTACACCATCAACCCGAAGCTCACCGACTCGAGTGTCGACTGGAAACGCTGGCTCGGCAGCACCGGCACGCGCCCGTTCAACGCCGACCACTTTTTCCGGTGGCGCAAATACAATCACTACTGCTGCGGCATCCTCGGTGATTTGCTCGCGCACAAGATTCATCCGTTGATGATCGCCAGCGGCAACCCGGAATTCCCAAACCGCGTCGCTTGCCTTGGCACGAAAGAGATCAGCACCGACCGCGACGTGCCGGACAACACGCAGGT
Organism: uncultured Verrucomicrobiae bacterium; assembly: GCA_937770485.1. Lineage (GTDB taxonomy): Bacteria > Verrucomicrobiota > Verrucomicrobiia > Limisphaerales > UBA1096 > UBA1096. The sequence goes on along the minus strand of CALJHX010000002.1, from coordinate 157,222 downwards.
GCTCGCCAACTTCCCGAGCGGCTACACGCTGATGGTCGTCGGCAGCACAGTGAACCAGCAGGGCCTGCCGGAGATGCTGCGCGGTCACCACGGCACACTCTACTTCGGCGGCGACAAAGTCGACCTTAAGCCGGAGACCCCATTCGGCGACGAGATCGACCCGGAGAGCTTCAGCGGACTCAAGCCTAGCGGGGCGGACTTCGTCGCCGAGCACGCCGACTGGTTCGACGTCATCCGCAACGGCGGCGAAACCAAGGGCAACATCGACCTCTCAATGCGCGCCCAGGTGGTCATCTCGCTGGCTGAGATGTCCGAGCGGATGAGCCTGACACTGTTATTTGACGAAAAAAGCCGGAAGATCACAACCGGCACTGGGCAGGAGGTTCAGCCTCTGAACTACCCGGCTTAAGCCACTGGCTGCAAGCAAATCACAAAAGTCACGTCCCTTGACGTTGCTTTCTTTGCGCCTTGACCAAGCGCTTGACCAAAAGTTCGATCCGAGCACCATCCGAAACTACGCACTTGGGCAAGTTTTTTCTGTTTTTTCCCGCGGCGAGTCGATAGTTTTTCCTTTTAAGGAATTATCATGTTGATTTTTCCCGGTGTTTTCATTTATCCAAAAATATACTTAAAATGACAAAGACTCCACAGAATGAGCTATCACGCCGCAAGTTCATCTCACACTCCTCGGCAGCATTGGGTGCCGCAGCATTTGGCCCCTTTATCCTCAGAGGCCAGAACCTAAACAGCAAAATCAATGTCGCTGCCATAGGCGCAGGCGGCAAGGGCAGCAGTGACACGGATAACAATGCGCGTTGCGGTGGCAATATTGTCGCACTGTGCGACGTGGATCTAAACACACTTCGGTCTCGTGGCCAAAAATATCCCGGAGCTGCCACATTCCAAGACTACCGCAAGATGTTGGACAAGATGGGCAAGTCCATTGACGCCGTCTCGGTGTCTACCCCTGACCATATGCACGCCGTCGCCGGCATCACTGCCATGAAGATGGGTAAGCATGTGTACGTCCAAAAACCGCTCACCCAATCCGTCTACGAGGCACGACTCATGCGCAAGGTGGCCAAGGAACAAAAAGTAGCCACGCAGATGGGGAATCAAGGCAGTGCTGGAAGTGGATTGCGACGCGCAGTGCAGGTGATTCAATCCGGGATCATCGGCGATGTCACCGAATTACATGTATGGTCAAACCGGCCCGTCTGGCCACAAGGCATTGATCGGCCAAAAGGCGCGGACCCAATCCCGGAAAATCTTGACTGGAACATTTGGCAGGGTCCGGCAGAACATCGGCCATACAAGAAAGGGGTTTATCATACGTTTAAATGGCGTGGCTGGCAGGCATACGGCACCGGGGCGCTGGGCGACATGGCCTGCCATACCGTCAACATGCCTTTCCGCGCTCTCAAGATGGGATACCCAGATGTGATCGAGGCGGAAGATTTCTCCCCAATGAATAATGAGACCTATCCACTCAACTCCCGACTTCGTTTTGAATTTCCTGCTCGTGATGGAATGGTTCCGTTGAAATTCTGGTGGTACGACGGCAAAAAGGATGGAGGGCAAAACCAACCCAACAAGGATATAGCCTCAAAAATCAACAGCACCTTCGGTAACATCCGGGGCAGTGGTTGTTTACTGATTGGCACCAAGGGCCAAATCTACACGCCGGACGACTACGGTTCGCGTTACTATGTCGCGCTGAATGATGAGAAAAAATTCAAAGACAGTAGAAAACATGGAGCAGATCAGGCCATAGCGGATAATTTCTGGAAATCACCAGGACACAATCAGGAATGGTTCGACATGATGAATGGAGGACGCGCTGCGTACTCGAATTTTGACAACGCCGCTTACCTGACCGAGATCATTCTGCTCGGCTGTATCGCCCTGCGGGTCGGCAAGAAGAAGATGGAATGGGACGGCCCGAATATGAAGTCGCCCAACACCCCAGAGGCAGCACAATACGTCAAGCGGGACTATCTGAACGGCTACAGCATCTAGCAACTATCTCCCAAAAGCTCACGGGAACCACCCGGCCAGCCAAGCGCTGCGCCGGGTTTTTTTGTGGGAACCCCGAATGGACACGAATCAACGCGAACAATTGAGGGAGAACGGGGCACTCATAAACGCGGATTGAAAGGATTAAAAACTGACCCCGCAACCCGTGAAAATCCTTGTTCCAACTTGAATACCGAGACCCGGAAACCCTTAAATCTTCCAGCCCGCGCGGTACGGGGGGTTGACGAGTTTGTTCGCCGCGTCGTCGTTGGTGAATTTCATCGCCTTGTCATTCCACTCCAACCGCACGCCGCTGCGCTGGATAGCGATCATCCCCAACAAGCCGATCTCCGACAGCGCGCCCCCATACTCGAATGGTGAGTCGGCCTGTTGGTTGTTCCGGACAGCCTCGAGCCAGTTGTTCTGATGAGAGCCGCGCACACGTGGTATCTTCTGATCTGGCTTACCGAACTCCCTCATCTTCGCCTCGGGGATAATTCGACAGCCCCCTGCCCCATGCGAGCCGTGCATGATCTTGCCCTTGTCACCCACCACGACCGCACCGGTGCCGACCACTTTGCGCTTTTCATTCTTGAGTTCGTCCGGCCTCGGAATGGAATAATCGCCGTCATACCAGACCACCTTCACTGGGCCGCGATCCCCCTTGGCCGGAAATTCATAAGTGATCTTTGCGCCCTTGGGATAAAACTCTTTGTGCTTCACCGGGTCATAACCTTTCGTGTCCGCCTTGATCGCGGTGGGCATCCCAAGGTCAAGCGCCCAGTAGGACGGGTCAAGCACATGACAAATCCAGTCGCCAATGCAGCCACTGCCAAAAGCGGAATAACCGCGCCAGTTAAACGGCAAATAAGCTGGTTGATAGGCGCGCGCGGCGGCAGGGCCAAGCCACTGATTCCAGTCCAGCCCCTCGGGCACCTCGTGTTCCTCGGCTTGCAGCGCAATCTGTTTGCCAATCTGGCAGTAGACATTCTTGAAGGCATCGCACCCCGCATGCACCTCGGAGACCTGCCCAATCGCGCCCGCCCAGATGAGCTCACAAAAAAAGCGGATATGATCTGAGGAATGCCCCTGGTTGCCAACCTGCGTGATTACCTTTTTCTGCAGGGCAGCCGCACGCAATGTGCGCACCTCGGCGACCGAATGTGCCAGCGGCTTCTCCGAGTAAACATGTTTACCTCGCCCGATCGCCCCCATGATGGCGACTGCATGCGTGTGATCCGGCGTCGCCACCAACACAGCGTCAATCTGATCGCCGACGGCATCGTACATCTTCCGGAAATCCTTGAAGCGCTTGGCCTTAGGAAATTTCTTGAAAGACCCGGCGGCACGCCGGTCGTCCACATCGCACAACGCCACGATGTCTTCCCCGGCCATTGCGCCGAGGTCGGCTCCTCCACGCCCGCCACAGCCGATGGCCGCAATGCGAATCTTGTTGTTGGGAGTGTTCTGCCCTTCGGCTGCCCTCAGCACATGGCTGGACACAACCTGAAATCCGAATGCAGTCGAGGCTGAGTTGAGTAAAAACGTACGGCGTTTCATTTTGTTTATATTGATGGCTTCAAAAGCTGCTGAATGAAAGCGAACTTACCCGGCCCGGCACTTGCCCTCAAGTCAAAAGTAGCGAGTGAGGAAGTCAGCCGGCTCACCGCGGTGCTCGGTTTTACTAGGAATTAAACACAGAGAACCGCAGATAGGAAATGGTGCTCTTCTCTTTTCGGCTTACGACTACGACATTCCTGGTTTGATCTTTGATTTCCCACCCCTCGCCCCTTCCAACCGCTGACCGCTCACTTAATCTCTCTGCTTGGCCAAGCGCTTGGTTTTGGCGCTGGCCGGACCGGCACAAATGGATTGTTTTCTGAATATAGACAGCTAGCATTGCCGTCTGGACGCACAAGTTTAATCGATCAAACAGAGAACAAATAAATCATGACTGAAAATAAAATCACCCGTAGGAGTTTTGTGGAACGCTCCCTGTTTGCAGGCGCCGCGATGACCCTTCCCACCCACCGCGTGCTGGGTGCCAACTCGGATGTCCGCGTCGCCATCATCGGCTGCGGTGGCAAGGGGACAAGTCATCTGCGCGACTTCGCCACCAAGCCGGGTGTTCGGATCGTCGGCATCAGTGATCCCGACAAGGCCCACATGAACAGTGCCGAGAACCATCTCAAAAACACACTGGCCAAGCAGGGCGCCAACGTCGATGCTCGCTACAGGCAGCATCAGGATTTCCGTCACATCCTGGATCGCCCGGACGTGGATGTCGTCGTCATCGCCACGCCCAACCACTGGCACGCCCTCCTTACAGTGATGGCCTGCCAGGCAGGCAAGGATGTTTACGTCGAGAAACCGGTCAGCCACTGCATCTGGGAGGGCCGGAAATCCATAGAAGCCGCCCGCAAGTACAACCGGATCGTGCAGGCCGGCACACAGCAGCGGTCCGACCCAGCGCTCATCCACGCCGCAGAGGATATCCGCAAGGGAACACTCGGTGCAGTCCAGTGGGTTCACTCGCTGTGGTACCGCCACCGCGAGCCAATCGGCAAGGTAACCACCCCCACCCCGATCCCCGCCGGCATCGATTACGACCTGTGGTGCGGCCCCGGCCCGAAAGGCCCGTTGATGCGAAAAAGATTGCACTACGACTGGCATTGGATATGGGCCTACGGCAACGGCGACATGGGCAATATCGCACCGCACAACTCGGATGACATTCGCCATCTCCTCGGCATGACCGATGTGCCGAAGCGCGTCATGAGCGTCGGTGGCCGGTTCGCATGGGATGACGATGGCGAAACCCCCAACACACACTTCGCGTTGTACGACTACAAGGTTCCACTAGTGCTCGAGATTCGCGACATGCCGCACGACAAAGACAACCGCGGCCGGCGCGGCGTGTCCGTTTACAGGCGGTTCGGTCAGGGCGTCAAATTCACCAACATCGTCAAGTGCGAGAACGGCTTTTACAACGTCACCCGGGGTGGTGGCTGGGCCTTCGACAACGACGGCAAGAAGATCCGGCAGTTCAAGGGCGACGGCGGCCGGAACCACGTTCCCAACTTCCTGAAGGCGGTGCGCTCCCGCAAATCCGACGACCTCAATGCCGACATCCTCGACGGCCATCTCGGCGCCGTAATGATCCACCAGGCCAACGTCGCCCACCGGGTCGGGAAAGGATCATCAGTTGATGAAATCCGCGAACGAGTCAAAGGTCATTCGGAGGAAGGCGTCGAGACGCTGAACCAAATGCTCAAGCACCTCCACGCAAACGAGGTCGACCTGAAGAAGGACAAGCCGGTCCTGAGCCCATGGCTGACATACAGCAACGAGAAGGAACGCTTCGTGGGCGCACACTCCGAAAAGGCCAACAAGTACGTCAAGAACAACTACCGGGCCCCCTACGTCGTCCCGGAAAAAGTGTAAGCCAAGCACAATATACTAGCTACTAACCACTTACGGCTACCTACCTGTAACAACTTGGAACTTGCGACTGTTTGATTTTTAAAAAAATAGAAATTGTGGGAAGATTTCCCTGTACGGGTCTTCAGAACCAACTTCTTTCTTCCCGGCACAATCACTTTTCGTCGTGAAAAAAACAGAGTGGCTCCACGCGAAAGGAACTCATCAGGCCGAGTAACTGCCGTTAGGCGAGATCGCCCATCACGGAACTCACCATGCGCTTCATAAGCGTGAGGGTCGTTTCGCTCGGCGTCTCGCGTCGGGCGATTGCGTTCCCCTTACCATCACCAGCATTCGGCGCGTTCTGACGCTCGACGAGCGATGGTTGTGCCGCTGCCTTAAAACCAGCCAACGACATTCCCCCAAACGAAGACTCGGGAGCGACCTGCTCCAATGAGTCGAGCAACTGGTGTAACTTTTCACCAGTTTTTTTTCATTTGTGCCATGTATCATTTCCTTCCTTTCCTTAGTAAACTACTCCCGCAAAAAACGGGCTTACAAATACAAAACACCATTAGAAAAAATGCACCCGTCGAAAAAATCGCGCGGTTCATCTGGTTCAAACCACTTAGCCAACATCTTGTGTCAATTCCTGTAAACCATAGGGATTGTCTAGTCCCACTAGCCCGGTTTCTTTAGGGAGGCTTTCAGTTACCTCTACTACGTCTTCTTCCATGCTATTCTCGCAAGTTAGGATTCATTCTCGGCCCCAAAAAAGGCGTGCGTGCAATAACACACGGTTCCGGCAGAGACGGCTAATCAGTGTTTGACGGTTATGGGTGGTTTGCTATTGTTTAACGCACTTCACGCTTTTATGAAACACACATTACTAACACTCACGATTGCCTCCCTGTTGACCATAAACACCTTCGCCGATCCGATTCACGATGGTGCCGCAAGTGGCAAACTTCAACGTGTCTTAATTTTCTCAAAAACAGCCTGGTATCGCCATCCGGCTTTGCCGGAGGTTAACGGATTTCTCGTTCGACTCGGGGCCAAGCATAATATCCAAATGGACGTCACAGAATCGCCGGAAGATTTCAGTCGATTGAACAACTACCAAGCTATTATTTTCAGCAGCACCACCGACATCGGTAAAACACTCAATGAACAACAGCGAAAGCAGTTGAAGGACTGGTATCACGCAGGTGGTGGAATCATGGGACTGCACGCTGCTGCAGTACACCACAACACTTGGCCATGGTGGACGGAACTGCTTGGGTGCGGCTTCAATAGCGACTCTGAATTTTTGAAAGCCAAGCTGATCGTTGATACAGAAAATAAAAACCATCCAGCTGTAAAAGGCTTTGGCCCCTCATTTGATTACACCGCCGACTGGACTAACCACGACAAGTCGGTAACGGGTCTGTCGGGTGTAAGAGTCCTGCTACGGATCGATGAAAAGTCTTACGATCCTGTTCGTGATGCTTTTAAAACCCGTGGTGGGAAGCCTATGGGTATAGATCACCCGGTCAGCTGGATTCGAGAATTCGAAGGCGGGCGTTTTTTCTACACCGAACTAGGACATGAGGTTAAATCTCTGAACACCAAGTTCGGCCACCAACATCTTATTGAAGGGCTGCATTGGATCATTAAATCCAACAGAAAAAACAAATAGAGCGGACAATATCTTGTGTATTCTATTATTGGGGAATTGAGGGAGCAGATACAAACGCCACTTATAATTAGAGCAACCCACTCCACCACTTGAACGCCGCAGGGAATTGAAACACCTCCTTCTCGCGACAATCGCAGCTGTGTTTTTTGTGGGATCCACCGGATTGCAGCTCAGGGCTGCCGACAGGCCCAACATCATTCTGATCTTCATTGACGATATGGGGTGGAAGGATGTCGCCTGCTATGGCAACGATTTCATTGATACGCCACACATCGACCAACTGGCAACTGATGGAATGCGGTTCACAGATTCCTACGCTGCTGGAGCCGCCTGCTCGCCAACACGATGCGCAGTACAGTCCGGCCAGAATCAAGCGCGAATTGGAATCACAGCGCATATCCCCGGGCATTGGCGGCCGTTCGAACGTGTGATCACTCCACTGACCACCATGGCGCTGCCTCTCGATACGGTCACGGTTGCTGAAGCGTTGAAGGCGTCCGGCTATTCAACGGGGTACGTTGGGAACTGGCATCTCGGCAATGGTCCTCGGTTTCAGCCGGACCATCAGGGCTACGATTTTTCGGCCGTCATCAGCGGCCCTCACCTGCCTGGCAGGTATCGAGTGCAAAGTCCCGGCGTTCAGAAGCCAAGACCGGGGCAATACCGGACAGAATTTGAAGCGGATCTCTGAACTGAATTTGTGACGAAGAACAAAGACAAACCCTTCTTCTTGATGCTTTCCCCCTTCGCCGTTCATATTCCATTGGGAGCAATGTCCGCCAAGGTGGACAAGTACACAAAAAGGGCGGCAGATACAAAACGGGAGTTGCCGCACCCGGTGTACGCAGCGATGGTCGAACATTGCGACGACATGGTAGGACGCATCGTAAATTCCGTTGAAAAAGCCGGCCTCACCAAAAAAACAATGATCGTCTTTAATTCTGACAACGGAGGCCTGTATCGACGCTACGATTATCAAGAAGAGGCTGACGACAATGTCTCCAGCCAGTCTCCACTGAAAGGCGAAAAGGGCTCCCTCCACGAAGGCGGCGTTCGCGTTCCCTTGATTGTGAAATATCCCCCGACCGTAAAACCGAGCACGATTTGTTCGGAGCCAACGATCAGCTATGACTTCTACCCGACCTTTGTCCATCTTGCCCATGGAAAACTACCCGTCGGGCAAACGATTGACGGGCTAAGCCTGAAACCGCTGCTTGCGGATTCCACTGCCAAGTTGGCGCGGAATGCGCTCCACTGGCACTACCCACACTACCACCATGATCGCCCCGCCAGCAGCATTCATGAGCGTGACTGTAAGCTGATCGAATACCTTGACGGAACTGGCGACGTCGAGATCTATAACCTTGCCGAGGACCTTGGCGAGACGAAAAACCTCGTCAAGCAACGCGCTGGTCGCGTCACAGACCTTAAGAAGAAACTGCATCAATGGCGTCAGCAGGTGACTGCTCGCATGCCCTATCCGAATCCGCACTACGATGAGAAACGTGCTGGGGAGTGGTGGAGGATGCGAACCGGTCAACCCGTCGACAGTGGCGGGCGGAAGCGGTTTCCGCCGACAGAAAAGTAACGTTAGTAAATCCTCTCCTAAAGATCACCAAACTTAAAGATCCGTTACTCAATGAAACATCCGAAAGAATCTATGAAACAAAAAAAAATCACCACCCTTTGGACCGCGCTTTTCCTCTTCTGCGCTTTCACCGTATCTGCTGCACCTGAAGGAAAGGAAAACTCCCGACCGCAGCACAAGTGGCGCGTGCAACAACTCCACAAAGACAACAACGAAGGCATCGCCGTCGGCGATATCAATGGGGACGGCAAACCCGACATTACCTCCGGTGAATTCTGGTATCAGGCCCCCGACTTCAAGCAACTGCCCCTCCGCAAGATCCTGCCCTTCGGAGCCGACTACATGCAGAACAACTCCGAGCACCTTTACGACATGGACGGTGACGGAGATCTCGACGTCCTTTCCGGCGCGTTCACTCTTAAAAACGTTGACTGGTTCGAAAACCCGGGTGTCGGTAACTATGACAAGGGACTCTGGCCCGTTCACCAACTCGTCGATACCGGCACCGGCCACAACGAAGCGACCTTTCTCCAGGACATCGACGGGGACGGAACACCCGAGTTCATTGAAAATTCATGGAACCCGAAAAATCCCATGCAGATCTTCCGTCTCATCCGTGGTGGCAACGGAAAAGTCTCAGCCAAAAAGCATATCGTGTCCCAGAGCGGCAACGGCCATGGTCTCGGCTTCGGCGACCTCAACGGCGACGGCAGGCAGGACATCGTTTTTCAATCAGGTTGGTACGAACATCCTGCAGCCGGACTGTTCTCCGGACCGTGGAAGTATCACCACGATTTCGACCTCCCCCACGCCAGTTGCCCCATTATCATCCTCGACCTCAATCGCGACGGTCAGAACGACTTGATCTGGTCCGACGGCCACAGCTACGGACTCTACTGGCATGAACAACTCACGCCTCAATCCGACGGGACAACCACCTGGCGTCAGCACCTGATCGACAAGAACTTTTCCCAGGGCCACGCACTGGCCTGGGACGATGTCGACAACGACGGACAGCCAGAACTCATCACGGGCAAACGCTACTACGGCCACTCAGGCAGAGACGCCGGTGCACACGACGATATCACCGTCCAATACTACAACTGGATTTCCAAGACCCGAACCTGGACCAAGCATCTGATCTCGACGGCTCCCGCAGGAAAAGGACCCGGAATCGGCCTGCAGATTCGTGTCCACGACCTCGACGGCAATGGCTGGAAAGACATCATCGTCCCAGGGAAAAGCGGGACGCACATCATCTGGAATGACAGCAAATAAAGACTCGACGAGATCACGGCTGCAAGACGAGTGAAGAATTGAAAGCTTAAGGGAAAATGAAACAACCTCTACTGCAACAGTTAAAACAGCGACAATGCTTAAAGAAACTCACACTTCGCTTAACGTACCGGTGCTGCCACCAAAGCTTTCAGTCTCCACTCCGAGTTTGTGAAGCATGCTGAGGTATAGGTTGGAGAGCGGCAGCTCTGTGTAATCCATTTCAGCACGCCAACCGGCATCTGTGCTGATGCCGGAAGTTGACTGATGGTTTTTGTTGCCCTGCCCGTACTTGAGGTATTGACCGTGCTTGAAGCCCATGTTGCGGCCGCCGACCAAGAGCAACGGGTAGTTGCGCGAGAGGTGGAAGGCGCTGGAGGCGGAGCCGAAAAGGAGTGCGGTGTTGTCGAGCATGTTGCCCTCGCCTCCGGGCTCGGGAGTAGCCTTGAGCCGGCTGGCAAAGCGTCCGAGTTCCTCGTTGATGAAACGGCAGTAGATGCCAAAGTTCTTGAAGCCGCCGGGCTTCTTGGTTTCATGCGAAAGATTGTGGGTTGCCTTGTATCCCACTGCGCGAGCAAGGTAGTCACTAATACCCACGCCGTTTTCACGGCCAAGCTGGTAGGTCGCCACGCGTGTGGTGTCCGTCTTAAACGCGAGGTAAATCAGTTCGTACATCGTCTGCAGATAATTGCGAGGATCCTCGGGAGTAACGTCGAGTTTAAGGTGATCTACGCCCACCCGCGGTAAAGGAATATTAAGCCAACGCTTGGCCTTCTCGATTTTCATTTCAGTGTCCCGCACGGACTGTAAATACTCTCCAAGCGTTTCCTGATCGCGACTGGAGAGCGAACGCTTCAGCGATCGGGCGTCCTCCATGAGGTCATCAAGGGCGCTTTTGCTCAAGGCAAGGCGGCGGGCGGCGTTCAGATTGCTCTTCACGAAGAGCATATCGAAAATGCGCTTAGGCTTGTGCTCGGCGGGGATGGGCCTGCCATTACTGTTGTAGGACATCGTCTGCGCACCGCGCGGCGATCCGGTGCCGCCATCGGTGGACATCACGAGCGACGCGTGCCGGGTATGCTCGCCGGCATGTGCGGCGAACACCTGATCGAGCGAGATGCTATTTTGATAATCGCCATCCGCGCCAGTATCCGCACCGGTGAGAAATTGATCCGCATTGGAGTGACCGTGCACTCGCCGTACTGCCGGGTGGGACAAACCGGAAAACACCGTCAGCTCATTGCGCAACGGCTTGAGCGTCTCCATGCATTTGGTGAAGGTAAAGTCCTTGTCCTTGCCGTGCGGAAACCAGCCCCAGTCCTTGAAGGCTGGATCCTTCTCCAGCGGCATGGGCACGCCGTCGGGCAGGTAAAAGCAGGCAAGCCGTTTGCGCTTCACGGGCCGCTGCACCGCGCGGGCCACGCCAGTGAAGGATTCGAACCACGGCAGGGCCAGGGCCACGCCGGCGCCGCGAAGAAATTTCCGGCGATCAATTGAGAAAAAATTTATGTTCATGGCCCTTGCTCCTTCGAGGTTATTTTAACTGAAACAAATCACTTTTCACAATCAGAAAGACCAAGTCCGCCAGACCGTCGCTGCGTTTACGGAGATCGGCGGTAATACGGTCGACTTGCGAGCGGTCGCCAAAGGTCAACGGTCGGCCCAGAGCGTAGGCCGCCATCTTGTGCACCATCGAGCGCGCGAACTGATCCTGACGGTTGGCCAGCAGGTAGTCTTTCAACCCCTTCATGCCGCGCAGTTCGTCTTTGTTGAACAACACGCTGGCGGCATCAACCGGATCCTTGCCGATTTTGTCGCGCCACAGGCCAACGGCATCGAAGTTCTCAAACGCAATCCCCCACGGATCGATCTTCGAGTGGCACGAGATGCAGGCGGGATCGTTGCGGTGATCTTCCATGCGCTCCTTGAGTGTAAGCTTGAGGATTTCCGGGTCGGCCAAATCAATCTCCGGCACGGCCGGTGGTGGTGGCGCCGGCGGATCGTTCAACAGATTTTCCAGCACCCAAACACCACGCTTAAGTGGGTGCGAATCCTTGCCGTCCGAGTTCATTGCCAATAGTCCCGCCTGTGTGAGTACGCCGCCACGCCGGTCGCTTGCCTTCAACTTAACCAGGCGCAGGCTGTTGCCGATCACCTCCGGCAGCCCGTAATGCCGCGCGAGTCTGTCGTTCACCATCGTGTAATCAGACTGGAGAAAATCCATCACCGTGCGGTTACGCTTCAGCACCTCACCGAAGAAGGCGACCGGCTCCTCACGCATCGCCTCCATCAATAGCGGGTCAAAACGCCCGTACACCTTGGAATCTATCTTCAGGAAATCCAGTAGTTCCATACCCAACCATTGCCGCGTGAAGTAGCGGGCAAACCTATCGGCCTTGGGATCTGCCAGTAGTCGGCGTGTTTGTGCCTGCAGCACGAGCGGATCGAGCAACTTGCCCTTGGCGGCAAGGTTCAGTAGTTGCTCATCGGGCATACTGCTCCACAGGAAAAATGAAAGCCGACTGGCCAGCTCAAAACCCGAAATGCGCCGGCTTTCTTTTTTGTCATCCACTCCGCCAGCTTGAACGAGATAAAGAAACTTCGGCGAGGACAACACCGTCGCCAACACCTCAACCATCGCCTCCTGAAAGTCATCGCACTGCAGCCGAAGCTTGGCGAAGAGGACCAGCTTTTGGTCGATCTCCGCCACGGTCACGGGCCGGCGCCATGCACGTCGCATAAACCTTGCCAGCACTTCGCGCGCATATTTTTTCTCGTCCGCCTGATGATCGCTCTGAAAGAAAATACGTGTGTGCGATTCCGGCGGCCATTGCTCATGGACGGGCGCGGTGATCTCCACATAATCGATCTGCACAGTCACCGGCGTGCTCGAGCAGTTCTGAAAATAGAGAAACTCCGCTGGGTTCGGCAACTGGCCAAGTTTCTGGATGTGGCGATAGGCGTTGCGTGCAATTTCACTGAGCCTTACGTCCCAGTGATAAAACTCCGGCTTATCTGGTGAAGCCGTAATGGTGATATCACGTTCACCCGCGCGCACGGCAACGCGCGAATCGTTACTAGCTTGGTTGCCGAAAAACAATCGCAGCGTCGGCGGATGTTTACCCTCTGGTGTCACTCGCGCCGCCCGAATGCGCACGCGCATGGTGCCCACGTCCGGTAGGCCATCGCCCACGTCGACAATGTACTTCGAATTCGCCGGGATCACCACCACATCCGGCAAAGCAGGCGGAACCTTTGGCCGAGTGCTTGTCGGTGTCCACGCGTACTTGGCGCCACCATAACTCCAGCGGGTTCCGATTCCCTGACCTGTTATCAAATCCTTGAAGTGTGCCCCGCCATGATTCCTCGAATAGTTTTCGCCCTGCTTTTCCAGCGCCTCCTCAAGCGCGATCCCTTCCTCCTTCACCCTCTTTCGTGTCGCTTCCACATTCGCCGCATACACGGCATCGATTCGGGTCGCTGCGGCTTTCATCGAAATCCCGTAATAAACCGGCTGAGGCACGTCACCGCGCACAGTCGCACGCTCCAGCGCCTTGAGAGCCAACTCACGATATTGCTCAAATTGAACCACCGTCATCTGCAGCATCTCGGAGCTATTTTTGAAGCCATCCTCCGAGACCGTCTCCGGCGGCAGATCGCGAGAGAAATCATGCGGCAAGTCCAGTAGATCCTGTAGCGCGTACTTATACTCGTAGCGTGTCATGCGCCGGAACGACGTGTGCCCCTGCTCGCTCCTCCGAACCTGAGAAGCAAACAGAATCTCGCCGGACAACCAATCGATAATTCGCGTCTTCTCGGCATCCGTCAACTGCACCTTCGAGTCCTCCGGTGGCATCTCACCATTACTTATTACGTCGAACACCTCCAGCCACCAGTTGACATCTTTCCCCTTCAGTAAATCGGGATCCAGCGCATCAATCCGAAGCTTGCCCTTCTGTTTCTCCGGCCCGTGACACCCAAAACACACCCGCTTAAGAACCGGCTCCACCCGTGTCTGAAAAGCCACCAATTTAGCCTTGGGCACATCCCCCGTCTTGGCCACCAATGTCAGGTTGGACAGAAAGGCGAACAGTAAGGTGGTGAATATTCGCATGTCGGGAAATTATCGAACACTGCCGGGTGGTTGGCGATATTTTTTGCTTAAACAAGAACAGGATTGTTTCTTGTGCACTTGGCCAAGCTTTGATTTATGAAATACTTACTACTGACAAAAATCGCAGCCGTCTTTCTGGTAGAGGTTGCACTAGCTGAAGACTCAGTTCCCCTCAAATAAACCTTCCAAAGAATCCATCTCGCTTAACCATCTCGCTTGGCTGACTAGGAGTTGGCAACGCCCGGTGAATGGTGGAATCCTAGAGGAAACTTGGCTCCCTCCAAAGGCGGATACGATTTAAACTCTTGTTCGGTTTACAAGGGACGGAAGCACCAAGCAAAAAAACAGCAACAAGATAAATTCCTATCGAGAGCCAAAAGTTCTCCTTTAGTACAGTCCAAGATACGCCAAACACATCTTTGATACTGAACGTTCCGAGATCATTATTTCTTAGGGGGGGGCGGAACCGACGATGCTTTGCGGCGAATGACGAGGTGCACGTGAATCATGGCCACGAGTGTCAGCGCGAGGCTGGTGTATTGGTGTATGCAGAGCAGTGTCTCCTGGCCGTGGGTGCCAAAGATCGGAAACATGCTCAGCACCATCGAGAGACTGACCGGCACCACAAGGGCCAACCCCAGCCAGAAGGTCAGTTTCCAGCCCAGGTTCGGCGTGTCAGTTGTTTCTGGTTTTTTTAGGCACAACAGGCTGGCCAACCTAATCCGGTCGGACTCGTTCAGGCGACATCGGTGACCCCACGCGATCACAACCACCCCCGCACTGATGACGAACACCGGAGCAAGCCCAACGTGCATCATAAGGGTGTAGCCGTGGATTTGCTCGTCAAGCAGCAGTAGACCGCCGAAGCCGGTGACAAATAGAATGGCCAGACTGCCCAGGGCCACCACGCAGGCCAAGGTGGATAGTTTGCCGCCGCAGCAACCCGACCAGGGACGGCCTCCGCCAGCTTCCGACGCTTCCCGCTTGGTCAAGCGGGGGCTGGGTGACACAAACCAATGTATCACAATCCCCGCAAGCACGAGGACCAAACTCACCCATGAAATCGTCGAGAACATTACTTCAGTTGCCCGTCATCCATTTTCAGTCGCGACACGGGGTTCACGACTCATCACTTGCTTTTTTTCCAGCCGCCCTGACAACAACGTCCAGGCCTTTAAGGGCAAAGAGAAGCAGCACCATGCCCAGCAAAACGCAGGAGATGATCACAACCGCTTTCAGCCAGGGGCGAAACAGGAACGTAAAGGCGAACATCTCGAAATAGCTTCGATCCAGTTCCCCAAACTCGGTCATGGCTACAGTCTGTTTCTCGGCTGGCTTGATTGGAGTATCTACCTCGACTTGGCCGAAGATGAACGGGGAATTCTTGTCGTGGCAGTCGGCACAACGCCCGTTTGAGCCAAGCGACTGAGCGGCGGGCCGTACATCATGTGCGATCGGCCATTTGTACGGTTCCGCCGCATCGTGATTAGTCGATATGACAAATCCGTTGCTTAGGCTGTACAGTCGGCCACCAGCCACGTAGACCGGTTTTGGCTCAGTCTCCCCCTCCTCCAGTTCCCATTCATATTTACCAATCAAATTGAGAACGTTGCCGATCTGCTTTTCGGTCAACTCTATCCAGTCGTTGACACGCTCCGGTTCAGCTATTTCCATTCCCAATTCATCCGGGGCAATTTCACGCACCAAGTCCGGCGCAAGCGGCTTGACGACACCGTTGGCTTGGGTGCCCCAAAACGAAGGCCAAATCATGTTGTGCGGCCCAATCTTGCCATTTGCCATACGCGCAAAAACCGGAGTTACCACGTGTGGAAGCTGTGGACTGATCCTACCATGCGGTCCGTGCCGCCCAAGCTTGTGCATCCGGGCGGTGCGAACACGAGCAGTGTTCTCAGTGGGCAAACGACCAGAGTGGCAGGCAGTACAGGAAAGTTTCTCAAAGTGAACAGGCGGTATGCCCTTGTGTTCCGGGACCGGTGCTCCGAGGTGACCGCCCATCCGGTCCCCACGGTCATCGGCTCCGGGGTTACCCATGTGACAGCCCTGGCAAGAAAAGGAGGCAACTTTTTTTAGATCGAAAGCCTTCAGGTAATCATCCGAGCCGTGGGGATTCTTTGACGGATCAATGTCGCCTCGGCTGATCATGTGATCGGCGCCGTTACGATGGCAATCGGAGCAACTCATCCCAGATGCCATATGGATGTCCTCGTTATGTATCCACTCATCCTTCCCGGGGGTTTGCAAATCCTGCGTGGAGTGGCAAAAGTAACAGCGGTTGGATGGCGGTTTGCGAACGATATCCAGAAAGACCTTGTTATTGGAATCAAAACGGCTCTTGTCGTAGCTTGTGATGATTTTATGCCCGTCAAATTCCGGATCGTAAAAATCTTCCAATTCAGATGCTGTGCCTTTCACTGAAGCCAACCCGCTGCCAACCGTCGTAGCCCACCGGTAGTTCTCTTTCGCTGCCTGCAAAGCGGCATCGCTCTGGTTTTGTTTGCGATCAGCGTGATGGCAGGCAAGACAGTTTATTTCGTACTTACCGGAAATCTCCCAACGAAAAAGCTCCGATGTATCGACTTCCTCCTCATCCCCATCACCCACC
This sequence comes from uncultured Verrucomicrobiae bacterium, assembly GCA_937770485.1. Taxonomy (GTDB): domain Bacteria; phylum Verrucomicrobiota; class Verrucomicrobiia; order Limisphaerales; family UBA1096; genus UBA1096. The sequence goes on along the minus strand of CALJHX010000002.1, from coordinate 140,508 downwards.
TCATCTTCCGAAGGTGCCATCTCACCGTAGCTTCCTCCCGGGAAATGGCTACTAAACTTTTTGAGAAATTTCCAAGCGTTTAAGTCGACATCCTCCGGTTTGTAAGTTCCCTTCCAGTCTCGGTCGGATATGGGAATTTGCGCTCGGATGCGATTATCAGTCAATACCCAAGGCTCACCAACACGTCCGCTCAGAACGTTGGTGCTCCCGGAGTGGAAATGCCACCCAGCGGCCATGGTATCATAATCGTGACACTTGCCACAGGTGTTACGCATGGATACGGGTCTTGGTTGAGCATCAGCCGACTTGATCTGCTTTCCTCTATCATCATAGAGATCGATGAGGTGGGTGATGGAAGCGCGGTTGCCATCATGACCATCCCCGAGCCCTTTGTCCTTTTCCGCAGATTGGCCAACGACAAATCCACCGAACAAAAGTACCAACGGCAGTAATGTCCGGATGACTTGAATCATCTAAATGATATCGAGTAAAAAAATACCTATCAGACCTCGAAGTCTTCCGGCTTCAACTCGATCTTTCGAGCGGCTGCAATGGCTTCATTCACCTTGAGAACCATGACCGCAGTCTCGTAGCCGATCTCGCCCGGACAGTTCAGTGTCTGGTTGCCCCGAACCGACTCAAAGAAGTTGACCAAGTGGGGTTGATGATACGGAACTTTCATCTCAGTCGACTTCGGCATTCGATACAAGGCTGGAGTAGCAGACTCACGCACATCCACCTCATCGTCACCCGCCTTTACCTCTGCCTTGGCACTGGCCTTCTCCAAATCAATCATTCCCTTTTGTACCCAGGGATCCCACTTGGCTTCTTCCACCCAACTTTCACGGTATATCTCTCCCCGTCCGGCGGATTCTGAAATCAGCAGTGTTCCCTCATCACCCATGAACAATTCGTAGTATCCGTTACTGCTGTTCGTGGTGAGCGTCTCATAAGAGGCGCGGACAAGCCCCTTCTTTGTTGGGAACTCAAAGATGGCAATAGCGTTGTCGTACCACTCATGATCTTTCCAGTAATCCACACCGCCGCTCGCCATGACCGAACTCGGTTTAGCATTGTCAAGGAACCAGCTGTAAACATCGATTTGATGCGATCCAAGATCGACAATGGGACCGCCGCCCAGACCCTTGTACCATCGCCAATTCCGGAACTGGGACATATTGTCGAAGCCAAATTTCTTGAGAGTTTCCTTTGGGATATCTGTGCCCTCCGGCCAACCTAGGTCAACACATCCCGCTCGGCTACGATGCCACTGACCGGAGATGTTCGTAATCCGGTTCAGCAAGTTTGCTTCCTTGATGATATTGTCATTGCAATAAATGTAGCGTGGATTGCTTCGGCGTTGATGGCCAATCTGAAGTAACTTACCAGCCTTGCGCCCAGCCAGAACCATGTTCTTCGCTGACTCCAGACTGTTCGACATTTCCTTTTCGCAGTAGACATGAAGGCCTTTTTCAAAGCAGGCGATGGTGTGCTCTCCATGCCAAAAATCCGGAGTGGCGACCAACACCGCATCCAGATCCTTCTCCTTCTCAAGCATCTCCTGATAATCGACATAAGCCGTTCCCTTATGGCCGAGCCTGCCGTAGGCTTTAAGGGTACGGGAAACACGGCGAAGATTGCCCTTTTCCCAGATGTCGCAAACTGCACGAAATTTAATACCCGAATTTTTACCGAGCTTTAAGATAGCGTTCATGAGCACCTGCCCCTGGGCGCCGGCACCCAGCAACGCGATGTTTATGTCCTTTTTGCCGCCAGCTTGGCCAAGCGCGCTGTTCGCGATCATCAGTCCGGCACCAGCCGCAGCTGATGAGCTAATGAAGTTCCTTCGATCAATTTGATTATTCATTTGTTTAAAGAAAAGTATTTAAGCTTCCAACTCTAACTCCTTCAATCTAGCATCTATATCTCAAACTTCCAACTCTATCTCCTCCAATTCGCCAAAGCACTTAACGGTTTGGTTGGAGAATCCTACGCTGTCCTCGTGAGGCATGATTATCGCTGCAGTTTTGGCATTCGCCAAGCAATATCCATTGATTTCTTCATCCGAGAGCATCATGAACGCCGTGGATGAGGCATCCGCCGCGATAGCGTCCGGAGCAACGGACCAAGCCGCCAAACGGCCCTTAACTGCCCCGACATCGACTGATCGAGGATCAATAATGTGTTGACCTTTCTGCCTGCCAGAACCGCTGACTGCGCCCTCCTTTAGCTCGAACCGCGCTAAAACTTCGTTTGGGTTTTCTGGATTTCGCAGCTTCATCGGCCAACCGCTCATGCCTTCAGGAACAGAAACGCTGAGAACCGAACTGGCTCCGGCCAGCACCAGGGCTTGGCCAAGACTCCATTCGCGAAGAATTTCCGCGACTTTCTCCGCTGCGTAACCCTTGCCAATGCCCCCCAAGTCGAACTGCAACCCTTCCGTCAGCACCTCGGCACAAAAACCCTCCTCATCCAATTCCAGATGATTCAATCCTGTCAGCGCATGAGCATGCTGGATTTCCGTCGGGCTAGGCTGTCGCAAAGTGCGATCCTCATGAAGCCAACAGTCATACAGCGCACCTATACTGATATCAAACGCACCGCCGGTTTTGCCAAACATCTCCTTCGCCCGGCACAGACAGTCGAAAGAATCCATCCCCAACGCCACCGATTGACCGAGTTCGGCGGCGTTCAGCCGTGAAATATCACTATTGGAAAGGAACCTGCTCATCTCCAACTCGAGTCGGTCGACCTCCGCAAAGGCCGCCTGTGCCCCCTGCCGGGCGTAGTCCCCGTCCTCCTCCACAATGTATAACTCAAACACCGTGGCCATCGCCTCATGTAGGAAGTGATGGGCGTCCGCGATGGAACGCGCTCCCACATCAACAACCCGATCACCCTGTGGTTTCATGATTCTTCAAACACCCTCACTTGTCAGCCGGCTTCTCCTCCGCCTTGGCACGCTCATGGCGATCCCAGAGGGACTTGGACACAAATCCACGAATCTCCACCTCCGGGCGCAATTCCATTTTGATCTCCCTGCCGTTTTCGTCAAACAGGTGCATGTAGAGTTCCTTCTGCCCGGGCGGTGGCAACTCGAACAACTTCCTCATGAGAGCCTCCTCGAAGAGCGGCTGTATCAAAATAATCGGGGCGGATCTGGTCTCATCCGCCACCGTATTGGTGTACTCCACCAGATAGCCGCGCAGATACCACGGCAACGGCCAATAGTCATCGTTTGGACAAAAGATTTGAATCGGAGTGTCCCGTCCATCCCCATGAGCCTCCGCCATCTCCTTGACGCGATCGGCAATATCGAAAATGTCCGACCCGGTGTGGGCGTACACGTAGGGATTGCGACTGTCGGCGTTATATTCATTGTTGGCGGCATCGGATTGCCAAGCCAAATGCCAAGTGCCAACAAGCAACAGTCCGCCAAGCGCGAACCGGAAAACAATCGATTTAAACCGGAACAGATGGGCAACCCCCACCCCGGCGAGCAAGATGATCCCGTGATAAAAACTCAACAGGCACCACGGCGTCTTGTAAGGGATCAACGAGTAAATGACGGTCATCAAAACCGTATAAAGAGCGATAAAACGAAGCAACCCGGCATTGGCTCCCCCTACAGATCCCCTAACCACAAACCCCAACCCGACCAATGCCAGCAGGAGAATTAGCAACTCACTGAAAACCGGCCCATCGGCGAATTGGTAATGGCCCAGCAACCCAAGATAGTAATGCCACGGATGCTCATGCACACCTGTTTGGCCCGCGCGGTCAAGGTACGTCGAATAGGTGAGGACAGAATCCGCCACTCCTTTTGCGTTGCTGAAAAACGACGAAAAGAACGTCACCGATATCGCCGCCGCCGCCAGAAGCATGACAGCGCAATGCACCGGCCTCACTCGTTTAATGTCGTTGACCCACTGCCCAACCCGCCACCGGGCATACAGCATGACCAACACCGCGCCGCCCATCGAGCCAATCGCGATAATGAACGTTTCCTTGGTGGCGTGCATCAACCCAAGACACAACCCCGCTAGCAAGGCCCATAACATACCAGGGCGTTTCAGGTAGCGGTAGCCGCAGACGATTGCGCCGGCGGTGAAGCAGACCAACAGCATCTCGTGGATAAAGTAGCGGCTGTAAAAAACCATGGCCGGCGACACGGCCATGAACAGCGCGGCAAAGACCGCCGCCACCCGCCCCAAGCCATCCCCGAGCGGCAGCAACAACAAAACAAGCAGCGTCCCAAAGACGACCGGCACAACCCGGAGGATCGCTTCCCGCAACTCGACAAAACTCCCGACGCCACCAAGCCAAGCCGGGATGAGTGTCAGGTAGTTGAGTGTCGGGCCATGGTACTCATGCGGATCGTACTCGTAGCCCCTCCCCTCGATCGTTTCGCCGAGTTTGACCGCGTTGACCGCCTCGTCGCCGTGCATGGGACGCTCCGCCAAATCCGGCAGACGAAACGCCGCCGCCGCCGCCGTGATGAGCAGGATGAGCAGTATGAAAATGGGGCGACTCATTGGATTGACTGAACGCACACCAACCCCGCGACCCCACACAGGCTATTCGCCGGGCGTTACAGGGGACACCGCACGGTAGCCGATTTGAAACGATGGGAACGCGAACGGCTTATTTGCCGTACACTTCCACCTCGATGTAGTGGTTTAGGTCGCTCGCGTTGTTGCCGCCGCTATAAAGGCGCACATAACGGCCGCGCACACCCTTCGCGTCGAGTAGCCGTCCCTCGGAAGTCTCGACGTAATGGTTGTCCTTGCCGACACCCTGCTCAGCGGAGTTGTCGTGGTCGTTGTTGTAAATGGTGGTCGACTTTTTGAAGTCCGGATCGTTCGAGACCTGCACGATAACATCAAAATAAACCCTAGCCTGCTTGTGGTAATGCCAAAACACCATTGCGTAAATGTCGTGCTCGGCCTCGAGGTCGATGGTGATCTGCTGCGTGAACGGGCCAAGCTCCACGTAACTGCCGTCCGCAGCCTCCCGGTCGCCGTCGGTGATCATTTTCAGCTCGCCCATGATCGGCTCCTCGTCGCTGCCGCTGATCTTCTTGCCCAGCGCGAGGTTCTTCACACCCTTCGGCGCAAACATCGGCGGACGCGGCTTGCCGAGCGGCTTCTCGAGCTGCTTCACCCCCTTGATGTTCTGCGGCGTGCCGACAAACATCGGCTTGGGCAGCGTGAGCGGCAGTGCCGCCATGCCAGCCGGGGCCTTGACTCCAGTTTTTCCTTCCACGCTGGCTGCCGGAAGCAGACTCAGCAGAAGAAACAACACCAACGCGCAGCAGACCTGCGCCTTCGACTTCAAATCAGTTTTTACCATTTTTGCTTTTTTTTTAATGATCACAATCCCGCCCACAGTTACGCGGCTAAGGACATTTTCATTCAGTAATTGCTTCACTGTCAAGCTCCGAGCAGCGGAAACGGTTTCCACGTGAGCCGTTGTCCGGCTGTCATTCTTTAAATCCGTGAAATCCGTTTCTTATTTTTTCTCGCCGTCTTTTGCCCTTACCCCGCTTTTACCGCCTTGACCGCGGAAGAACTCAGCCATGTCCGCTGCGCCGAGCTGGACGGCCCAGTCCAGCGGGGTTTGGCCGTTCTCAAGTTTCGCGTTCACCAACGCCCCATTGGCGATCAGCAACCCGGCGATCTCCCTGTGTCCCCAGTACACCGTCGAATGCAGCGGCGTCTCCCCAAGGCGTTTGGCCGAATTCACATCGGCACCGGCACCGATGAGAAGCCGGGCGATTGCTGTGTGCCCGTGAAACGCCGCCTGGTGCAGCGCGGTCAACCCGGTGATGCCGCCCCGGGCGTTCACATCCGTCCCGGCGACCAAGTGCCGCCGGACAACCTCTACTCGACCCAGCTCGGCAGCATCCCAAATCGCAAGCGATGGCGGAGGTGGCACGGTGGTACAACCGGCCAGCCAAGCGGCGGCGAGCAGCGTTGGGGAAATCAGTTTCACAAAAACATCGTGTCGCTTAGTCAAGCGCTTGGGTGCGGTCATTCGGCGTGGCAGCACGACTTGCCGTGCTTGGCCAAGCGCCAGTAATTATACGGCCAAGGCGCGAGAAAACCGGCCAGCCACATGACCGGCAGCACCCAAAGCGTCAACCGCGCGCCGCCGGCCAAAAAGTAATCCACCACGTTCATCGCGGTCTCCATGCCCAGCATACTTATCATACTCATGCCCAACGCGGTGCGGAGCGCCTTGGGCAAGCCCAACTGTTTAAACAGCAAAACAGTCTCCAGCAAAACGCTTGTCGCGATCCCCGCCGTCATGGCCAGCGCCATCACCAGCATCGGCCGGCTCGCGGCCACCTCCGGCGAACCAAACTGAAAACCGGCGATCACCCCCATGTCTCCGATGCTGCAGCCGATTAGGCACCAAAGCGTGTTTATGGCCGAACGACGCCAAAGCTGCCCGTCTGTCCACTTCATAATTAACTGACAGCGACAAGGCGTGCGCCCTCTTCCCCCGACGACTGGGCGATAACCTCCTCGATCCACCCGGGCAAACGGTCGATGGTTTCGCCAAGCAACGCGCTGCACTCCTCATCCGACAAGGCGCAGCTGCCTTGGACGCCGTTGACGAAGCCACTCCAGATTTGCCTACCAAACTGCAACAAGCCCTCCCGAACCGGCACCGAGTGGATCGACAGAAACATGCCAAACACAATTGGGTTCCATCCACTCGCCTCCCCGGCCACCACGCATTTACGGAAGCGCTGCATCATGCGCTGATCATACATCGGCTTGAGCAGACGCAACTGCTCGCGCCCGACCAACAGGCTCGCCCGGGCAAACGGCTTCAGCGAAACGTTGGCCGACAAATCGGCGTCCAGTTCCAGCAGCTCCCGAAACTGTCCACGGTTTGCAAACCAGTACGCCGACTGCACCGCCGGCAACTCGATCGGCCGCAGAATGTCCCGCTCGTACCGTTCAAAAAACAATTGCAGCCCGCGCAGGTCGCTCACCGTCTCGATGTCGAACGGCTGCGGGTTTGTCTCGTTGTTGGATGGCGTGTTGCTCATCAGTCGAGCCACGCTACGACGAACCATTCCGGAGTCGCGAGAGAAAAAGTTTAGGCCGCCGAATGCTTTCTGCTTGCCTTCCGCGCAATCATTCGTGAGTTCCAAGCGGAACCCCCTCGCCCCGTCACGATCAATTGGATAGTCTCCCGCCAGTCATGCGGGCAGTCATCCAGCGGGCGAGCGAGGCATCCGTCACCATCGACGGCCAGGTGCGCGGCGGTATCGGCCTTGGCTTCGTCGTGCTCCTTGGCATCGAGGGCGCCGACACCACCGCCGACATCGAGTGGCTCTGCGGCAAGATCGCCCGGCTGCGCGTCTTCAACGACGACGACGGACTGATGAACAACTCCCTCGCCGATGTTGGCGGCGGCGTGCTGGTCATCAGCCAGTTCACCCTTCACGCCAGCACAAAAAAAGGCAACCGCCCCTCCTTCACCCGCGCCGCCAAGCCGGAGGTCGCCATCCCGTTGTACGAACAATTCATCGCCACGCTGGAAAGCGAACTTGGCCAAACGGTGCAGGTCGGCGAGTTCGGCGCGGACATGAAAGTCGCCCTCATCAACGACGGCCCCGTTACCCTCACCATCGACACCAAAAACCGCGAGTGAGCGTTTCTTTTTAGCGTTGATGGTATCCATTCTTATTTCTGTTTTTTATCCGCATATTCCGGGGATTCGCGCAGATTTTTTTTCATCTGCGGATAACTTCGCTTGGTCAAGCGCGGGCTTTTCTCTTTGAGTGACAGGCTGTAGTTTCCCAGCTAGTTTGATTCTCATGAAAACTCTTACGACTTCGTTTGTGGCACTGGCGTTGGTTGCCGGTGCGTTCGCCCAAGGCAAGGAACAGCCGCTTTGGCCAAACGGCACGCCCGGTGCCAAGGGCAACTCACCCCGCGACATCCCGACGCTGACGCCGTTCCTTGCCCCGGCCGGCAATAACTCCGGCTCGGCGATTGTCATCTGCCCCGGCGGCGGTTACGGCGGACTGGCCGCGCACGAGGGCGCGACTTACGCGCAGTTCCTGCAACAGCACGGCGTCAGCGGGTTCGTGCTCAAGTACCGGCTTGGCTCGGCCGGTTACCGGCACCCGATCATGCTGGGCGACGCGGCGCGCGCGCTGCGAACCGTCCGCTCCAATGCGAAGCGCTGGAACATCGACCCGGACAAGATCGGCATCATGGGTTCCTCCGCCGGCGGACATCTGGCCTCGACGCTCTTGACGCATTACGACGACGCCGACCCGCAGGCTGCCGACCCGATCGACCGCGTCAGTTCGCGGCCAAGCTTGGGCGTCCTCTGTTATCCGGTGATCTCGATGGGCGAGTTCACGCACCGCGGCTCCAAGCGCAATCTGCTCGGCGACAAACCGGCGGCGGAATTGGTCAAGCTGCTCTCGAACGAACTGCAGGTCACGGCCGACACGCCGCCGACGTTCCTGTGGCACACGGCAGAGGACAAGGGGGTTCCGGTGGAGAACAGCCTGCAATTTGCGGCCGCACTGCGCAAAGCCGGCGTGCCGTTCGCGCTGCATGTTTATCAAAAGGGCCGCCACGGGCTTGGGCTTGCCGATAAGCTGCCGTTCAAAAACACCCATCCGTGGGCCGGCGACCTGGTTTTCTGGCTGAAAGCGCAGGGATTCATCGCCGAATAATCCGCGCTTGGCCAAGCGCTTGGCCTTGCTGTACGCTGCGCGCCCCTGAAAATGGAATTAAGCAACGACGAAATCAGGCGCTACTCCCGCCACCTCATCCTCCCGGAAGTCGGGATGGCCGGCCAAAAGAAACTCAAGGGCGCGAGCGTGCTGTGCATCGGCACCGGTGGGCTGGGCTCGCCGATCAGCATGTACCTCGCCGCCGCCGGCATCGGCCGGATCGGCTTGGTGGACTTCGACGTGGTGGACTTCTCGAACTTGCAGCGGCAGATCGCCCACGGCACCGACGACGTCGATCGCTCAAAGGTCGAGTCCGCCACGGAGACGATCAACAGCATCAACCCGAACGTGATCGTCGACAAACACGAAGTGGCGTTCACCAGCGAAAACGCGATGGCTCTCGTCTCCGACTACGACATCGTGGTCGATGGCACAGACAACTTCCCGACGCGCTACCTAACCAACGACGCCTGCGTGCTGCTCGGCAAGCCGAACGTATACGGCTCGATCTTCCGGTTCGACGGCCAGGCGAGCGTGTTCGCGCCGGGCCTCGGTGGCCCGTGCTACCGCTGCCTCTACCCCGAGCCGCCACCGCCAGGCATGGTGCCCAGCTGCGCCGAGGGCGGCGTACTGGGTGTGCTGCCCGGAATCGTCGGCTGCATCCAGGCCACGGAGATCATCAAGCTTGCGTTGGGCAAGGGCGATTCGCTCGTCGGCCGCCTGCTGATTTTCAATGCGCTCGAGATGAAGTTCCGCGAAGTCAAGCTGCGCCGCGATCCAAAGTGTCCGTTGTGCGGCGACAAACCGACCGTCACGGAGTTGATCGACTACAACCAGTTCTGCGGCATCCCTGATCAACCGGAGGAGCCGGATGAAAACCCGGATGAGGTTGACGTGCAGGAAATGAAGCGCGCGCTCGACAACCCGGATCTCGGCATCGCCGTCGTCGATGTGCGCGAAGCGGACGAGTTCGAGATCGCCAAGGTCGAGGGCACGACGCTCGTGCCGCTCAGCCAGATCGGGCAGCGATTCACCGAGCTCGATGCCAACCAGACAATTTACCTGCACTGCAAAGCCGGGGTGCGCTCGCTAAAGGCGCTCGACTTCCTGCGCAAGCAGGGCTTCAAATACCTGAAGAGCGTCAAGGGCGGCATCTCCGCCTGGTCCGAGGAGATCGATCCGAACGTCCCGAAATATTGAGGTTCTCGGTGCTCAGTTTACCAACCCTGTTTATCCCTGTTCATTTCCTGATGGAAGAGGGGTCTTGGCCAGGTTGTCCTCGCGGATGATGAACGGCTCGAATGTGGCCCGGTGGCTTGGCGGGATGAGCGCCTTGAACAGCGCTTCGGCTGCATCGTAATTCCGCTCCAGTACCTGCCCCAACTCGTGCAGTTGCGCGATCACTTCCGACTGCGAATGCGGAATGCTCAACAACAGCATCTCGCGCACCGGCCGCAGTTGCTTGCCCAGTTCCGCCATGAACGCCTCGAAACCTTCCCCCGTTTTGGCTGAGACCGCGATGGAGTTCGGATGCAGATCTGTGAAGCGCTTGACCAAGCCGGGGGTGGTGACGCTGTCAATCTTGTTGAACACCATCAGCGTCGGCTTGTCGGCCACGCCCAACTCGTCGAGCACGACGTTCACCGCCTCGATTTGTTCCTCCACCTGGGGCGAACTGATATCCACGACGTGCAGCAGCAAGTCCGCCTCCATCACTTCCTCGAGCGTCGCCTTGAATGCAACGACCAGGTCGTGCGGCAGCTTGCGGATGAAGCCCACCGTGTCGGAAAGCAGCACGTTTTGATTCGTCGGCAGGCACAACCGCCGCGTCGTCGGATCGAGCGTCGCGAACAACTTGTCCTCGGCGAGCGCCGAGGCGCCGGTGATCGCATTGAACAGCGTGGACTTACCGGCGTTCGTGTAACCGACCAGCGAACCAAGCGGCCACTGGTTGCGCTTGCGGCCGGTACGCTGGACGCTGCGATGGCGCATGACCAGCTCGAGGTCGCGCTGAATCTTGTCGATACGCTCGCGAACCTTCCGGCGATCGACCTCGAGCTGGCTTTCGCCCTCGCCGCCGCGCATGCCGATGCCGCCCTTCTGCCTAGACAAGTGAGTCCAGAACCGCGTCAACCTCGGCAGCAGATGGTTCAGTTGCGCCAGCTCCACCTGCAGCTTGCCCTCGCGAGTGCGGGCGCGTTTAGAGAAGATGTCGAGAATCAGCGCGGTGCGATCGAGGATTTTGCACTCGAAAACCTTTTCGAGGTTGCGGCCCTGGGCCGGGCTGAGCTCCTCGTCGAACACCACCGTGTCCACCTCGGCCTCTTTGCACTGCTCCGCGAACTCGCGCGCCTTGCCGGGGCCGATGAACGTCGCGGCGTTGACCCTGTCGAGCCGCTGGGTACCGCGTCCGGCGACCTCCCCACCCGCCGTGCCGACTAGTTCCTCCAGCTCGTCGAGCGACTCCTCGATGCACCACGCATCCTGGCCCTTGAGTTGCACGCCGACGATAAAGACCCGCTCGGTCTCGCGATTGATGATTTCGACCAGACCTTTCACAATTTATCTGGTCGCCAACTGTATCATGCGGATGACGTCGCCCGACCTGAGCCTCGAACCGCCCAGCTTTGCCAACTGCTGCCAGCCAATCTTTACCACCTGCGACGGCCGTATGATTTCAAACATCTTGAGGCGCGGATCCAGCTTTGCCGCCGCCAGCGCGACCTTCAAGCTCATACCATCGACAAACGGAATGGAGGAAACCACGCCGGTGGCCGCATCGACAAACGTCACCGCGCCAGCCTTAGCCAAGTCGAGCAGCGCCCGGCCAGACGCCTTTCCCACCGAAACCGCCACCTCGCCGCCGGCCTTGATCGTGGCCACGGCGACCTTGCCGGTGGCTTTGCCCGCCATTTTAACTGTGCCGGTGGCCAGCGACGTCACGCCGCTGGCCGTTTTCCGGGCGATCGTGCCGCAACCCACCGCCAACACCGCGCAAACCAATAGAGTGGCGACGGACAGCAGGCGGGCTCCATGGCCAAGTGGCGATCGTAACATCACTCGACGCAAGGTAACAAAAACGACTGATTTATCAATCAGACTCAGGCAAAAAACAAATAATTGCTAAAGCGAACTAAAGGGCAGTCGCCTAGCTTCCTGTTTATTCCCCCCGCACCGGCGGTTCGCCCTTTTTCAACACAGCCAGTAAATCCAGAATATCCTCGCGGCTGAAACTGTTGAGCAGGCCAACCGGCATCGGCGAGAAGGTGGAATCGTTCCGGGTGGCGATGTCGCTCCGCTGGATTACGCGGGTGAGCGTCGGCTGATACGGGTTGGGCGCGAGTAGCAGCGACTTGTCCCTCTCGGCCACCAACCGCCCCAAGATCAACTCGCCCTGCTTGGTGGTGATGGCCATGTTGCGGTATTTGTCGTCGATCACCCTCGACGGCTCGAGGATCGATTCCAGCATCGCTCTGGCATCGAACCGCGCCCCAATCGCCGTCAAGTCCGGCCCAACAAACAATCCCTCGCGGCCAAATCGGTGACACGCCAGACAGGCCGCCGTCTTGAGCACCCGCCGGCCGTTGGCTAAATCGCGCTTGGCCAAGCCAGCCCCGGGATCGGCGAAGTCCGTCATCGCCCATTGGTGCACCACCTTGCGCTTGGCCAGGCGCTCCGGCTCGGGCGCAAGCGGTTTCGCCTCCGGCTCGAACAGAGCCTCAAACGGCTCGCGCTCACCCGGCGGCACCTTGGCCAGCGCGTCGGCGGCGATGTATTTTAGGTACGTTTGGTAATGTGGATCGCCGCGAACCTTGATCATATTTTTTAGCCAGGCGAAGTAGGCACGGCGATGCGCCGACGTCCAGCCATCGCCGATGTGGCGCATGTGGAACAAATAAAACAACCGCTCCTCCGGCGACGCGGCACCGACGACGTAGTTGAGCAGACCTGGGATGATGCCGGGTGCCTTCAGGTAAATAAGCAGCCGCGAAACCTCCATCCTCACTTCCGCCGATCTCTCCGAGGCAGTGACGATTTTTTTGATGATCAGGTTGCGATCGCCAGGACGGCCGTCGCCCATTCTCGTGAAGGCTAGTTGATACGTGCGTAACGCCACCAACTGCCACTGCACCGGCAGGCCCTCCCACGGCAGGTCGTTCAGCCGGCCGAAGATTTGCGGCTGAACCTTAAGGTCACTCGAACGCGCCAAGGCCATCAGCGCCGAAAGTGCCTTCTTCGTGTTTGACTCGGTAAGTGCCGGGAGTTCCCACTGCTCGAGTGCCTGGTTCTCGAGCGCCACCCGGGCGGCGTGGCGAATCCACGGGTCGTCGTTGCCGAGGTGTTCCCAAGCCAGGCCGACACCCTCAATCGAGCGACGGCTTTGAAACTGCTCGAGTCGCCGCCTCAGCTCGCGCGCGCGCTTGGCCTCGCCGACTGCCGCTTCCCCAAGCGACGGATGTGACTCGCCGCCGACGTAACGCACCCGGTACAGCCCAGACTGGGTGCGGCGCCCGCCGGTCACGAAATACATCGCGCCGTCCGGCCCGAAGTCCACCCCAGTGACATTGAGCGGCCGGCCGGTGACGAACTCCTCCGCTTTGCCGCGGTAGCTCGCCCCCTCCGGCATGAGGTGAACGGCAATTATTTTGCCGTAAGCCCAGTCGAGAATGAACAGCGCGCTGCTGTACGGCTCGGGGAAGTTGCTGTCGGTGCCGAACGCCATCGCCGTCGGCGAGCCGAGGCCGATATTGGCATTCCCCGGCAGACTGTCAGAAAAGTAAGCCGGCCATTTGTCGGTACCCTGCCGCCAGCCGTAGTCGCCGCCGGAGACAACGTGATTGACTCGCGTCGGCCGGTACCACGGCGAGCCCTCGTCCCACTCCATATCAGCGTCGTAAACGAATAACTCGCCGTCCGGATTGAAGGCCAAGCCGTAGGGGTTGCGGAAGCCTCCGGCGATCATGTCCCAGCGTTCGCCGTCCTGGTCTGTGCGGATAACATGCCCCGCCGGCGGCTTGACACCCTTGTTGAACATCACGCGGTTCCACTCGCACGGCAGCAACTGGTCGCGGCTGTAGTTGCGATAGGTGGATGCCGGTGTCGGCTTAAAACCTTCCGGCAACAGGACGTCGTTGCCGTGCGTGAGGTAGATGAAACCGTCCGGGCCGAGAGCGATGGAGTTGCGGCCGTGCCCTACTCCACCGCCGGTTTTGCGCAGGAGCGTCACCTCGTCGAACTGATCATCGCCGGTTGTGTCGCGAAGCCGGTAAAGGCCCTTCGAGTTGTTGGCATTGGCGTACAGGCTGCCGTACGCCCAGAGAAGCCCGCGGCACTCGTTCAACTCGTTGTTGACGACCTCGATATGGGTGCGACCAAGCCGCCGCCTGGGTAGCGTCAACCGCAGGATGCCCGGCCCTTCGCGGCCGATCAGCAGCCGGCCCTGGCCGTCAAACTCCAGGCTGACCCACGATCCCTCCGCCTTCGTCGCCGTGCGGAGCAAATCCACCTTAAAGCCCGGAATTGCCGTGACATGCCTCGCGGCGGTCGCTCGACGTGTCTCGATCGCCTCCTTCCACTGGTTGTAGTCCACACCGCTTGGCCGTGAACGACACCCGGCAGCCAACACCAGCAACAGAGCGGGAATAATGACAACGAGCGACCTCACTGCACTTCCATTCCCGAGGCGCGAAGCACCGTTTCCTGCACGGCCAAATCGTGCTCGTACGACCAGGCCAACTTGGCCTCGCCGCGAATCACCCTCGCCAAGTCGGCAAACTCGCCGTCGTAGCGGCCATTGCTTCGCGGCAACTTCACCTCATGCGTCCCCCTACCAAAACCGCCGTGCGCTTCAGTCAGGCTAAGCGTGAGCTTGCCCGGCTCGATCGGGCGAATCTCGATTGCCCCCCTGTCGCCGGCGATCTGAAACCTGCGCCGGGGAAACCCATGCGGATCGCGATGGTTGCAGCGAATCGTCGCCGTGGCGTTTTCGTACTCAAGCACCGCCAGTTGATTGTCCGCCACACCGTCGCCCTGCGTGCGGCGCGCAAACGCGTGCACCTTGGCCGGCTTGCCCATCACATGCACGACCGAGTCCACCATGTGGCAGGCCAACTCGAACATCCCGCCACCTGGGTATCGGCCCAACTCGCGGCGCAGCGACGCCGAGGCCATCTTGCCCATCATCCCGTCGACCTCCATGATTTCCCCAAGCCAACCTTCGCGCACCGCCCGGTACATGAATTGAAACGCCGGATTGTAGCGCAGCATGTAGCCCATCTGCACTGTGACACCCTTGCGCTTGGCCAAGCGGAGCAACTCGCGAAAGTCGCCCAGCGTGATGCCACCCGGCTTGTCATGGTGTATGTGCAGGCCGGCACCGACCGCGCGCCTGGCTGCCGCGACGAGGTGCGGCACCTCGGTCTCGATGGCCACCGCCTGCAAGCCTGGCGTTGACAGCAACTCCTCCTCCGACATTTGCTTCACGCCACGATAGGCGCCGCTGTCGGGAATCGGCGACTCGACCGCCTCTCGCGGCTGTGCCACCCCGACCAACTCAAAGTCACCGGAGAGCTTGCGGATCGCTGCCAGCTTGCCTGCAGCGTGCGAGTGGCCGCTGCCGAGTTGGCCAATCCTGATCCTTGGCTTGGCCCCCTTGGCAATGAACGGCATCGCCAACGCCGCGCCGGCGGAGGCTTGGAGGAATAGTCTGCGTTGCACACGGCGATTGGATGGGATTTCCCCGGCGCTGAAAACAAAAAAGTGCGCCCGGCAACAAACTCAAACTTGAAACTTCCCGCTTCAGGCAGCATGAACTCCTTCCGCTTTTGGCTTGGCCAAGCGCACGACTCATGTCCCACGGGCACAGACACCTCACCGAGAACGACCCAACGTTCACCGCAAAAAAACGCTCCACCACGGAGATCATCCGGCGCGTGAGCGTCTATCTTTGGCCGTACAAGTGGCTGGCGCTGGCCACGATCGGCTGCGCCGTCCTGTCGCTGCTCTGCGCCTTTGCCTTTCCCCGGCTCACTCAAATCATCATCGACGACGTCATCGGCAACGGTCAAACGGACAAGTTGACGCCGGTGATTTTGCTGCTGCTGGGGGCGTTTTTTCTTCGAGATTTTTTCAACAGCGTCCGCATCCAGGTGAACAATCACTTCGAGCAAAACGTGGTGTACGACATGCGGCGCGACGTGTACGGCCGGCTGCAGCGGCTGCCGGTGAGCTACTATGACAAGCGCGCTTCGGGCGACCTGATGACACGCGTGATCGAGGACGTCAACGCCGTCGAACGACTGCTCATCGACGGCACCGAGCAGGGCACCGTCGCCATTGTCAGCATCTTTGGCGTGTTGGCAATTTTGTTTGCCACCAACCCGCTCCTTGCTGGCGTGGCGATGATCCCAATCCCGCTGCTTGCCATCGGTGCGATGTGCTACACGCTCACCGCGCACTCTCGCTACCGCAAGCAACGGCAGGCCTCGAGCGCCATGAATGCACTGTTGATGGACAACCTGCAGGGCGTCCGCGAGATCAAGGCGTTCGGCCGCGAGCGGCACGAGGACGGCCGCTTCACCGACCGTGCCGAGGCAATGCGCCAAGGCACGCTCACCATCATGCGCGCCTGGGCATTCTACAACCCGGCGATGAGTTTTATCGCGGCGAGCGGCACCGGCCTGGTGCTCTGGATTGGCGGCAACCAGGTGATAAACACCCCAATGTCCGTCGGCGAACTGGTCGCTTTCCTTTTTTATCTCGCACTGTTTTACGAACCGATCGGTAAGCTGCACGGCTTAAACCAAATGCTCCAGGCCGCCCGGGCCGGCGGCGAACGGGTGTTCGATATTCTCGACGCCACGGAGGAGCGCAAAGGACGCCAAATCGAGCCAGCCACTTCCTGAACCGGTGCGCGGCGAAGTCGAGTTTCGCGAAATTCACTTTGAGTACACTGAGGACAAACCGGCGCTTGCACGACATCTCGCTCATAGCCAAACCGGGGCAGATGACCGCATTGGTCGGCCCCACTGGTGCCGGTAAATCCACACTCGTCAACCTGCTACCGGCGTTTTACGAGGCAACCGGCGGCGCGATCACCATCGACGGGCAGGGCATTGACGCCACCTCGCTCGATTCACTTCGCAAAAACATCTCTGTCGTCAGCCAGGAACCGTTCCTTTTCAATGGCACCGTCGGCGAGAACATCGCCTACGGTAACCTCGACGCCGACGACGAAAAAATCGCCGAGGCCGCCCAAGCCGCCAACTGTTTCGATTTCATCAGCGAACTCACCGAGGGCTTCGGCACCCGCGTCGGTGAACGTGGCGTGCGACTCAGCGTCGGCGAAAAACAGCGCATCAGTATTGCCCGCGCCCTACTCAAGGCCTCGCCGATTCTCATCCTCGACGAAGCCACTGCCAGTGTCGACACCGCCACCGAGCGACTCATTCAGCAGGCGCTTGAGCGGCTGATGGTCGGTCGCACGACGTTTGTCATCGCGCACAGGCTCAGTACCATCCGCAAGGCCGACCAGATTCTCGTGCTGAAACACGGCCGCATCACCGAGCGCGGCACGCACGACGAGCTCGTCGGGCAAAAAGGTCTCTACGCGCGGCTGGCCCGCATCCAAAACACCACCTTCATCGAGGAGAGCTTCGAAAAACTCGAGCCCGCCAATTGACGGCATGCCCACCCTCCTCATCGCCAGCCGCAACGCGCACAAGGCCGAAGAAATCGCCGCGATTCTGGGCGACGATTTTACTGTGCAAACTTTAGCCAAGTTCACCGCCGCTCCGGAGGTTGTTGAGGACGGCGACACTTTCGCCGCCAACGCCGTTAAAAAGGCCACGGAGATCGCCGCTTGGCTTGGCGGCCAGGCGCGGCCCGACTTCGTGTTGGCGGACGACTCCGGCCTGGAGGTCGATGCGCTCGACGGCAAGCCGGGCGTCCACTCCGCGCGATACGCCGGCGGCGACGAGCAACGCACCCGACGACGCGAACAACGCCAAGTTGCTGCGCGAGTTGGCCGACGTCCCCGACGGGAACCGAGGTGCGCAATTTCACTGTGTGCTGGCGCTGGTCGCGCTTGGCCAAGCGGCGGAAGTCAGGACGTTCGAGGGCATTTGCCGTGGTAGAATTGCCCAAGCGCAGGCTCGGCCAAGGCGGCTTCGGCTACGATCCGCTGTTCGTTCCGGACGGCCACGAACTCAGCTTCGCCGAGCTTGGCCGCGAGGTGAAAAACGCCATCAGCCACCGCGCCCGCGCCCTGGCCAAGCTGGCCGAATACCTCAGGTAAGGTTGAGCCGCCTCACAAACCCCACACCAGGGGGACCATCAGCCAGACCAAAAAGCCCATGATCAGCGTCAGGCCAAGCCCGGCCTTGAGGTAGTCGGTGAAGCGGTATTTGCCGGGGCCGGACACGAGGATGCAAGCCGGCTCGAACGGCGCGATAAACGACGACGACGCCCCGAGCATCACCGCGATGGCGAACGTCTGTCCGCTGACACCGAGCGTGCCGGCCGTCTGCATCGCCACCGGCAGCACCACCAGCGCGGCGGCGGCGTTGGACATCGTCTGCGTCAGCAACATCGTCAGCAGGATGAACCCGGCAAGCACTGTGCGGGGGTTTTCCGAGATGCTTTGGATGCCGCCGGCGAGCCATTCGGCCGTGCCGGATTCGCGCATCGCCGCGCCGAACGCCGTCATGCCGCCGATGACAATGAGCACGCGCCAGTCGATCACTTCGTAAACTTTCTGCATCGTGATGCAACGGGTCGCCACCGTGAGCGCGGCGGCGCTCAGGAAACAGATCGGCAGCGGAGCCAGGCCTAGGCCACCGGCGATCACGGCCACGCCAAAAAAGCCAGCGCCCGGAACCCTTTTTGCCGGCGATCCGCGCTGGGCGCCTCGGTGGCATCGAGTCGTAGAAGGTTGGTGCCATGCTCGAGAGACAGCAGACGCTCCTCAGAACCCTGCACGAGCAACAGATCCCCGGCACGCAACCGGATGACGCCGAGTTTGCGGCCAAGCGACTGGCCATGACGGTAAATCGCCAGCACCGCCAAGCCGAACCGCTGCCGGAAGTTGGCCTCCTTGAGCGTGCGGCGGATGAGCGTGGACTTGGGCGTGATCAGCAACTCGGCGATTTTCACATCGTCAGTTTGCAGCGCCTCGTCCTCCAGCTTGGTCTCGGCGTGAATCTCGATGCCGCTGGCGTCCTTCACCGCCATCAAGTCCTCCATGCTGCCGGAGACCAGCAGCACGTCACCCTCTTCGATGACAGACCGGGTGTTTGGGACAAAGCTGCGTTTCTTGCGCAGAACCTTCACGATGCGAAACTCCATCTCCGCCAGCGACGACTCGAACACGCGCTGGCCGATCAGCCTCGAGCCCGGCATCACCACGATCTCGGAGTGGTACTCGCGTATGTTGAAACCTTCCGCAAGGCTCTCGTCGGGGTAATCGGGAAGCAACCGGCGCCCGAAAAACATCAGGTAGGCAATGCCCACACCCATGATTAGCAAGCCAACCGGCGTGATCTCAAAAAGGCCAAGCGGCTTGTAAATTTTGAGGTTATTCGCCTCGGCGTACTGCAGGTAATCGGCAGAATCGATTGTACCGTCGCCGTTCAAGTCGGTGCCGCCGTTGGCCACCCACTTGGCCAAGTCGGTCTGGTACTGCTTGGCAATCTCGCCGCTGACGGCGACATTGGTTGAGGTGCCAATGAGCGTGCAGGTGCCGCCGAGGATCGACGCAAAACAAACCGGCATCAGCAGCTTCGACGGGCTGGTCTTGAGCTTGCGCGCGATGGACATCGTCGGGCCGATGAAGAGCGACGTGACCGCCGTGTTGTTCATGAAGCCCGACAAGCCGCCCACCACCGACATGGTCGTCAGTTGAAGTTTGTTGACGCTCCCCCCCGCGACCCGAAGCAGCCAGGCGGAGACAAGATCGAGCACGCGCCCCTCCAGCAGCGCGCCGTTGATCACAAAGATCGAGCCAAGGATGATGATGATCTGCGAGCTGAAACCGGCGAACGCCTCTGTAGGCTCGAGAATACCGGTAAGCACCAGCGCCAGCAGGAGAAAAATCGTGACCAAATCCACCGGCAACGCCCGCGTGGCAAACAGCCCCACGGCAACCACCAGCAGCCCAAGTACGATGCCAATTTCAGGATCCATGCCCCAGTTCCTCTCCGGACGCCCGCTTCGCTAGTGCAAAGCGCCCGTCCGGGCAATGTTTTTGTCACCGCTTGGCCAAGCGCATTCGCGGGTTGATTTCAGCCCCGCAAGCGTCGATCCTCCCCAAGCGCTCATGGAGATCAGCAAAATCAGTGTATTTCAGGTTGACTTACCGCTGCACGAGGGCAGCTACAACTGGTCTGGCAACAAGTCGGTAAAGGTTTTTGACAGCACAGTCGTGCGGATCGAGACCGACGAGGGCATAATCGGCCACGGTGAAGTCTGCCCGCTTGGCCCGGTTTATCTGCCAGCCTACGCCGAGGGCGCTCGCGCCGGCATCCAAGTGCTTGCGCCAGCGCTGCTAAGCCAGGACCCAACGCAATTGGTCAAGCTCAACCGACACATGGACGCCACGCTCAAGGGCCATCCCTACGTCAAGTCGGCCATCGACATGGCCTGCTGGGATATCCTTGGACAAGCAACCGGGCAACCGGTTTCCAACCTGCTCGGTGGCCGCTACGGCGACGACTTCCTGCTGTACCGCGCCATCTCACAGGAAGCCCCCGAGGCGATGGCCGGCAAAGTCGCCGGTTACCGCGCCGAGGGCTATCGCAAATTTCAGCTCAAGGTCGGCGGCGATCCGGAAACTGATATCGAACGCATCCGGGCCGTCTCGGCGGAACTGCAACGAGGCGACGTACTCATCGCCGACGCCAACACCGGCTGGCTCATGCACCAGGCCGCGCGAGTCGTTCGCGCCGTGAAGGACATCGACGTTTACATCGAGCAACCGTGTGAGACATTTGAGGAATGTTACTCGATCCGGAAGATGACCGACCACCCGTTCGTCCTCGACGAGAGCATCGACGGACTGCCGATCCTGCTCCGGGCCAACAGCCTGCAGGCGATGGACGTCGTGAACATCAAGATTAGCAAATTCGGCGGACTGACCAAGGCTCGCCAAGCGCGCGACCTCTGTGTGTCGCTCGGCATCGCGATGACCATCGAGGACAGTTGGGGCGGTGACATCATCACAGCGGCGATTTCGCACTTGGCCCACAGCACCCCGACCGAGCTGCTTTTCTCGTCCACCGACTTCAACAGCTACGTCACCATCTCGATCGCCAATGATGCTCCCCAAAGAAACAACGGCCGACTGGCAGCCTCCACCGCCCCCGGTCTCGGCATCACTCCCAAAATGGACGTGCTTGGCCAAGCGGTGTTTGAAGTCAACTAGTCCTCCAACTCACCTGATGCCCAGAGCAGGCCACGAGCGACCAGCTTGAGAAATACCGGATCGCTGAAGGTGGCATCGGAATGGCCGTAGGTGGTGCCGAAGACACGAGCTTTGCCATACTGATTCGTCCAAGCCACCGCGTATTCCTTACCATCACGCTCGCTCTTAGAAGTGGCCAGGGCCCTGGCTTTCGGCCACATCTTTTCAATCACGTACAACTCATCCTTCGGTGTCACCCAATCCTCCGGCATGCCCTTCAGGATCGGGTGCTTCAAAGCAACCTTCTTAACCGGATAACGACTTTGATGCTCATGACGGCGACTGGTCACACCAATAAACTGGCGCCAGTCGTCGGTTTCGGACGCGCGATAGGTGTGCATCGCGCAGTGAATCACCACCGCCGGCACGCCTTCCTTATGGGCGTGGGTGATACTACGGATGTAACCCTCATCAACCGTGTTGGCAAAGCACTCGTTATGCACCACCACGTCGTAGCCCTTGGCCCAGTCGGCATCGCTATAAAGATCAATCTTGGCCTTGGTTCCAGTGCCGCCTTCGTTGACCACCTTCCACTCAACCTTGGCCTCCTTAGCCACACCCTCTATCAACGCCTTGCTTTGGAACTTATAGTTGTGACAGCAACCGCCGGTGATCAGCAATGCCCTCACTGGTTTTTGCTTTTCCTCCGCTTGTGCAGACACCAAGCCAACCACGGCCACCAAAGTTAAAGCGCGAGTTAAACGGGAAGTAATCATTTGTCTATTCATGACGAAGCCGCAGCCTGCCCCATTCACACGTCCGCGTCAGGTTTATTTTCCCTTCGGTTTTTTGGTTGGCGTGCGGCGGAACTGGCCAGTGAGTTGCGGGCCGTTGTCGGGTGGGAGGGATTTGTGCCATGCGATGAGTGGTTTAGTAAGTTTGCCGACAAGTTTCGGATGCCCGGAGGCGAGGTTTTTGGTTTCGCCGCGGTCGGTTTTAAGATTGTAGAGTTGTGGATCAGTACCGTCGTATTCGCAGAGGAATTTCCAGTCGCCCTTGCGTACAGCCAGATCGGGCAAATCTTTGTCACCGTAATATGAATCGCGATCAGGCGGGCGGCGAAAATAAATGGGGGCCTTGCGCGAGCCGGTGGATTGACCGAGCAGCGTACCCGGCAGCGATTCGCCATCGAAAGTTACGCCCTTGGGATGCGGTGTGCCTGTTAGATTCAGCAGCGTGGGCACGAGATCAATGGCGGAAAAGACCGAAACGCGATTCACGTAATTCCTCTTCGCCACCGGCCCGCCCCAAGCAACGAGCGAGGAGCGCACGCCCCCTTCATAGAGGTGTGTCTTGAAGCCGCGGAATGGCCCGGCCGAACCAGCGCCCATTTCGGGGCCGTTGTCGGAGCAGACAAGCACGAGTGTGTTGTCGCGAAGCGAGGAATCACTCCTGATATGGTCGAAGAGTTTGCCGAGTTGGCTATCCATCTCCTGAAGCACGGAATGGTACAGACCGCGCTTGCCATCGGCCCATTTGTCCACCGGCGGCCAAAACGGGCTGTGCACGTCATCCGGCCAGAGATTGATGTAAAACGGCTTCTTCACCTTCACAGCTTTTTGAATAAATGGAATCGCTTCGTCCACAAAGCCGGCTGTGATCTTCGATCGCAACATCCAGCGCGTACCCTGACCAAGCCGCTCGGCATCGGCCCAGATGCGGCGCGGCTCCGCCCATCCCGGCTTGAGCGTGAGCGGAAGCAGTTTCGGTCCCATGCCCTCGAAGTTGGTGAGCGAGGCATCAAATCCGTACTCGGTGATCGCCGGCGCCTCGGCCACATCACGCTGGCCGCCCATGTGCCATTTCCCGAAATGGCCCGTGGCGTAACCGGCCCGCTTCAGCGACCGCGCAAGCATCGGCGCCTTGGGATCGAGCCACTGCGCCATGCCGCGCCGGGTGTTCATGTCGCGATGCGCAAGAAACGAGGTGATGCCCCAGCGCTGTGGATATTGCCCCGTTGAAATCGCCGTGCGTGACGGCGAGCAGATAGGCGAGTTCACATAAAACTGCTCGAACCGCACGCCCTCCTTGGCCAAGCGATCAATGTGCGGCGTCTTCGCTGCTTCATTTCCGAAACAAGAAAAATCCCCCCACCCCATGTCGTCTATGAAGACGAGTACGATATTCGGCTGCGCGGCCTGCGCAAACAGGGGAAGAAAGCTACCAAAAAGAATTGTTATGAATGGTTTCATGGCACTTGAGTGACTTTGAGGTGAGATCCGCTAAACAACGCAGTGAAAGCCAAAGTAAAAATAGTTTTTCATTACTAACTTAACCGACGGAGGCGTGTCACACGCCCGGTCGCCACCCATTCGGCTACGAGAATGTTGCCGTCGTGGTCGAAACAGGCGTCGTGCGGGTGGACGAACCTGCCGTCAATCCATTTCCTGGGATCGTTGCGCACGCCTTTCACTGTCTTGGTGACGCGCTCGACGTCTCCGCCAAGTCGGACGACGACTTCGTTCCTTTCGTTGAGCAAAGTCACGCGCGCGTGAAGCTCGGGAATAAGCAGGAGGTTTTTGTAGGTGTCGCAATTAGCCGGCAGACCGTAACCACTGAGTGTCTCGAGGTATTTGCCATCCATATTGAAATACTGCAGCGTGTGATGCGCTCGATCGCAGACGACTATGCGCTCCTTGCGACCGGGACGGCGGTCAATCCAGATACCGTGTGGCAAGTTGAACTTCCCTTCCCCCTCGCCGGGGCCGCCGAACTTGGAAACCCAGTTCCCTTCATTGTCATAACGATGCACGTACCAAGAGCCGTAGCCGTCTGTAAGCAGAAAACCACCGTCATCAAGGAACGCGAAGTTCGTTGGCATAAAAGCATCACGGCCCCAGCGTTTCACGCGTATTTTGTCCTCGTCCTTGCGGTATACACCGCTGTCCATCGGCGCGTACTTTTCCCAAACCGTCTCGCCTTTGAGAGTAAGCTTGGCAAAAGACTTCACCTGCTGATAGGCGCACACGTAAAGAAACTGCTCCTTGCCCTCCGTGCGCACCTCGATGCCGTGTCCGCCGCCCTGAAATTGTTCGCCAAAAGCGCGAATGAATTTGCCGTGCGGATCAAAAACAAAAATGGACGGATGCTCTTTCAAACTCGCGCGCCCCTCGTGAATGACGTACACGCGCCCCTCGGCATCGACGGCCACGTTATGAGTCGTCTGCCAACTATACTTCTCCGGCAACCGCGCCCAATCGTGCTGCACCTCATATCGATACTCGCCCTCGCCAATGACGAGAGGCTTGGGATTTTTATTGGCCAACAACAACTGCGGCGCAGCCACAGCGGCAACCGTTGAGGTGGCAAGAAAACGACGGCGGGAAACGGGGTTTTTCATAACGTATTTTGTGGCCGGAAGTTTACGCCGGCGAGACGCAAGAGTTGGATGAAGGGAGTAATGGAAGCCCCCCACTCACTACTCATTTCAACTTCATCACATAGGCATAAAACGCGCCCATTGGCGTGCCTTTGGCATCGGTGAATTTGGCCCAAAGCTCGTCTCGGCCGGGCTTTAGTTTTAGGCGGAAGGTGATGCTTTTGGCGTTGGGTTTAATGGGGAGGGTGAGTTTCTGGCCGCCGAGTTTTAGATGGGCTTTCACAGCAGCAAAAGTTTTGCCGGGGGTGGCGCGCATTGGTTTTACGCCGGGGACATTCGCGCCGGCGGGGAGGCCAGCAGTGATGGGGTGATTCACTTCTTTGGGCCAACGGCGGAGTTCCACGGTGTATTCGCCGGCGGTTTTTACGTCCACGGCCCAGAAGCCGGTGTAGCTTGGTTTTTTTTCGGCGTTGCGGATGTGGCGTTGGTTCCACGGGGTGAGGCTGTTGGCAATCCAATCGTGGCAAGTGAGCGTAACAGGATTGGCGAGCGGGGCTTTCGCACCCAGATAAATTGCGGTGGGCTGGCCAAAAGTGGGGGCAATTTCCGCCCACCAATCGCCGTAAAATTTCGTGAGGCGTTTCACCACACCGGGGTTGGCGCTGGCGACGTTGTTCTTTTGGGCGGCGTCAGTTTTGATGTCGTATAATTCCTTGCCGTTGATGAAGCGCCATTGATCGGTCATCACCGCGCTCTTGCGCCACTTGATGGGATCGCGCACGCGCTGCGAATCGGTGACGAGAATGCGGTCGGGCCAAGTCTTCGCATAGCCCTCGATGAGCGGTCGAATGTTGACGCCATCAAACTTCACGCCCTTGGGCGCGGGTACGTCGCAGTAATCAATGAGCGTCGGCACGATGTCGACGTACGAAGTAATCATATCCACATCGCGTCCGCCGGTGAGGCCGCCTTTGGGCCAGTGGATGAAAAACGGCACGCGATGGCCGCCGTCGTATTCGCTGCCCTTGCGCCCACGCATGCCGGCATTGAAAACGCCCGCGCCGCTGGCGGTGCCGTTGTCTGTCGTGAAAATGAAAATGGTGTTCTCGGCGAGCCCTTCCTTTTTCAGAAATGCGCGCAGCGCGCCGACGTTGTCGTCGATGTTGGAAATCATCCCGAAAAAGTTGGAGACATCCACGCCCTGCTTCTTGTACGGCGCGCTGGATTTCACCGGCGAATGCATCGGCCCGTGCGGCGCGTTGGTGCAGAGGTAAACGAAAAACGGCTTGTCATCATCTTTCACCTTACGGATGAAACGCTTGGCATAATCGAAAAAGACATCGGTACAAAAACCCTTGACCGGCATCGGCTTACCATTAAGAAAATAGGAGCCATCAAAATAGGCATTGTCCCAGTAATCGGGCGTCTGTCCCACCCCGCCTCCGCCATGCCGCAACACCTCCTGAAAGCCGCGGTCCTCCGGGCGGTAAGGATAATTGTCGCCCAAGTGCCACTTCCCGAACATGGCTGTATGATAGCCGCCATCGGCGAGAATTCGGCCGATGGTCACCTCGTTGTGGCGCAACATCGAGCGTCCCATGATGGTATGCCACACGCCAGTGCGGTTGGTCCAATGCCCGGTGATCAAAGCTGCCCGGGTCGGTGAACACGTCGGCGCCACATGGTAATCAGTAAGCCGTACACCCTCCGAATGAAGCTTGTCGAGATGCGGCGTCTTGAGCACCGGATTGCCATGACACGACAAATCGCCATAGCCCTGGTCATCAGTGATGACAAGAACGACATTTGGCCGCTTCGCTGCTTGGGCGGAAACAGCAAAGATCAAGACGACAACAATTGAGGAAAGAAACTTTTTCATTAATAGTTTGATGCCAAATTAAACCACGAAACGCTCATTGCATCAACCTCAACTCTCAAAAGTTAATACAGGGATTTGCCTCCTTTAGGGTTGTGCAGATCTGCGGTTGAGCAATATTTTTGGCCAACTCTTTGAGAATGGAATCTGGCTGGCTGAAGAGCAATTATCTTCTGCGTGTTAGCTTGTCCATCAGTCTCGCCAGCATTTTTTTACTCACTTCGCCAAGCGTGGGGACCGCCGAGAGAAAGCCCGATGGGGCTCCGATCAATTGGGCTAAGGCTCGTGATTGCCATCATCGCTATCCTGGCCAGCCTACTTCTGCCCGCCCTGGCCAAGTCCAAGAGCAAGGCCCGCCAAACGGTCTGCATGAGCAACCAAAAGCAGCTTGGCCTTTCAACGGCAATGTTCGCAGAGGATTTTGACGACAAGTTCCCCGTCTCCATAACGCCGCACACTGTACAGAACCATGCCAATTGGCTTGTTAGCATGCACGATGCGGGCTACCTTAGCACCATGGATCTATTCACCGATCCCGCGGATGTCGAAGGTGCATACAACACCCTAAAATTCAGGAGACGCAAACTTCTTGTCGACAATAGAAGCCGCGACATTGTCTTCTCTTACGGAGCCAACGAGCAAATGATCGGGCCATCCGATCAAAGGCACAAAAAAATTAGTCAAGTTCCCGATCCTGGTGAAATCTTCTTTTTTGGCTGCGCCACCTACATGGTTGTTCCGCATTGGGACCACGAACGAGTCTATAATGCCAGTGGCCCGCACCAACCGAGTTCATCCGCAAATCCTCCGAACGAGCTATACGCCCGGCATAACTCAGGCAAAAAGAATCAGGCCAAAGAGCAAAGCAAAGGAGGCAGTAACATCACTTACACCGATCTTCACTACGAATACAAAAACCAGTACTTCATCAACAAGAAACTTTGGTGGTACAAGAACCACAGACCGCTCTAGCTTGACCTGACTCAAGCGTTTGACTTTCGCAGTACCAGAGCCCACTCTAGCCTCTTCTCTACGATACTATTAATATGAACACGCAACACGTTTCCAGACGACAATTCATCAACACCACACTGGTGACAGCCGCAGCCGCCGGCGCAACGTGGTTTGATATCCCCGAAATCCTCGCTGCCAGCGGGAAGAAGGCCGCGCTCAATAAGTACGGTGGCTTCCCTATGGGCATCCAGAGCTACTCCCTGCGGGGATTCGGAGTGGACGGCGCAATCGAGCAAACCAACAAGCTTGGTCTGCACTTTATCGAGTTTTTCAGCGGTCACTTCCCTATCACGAAGGACAAAATTAAGATCGATGAAATGACAAAGAAACTAGACAAGCGAGACATGACAATAAGTGCTCACGGTGTCAATGGTTTCGGGGCCGACCATGACAAAAATGAGGTGGTATTCCAATTTGCAAAGATGGCTGGCATCAAAAACATATCAGCTAATCCGGCACCAAATTCGTTCGACAGCCTGGACAAGCTCGTAGCCAAATACGACATGCGCATTTCCATTCATAACCATGGTCCAGGAGCCCTTTACGACAAGATCGAAGATGGCCTAAAGGCGGTGAAAGGGCATGACAAGCGAATCGGTTTTTGTGCTGATCTTGGTCACTACATTCGCTCGACCGAGGATCCAGTGGAAGTAATCCACAAACTTGGCGACCGGTTGTACGGTATCCATCTTAAGGATTTTTCCGAGCAGAAGAAAAAAACACATGGCGTCATTCTCGGGAAGGGCCACCTTGACGTGCCCGGCGTGTTCAAGGCACTTCGCAAGGTCAAGTTTCCGGCCGATGGGGCGTTGAGCCTTGAGTACGAGGAGACACCAAACGACCACCCTAAACTACTCGCCGACATTGGCGAATGCCTTGCCATTGCTGCTGAGGGAGCTCTTAAAGCCAAGCAAGGTTAAGTCTAAATTCACACAAATCATGCAACGACGCGATTTCCTCAAATCCGGACTGGCCGCCACCGGGGCGGTCGGGTTTTCTTCGCTTGGCAAAGCGCATGCTGACCATCATGACAGCGAACACGAGCACTACGAACTTCGCCACTGGCATATCCCCACAGCGCAAAAGAAAGCCGTTGTCGATCGCTTCCTGAAAAATGCGGTTATGCCGGCTGCCAAACGTATTAATCTAGGCCCAATCGGTGTATTTCATTCGGCTGATCATCCTAAAAACAACAAAGCGGAACAACATGACATTTGGACACTCACACCATTCAGGAATGCGCAGGAGTTTTTCTCCCGTGATGAAAAAATTGTCGATGACGCGTTTATCCTAAATGCGAACGAGTACTTGAACAGTCAGAAAACTGATGCCGCATACACCCGCATCACTTCATCATTCATGCGAGCATTCGACGGCAAGCCCAAACTTGAGATTCCGCTTAAAGGCAAGCGCATCTTCGAACTGCGCGAGTATCAGAGCCATAACGAACTTAAAGCTCTGCTAAAGGTGCAAATGTTTAACGAAGGTGAAATCGCCATATTCAATGCCACCGGTCTGAAGTCGGTCTTTTTCGGCCAGACATTGATTGGCCCCGATATCCCGAACCTGACTTACATGCTCGTTTACGAAAACCAGGAGATCCGCGGCAAAAACTGGCAAGCATTCCTCAAACATCCGAATTGGGATCGCATGAAGAACATGGAAATCTACAAGGATACCGTGTCCAAGATCGTAGCACGATTCCTTGATCCTGCCCCATACTCACAGGTTTGATTTTTAAATATATTTTCTGAAAAAAAACAGGGTCAAGATTGAGCCTGTTTTTTGTTTAGTTTGTCACCGGTGTTAAGATAAAGCCCAACCACCGTTCAAACCAAATATGTTCAATCAAACAACCTGTAATTAGTCGTGACCTGTTGATATTTCGTTTCCTTTGCGTCCGCCTTTTTCGACCAGCAACTCCGCAACCGCTTTTCTGCCATCAAAATTTGAAAATGTAATCCCCTTGCCCCGAGCAAGGGCGCAATCAAGTGGTGTCCAATCCTCAGAATCAAGGGTATTAACGGTAGCCCCATTATCGATCAGAAGTTCTGCAATTAAAGGGTTACCGTTCAAAGCGGCAAAATGCAGGGCAGTCTGTTTACCGTAACTCGCCTCATCTAGTTTAGCCCCATTTTTAAGCAATATCCTGACTATCTCAATTTTACCCTGACACGTAGCGGTATGTAGCGGTGTAATTCCAAACTGGTTTTTAGAATCTACCGCCACACCTAAAGCCAAATATTTTCTTATGACAACCTTGTCTCCTTTGTCTACTGCGGCATGAAGTCGCAATTCAGGAACGGCCTGGACTGTAGGGCCATACTTACCTTTCGGTTCTTGATGAAAATACAAGGGCACTTGATCCAAACTATTGCCGTTTTGTTCAGATGTACGACAGCCCGCGAGACAAACAACACAAATTACGAAAATATATTTTATGAACATTAAATAAGCTTCCTAATACAGAAACTTGATTACCATAAATGATTATTCAAAGAAAGACTCTCACATATTCGCCCTTCTTTAAATATGGATGACAATGCAAATAGGACCGCCCGTAAAAGGGCGATCCTATCGCTGAATGCCAGAAATAGTTAGCAGTATTTACTTAGAACCACTAATTACCAGGAGGAACCGACATCAAAACTGTGTTTCAACTCCTAACAGCAATTGCTGAGGCATTCCAGGACGTGCCCCCTGCGGCAAACGACCAACAACATACTCTTCGTCAAATATGTTCCGCGCTGTAGCGAAAAGATTGGTGTTATCAGTAGCCGCATAATGAACGGAGAAATCAGCAACGAAATAACTTGGTACTTCTCCATAACGAGGATCATATTTTCCTGCGTAGTTGACCGGGCCACTTTCGTTAAATCCTGATGCATAAGAGTCACCAATGTAGGTGCCGTCCAAGGCCAACCGGAATTTGCCCACTTCGAATCCAATCCCAGCGTGAAGTTGAATTTCAGGTATGTAAGGAACGGAGTTACCAGACTTGGCACCGCTAAAAATGCTTTCGCCATCTGCAGAGCTGGCACCGCTCTCAAACTCAGCTTCGGTCCAGGTAATTCCAACTGTAACCGGTAAACTGTAATCGGCATCACTGGCCGTACCGAAGTCATAGCCAACTTGCAGTTCCAAACCAATAGCAGTAATCTCACCGTCATTTGGTCCATTATCAACCATTACCGTTTCACCATCTTCAAACTCCTCAAAACCGGTACCTAAATTATCAGGCACTAAGAAGTCTTTCATGTCATTGTAGAAAAAAGCTCCTGTTGCTGCAAAAGCTTCCTTTTGATAACGGTAACCTAGTTCATAACTCATAGAACTCTCCTCATTGAGTGATTCTCCACTACGGATATAGGAGCGAGGGCCGGGAAGCGATGAACCATGGTAGATGCCACCAAACAAATTCAAGCCTGCATGCACATCGTAAGAAAGACCAACTCCACCGGTTACTACATCCAAATCGCCTAAACCAGCTGCTGGTGATTTATCCGATGTCCTTGTATTTTGATCATAGGAGTAGTCCATGGATTCATAACGAATACCTGGAACAATTGAGAGTTGATCGTTGATCGCAATCGAATCCTCTAAATACAATGACCAAGCGTCTGTGCTTTGATGACGATCACCTGCAGCACCGCTGTAATCATCCGGTCCTGCTGATGACCACCCCCCCAAATCGTCTTGATCATATTTATGGTACCATTGGAGACGGTCAATATCATCGTTGTGGTAACGAACGCCTAACTGGATTTGGTTTTCCAAGGAGCCAAGTGACAAATCATAGTTTAGGATAGATTCAATACCTTGAGCTGAATAATCTCTGTTATTGGCTTTTAGTCTTATGAACCCAGCACTTTGACCCTTGATTACGCTGAGGTAATCAGCATTATTCCAAACCTTATAGGCACTTTGACCGGCTTTGCCATCAGCAGCAGTACCCACCTTATCTAGCTTAAACCAGTTGCGGTGAAACTTTGTGAAGTATGCAGTGGTTTTCAAAGAAGCGCTGCTTCCTAATTCCATAAAATGCCGCAGATACCCACGCGAAGCATAGGTGTTAATCATATCATTACGTGTCGCAGCATAGCGGGCATATGGATTCGCCTTGAAATCGTCATCATTGATTCCTAAATAAGTTTCATTTGCATCAAAATCTGTGCTGCCCA
Source organism: uncultured Verrucomicrobiae bacterium (assembly GCA_937770485.1). Lineage (GTDB taxonomy): Bacteria > Verrucomicrobiota > Verrucomicrobiia > Limisphaerales > UBA1096 > UBA1096. The sequence goes on along the minus strand of CALJHX010000002.1, from coordinate 108,948 downwards.
GTTTCAACTCCAAAGATTGGTAGTTAGAAGTGTTGGGCTCCCATGATAATTTCAGCATAGGCTCGCTACGAGTGAAACCAGTTTCGCCAGTTGCGCCCTGCAATTCTTTAAATCCTTCCGTGTTACGGTAATAGCCTTCAACAAGATAACCGATCCGACCCAAGTCGGTGTCTTTTTTACCACCATGATAAATATGGCTCACCATTTCATCAAACTCACCGTAATAAACCCTAGAATAAGTAGTAACATCTTCTGGAATCTGAGTGGAAAGATAATTAATCGCACCACCAGTTGTGTGTGGACCGTATTTAACTTGGCTAGAGCCCTTGATAACTTCCAGTCCGCTCATCCTCTCCATGTTCGGGCTGTAATACGCCGAAGGGGCAGAATACGGAGCAGGAGCTGCAAGAATGCCATCCTCCATAATCGTGACCTTTGAGCTTCTGCCCATATCGATACCACGCAAACTAATATTCGGAAAATTTCCGTAACCATCCTCAGGTCGAACATAGACACCAGGAACGCGGCGCAATGCAGAGTTGATATCACTGATCGAGTGAACCCGGAGGTCATCGATATCCAGATAGGTTGCTGAACCGGTAATTTTGTTGACCCCTTCCTTGGACCCAACAATGGCACCACTGACTAAAACTGGATCCAACTCCTCGGCCGCATCCTGCGCGGAACCAACTGACACTCCCAAGGAACAAATACCAGCAACTACAGCGGGCACCGACTTTCTGATTTTGAGACTCTTTCTCATATTTAAGTTTAAATAAACGCCGCTTTATTGCGGCGCTGCACAGATAATGGGATTCAGTCTCATTAAGTCAAACAATTTTTTAAAAAAAATTAATTCCCTGTTTAAACACTCATAAACACCAAAATTTCGCTCAATTACATCAATTGTATGTTTTTAAAAATTCAATTAGATCTGCTACATTTTGGTGAGTTAAACCAGCCTCTAGTCCATTGGGCATCAGCGAATGATCAAGGCTGGTCAACGATTTTATTTGGTTTCGGATGATCGACTGATCCCCGACACCTGGCACTTTTATTTGTAGGCTCTGTCCCGATTCGGAACCGATAATACCCACCATCCCCCGGCCGTTTTTTAACACTACTGTATAGGCCATGTACTTCGGATCAACCTGCCGCGACGGATCAATGATTGAAGCTAGCAAGCCCTCCCCTGATCGATCGGTGATCGATCGGAGATCCGGACCAAGCTGCTTGTCCGGCGCGTGGCACTCGGCACAAAGCATTGTAAAAACCAAACGGCCTTCCTTGGCATCGCCGTTCAACTTGAGTACCGGCAAATAATTAACCAAGGTTTCAGCACGATCGGGTGAAACTAAGGCATTAAAAATGCGCTTGGCCCGATCCGCCGTTGGCTTGTTGCGACTCTTCAACAAGCGATCCCGGTGTACCGCAGAAAAACCATTTACGGAAATGTGCCTGGACTCGAGCGCCTCAAGCAATTCAACCTGCCAAGCAGCGCGACTGAGCAACACATCCAGTGCCTTAACCCGTTCAGCTGCCAGCAAACCTGGCCAGGTACCAAGCAACATCCTTGCTGAACCAATCTGCGTCATGTTTCCCACTGCCGTTATGGCATCATAACGCACGTCGGGATTTTCGGTCGGCTGAATCAGCTTGCCCAAGGTGATCACCACGCTGTCGTGCAACTCACTCCCTCGACTGAGAGCTTCGATCGCCGCACTCCTGATCCGCAAACTTGCACCCGAATCGAGTGACACCCGCTCAGCTTCCATTAAAATGCTTTTTAGCTTAGCAGTTTGTCCGGGAAATCCGGCCTCCTCCAGCCCTGCCAGGCGCACGCCGGCTTGGGCAAGCACACTCATCCAAAGCTTGGCTACACGAAACGAATCCTCCGGCTTTGTATTCTCCCAAACAGAATCTAGTTTTTCACTTAGAGCAGCCTGATTTTTTTTTATACCCATCCGTATCAATTGTTCAAAGACTGTTCCACTCGAAGACGACGCCAAAAGCACCTGCTCGTAATGTGTATGAGCCGAACTCAAAAGTGCCGCCTCAAAATATGGGGAACGAATTTTCGCGAACCTTTCAGAAAGGAATCGCGCAAGCGATTCTCCAATCTCCTTATTTGAAAAAAAACCCGCAGTAAACAATTGCTGGAGCATCACTTTAAGCTCGTATCCGCTCAATTGACGGGCCGATTCAAAATCAAAAAATGGAGCAAAATATTCCCCTTCATCAGGAAATTTTTCAGCTAAGCGGAACGCCAAACGTCGCACATAAGGATGCTTGTCAGCCAGCACTTGGCCAAGCGTTTCGGCATTCAGGCTTCCCAAGCCATCCAATGTGGCCAACGCATGCAATCGCGCCTGCGGCAACCCCGCTTGACTTAACACCTGGTTGAGTTGACCTGCAACCGAACCATCACTCGATTCGACAATCAATCGATGCGCCATGTCGCGCACGGTACCATTAGGTGATGAGAGAAACCCGACCAACTCAGCTGGTTTACGTCCTCTCAACTTGGGCACTTTTCGAAGCGGCTTGGCCTTCGGCGCAATTCGGTAAATTCGCCCATACGCTTCTCCACTGCGAAAGTACGGACGCAACTCGTCCTGACCGTTTTTTGGCAACCACTCGGGATGCTCGATCATATAGCGGTACATATCGGCAACCCACAACGCACCATCCGGGCCTGTGCGGGTGAACACCGGGCGACTCCACCGATCGGCCGAGGCAAAGAAATCTTTTTCACCATCGCTGGCGCGTTTCCCCTCGAATGTGGCAATGCTATCGCGAAGCACCGAATGCTGAACAAGATTGTGAAACGGTTCGCAGGTGAAGGCATGAGTCGTGTCGCCATCTCCGAACAACAATGTATCTCGGTAAATCGATGGACCGCAGGCAGATGTGTAACGCCCGCTTTGCTCGTAGCTGTGGAATCGTTTTTGAGGTGGTTTATTAGGATACACCTTCGGGTTGCGCGGCGTGCGAACCTGATGCCTCGAGTCGGGATAGGTCACGTCGTTGTTCCGACGAAGATAGCGCACCGGCAAAACGTAGTGCCAAAGTGGATGACTATTTTGCACGCCAAACCAATTACCCCAATCGTCCCGAACACGACCAAACTGCGACGGTCCCGAGGTAGCCTCTATCCAGCCATTGTCTGGGTCGAATCTAAAGTCGCCACTATGGATTGGTATCGATTTACCACTAACCATAGACTTGATACTGTTGGCTCCACCGAAGCCACCCCACGCGGCACCCGAAGCGCAGTGCACCGTATTGTCCAATCCCCAGTAAAGTCCGTTGATGCGAAGCTGCTGGTTGCCTTCGTGGAATCCTTCAAACAGCGTCCGTCGAATATCCGCCCTGCCGTCGCTGTCCGTGTCCTCTGCGTAGAGCAATACCGGCGCAGCGGCCACGAGCACTCCCTTACGCCACGGCATGACCCCGGCAGGAAATGACAGTCCGTCGAGGAATACAGTCGATTTGTCATAGCGGCCGTCACTGTCAGTGTCGATCAGCAGCCGCACACGGCCGCCATGTTTACCTTTATTGTCCATTCCCTTTGGGTAGTCGGCCATCTCGGCGACCCAGAGTTCGCCGTTGGGCCCCCAATCGAACGCCACTGGATCTCGCACCAGCGGCTCGCCTGCGACTAACTGCAGCTCGTAACCCTCCGCCACATGTGTCAACGCCATCGACTCCGCCGGCGAGAGAGGCTTCACCTCAGCGCTAACACTGGCCTGTTTTTGGTTGGAGGGATTGGCGGCTCCGAAATGTTTTTGAATTTCTGCCTTCACCAATGCCCGGTTGAAAAAAGCGATCTCGTCCAACTTGCCTCCAAGATCTCTAGAAGCATCGCCACCCCCTCCGAAAAGTAATTTTAAGTTGGGCTGCTGTTTGTTGTCGCGGGACGGTGTCCGCTTCCCATCGAGTTCAAGAATCCCGTCGAGCCAAAGCTGATAGTTGTTCTTCCGACAAACCACCGTAACGAGATGCCACTCTCTCGGAGGCAACGAAGCCCTTCCCACTCGTCCCGGAGTAATGGTCAAATGGGGACCGCCCAAAAGTGCCTCATCCAAAATTTGTAACTGAAACCCTCCAAACTGAGCGACGTTGATACCATCAACCAATGGCGTTTTGACCACACCGTTCCATATCCAAAACTCGACTGTAAACTCTTCTGAAAATGGCACCTTGGCGACAACCCGGCCTCCAGCAAAATGGGCTGCTCGGGAGGTTTGATTGGTTTTGGTAAATGGATGCTGATGGCCGGGGAGATGAAACATAACACCTGGTTCATATTGGGCGTGGTTGCCGTTTCCTGTCGCATCTGCAGCAATCGGACCGGCCTGTTCGCCCAAACGCCAAAACGCAGTAGGCTTCGAGTCGATGACCGTCTTGGCATATGACGATACCGGCTCTATATATTTTTTGCGTACCAAGCCTGAGGCTTGCTCAAGCAGCCGGGTGGTCTGCTCAACAATGCGAGGCTCGGCGGTGACCTCGAGCCCGGCGGTGCGCGCCGGCCAAGTGGTATAGCCGCCGATGGCGTGTTGCTCCGGAGGTGGAATGTAGCCGCTCGCTCCGTTGGCCAAACTGATATTGAAAGACAGTGGCAGTGGGCTTGCCGACTTGAGTTTAAGGCCGGTCAACGCATAAACTTCACACGGAATCGCCGTGATTCCGAGATCTCCAATACGCAGTGCCTGCAAAGGGACTTCTTCCAGCGGGTTTTCATGTATCCAAACTGCCTGCTCGGCGTAAACCTCGGGACGATTTCGGGGTCGCTTGCCATTCATCTTTGTGAGCATGTCGCGAGCCCACTTGAGGCGAGCGGCGCCCGGTGTGCGGCGGTATAATTCCGGCCGTGCTTCGGCCATTCCAAGCGGCACGTCCGCCGTGTAATCGAGCTTACCCAAGCGATTGGCCACCATCTCAACTAGTTGGTCGGTGTATTCCTGCATCGACCAAGTTCGGCGTTTATCTCGACTGTAGTCTCCCCACCACGAGTCGCCGCTCGTGCCCTGCGACATGATGCCCACAAACGTCACGTCGTCCGGCGCGAGTCGCTTGGCCAATCTCTCCGAGAACAGCCCTGAGTAATCGGCCGACACGCCGGGATGCCCAGCGAAGTAATGCATCGAAAAGTTGGCCAGCACCGACAGCGGTTTGCCGTCCGTTCTTTGTACGCTCAAAAAACTCAGCCACGGATCGGCTGGACCGGTCGGACCAACGGTATTTTTATTGCCGTACCCAGGATGCATGTTGGCGCGGACGGTTTTTTTTCCGAACGGGTCGAGCAATTCTGTTCCTTTCAAAAACGACCACCGGCGACAAGCGGTAAACTCGCCCGCATCCACCCTACCCCACGCCGCAATAGCTGGCTGCAACTTGCTGTTTGCGGCGACGATCGCCTCGACGATTTTGCCCGGCAGGAAAGCTCGGTAGCGCGGATCAGCCCTGCTACCGAGGCAATAGTCCATCGAACTGGGGGCGCTGTGGCAGTGCGTCGCCGAAATCAAAATACGGTTGAAAGGGATGCCAGTTTTGGAGGAAGCCGTGCGCTTGGCCTCGTCACACAGTTCACGCGGTAACATACAACTATCGACCACCACGATGGCCAACCGCGTCACGCGATCATCAAGCACTAGGCAGCGTGCATGCAACGGATCAACGACCTTGTTATCACTGGCCTCAATGAAGCCGCCGTTGCGGATCACCGGCAGCACGAGTGGCGTCACATCGACCTTGGCCGCACCGGCACGCAACTCCGCGTGGGCCTCGGCAGGCGCGAACTTAACGAGCAGCAGAGCCACGACGAATGAAAATAGTTTCATGTATGGGCGGAACTATGACTGTCACTGCAAGTGGTGCAAGCCGCCACTTTGCCAAATACTTCTTATTTTTGGATTGACCGTCATTAAGCATCAGGGGTAACATTACTCCTCTTTCCACTTGTGGATTAAACAGAAAACAAACCAGAAATATGAGTGATAAAATCGTCCCCCTAATTAGTTCCGGAACCAAGGGTCCGCTGGGTGTGCTGCACCTGCCCCGCCTTTGGCAAAAAGTTTCCCTCGAGGCAGCCGGCAAAATCGCCGACGGCTACCCGGGAATTGGCGCGGGTTACGACGCGATGGTGATCGCCGGCCTCGGCCTGAACACTGATGCGGTTCGTTCACACATCACCAACGACAAGCCGACCTACCCGCAGTTCGAGGCGTGGATTCAGGCTCAAGAAGGCGCCACCCTGGGTGCCGATGCCATCGGCGCACTGAACGATTCGATCGTGGGCTACAACCATGACGACGAAACCCGCCAAGGCATCCTGAGCGCCAATGGCCTGCCGGACGGCAACCCACAGGACGCCGTGAACCTCAACAACCTCGACGATTGGCTGGAGTTTCACACCGCCGAGATTGCTTAATTCCTCTTACTTTAACCCAAACCGCAGCCGACTTGGCTGCGGTTTTTTTGTGCCCGCATCGTGCTTGGCCAAAGGTGAAAATAGGGATTGTCCCGCAGTGTCCGGGTGAGTAAGTTGCCCCCGTTCCCAGCCAAGCATGGCCAGAACAACGCAACCCTAAATCCAGCAATTATGAGTAACATCAAACAAACCATTATCGCTGCAGCCGTTGCTGTGGCGTCCACCGCCTCCACACAGGCGGATGGCCTCTCCGATTCACTGCCGCTGGGCAAAAGCCTCGCTGCCGGCGTCGAACTCCCGCTGTCGCTCGGCGTCAGCGCTAATGTGTTTTTCATGGAACAGGACATGGCGGCCCAGTCGATCTCGATCGACATACCGCCACTAGCCCTGCCCACCGGTCCGGTTGAATTGCCGCCCGGCCTTCCCGCCACGGCAGAAAACCTCGAAAGCCGTGCCACCAGTACCACCGCCAAGCTCGATGCATGGCTGCTCCCGTTCCTGAATGTGTACGGCGTCGCCGGCTACGTGGATGGTGAAACTGTCGCAAGCGGATTCTCCGTCAACGGACTGCCGCCGGCGATGGCCAGCCTTTTGCCCAACTCTTTCTCCATCGCCTACAGCGGCCCCATTTACGGTGCCGGCATTACTTTGGCAGCCGGCTACAACCAGTACTTCGCCTTGTTGGACGCCAACTACACCGAGTCCGACCTCGACATAGGCGAATCCACCATCGAAGCGTTTGTCGTCTCGCCGCGCATCGGCATCACCGGAAACCTGGGCGACCTTGAAGGATCGCTCTACGTTGGCGCCATGTATCAGGATATCGATGAGAACCAAAATGGCACCGTCAACTTCCCTATCATGGGACAGGCCGTGCCGGTCGGATACAATGTCATTTCAGAAGCCGAGAACAAGTGGAATTACCTCGTAGGCGCAAATCTCAAAATCAGCGAAAGCTGGAACTACGGCATCGAGGTCGGCTTCTCCGACCGTACACACGCAATGGCCACGCTCAACTACCGCTTCTAGGCCAAGCGCGAACCAAACTCTCTAGGACGGGCCAAACGCCCGTCCTTTTTTTGTCCCGCTTGGACCAGCGATGGCCCTTGCCTCCGCTCCCGCTTCGGTTCATAAATCGGCTGTACCATGAAAGTTGTTGCAACACTCTCCTTCTCCTTTCTCAGCTGGGCCGCACTTGGCCAAGCCGCCGATCTGCCCAAGTTCCGGCATGTCACCATCGATGCCAACGTCAAGATCGGCTACGGCACCGCTATTGCCGACATGAACGGCGACAAAAAACCCGATATCATCCTGTGCGACGCCCGCAACATCGCCTGGTATGAAAACCCATCGTGGAAAAAACACATCATCGTCGAGAACCTCACCGCGCGCGACCACGTCTGCATCGCCGTGCGCGACATCGACGGTGACGGCAAGGCCGAGATCGCAGCCGGTGCTCAATGGAACCCCGGCGAAACCAGTGACACCTCCAAATCCGGCGCCGTATTTTATCTTATCCCACCGGCCGACCGGACGCAAAAATGGACTCCGGTTCAACTCGAGCACGAGCCGACCACCCACCGCATGCGCTGGTTTGCCACACCCACCGGAAAGTTCGACCTCGTCGTGCTGCCATTGCACGGCCGCGGCAACAAGGGAGGCAAAGGCGACGGCGTCCGCACCCTCGCCTACCACAAGCCAAGCGATGCCGAGTCCAAGTGGAGTACCACCGTCATCGATGACCGCATGCACACGAGCCACAATTTTGAGGTTGCCCAGTGGGACAAAGATGCCGCCAACGAAATGCTGCTCGGCGGCCTCGAGGGCGTGTTCCTGCTCAACCCGGCGATAAACGGCGGTTGGACTCGCCAACAGATTTCCAATAACCCAACCGGCGAAGTCCGCCAAGGCGCCGGTGCGAGGGGTGAAAAATTCATCGCCGCCATCGAGCCGATGCATGGCAACCAGCTTTCCGTTTACACGGCGGCCAAGGGGAAAAAGCTTTGGGATCGAAACGTCATCGACGACTCACTCGATCAAGGCCACGCCCTCGCCACCGGCGACTTCCTCGGCAATGGCAGCGACCAAATCGTCGTCGGTTGGCGCGGCACACGACGCACTGGCAAGGTCGGCGTGAAACTGTTTTATCCCACCGACAAAAAGCACGCGCAGTGGAAAAGCCTGTTGATCGATGACAACCAGATGGCCACCGAGGACATCCGTGTCGCCGACCTCAACGCCGACGGAAAACCCGACCTCGTCGCCGCCGGCCGCGCTTCCCACAACCTGAAGATTTACTTCAACGAGTAAACTTTGGAGTGCGGTGACAATCGAATCGCGGCAACGCTTTTGGAGGTTTCATAAGTTACCCAAAGTTATCACACCTCCTCAACGCTTCCAGTAGACTCTGGACATCTGCACTGGTGTGGTTCGCGGAGACTGTCACTCTTAACCGGGCCTCTTTGCGCGCCACGGTTGGGTATCGAATCGCCGGGATGAAGAATCCCGCCTCGCGTAATCGCTCCATGGTGGCTACAGCCTTGGCTTCCCCACCGACGATAAGCGGCAGTATGGCGCTTGCCTCGGCTGGAGTTTTCCAGCCAAGCGACTCGACGCCGCGCCTCATCTCGTCCACCCGTTGCCAAAGCTGCTGACGCAGCGACTTTCCTTCCTCGGCTTGGATGAGTTCCACGCCGGCACGAGCGGCGACGCTGAGCGCCGGGCTCGGCGCGGTCGAGAAAATAAAACTGCGCGCCTTATTCACCAAAAGTTCGGTGAGTTGGCGACTGCCGCAGATGAAGCCACCGGCCGAACCGACCGCCTTGCCCAGCGTGCCCATCCGGATCTCGATGCGCTCGCCCAAGCCGTTGGCCGTCGCCAGCCCCTGGCCAAGCGGCCCGTACAGCCCGACAGCATGCGCCTCGTCGAGCATCAGCCAGGCGCCGTAGCGTTCCTTCAACTCGACGATCCCGGCAAGCGGCGCGTGATCGCCGTCCATCGAGAAAACGCTCTCAGACGCTACCAGCACACGCCCTCCCCGGTCGGCAGCCCACTGTAAAAGCTTCTCGAGATTCTCGAGGTCGTTATGCCGAAAAACACGAACCGTCGCGCCGCTCAGTTTTGCGGCATCGATCATTGAGGCGTGTGCTTTTTTGTCAATGATCACTACGTCGCCCAGTCCAAGCAGCGATGTTAAAACCCCCTGTGCCGCCGCAAAGCCGGTTGAGAAAACCAGCGCAGCCTCGGTGCCCTGCCACTTCGCCAAGGCCGACTCGAGTTCGTGATGCGGGTGCATCGAACCGCAGATGAGCCGCGATGCTCCAGAGCCGACGCCGAACTTCTCGATCGCCTCTCGCACCGCCCGGCCAAGCGCCGGATGCGCAGCCAAACTGAGGTAGTCGTTGGAGGAAAAGTTGATGAACTCGCGGCCACCGAACTTGATTCGCGCCGACTGTGCCGACTCGATCTCCCTCAGTTCACGCCACAAGTCGGCATCGCGTATTTCGTCGAGGTCACGCCCGAGTTGTTCGTCGAAACCGACCATCAATCATACTCCACAACGAGCCGGTAAAACACCGGCTTGCCGTTGTCGATCCCCAGGTCGGTGTGCTCGAGCGAGTCGAACCTCGCCGTCAAGCCCTTGGCGATCGACTTCCACTCGGTTGGGGCACCATTACTTTTTTCAACGCGATAACGCCGTCCTGGCACGCTTTGCCAGCGCAGCAATACGGTCTCGTTTTTCACGTCGATTGGCGTCTCGAAGCGAAGGGACGAACTGCTGTCTTTCGGGTCAGTACCGGCGTGTTGCTCGGAAACATCCGGGAAGCCGTCATCGTCAAAATCGCTGTCAGCATCGGCGACGCTGAGGCCGGAAAAATGAAGTTTCTCCCAGTTGTCCGGGATGCCGTCGTTGTCCGTGTCCGGCTCCTCCTGGGCCAGTTTCACGACATCGAAACGTGCGCCCGCTGCATTGTGATGAAACAACAGAAGCGCCCTTGGCAGCGTGTTGTTGTCGTACCCGTTGCCCGACAGTGCGTCGTGGTCAACGGTGACCAACGGGGGCGAATCCGCAGCGTGATACGGCGAGTGCCCGAGTGACGGGTTGGCGGTGCGCAGCGCCGGGCGGGCGGCGTCGAACCCGATCCAGCGCGTGTTCTCGAGGACATTATGAAATCGATATTGAATCCGCGTACTTCCCTTGGCCAAGCCGAGGTCGGCGGCTTTGACCGAGTAAATCATCACGCTGTTATTGAGCAGCGCCGTCTCGCGTTCCGCCGACGAAAAAATGTTCAAAATACCGCCCAGTTTCGGTTTCTCGAATTCGAACGAATCGACGATGGTGTGATAGGCGTCGTCAGCCAGTTCGCGCTCGGTGATATCGCCGGTCACCAGCACGTCACCGGAGGAGCCGTGAGTCAACTCGTAGTCGGTGACGCCGTCAAGGTCGGTGTCCACGTCGATGCCGATGTTGGTGAGGAACGACTGCGGCACGATCCACGGCCCGTCCATGGCGATGCCAAAAAACAGGGTGGCATCGTCGATGACGCCCAGTTCCGCCGCGTTGGAGGCCGCCCCCACTGCCCGCAAATCACGAGCCGCCCGTTCGCGGTCGCTGTAGCCGCGCGAGGGACTTTGGTAGCCAAACTGAAACACCGACACCAGCGGGGCACTGTACGGGTTGGTCCCGACCACGGGCAGCGCGACCGGCGCCACGCCCTCCCGTTGCCGAACCGCCACGCTCCCGGCATCCACGCGATGATCCCCCACCGGACGAAGCAGCATGTGGTACGGCACATGCACCGAGCGCGACTCGCCGTGAAACCAAACCTGGCCGGACGCCTCGTGCGCGATGTGCCGCGGCCCGCCCTTAACCTCAGGCGGCGTGGTGGGATCGAACAGCAACTGCACCTTCGCCGGGTCAATCGCCAGCGTCATCTCGACGGTGGCCGCGCCCTTGGCCGGGACGGTGACCGTCCGCTTGGCCGCAGTAAGCGTCACGCCGGCGTTTGCCAAGGTATTGCTCACCACGATGGAGCCGGCCCACGCTTGGTCGCCCAAATTGGTCAACTCGATGTTGCGCTTGGCCAAGTGCGGCCCAGAGATTTCCAGCAGGCCAAACGACAGTGACACCCGCTCCGGAGCGGCGGCAGCGACAGCGATCACCGGCGTGTCGATAGCCAGGTGCGGATTCACGCGGCCAGACCCAGTGCGTGTCTCGGGGTACGGCTCCCCATTTTCATCCCGCGTTTGCTCGGCGGTGTTCATCAACGCCGCCTTGATGACGGAAGGCGACCAGTCCGGATGCCTCTCGATCAGCAACGCCGCAGATCCGGCCACGTGAGGTGCCGCCATTGATGTGCCGCCAGAAAGTATTGGCCGAATCCCACCACCAGCCTGAGCAGAATGAATATTGAAACCAGGTGCGGCAAGGTCTGGTTTAAGCAAATGTGTCTCATATTCTGGCCCACGCGAACTGTTTGGTGAAAGCTGATCGGCCAGTTTCCGACCACCGATCAGGACATCGCCCCCAAGTTTCACAAACAGGCCGGCGTCAAGATGTTCCTTCAGGTTATTGCCGCCGCGAAGCGAAATCATCATCGCCGGGATGTCCACCGTATCACCGGTAGAGCCCATTGCAATCGGCGGTCCGCCCTCGTTGTTCACCACAATCACGGCCAGCGCGCCGGCGTCCCTTGCTCGCTGAATTTTGTCGAGGAAAAAGCAAACACCGCGGTCGATCAGGGCAATGTTTCCCTCGAGTGCATCCCCATTTTTCAGCGCTTCGCAGGCCTTAGGCGGATCAGCGTAAACCACCCGAGCCGCAATCTCACCGGTTTCTTCAAGTTTCTTGCTGACTAACGCCCCCTCTCCATCGGCCGCCGCCTCAACTGCCTCATAGTAGTCGCGGACAACCGGCGGATCGGTGACCTCGATGCTGTTGTGCTTGATACCCTCGTCCATCGAGCTGGCGACGGTGATCTCGCTGTCGTCGTACGACATCAGCGAGTAGAAATTGTTCCCGCTGTTACCGGCGGCCCGCACCACCACGCAGCCTAATTTTGACAGACGAGCCGCAACATTATTCTCGAATCTCGGGTGGCTGTACGAGTTGCCCAGCGAAAGGTTCACCACGTCAAGCCGGTCGATGAGGTCGCCGTTCGCGTCAGGGTCAGCCGCCCATTCCATCGCGTCCACCGACAGGCCAGTGGTACCCTTGCAGCCAAACACCTTCAACGCGTACAGTTTGGCTTCCGGCGCCACGCCAGGGCCGATCAGGAACTTGTCCATATTCAGTTCCTCCCCGTAACCGCCCGAATACGGCACGCCGTTGGTCAACACGCCCATGCCCGCCGCGATCCCAGCCACATGCGAGCCGTGGCTATTCTCAGCGCAGTCGAGTGGATCCCGATCAGAGCGCGGTGTCTGTGTGCCGTCATAGGCATCCCCCGCGAAGTCGTAGCCGCCCACCACTTTTTTGGTTGGAAAGGTGCCAGACTCGATGCGCGCAGGATTGTTCTTAGTGTAGTCCGCCACATCACCACTCCCGCCGAACATCGCGTGGGTGTAATCAATCCCGGAGTCGATGATACCAATGCGCACCCCCTTTCCGGTGGCAGAGAGCTTGCCGCGGTTCCAGACATTAGTCGTCCCAATGAATGGCACACTGGTGGACGTAAGCGGGCGGAATTGCGCCACCGGCTGGACATCTGACACGCCGTCGAGTCGGCGGAGGCGCTCCACTTGGGCGAGCGGTAGTCGCACCTTTAGTGCGTTGGCCAAGCGGCTGAACCGCGCCTCGACCACACCGCCGACTTGTCCAAGGCGGCCCACGAGAGCCTTTTGCTGCATGGCAATTTCGCTGATGCGAACACGGGTGGCCTTGGCAATTTCGCCCGCGTCCAAGCCTTGTGAGCGGAGGCGCACCGCAACGTCCGCCGCCGGTTCGCCGGCGAGTTCCAAATAAACCAACCGGGTTTCGGCCGCCTGCTCAGCGCCGAGCATCTGACCAAGCGGCAGGCAAACACCGGCCGAGCCGAGGCAAATTGGGAGAAAAAAACGGCGCCATCCAAAGCCACTCGTCATGCACAGAGTATGCCAGTTTCCAACAAACGAGGCGAGCCTCGGGCGCGGATGGTCAAGCCGGATCGTAGTTGAGATTCGGGGCAAGCCAGCGCTCGGCATCGCCAAGGCTCATGCCCTTGCGCTTGGCCCAGTCCTCGACCTGGTCTCGGTCGATTTTACCGACGCCAAAATACTTGGCACGCGGATGCGCGAAGTACAGTCCGCTCACCGAACTCGCCGGCCACATCGCGCAACTCTCGGTGAGGCGGATGCCGGTGTGCTTCTCGGCGTCAAGCAGCTCCCACAGCAGCCGCTTCTCCGTGTGATCCGGACAGGCGGGATAACCGGCGGCGGGACGAATGCCGCGATATTTTTCGCGGATCAACTCGTCGCTACTCAAGGATTCACCAGCGCCGTAGCCCCACTCGCAGCGGGCGCGCGCGTGAAGGCACTCGGCAAACGCCTCGGCTAAACGGTCGCCAAGTGCCTTGACCATGATGGCGTTGTAATCGTCGTTAGCAGCCTCGAACGACTTGGACAGTTCCTCCACGCCGTGACCGGCCGTGACGGCGAACGCGCCCAAGTGATCGGCCAGACCGGTTACCCCCGGCGCGATGTAATCGGCCAAGCTGTGGTTTCCGACGGAAGCCTTGTTGTTTTGTTGGCGCAGAAAATGAAACTTGGCCAAGCGCTTGGTTCGAGTGTCGTCGGTAAACAGTTCCACATCGTCGCCGATGCGGTTGGCCGGGAAAAAACCGTACGCGCACTTGGCCGTGAACAATTTTTCGCCGACGATGCGGTCGAGCAATTCCTGCGCGTCGTCGAACAACTCCTTTGCCTTGTCACCGACGGTCGCGTCATCGAAAATTTTCGGGTAACGCCCCTGCAACTCCCACGCGTGGAAGAACGGCGACCAGTCGATGAACTCAACCAGCGTCTCCAGCGGGAAGTCGTCCTCCGCGCGGACGCCGGTGAACTCCGGCTGCGGGATATCGTCCGCGCTCCAGTCGATCTGGGTCGCGCGCGCGCGCGCCTCTGTGATCGGCAGCAGCGGCTTGGCTTTGCGTTTGCTGTAATGCTTTTCACGAAGTTCCCCCTGCAGCGTTGTGTTCGTCGCGATGAAATCGTCACGGCCATTTTCGCTCAATAATTTGCCGACAACACCCACGGCGCGGGAGGCATCGAGCACGTGCAACGTTCCCCGCTCGTAGCCGGGCGCGATCTTCACCGCCGTGTGCACGCGGCTGGTCGTCGCACCGCCAATGAGCAGCGGAAGCGTAAAGCCTTCACGCTGCATCTCCTTCGCAACGTGGCTCATCTCCTCGAGCGACGGCGTGATCAATCCGCTGAGGCCAATCACATCTACATTTTCCTCGCGGGCGGCCTTCAAAATCTTGTTACACGGCACCATCACGCCGAGGTCGATGACCTCGTAATTGTTGCAGCGTAACACAACGCCGACGATATTTTTGCCGATGTCGTGCACGTCGCCCTTCACAGTGGCCATGAGGATTTTACCTCGCGACGACGAGCCGGTCTCGGCCTTCTCCTCCTCCATG
The DNA here is from genome assembly GCA_937770485.1 of uncultured Verrucomicrobiae bacterium. Lineage (GTDB taxonomy): Bacteria > Verrucomicrobiota > Verrucomicrobiia > Limisphaerales > UBA1096 > UBA1096. Next base: position 93,891 of record CALJHX010000002.1, on the reverse strand, counting down.
AACGGTTGCAGATGAGCGACCGCTTTTTTCATAACGCGCGCGCTTTTGACAACTTGCGGCAGGAACATTTTGCCCGCGCCAAACAGGTCGCCGACGATGTTCATTCCGTCCATCAACGGCCCCTCGATGACGTGTATCGGGCGGGTAAGTTTTTGCCTCGCCTCTTCTGTGTCAGCCACGATGTACTCGACGATGCCCTTGACGAGCGCGTGACTCAGCCGTTCCTCGACCGTGCCGTCACGCCAAGCGTCGGTCACTTTCTCCGACTTACCTTGTTGCTTGACCGTCTCGGCAAACTCGACGAGCCGCTCGGTGGCATCGGAACGGCGATTCAGCAGAACGTCCTCGACGCGTTCAAGCAAGTTGGGTGGGATTTTCTCGTACACCTCGAGCATGCCAGCATTAACGATGCCCATATCCAGCCCGGCGCGAATCGCGTGGTAGAGGAAGGCCGAGTGCATCGCTTCGCGCACGCCATTGTTGCCGCGAAACGAAAACGAAATGTTGCTGATCCCCCCGCTGACCTTGGCCAAGGGCAGCGTCGACTTGATTATGCGCGTGGCCTCGATGAAACTCACCGCGTAGTCGTTGTGCTCCTCCATTCCGGTAGCGACGGTGAGGATATTCGGGTCAAAAATAATATCCTGCGGAGGGAAACCGACTTCGCTCGTCAGCAGATCGTACGAGCGCGTGCAAATCTCAATGCGACGCTCAGTGCTGTCGGCTTGACCCTGCTCGTCGAACGCCATCACCACCACCGCCGCGCCGTACCGGCGAACCAACCGCGCCTGTTTGAGGAACGGCTCCTCGCCCTCCTTGAGGCTGATCGAGTTTACGATGCCCTTGCCCTGCAAGCACTTGAGACCGGCCTCGATGACGGACCATTTCGAGCTGTCGACCATGATTGGCACGCGCGAGATGTCCGGCTCGGAGGCGATCAAATTCAAAAACCGCACCATCGCCGCCTCGGAGTCGAGCATGCTCTCGTCCATGTTGACGTCGATTATTTGCGCGCCGTTCTCGACTTGTTGCCGGGCGACCGCCAGCGCCTCTTCGTACTGGTCGTTCTTGATCAGCTTGGCAAAACGCGGCGAGCCGGTGACGTTGTTTCGCTCGCCGATGTTGATGAAATTGGACTCGGGCCGAACCGTCAGCGCCTCCATGCCACTGAGCCGCAGCCACGGCTCCGGCTTGGCCAAGCGGCGCGGCGCGCAGTCGCCGACCACCTCGGCGATGCGGCGGATGTGTTCCGGCGTCGTGCCGCAGCAACCGCCGACGATGTTAAGCCAGCCGTTGGCCGCCCACTCGTGCAACTGCGGCGCGAACGACTCGGGGGTCTCGGGAAAACCGGTCGGCAGCAGCGGGTTCGGCATACCGGCGTTCGGGTGCGCGCTGACGTTGATTGGCGCGATGTTGGAAAGCTCGTCGATGTGCGAGCGCATCTCCTGCGGGCCAAGCGCGCAGTTGATGCCAACGCTGAGCAGGTCGATGTTGGCGACGGAGTTCCAGTACGCCTCGACCGTTTGCCCGGAGAGTGTGCGCCCGCTTTGGTCGGTGATCGTGAACGACAACATCACCGGCAGCCGACGGCCAAGCGAGTCGAACAACGACTCAAGCGCGAACAATGCTGCCCGCGAGTTGAGCGAGTCGAACACCGTCTCGACAAGCAAAATATCCGCCCCACCCTCGACCAAGCCCTTGGCCTGCTCGACGTACGCCTCGACCAACTGGTCGTAAGTAACGGCGCGAAAGGCGGGGTCATTGACGTCCGGCGAAATGGATGCCGTGCGATTCGTCGGGCCAAGCGCTCCGGCGACGAAACATTGTCGGCCGGGAGACGCCGACATCACGTCATCGGCGGCAGATCGGGCGAGCTTCGCGTTGGCAACGTTCAATTCGTAGGCCAGCGACTCCATCCCGTAATCGGCCAAGGCGATGCGAGTCGAGTTGAAAGTGTTCGTCTCGATGATATCCGCCCCGGCCTCGAGATAAGCGTGGTGGATGGAACCGATCACCTCCGGCTGCGTGATGCCGAGCAGGTCGTTGTGGCCCTTGAGATCGCGCTCCCAGTCAGCAAACCGTTCGCCCCTGAAATCAGCCTCCTCGAGCGTGCGCTGCTGAATCATCGTGCCCATCGCGCCATCGAGAATCACGATGCGCTTGGCCAGGATCTCGTTCAGGGCTGGTTGCCTGTCGTTGGACGGATTGATGCCCATAAAGTGGCAGGCTACCGCTCAACCCCGAGACAGTCAACTAACATATCAACATATCAAGATATGTTGATATATGTTGTTTTATTGTGAAATAATCAATTTACGGAACTCTGAACTGGTTTTTTAGACAATTGCTCGTTGAGACAGCTCTATGAGAATCATGTAGAGGATGAACTGACACGGGAAAAATCTCCGGGGCTCGATTCAATGTCTAATTGACGGTGCTGCTCTATAAACGATCATCCCATCGCTAGCAATCCGTAGTCATGCCAAAAAATATTGATATTCTTTTTTTCGTTTAATCAGGAGAAAGGCGAAGCAAGGCAACCGCCCCACGCAGGGCTTCGCGCCAAACTCATCATTCCAGATCCCGAGTTAATCGGCAAAATAACTACCTTTACTATAAAACGGCATGTTGGGGTGAAAGATTCCCGATCCGTCAACGATACGGAGGAAATGTTCAAACACAAATTCACTGTCCGGGGTGGGAAGGTAACTGTTCCGATTCCCCACCATATCCTGGAAGATCACCCTTTACAATACGACGTCGAGCAAATCGAGGTCCAATATTTCGGTGAACTGGTCATCAACGACAAACTGATCCGGAAAGACACCTCGGTTCAAAATGAACTCCCTGTTGAAGCCCTCAAAAAATCGGCTGTGAACAACAACACCGATGAGCTGATCGAGCCGAAGGATATTTTTTCCTTTTCAAAAAACCTGATGGCAATCCCCTCGCATAACAAGATTGCCACCCTTGGATTGTTGATCGTTGGCTTGGTTGTGATTGTGGTGAATATGCTGATCGGGGTACACGATGAATTTTCACCCAGGTACGCCACCTATATTTACGCACAAGTTGACAGCGACGGAGATAGTTCATCGCCGATTGCCAAAGCCTTGTCCGGGTGCGGTGCCGTCACTTTTTGACCGACCACGATTGCGCCAAGATCGCTCGCCACTTAACCCGGCATGGGATATCGCACACCGCCCCCGCGGTCGCCGAATTCTGCCACCGCCTCGGCGCAAGCTATGTCGATTTGGACTGCATCCTTGAAAGGCATCCCGGCGAAAGTCTCGACCGGGCCCTTCACTTGTCGCTGAAGCTGGATCGGGTGACCATCGAACGGTCTAAACAGTGGATACCGGTCATGCCGGTTATTGGGGACACCAGTAAGACATTCGAGCACACTCCTACCGCTGTGCCAATTCTATAGGCATCATGCGGAGGGTGAAATCGAGGGCGCTTTCGAACTCGTTACTGAGCGAATCGAGTTGCTGCTGGTAGGGGTTGTTGACCATATCGTTGAATACGCGATTGGAGATCAGGTTGGCCATTTGCTCGTCGCTGTTTGCGACCAAAACTATCCACTCGGTCACTTTTTGGGAAGCGTCGGCCAACGGTTGAGGGGCCGGGGCCGGCCAGAGGGCCAGGACAATGCAGGCCAAGCCACCGGCGAAAACCCAGCGCCACACCTTGGCCAAGCCGACCGTTGGGCGGGGTTGTTTTTCAGCCTCTGCGCGGATGGCCGCCATGATCCGCTGGTGGAGAAACGGCGGGAAATTTTGTGCATCCCGCTTGGCCTCATCACGGAGTTGCGCCTCGATACCAGGCCAAGTGCTTGGTTGTGGTTCGTCTTTCATGCTTCAGTTTGTTCGTTTAGCCCCTCAATGGATGTCACTCGTCGGTAATACTTCAGCAAGTTTTCGGCGGGCGCGATGCAACAGCACTTTCACCGAGCCTATACTCTTGTTCATTACGTCTGCGGTTTCGGCAAGGTTTCGGTCTTCGGCATAAAAATGCCACAAGGCGGTGAACTGGCTCACGGAGAGCAGCGCCCTTGCCTGCTTCCAGACACCCTCAGTCTTTTCGCTGGCGATCAACTCACTGCGGGGATTGGTCTCAGTGGCTCGGTCCACGTGCTCTGACTCGAGAACGCGCTTTCGGCGAAAATGGTTAATAGCCAACCTCGATGCGATGGTATAAATCCAGGTCGTGAAGGCGTATTTCGGATTGTATCGGTGCAGTTTGCGGTAGGCGGTCACAAAAGTGGATTGCAGCAAATCCTGCGCGATATGATGATCTGAGGTTTTTTGGTAAAGAAAAGCAAACAACCGGCTCTCGAGCCTAGCGACAAGTTGCTCGAACGACTCCATGCAGCCCTCCTTCGCGGCGACGGCCAGGGCGAGTTCCTCCGCCCGGTCCCTGTCGCGCTCCGTGGTGTCTGGACCCGGAGCAAACTCACGGCTTGAGTCAGGTTGGCCCTGTGTTGGAGCCTCCATCAACGAAACTGTGGCATACTGGATCAAGACTAGGGAAGATCAATGTCGATCTCCTTCAGCGCCGGGTCGATCAACTCGAGAAACTTGTTCATTCCCATGGCGAAATGAATGGAGACGGTCGCCTCGTTGCGTGTGACCTTCATTCCCTTGAGGATGTCCTTAATCTCCGGATTCTCTTCTTGGCCCAGTCTGGCGAACCCCATCAGGCCGTTGACCATCGCCTCCATCTGCTCGGCGGTATCGGCGGAGTAGGCATCGACGGCAAGGGAGAGAACAAGATTCCCGTCCGACCCGCCCAGGACGAAGGTGGCCTTCTTGGCCATTTGGCTCACGTTCACATCGTCGATATGTTCTTTGAGCGACTCGACATCGGCATAGGCCATGAGGAAGACGCTTTTCGCTTCCTTGCTTATCATGTCGAGGCTCGGCGGTACTTGTGTCGCCGCACCCTTGCCGTTGACGAGCTCGATTGCCTTGGCTGCAAGTTCGCGGCTGGGAACCATCACTGCGGTGGTGTCGTTCACAAAACTGACATAACCTCGCTCTCCGTCGCGCCGGTCGCCGGCACCGTGAATCTCATGTTTGCCGTGCTCGGTTTTACGGTAATGCTTGTGCAGCTTCATGAACGCCAGCAACTTGGTGCTGTCTCCCTTGTGCCTCACGACGAGGATGGCGTTATCCTCCTCCCCGTTGCCGGATAGGGTGGCACTTTGAATGGCGGTCAGCGGGTCGAAGCCGATGATCTCGATCAGCGCATCGAGCTTTTCCTTGCCCTCCTCCTGACGCATTCTTTTGAGCATGGTAGTACCGATTTCAGAGGCCCGGAAGGCGTCCAAATCCAGATGTGCGACGAATTTGGAGTCCTTCGAGATATTGAGTTTGTCAACTTTTGCCGCTTGGCCGATGGTTATGGCCAATGTCAGGCTCAACAGTGTAAATAGGGCTGTTTTCATCTTTCCAGTTTTAATTGAAGCCGCTGCGACGCTTCATTATTTTCACTTCACTATTTTCTATACACGCCGCTGATTCCGAAGGTTACGCCCCCTGCAAAAAAGGGCGCCGCTACTCCCTTATGATGGTGATAAAGCCGGCCTCCTGGATAGGCTCAATGTAAAGGCTTACCGTGTTGCCGTTGCCGCCGATACTGGTCTTGTTGAGCGAACCGCCCGGCGAAAGGGAAAACTGGGTCTTCGCCGACTCGCCGCCGCCGACCGTGCCGCGAACCTGCAACGAGTAGTCCATCCCGGTGAGCGTCTTAAACTCGAGCTTCACCCGCCCCCCCGCACCGGCATCGACGAACTCCGTCGCCACCGAGTAGCCAAGGTTCGGGAACTCGACGCTCACGGCGTCACTCCCGTTGTAAGTTGCCTTGTACGACTTGAGCGAACTGCGAGCAGGGCTCTTCACCATCTTCCCGTTTGCCTCAAACTGCGAGCCGTGCGCCGGGCAGAGCAGCCCGACCCCCTTCTTGAATGCGTTCACCGCAACACCCCTGTGCGTGCACTTGGCCGACACGGCGTAAAACTGGTTGCCCGGCATGCGTGTCACTACGATTTGGCTGCTCGAGGACGGGATGCCCGGGACGCGTAGACGCACCGAGCCGTACGACTGCTTGAGCTGCGAAAAGTCGTCAAAGCTCATCCGGAACACCGCCGTTTCCCCGGCCTGCACCCCAGATAGAAACCACCGTCCGGGCCCCACTCCGCAAGCGCCTCCGCACACCGAGGCAAAAGCCAGGGTCCGCAGGGCGCCGCGCCGATTCATTTGCCTCTTCACCGCCATCATCATACATGAACCTCCGCGCCGAGGTTACGGCCATACGCTTCGCTAAGTGAATCAAAAACGCGCGACTGCCCAAGCGGGAGGTTTGTCGTTTGACAGCCGTGCCGGTTTAAGGCTTGCTCCCGCCTGCCCTTGGCTAATCCAAGGCCGCTTTCCATCCATGGCAAACGACCCCGACCAAATCGCCCGCATCGAGGCTTACTTGAGTGACAACCTGTCACCCGCCCGCTTCAAGCACATATTGGGCGTGCGGGAAACAGCGGTGGCCTTGGCCAAGCGGCTCGGCATCGACGCCGCCCAGGCCGAGTTGGCCGCCCTGCTCCACGACTGCGCCAAGGAACGCCCCGACGACGAACTAGTCGCCTTGGCCAAGCGCCACGGGCTGGAGGCGGACGAGCACGAGCAACGCACGCCCGGCCTGCTGCACGGCAAAGTGGCGCCGTTCGTCGCCGCGGAACAGTTCGCCATAGGCGACGAAATGGTGTTCGACGCCATGCGCTGCCACTCCACCGGAGCGGTGGAGATGGGGCAGCTCGACCAGCTGCTGTTTGTCGCCGATTTCTGCGAACCGAACCGCCCTTACACGGCAGCAGCAGAGGTGCGCGAGTTAGCCGGGCGCGACCTCGAGGCCGCTGCGCTCGAGGTGATGCAGTTCAAGCTCCGCAAAACGTTGCTCAAGAAACACCCGGTGCACCCCGACTCGCTCCACGCCTACAACGCCCTGCTTAACAAACGAACCCGCGATGGCAACCATTGAACCGATTTATTTTCTCCTATGAAACTCTGTGATCTCAATCCCGGCCCCGGCATCGGTGCCAGCGCGTGGCACGTCGAGATGGATGGCCACGGCCTGTTGATGGACGCCGGCACCCATCCCAAACTCGAGGGCTCGCCAGCGTTGCCGCTGTACGACACGATTCGCAAACGCCCCGTGGATGCCATCGCGTTCACACACTGCCATCACGACCACGTCGGATCGCTGCCGGTCGCGCTGCGGCTCTTCCCCCAGGCGCACGTGATGATGACCGAACTGAGTTACTTTATAATCGAGCGCGTGCTGCACAACTCGGTCAACGTGATGAAACGACAAGCCGACGAAAAAGGGATCCCCGAGTACCCTCTCTACACGCACCGCGAGGTGGACGAGTTCGCGCCGGTGTTCCAGGGCTACCGCTACAACCGGGAGATCGAGTGGTGCGGACTTGAGAAGGCGGCCAGGGGCCAGAGCTCCCCGACGCTCGAGTTTCACGACGCCGGCCATGCTCTTGGCTCGGCCGGCATCATGGTACGAGGCAAAAGTGAGACCCTCTTTTACACCGGCGACGTCTGCCTGCACGACCAGACCATCCTCAAGGCGGCCCGGTTCGCCGAGGTACAGGCTGACGTAATGATCATGGAGACCACCCGCGGCACCCGAAAAACGCCCGCGGACTTCTCACGCGCCGGCGAGATCGAGAAGCTCTCGACTGCCATCGAGGCCACGTTCGAGCGCGGCGGCAGTGTGCTGATCCCCACCTTCGCGCTGGGCCGGACACAGGAAATGCTGGCCATGCTCGCCCTGCTCATGAAAGAGGGTAGGTTAAAAAAACAAACAGTATTCATCGGCGGGCTTGGCCGCGTGTTCACTGAGATTTACGATTTGCAATCCCACCGAGCCAACCGGCAGCACACCGATCTTCAATTGAACGAAGCGCTGGATCTGCAGGTGCTAGACCGCGATCACGCGGCCAAAATCAAGCTCAACAAGGGGCGCTTGTTTGTGATGACCGCCGGCATGCTCACCGAGAACACCACTGCCTACGACTTGGCCAAGCGAATGGTCGAGGATCCGAAGCACGGCATCTTCTTCGTCGGCTACGCCGACCCCTCGACACCCGGTGGCCGCCTCAAGGCAGCGGCAGCCGGGGAAACATTTCATTACAGCGACAGCGCGGGTGACTTGGCAAAGCGCTGCGACGTGCGCGACTTCGACCTAACCGCGCACGCCAACCGCGAGGCACTGCTGGAACTGGTCGGCCAAGTGGAACCGCGCACACTCATCCTCGGACACGGTGACCCCGAAGCTCGCGCCTGGTTTGGAGAACAGGTGCGGAATCGCTGGCCGAAAATAAAAATCCTACAGCCACAACCGGGCGAAACCGTAGAAGTTTGAGGCAAATAAAAACGGGATTAAAAACTCACTTGCATGCCACTAAACCACTTTTAGTAACGCAACCTGAGCAAACTACCATTTCACGTTGCTCAAGACCTTAGATTCAATCTTTTTAGTGATGAATCCCGCCTTGTAAATGAGTCGCATTATCGTTGGGCTATTGCTGACCCCCACTTTGATTCCCGTATTGCCTTCACGTAAAGAGACACCTCGTCTACAACTTTATAAATTGTGATTGGTGCCGCTTCGCAGCCAGACACGGCAACAGCATATCAGCGAGTTGTGTGAGCAGGAGGTATTTCATACTTTTACGGCTTCCACCTCACATTAATATTCACATATTACTAGTTGTCTTTACCCAGGACCGTCACCAATCACTGTGATTTTCATCGTACCTTCTCCTCATCTCATTATACTTGTCAACAGGACACTCGTAAAGCCGGCCAAACCAATTTTGAAAACAACTCATTTGTTTTTCACTCAGTACATCATCCCAAGCGTCCTCTATCTTTTTACTGTTTAACCAATCCTCTGAAGCTAAGTACATTTCCTCTCGTTTTAGATCCTCACCGCACCATGAACATCTTGGAATAATAGACGACATCAAAACCCTACTACAATGGGGACACGTTTTAGTGGTATTAGTACTTTTGTTATTCTCAAGCTCACTATTATACACAATGCTCACTAAAAGCTCTGCTAAGCGTTTAAGCTCTTTAGAATCTAAAACACCATCTTGCCAAACCTCTTGTAGGGGCTTAATGAGCAGGTTAGTTGGCCACTTACCTGATTCATCATCACATTCATCCGTTTGCTTGTTAATGAAATTAGATAAATCGTAAACCTCATCTTCGGTTAATTTGCCGTCTTCGATAATCCTTCGGCATAAATCTAAAACTTTATTGTCTTTTGTTGTTTTCATTTTCCCTCATCTTTTAATTCTTTAGTTGTGTTGCCGCCGTATTTGCGGAGTAGGCCGCTTGTTTGGGTTCGTTTATTCGCATTTGCCTCATCTAAAGGGGTTTGGCCATTCAGTTTTTTTCATTCACCTTCGCTCCGTTGGCAATAAGCAGTTCAGCCAATTCACGGTAGCTCCCCTTAAAATCCCCATTAACGGCGCAATGCAATGAAGTTAACCCCGGTTCTCTCTTTTGAATTCACATTTGCACCATTATCCATGTGCTGCTTTACAGCCGAGATATTTCCTTTAAGTACAGCACCAAACACTTCCCGCTCAGCCCGGGAAGGGCCACACATCAACAAAAACGCTGTTGCGATTGCTGTGGTTAGGAAGTTTTTCATTGTTGGAAGATTGTCATCCCATCGAGTTTCGCTTTCAAGCTCGTTTTAATCATGCCCAAGAGGCTGAACACCATCGGGATTTTCCGCAAAACCCCACGGGCCTGGATGCTTTATGATATGAGTCAGGTGCAATGCAAAACATTCCCGTTCCCACACAAAACAGTTTTTTGGATAAACGGCCATGCGTCCATCTTAGCGAGCGAGAAAAAAACAGGGCTTGAAAACCCGAACCGAAGATGTCACTGTGTGCGGCCCAGCGGGATGCGCGGTTAGCTCAGTTGGTAGAGCACTACCTCGACACGGTAGGGGTCACTGGTTCAAGTCCAGTACTGCGCACCATTCTTTCGAATTCTCCTAAGCTTTTTTAGTTTCGCATTTTTGTACCCGCTTTTCATACGCAACCACTTTCAGAAAAAATGGTTAGCGAATGGTTAGCGGATGCAACTTAGGAAAGTAGTCAACCACGGCAACTCACGGTGGAGGGTATCCACGTACGTTGATGGCGAACGTAAGCAGCGATTCTTTGTTTCCAAAGAACTCGCCATCCAGTGGATGCAAGAGCTCAGGAGCGACACACGTTATGCAAACTTCTGGTGCAGCCGCTCTCCACTAGAACAAAAGGACATCATCGCCGCATTTGATGTCGCCCAGCAAAGAAAACTCACCCTTCTAAATACCGTACTGGCAGCCAAGTGCCGCCCCTACGCTCGCTGCCTGGCGACGGGACTGTGCACGGTCTGCAACAGCAACTTTGTGAAGTTTAGGTGCTGGAGGGGTTCAGTTTAGTTACCTTCAGCATTTAATTCTTCACTTTCAGACGATAAAACTGACGTAAAAAAAGAGCTTCTCGATAATCTGTAAAAATCATTTCTAAACCTGTCCCCTCAATCGTATCAACAAAATCCCACATACTAAAATCATTGGTAGCTTGCACCTCATATTTCTGACCCTTAACGGTTTTAAAATTAAAACTAAAAGGAGATTTTGATTTTTTGATATCGAGTTCAGGAAGAACCGGTTCAACTGGTTTTTGGGGCTTACTTTCTGGATTACTAGGATTGGTAATTTCAGCCCCGTCAGTTGATTTCCCATCACCATCAGGATCGCCGAGTTCTTCGCCATTACTTGAACCATCACCATCAGAGTCCTTGGCTGCTAATACACTGTTCCAGAAAGTAGCCTTACTTCCACGACCAACTACTGATTTAACCGAAAACCCAAAGGAGTTTAGCGATCCGCCATATGAAGAGTTATGGCAATTAAGACAACCAAATTTATTTCCGTTCGGTATTTGCCCAACTCGCCAAGAACGAGCATTTGATTGTGTAATTGAAAAAAAATACACTGATACGAATAAGATTATATTGAAACTCATAGTGAGTTTGCGTTTTAGGTGGTTCATTTTGATCTAGTTTTACAGTCTTTACACGCCTTGCCGCCGTGTTTGCGAATACCACGCTAGCAAGATTATCCTACCACATTTTGCTCACAGGGCCGAAAAGTAGCTTAGCTGAAACAGTCGCACGACTACTCAAATTAAAAATTACATTGTTTGTGCGATCAGTCAAAAACTCTATCAGTGGCACGGCTGCGATTTTTTAAAGTAGGAGGTGTTTTATTTCCCTCCAGCTTTCAATTCTTTACCCGTCTTGCCGCCGTGTTTCCCTGAGAAGGCAATTACCTCTTTCCTGATTTTGGGGGAGGAGCAGAAACGACGACCTTAGAAGGCTTGGATCCGGCATAGCCATTGGGCGTCGAAAACACAGAATAGACGCGGTAGCGGTAGGTTTCGCCGGGGCCAACATGCACGTCAATTGCGTTGGTCTCCGATCTGCCGGGGCAAGGGATATGATTGCGAAACTTCCCGGCGCTTTCAATATCGGCCCTTTGCACGATATGCCCTGCTTCGTTAACGGCGTTGTCCTTCCACTCCAGTTTTATCGAGTTTTTTGTGCGAGAAATGATCACCACATCGGTAGGGCCGTTTTGCAAATCTCCCGGCTCGGGACGCTGATGCTGTTGCGAGTGGTTTTGTTTGTACGTTTTTGGTCGTGGCCCCGGATTATCCAATTGTTGGCGGGCCAATTGGTACCGTCTATCGATGAAACTTTTAAAAGAGAGAATTATATCATCGTAGCCAGTATCCCTCGGGTTGGTGATGCGTTTCGCTGGATACGGATCTTTGACCAAATCCTTTTTGATCAAGTCGTATAGTTTGTCGATTCTCGAATGTAGTTGATCTGGCTTGAAATATTTTTCCAGAATAAAAGAAGCTGTCTCTCTGTATTTTTTAAGGAGGCTTGGATTCGTGACGATGTTTTCAAGGATGGGCTTAGGCGGGCCACCGGGAATTGGCCAAGCGGCGTGCCAACCATCAATAACAGGAATATTCCCGAAAGCATGGTCGGCAAAACCGACGTCCAAGTCCCACGGAATGTAGCTCCATCGATCTGTTTTGGGATTGCGATAAAGATAGTAGTTGTGCGGGTTCCAGCCCGTGAGTTGATCAAAGCAACCGGCAAAGAGCATTACGGCAGTTGTTTTTAGAAAATGCTCGAACATTAAATGCTTGTTCAGCGTTTGCTCGTAGTTGGATTTATCGCCTTTGTCGATTTCTCGAATGAGGTCGATTAGTTCATCAAATGACTTTTCGGCAGCCTTATTCTTTGCCTCAAATCCTTTTTTATATTGAGTTGGGTCGTTGCCTGCATACGAGAAATTGGCTCCGGGGCCGGGCATGTTAACTTTGAACAACGGTCCCTTCTTTGATCCAAAGTGCGATTCGATAAACGACTCATCGATCCGTTCAACGTTCCCATAGACGCCTTGGTAATCGTCGTTGATGAACAGCTTAGCGTAGTTACATCGGGAAGACGGCACATTCAAATCTCGCAGGATGTCGGTCACGATCGGTTCACTGAAAAGGCTCCCGAATTGAACGCCGTTATCTAGCGCGATGCGCCGAAGGTTAAGGAAACGCGTGCCTTTTTTGAATTCACTGACCTTGATGAGATAGCCGCGTTTGTGGCTCTGACGAGGTTGCGATGAGCTGTTACCTTTGTAGCGAACGCCAACATTTTCAAATCGGATGTTACGCCAGTGAAAAGTGGCCGGAACGTATTTGCGTTCCGGTAATGCCTCTTTCATTTTTTTCAAATTCAATCCGCTAATTGTCAGGCGGATCTCCTGAACTCGCTCACGTTCATAAAAATCATCCGAAGTCAGTTCAGTGGCACATACCGTAGATAGGCCAGAGGAGAAAAATCCGATGCAGAGGAGGTTTCGGATGAATTGTGAAAGATTAGCTGCCATTAGGTGTTTCATTTCCCTTCAGCTTTCAATTCTTTACCCGTCTTGCCGCCGTGTTTGCGGAGGAAGTCGGCGGTTTCGGTTTTATTAAATACAGAGGTAGCATCAAGCGGTGTTTTGCCTTCTTCATCCTTCGCATTCACATCCGCACCCTCGGCGATAAGAAGTTCGACAATAACCTTGCGACCGTTCATAGCTGCATAATGCGAAGTTGTTTTACCTTTCTCATCTTTCACAGTTACATCCGCACCTGCCGTAATTAGCAGTTTGACGATTTCCTTGTGCCCATAAGCCGCCGCATAATGCAAAGGAGTCCCTTTAATCTTATCCTTAGCGTTCACATCTGCACCAGCAGCCAAGTGTTGTTTTACGGCTTCGATGTCACCTTTTGCTGCAATATGTATGGAATATACTGACCCTTTTTTACCGCCGTGTTTGCGTAGTAGGTCGATGGTTCCTGTTTTTTTGCGCTCAATGGCTTGATCTAGCGGAGTAAGGCTATTTTCATCCTTCGCATTCACTTCCGCACCTTTGGCGATGAGTAGCTCAGCGATTTTATTGCGACCAGAACGAGCCGCCTGATGCAAAGGAGTCATATCATACTTATTCTTCGCATTCACATCCGCACCTTCAGTAATTAGGATTCGCGCGATTTCCTTGTGATCGTAAATTGCCGCTAGATGCAAAGGAGTATACCCACCCTGCATCTTCGCATCCAAATCCGCACCAGCAGCAATCGCCTGTTTTACAGTTTCAATTTTTGCCGTTCCTTTGGCCCCTTTCCGAACAGCATCAATTAGCGCACGATCTGCTTTTGGGTTTGCTGATTTAACATCCTGTACTTCGCAGTACGCAGTTGGCCCAGCAGATCGTGTTTCAGTTGAAGGAGACGACTCTTGCGCCTCCACATACACAAAAAAAAGCACGGCTGCGATAGTTGTGATCATTGTTTGCTTCATAGCAAGAGGACTGTCATCGCGATAAGCGCAGTTTTCAAGGCGTTAAAACTTTTGACGTAGAGTTGACTGGCCTACTTCCCACTAGCTTTTAATTCTTTACCCGTCTTGCCACCGTGTTTCCGAAGGAAGTCGGCGATTTCTGCGGGGGCGTTTGGATTCTCTGGATCAGTAGCTATATCTAAAGCCGTTTCACCATCAACACCCTTAACATTCACATCCGCGCCACTGGCGATTAGTAGTTCAGCGATTTCCTTGTGACCTCCAGCAGCAGCCCAATTTAGCGGTGTGTCGCCATTATCATCCATCGCATCCACATCCGCACCTTTGGCGATAAGCAATTCGGCAATTTCCTTGTCACCTTTGAAAGCCGCAGGATGCAAAGGAGTGCCGTCAATATTCACATTCACATCCGCACCATTTGTGATTAAGAATTCGACTACTCTCTTGTGACCATTACGAGCCGCATGACCTAATGCTGTACCTCCACAATCAATACATCTTGATTCAATGTCTGAACCAGCAGCCAAGTGTCGTTTAACAGCTATGATGTTTCCATCTTCGGCAGCATCGTGTATTGAGATTTCTGGTGCTTTGACTGTCAGCGTCTCTGGCGGCTGCGACTCTCCACACCCCACCAGCACCACAGCTGCGATTGTTGTGAGCAGGAGGTGTTTCATTTCCCTTCAGCTTTCAATTCATCACCCGTCTTGCCGCCGTGTTTGCGGAGGAGGTCGGCGAGTTCTTTCTGTTTTTCTTCTGTGGCATAATCCAGCGGTGTTTCGCCATCTCCATCCATTGCATTCACTTTCACACCAGTAGCGATGTGCTGTTTAACAGCTTCAATGTTTCCTTTTTCCGCAGCTTCTCGAAGAGGACCACCAGAATACAATTTGTATATGACATAGATTACGGACGCAATAAGCGAAAGTATTACTAAAAGAGTTTAGTTTATATACTTTAGGTCTTTCTTAACAGTCGCAATAAACGTGCTACTAGCCACATGCACATTTGCTGCTTTAGCTTTCGATCTTTCATTTTGCGTTGACGCATGAACGACAAAAACAGAACCACACCCCACCAGCACCATGGCTGCGATTATTGTTAGCAGTATGTGTTTCATTTGGCTTCAGCTTTAAATTCTTCACCCGTCTTGCCGCCGTGTTTGCGGAGGAGGTCGGCGGTTTTATTTATTTTACTATTGGAGTCATCATTATCCCTCATTTTGGCATAATCAAGTGGCGTTTGACCCCTTTTATCAATCGCATTTACCTCTACG
The DNA here is from genome assembly GCA_937770485.1 of uncultured Verrucomicrobiae bacterium. GTDB lineage: Bacteria > Verrucomicrobiota > Verrucomicrobiia > Limisphaerales > UBA1096 > UBA1096. The sequence continues at coordinate 78,615 of CALJHX010000002.1, read as the reverse complement.
CCACTGGAGACAAGTAACTCTATTATTTCAAGGTGCCTCAAGATAGCAGCCGTATGCAAAGGAGTTTGGCCTTTATTAGTTTTTGCGCGCATATCCGCACCTTTTTTTATAAGTAGATCCGCATCTTCTTTAAGCATTACATTATGTAACGGGGAGTACCCTTCTTTATCTTCAAAATTTACGTCTGCACCATTATCTAAAAGAAATTTCACTACTTTTCTATTACCAGAGTAAACCGCAATGTTAAGTGGTGTTACGCCGGTTCTGCCTTTAGAATTAATGGGAGCACCGGCTTTAATAAGTTCTTTTATGGTCATCATGTTTCCACTGAAACATGCACTCGTAAGTGCATCTTGATTTCTTAATTGTTTAGTCGTTTTACCGCCGTTCTTTCGCAGCATGTTAACGATTACAGATTTGTCGCTAGAGGATGGTAATTTCAAAGCTAAATCTAGCGCTGAATCACGACGTGACATTGGTATATATTCTTTAGACTGTTGGGTAAGCTTCCTTTCTACCTCATTCGCATCTGTTCCAGCCGCTAAGTGCTGTTTAATTGCTTCAATATTTCCATCACGCGCTGCATCGTGAATTGAGATGTCTGGTGCTTTGGCTGTCGGCGGTTCCGGTTTTGCAGCTTCAGCAACTGGTTCAGTTGGTTTCGCTTCTGGTGCTGGAACCGACTGCTGCGACTCCCCACACCCCACCAGAAGCACGGCTGCGATTGTTGTGAGTAGGAGGTGTTTCATAGATACAAGTAACCCTCCACAGTCTAGCTGATGATTTCAAGGGCTAAATGCTGTCACTAGATACCCCTTATTTCTTCGTGGAGAGCCACCCCCTGCTCCTCTAAGGAGGTTGCGCGGGTGAGAAAAGATACTTCAATTCGGATCCCAGCTGTGCTTACTCTACTGCCTGCTGGTGTTGGGATTGAGTCAACATTGGCAGAATCGGTTAGCGGATGTTAGCGAAGCCGATAGAAAACCACAAGAACACGAGAAAAGCTAACGCGCCCAGCGGGATGCGCGGTTAGCTCAGTTGGTAGAGCACTACCTCGACACGGTAGGGGTCACTGGTTCAAGTCCAGTACTGCGCACCATTCTTTCGTCTTTTTTTGCCTCCCCTCTTAAGCTGATTTCTGATGCTGAACCATACAGGCTTTGCGCTTGGCCTGACGGCTTGTCTGGGAGCGGTTTGCGGGTAACACTGGCTGTGGTGATTCCGCTTCGGCTTGCCATTTTGTTTTTGTTGGTCGCGACAACGCATGTTGCGGCGGCGCCGGTGGTGAAACGCAAGAACGAGACCTATCAGGTCACCGGCTCCAACTTGCGGGAGTTGAGGCAAATGATTGACCGCAACGGCCCGGTCAACAGCGATGACGGCAAACATTATGACGGGCTCACCGAGTGGTCGCTCACATGGGATTTTAATCTCAAACGCCGGGGGAAGGTATGGATCGTTGCCAGCCGGTCCGTCATTTTGGACGTCAAGGTCACGACGCCGCGCTGGACCGATTTCAAGGCCACCCCAGGCCTGCTGCAAACCCAGTGGAGGGCCTATCGCGCCAACCTGTTGCGGCACGAGGAGGGACACGTCAAGATTGCGCTCCGGGCTGCCTATGCGGTTGACAAATACCTTGGCACTTGCGGCGGTTCCTCCTCCATGGAGAAACTGAAGAGTGACATCCAGAAAAACACCCGGTTGCTGCTCAAGCAATACCGCAAAATTGACCGGAGCTACGACCAGCGCACCCGCCACGGCGCCACCCAGGGCGCCACGTTGGCCAAGGCACGGGAAGCTGCCCAACTCACGCCAGCGCTTCCCGGATCACCTGGCCGTGGACGTCGGTGAGTCGGCGCTGGATGCCGTTGTGGTAGTAGGTGAGTTTCTCGTGATCGAGGCCGAGAAGGTGCAAGAGCGTGGCATGAAAATCGTGCGGAGTGATGACATTCTCGCTGGCCTTGAAGCCAAACTCATCGGTGGTGCCGTGGCTCGTGCCGCCTTTCACGCCGGCGCCGGCGAGCCAAGCGGTGAAGCCGTTGGGGTTGTGGTCGCGGCCGTACGTGCCGGCTTGGAACATCGGCATGCGGCCGAACTCGGTGGCGAAGACTACCAGCGTGTCCTCGAGCAGGCCGCGCTGTTTTAAATCGCGCAGCAGCCCGGCGACGGGTTGGTCGAGTATCTCGCCGTGCACGTCGTATTGCTCCTTCAATCTTGAGTGGCCGTCCCAGTTGATGTTGCCGCCAGAGGCGTAGGCGCCGTTGAAAAGTTGCACGAAGCGCACACCGCGCTCGACGAGGCGGCGGGCGAGGATGCAGTTGTTTGCAAATGCGGCCTTGTTTTTGTTGGCGCTGTCGGCGCCGTAGAGTTTGCGGATGTGCGCGGGCTCGGCTTTCAGGTTGGCCGCCCCGGGCACGGTGAGCTGCATGCGCGCGGCAAGTTCGTAGCTGGAAATGCGCGCGGCGAGGTTGGCGTCATTCGGGAAGTCGGTTTGGTTTTCCTTTTCCAAAACCCGCAAGGCGGCGCGGGCGGCTTCGTCTTTGGCCGCGGAAATCCCCTTTGGCCGTTGCAGGAAACGAATCGGCTTGGTGCTGCTGAACGGCGTGCCCTGAAACGCGGCGGGCAGGAAGCCGTTGGCCCAGTTGTTTGGGCCGCTCTGCGGCATGCCTCGCGGATCCTCGATCGCCACGAACGCGGGCAGGTTTTGGTTTTCGCTGCCGAGCGCGTAGTTCACCCACGCGCCCATACTGGGAAAGCCGTCGAACGCGAAGCCGGTGTTCATCACGTTTTCCGCCGGGCCGTGCGTGTTGGATTTGTTGGTGAGCGAGTGCAGGAAACAAATCTCGTCGGCCAGCGCGCCGATGTGCGGCACGAGATCGCTCACCATTTTTCCGCACTGGCCGCGTGGCCGGAATGTCCAAAGCGGCTGCGTGAGGTTGCCGTTCGGGCCTTGAAACGAGACGAGCTTTTCATTGCCGGGCAGCGGTTGGCCGTGTCGCCGGATCAGTTCCGGCTTGTAATCGAACGTGTCCACGTGGCTCAACGCGCCGGAGCAGAATACCTCAATCACGCGCTTGGCCTTCGGCGCAAAATGTGTGGGCCTCGGCGTGTACGGTTTGGCGGGGTCAATTTTCGGCGACTCGCCGCGCGCCTCCTCCGCCAACATCGCGGCCAGCGCGACACCGGAAAAACCGTGCATCGTGTGGGTCAAGAACTGTCGGCGATTGAGGCTCATTGCAGATAGAGAAAGGCGCTGGAGTTGAACAACACGCGACAGGCCTGCTCGAGGCCGTGTTCCGTGGCGAGTTGCTGCAGGGCCTGCTGCTCGCTTGGCTTGGGCGCGCGGGCGCAGGCCAAGCGGAAGGCGAGGTTGATCTGCGCCGCCGCATCCGTTGCCAGCCTCGCGCCTCACGCGCTCGGCAAAAAACGCCGCCTGTCGATTGGCGAACGGGCTGTTGAGCAGGCTCAGCGACTGGACGGGCGTGATGGAGCGCGTGCGGCGCGGCTTCATTTGGCCGGCGTCGGGGCAGTCGAACGCGCCGAAAATATCCACCGCCTGCATGCGAACCTTGTGCGCGTAAATCATCCGCCGCCAGCCGTTGGCATCGAAGGTTTGCTTGGGAACATAATCGGAAAGGCCGCCGCGCTGGTTGAAAAAGTCAAACCCGCGCCCGCCCATTTTCAGGTTCAACTTGCCGCTGACGCTCAGCATGCCATCGCGAATTCCCTCGGCCTCCAGTCGGCGCGGTGGGAAACGCCAGAGCAGGCGCGCATCGGCATCCACGCGCAATGCTTGTTCGCGTGGATGGCTCGCCTGCCGATAGGTGCGCGAGGTGACGATGAGCCGGTGCAGTTTTTTTAGCGACCAACCTTGCCGGATGAACTCCAGCGCCAGCCAGTCGAGCAACTCGGGGTGCGTGGGCGCAGTACCCATTTTGCCAAAGTCCGACGGCGTGTCCACGAGACCGTTGCCAAAATGGTTTTGCCATACTCGATTGACCAGCACGCGCGCGGTCAGCGGATGGTCTGGCTGCGTGAGGTGCTTGGCCAAGGCTAAGCGGCGCCGTGGCTCGGGCGCATCTGGCGCGATCTCCGCTTGGCCAAGCGCTGCGGGGATGGCCGGTGCCAGCTTGGCCATGCGCTGCATGGGATCGCCGCGCCGCAGCAGCCATGTGGTGTCGGGTGTCGTGAAGCTCGCGGCATAAATCTGCGGGCCGGCGGCAAGGCGGTTGAGTTCCCCTTCCGTCTTGCGAATCGTGGCAATGAGCGAAACCAACGCCTTCGTCTGCTCCGCGCTGAGGTTTTTGAGTTTCACTTGGCTGGCCGCACGCGTGTCGTCGTTGCGCGGCAAACGATCCTCCGTGTGCGCGACCCTTTGCCACTCGCCATCGGGCCGCTGCACCTCGATGGTGTAATCGGCCGGCACACTGGAGCCGTTGTGCCACGTGATGCGCTTGAGCGTGGCCGGTTCGGCAAAGTCCACCCGCAGCCAAGCCGCCCCTCCCTTGGCGGCGACCCACGGGAAGGCTTGGCGGCGATCGACCGAGCCATCGGTGAGGTTTTCAAAATGCCGCGTTTGGTTGGCCAACGCAAAACTGGAGGCCGAGGGCCTGGCGCCGCCCGAGGCGAGCGCGGCATTGGTGCCGTCCGTTGTCCACGCTTCAAACTCGTACAGCGAGGCCGCGCTGCCGTTGGCGGTGGCGCGTATGTTCATCCGGATGGCGCGCGCGGTGACCGGGGCAAACTCATCGGAATGCACTGAGCCGAGCGGCTTGCGGAGTTTCAACTGCCCGCGCTGTGTTTCCAGTTTTGTCTTGAGGTCGGCGAGTTGTTTTTGTTTCGCGGGCACTTGGCTCGTCCACTCGTCGTTTTGTGCGCCGCGCAAACGCCGGTTGCCGTAGCGCAGCCCGGCGAAGACGGCCTGCATGCCGTAGTAGTCGCGCTGGAGAATGGGATCGAACTTGTGATCGTGACAACGCGCGCAGCCGATGGTGAGCCCGAGTAGGCCCTGGCTCACGGTGCGGATGACTTCGTCAAGTTCATCCTGCCGAGCCGAGCGCATGGCCTCCTCGTCACGGCCAACCTGCCCGGGCAAATTCGCCGGGCCGGCGACAAGAAAACCCAGCGCCGCATCCGCGCCGGTGATGTCGCCGGCCAGTTGATCGCGAAGAAACTTGTCGTATGGCAAATCGGCATTTAGCGCGTGAATGACCCAGTCGCGGTAATGCCATGCCTCGGCCCTCTCGCCGTTGGTTTCAAACCCCACCGTCTCCGCCCAGCGGATGACATCCAGCCAATGCTGCGCCCAGCGCTCGCCGTGTCGCGGCGAGGCCAAAAGCCGGTCGACCACCTCCATGAATGCCTCGTCCGTGGGACGCGCATCCCGTGCAAACGCCCGCACCTCCGCCGGCGCTGGCGGCAGTCCGGTGAGGTCGAGTGTCACGCGCCGGAACAGAGTGACGCGATCAGCCTCGGCCGAAAAAGTGAGCTTCTTTTCGCGCAGTTTTTGGCGGATAAAAAAATCGATGGGGTGAGACTCCCCCGAAACGACCGCATACTTCATCGGCTGCAGCGACCAGTGCGGCTCCGCAGCCACCGCTGTGGTGGCGATAAAACACAGCAGTAGAAATGATCTGACACGTTGCATTGCGGCTGGAACCGACTTTCCCAAGAGGTGAGCATGGTTGTCAATGCCTCTAAACCTATTTGTAATCTGCAATGATCATTTGAGCCAAAGGGATCGACCTGATATGATGTGCGGAAGGGGAGTTGCTGACTGCAGCCTCTTTTATCAAATCATTGGCAAAGACGTTAGTGGCTCACAATTCAAACAACAGCAGGGAACTTTTCCTGGACGTATGCAGCGGCAACGCCGTCACCCGACCTCCCGTCTGGCTCATGCGGCAAGCCGGCCGTTCCCTTCCAGAATACCGGAAACTAAAGGAGAAACACACCTTCCTCGAGATGGTCCAGTCACCCGACCTGGCCACCGAGGTGACGCTACAACCCCTCCGCAGGTTCCCTCTCGATGCCGCGATTCTGTTCAGCGACATTCTCGTCGTGCCGGAAGCGCTTGGCCAACCGTACAGTTTCACCGACGGCAACGGGATCAGAATGGAGTTCACCATTGGCAACCGGAAGGACATCGAACGGCTTGACACCTCGGGGCTTCGGGAGCGATTAGACTACTCTCGCCAAGCTCTGTGCCAAATCAAACGGGAACTTAACGGACAGCAGGCGTTGTTGGGATTTGCCGGTTCGCCCTGGACCTTGGCCAACTACATGATCGGGGGGAACTCCCAGGACACCATGCTGGCCCGACGATTGTACCACGAGGACCCAGGCTTGTTTGAATGCCTGATGGAAAAACTGACCGATGCCGTCGCCGACTATCTGGAAATGCAGATCGAGGCCGGCGCGGATGCCGTACAGATTTTCGACTCGATGGGGGGATGCCTGCCACCGGCACATTACCCGTTCGCCTCAGGGAAATGGATCGGCGAAATCGTTTCCCGCTTGGCCGGCAAGGCCCCAGTGATCGTTTTTTCAAGGGGAACGCTTGGCTCGCTCGAGCACTTGGTTAAAACCGGCGCGCAGTTTTTGAGCGTGGACTGGTCGGTCGATCTCGGGGACATCCGGAACCGCATGCCTGATCAAATTGGAATCCAGGGAAACCTGGATCCCGCAGTGCTCACGTCAACTCCAGTGGTTGCCGCAAGTGAAACCAACCGCATCCTGGAAACCATGCGCGGGTTTCAGCGTTATATCTTCAACCTTGGCCATGGCGTGACCAAGGACGCCAAGTTGGAAAACATAGAATCCGTTGTCACTACAGTGAGGGATTTCCAGTGAACAAACTGTCAGTCGATCTAAATCTTGTCCGCAAATACGATATCCCCGGGCCGCGCTATACCTCCTACCCACCCGCGACCCGCTTCTCCGGAGAGTACGATGAAGAGCGGCTTCACGAACTGATCCAGGCCAACAAGCAGTCGCAGAGAGACCTGTCGCTATACTGCCACATTCCCTTCTGTGAATCGCTCTGCTGGTTTTGCGGATGCACCACTGTCATCACCTCACGGCATCAGGAGGGCACCAGCTATCTGGATTATCTGGACAAGGAGATGGCGTTGTTCTGCAACGGGGAAAGCCCCAATCGGAAGGTCGTCCAAATGCACCTCGGCGGCGGCACGCCAACATTTCTCCGACCCGATGAGATAAGGAAATTGGGGTCAATCCTTCACCGGCATTTCGGGGAAACTCCTGATTGCGAAGCCGGCGTTGAAGTGGACCCGAGGCGACTGACGAAGGAGCACGTTGGGGCCCTCTGGGAGGCCGGTTTTAACCGAGCCTCAATGGGTGTCCAAGACAACAATGCCAAGGTCCAAAAAGCGATTAACAGGATTCAGCCGATGGAAATCACCCGCAACAGCGTGGACTGGTTGCGGGAGGCAGGATTTGAGTCCATCAATATCGACCTGATCTATGGCCTGCCTCACCAGACCGAATCTTCCTTCGAAAAAACGCTGGAAGAAATAATCGAACTGTCCCCAAACCGGCTGGCAGTTTTCAGCTATGCCCATGTGCCCTGGATTAAGCCGGCACAAAAAATACTGGAACGGGACAACCTTCCAACACCGGAAACCAAGCTGAATCTGCTGAAGCTAATCATCGAAAAACTGACCTCGGAAGGCTACGTGTATGTTGGCATGGATCACTTCGCGCGTCCTGATGATGAACTGGCCGTTGCTCAAAGCCAAAAGACACTTCAACGTAATTTTCAGGGATACAGCACATTTGGCGGCGCGGATATCCACGCCTTCGGGATGTCCTCCGTCTCACAAATCCCCGACGCTTACTGGCAGAATATCAAGGAATTGAAAGATTACTACCAAGCTGTCGACGACGGGAAAACGCCGATCGCGAAAGGGTGCATCGTAACCGATGATGAGAAAAAATACCGAATAGTGATCACGCGGCTGATGTGCGACTTGAGCCTAGATTATGACGGGCTTTCAAACAGTCTCGACATAAACTTCTGCGAGGAGTTCGCCGACACACTAGAGGGCTTGAAAGACATGGAGGAGGACGGGTTATTGATCCGCAATAAATCCAGGCTGACCGTAACGGACACCGGTCGTTTGTTTATTCGCAATATCGCCATGAGATTTGATCCCAACATCGAAAGCAGCAGTACAACCCGGTACTCGAAGACTATTTGAAACCGGTTGCGATCATAGGTGGCGGCATTACGGGCCTGACGGCTGCGTTTAAGTTGGAGCAACTTGGAATATCATCCACTCTTTTCGAGGCTGCCGACCGTGTTGGCGGCGTCATTCAAACCTTAAGGGACGGTGAATTTCTGGCCGAGTGTGGTCCGAACACCATTCTGGAAACCTCCCCACTGATCGGAGACCTTGTCCGGGATCTAGGCCTTGAAGATCGTCGTATCTATTCCAGCGATCAGGCTGAAAAACGCTACATCGTTCGTAACAAACGCCCCTTCAAACTCCCAGGATCTCCACTGGAATTCCTGCTCACCCCCCTCTTTTCATATCGCGCCAAGGCGCGGTTGCTGCTGGAACCTTTTATCCGTCGAGCCCCTTCTGAAATGGAGGAAAACCTGGCGTCCTTTGTACAGCGGCGCATCGGTCGCGAATTCCTGGATTACGCTATCAACCCATTTGTTGCAGGAATATACTCCGGAGCACCAGAAAACTTGTCGGTGCGTGAAGCGTTCCCCAGATTGTACGCATTGGAACAGCGCTACGGTTCGTTAATTTTGGGTCAAATACTCGGCGCCCGGGAGCGTAGACGTAAAGGCGGGGTCTCCAGGAAAAACGCACCCAAGTTTTCATTTGACGAAGGGTTGGAAACCTTGATCCAATCACTAGGGGAAAAACTTAAAAAAAATATTCGAACCGGCCAAACGATCAGTGGAATCACCAGGAAAAACGGCTCGTGGAAGGTGAAGAGTGACACCGACACTAGCAGACCTGATGAGGAATATTCGGGAGTACTGTTAGCGTTGCCGGCGTTCCGACTGGCGGAGTTGCAGGTCACCTGTGAGTCGAGAAAGGTCAACCTGTCGATGCTCAGCCACATTGAATATGCTCCCGTAGCCAGTGTCGTGTTGGGGTTTCATCGTAAAGACGTGGAGCATCACCTAGATGGATTTGGAGCCTTAAACCCGGAAGTGGAAAAGTTGCATTCGCTCGGAACCATTTTTTCATCATCCCTATTCCCGGGAAGGGCTCCGGATGGACAAGTTCTCCTGACAAGTTACATAGGCGGCCTGCGTGCCCCTCATCTCGTCACAAAAACACCAGACGAAATCTGCGACCTAGTCATAGAAGACTTGAGGGTTATTTTGGGCGTAAGAGGAGAGCCAACATTCAAGCGCACATGTTTTTATCCACGAGCCATCCCTCAATACGATGTTGGATACGGTCGGTTCAAGCAATTCATGACAAGCTTGGAGCAGGATGAAAGCGGCTTGTTTTTTGCCGGTCATTGTAGAGACGGAGTTTCACTGGGCGACTGCATCGTATCCGGCCATGAGGCCGCCGGGCGAATTGCCACCAATTTAAATATATCAACTTGAGATGAATTATAAAAAAGGAGTCTTGCTTGTTAATCTGGGTTCCCCTGACTCGCCCGCCGTAGGAGATGTACGCCGATATTTGCGGGAATTCCTGATGGACGGCCGAGTACTGGATGCCCCATGGCTTATCAGGTTTTGTGTGGTTTATTTCTTGATCCTTCCTTTCCGCCCAAAAGATTCAGCAGAAGCCTACAGAAAAGTTTGGCTTCCCGAGGGAAGCCCACTTGTCGTTATCAGCAAAAAAGTACGTGAGAAGCTTCAAGCCCGGCTGGATGTTCCCGTTGAGTTGGCGATGCGCTATCAAAACCCGCGGATCGAGAAAGCTATCGACAACTTGCTGGAGCACGCAGTTGATGAAATTCTTTTGATTCCGTTATTTCCGCACTACGCCATGTCCAGCTACGAAACCGCAGTGGAAAAAACCAGAACCATTCTGTACGGCAAAGCTCCCAGCGTAAAACTGGTCGTTCAGCCACCGTACTTCGATCAACCGGACTATATCCAAGCCTTGGCAGTAAGCGCACAGGAGACACTTGACCTGGGATACGACCACCTGCTTTTCAGCTTCCATGGTCTCCCGGAGCGGCATCTAAAAAAAGCCGACCAAGGCGGCAACCATTGCCTAGTAGCTAATAACTGTTGCTCGGGAAATCATCCAGCGCACCGCAGCTGCTATCGTGCCCAGTGCTTCAAAACCGTGGAGGCTTTTGTGGAAGCAGCTGGAATTCCACGGGGGAAATACTCGGTTTCTTTCCAGTCACGGCTTGGTCGAGATCCATGGATAAAACCTTATACAGATGCTGAGCTGACTAGATTTGCAAAGCAGGGGATTAAGCGCATGCTCGTGATCTGCCCAGCGTTTGTCAGTGACTGCCTCGAAACACTTGAGGAAATCGGCATGAGAGAAAAAGAAAGCTTTCTTGAAGCCGGAGGAGAAAGCCTTGACCTCATCCCCTGCTTGAATGAACACCCGCTTTGGCTCAAGACACTCGAAAACATGGTTGCCGAGTTTCTATCACCCAATCAATCATCGGCAGAACGAAAGTACGATTGAATTATCTGACTCAGGTGTTGACGCGTAAATGGTATGCAACGGATGATACAAACGGAAATCCTACGGTAAAAATGCTCAATCCAATCTTCAAACCGAACACATTACCTATAGCTTACGCATTCCTATTCCTTGTGACGCTCTGTTCACATTCTACTCCCTTTGAGGGTGGTGACAGGAAAAGATTCCTCGGCAAAAGACAATCAACTTGGGCTGGCTTTTATTGAATAGCTTTTAGCTTTCGGTTATTAATAAAATATCTTACAGATATTATAATAAATATCAGGCTCAAAATACAAGTTATGGATTTTGAATATATTGCAAGTTGATTTTCAGACTCTTTACCTAATAGCATACTAATGGTGTCTTTCGCCGTTGCTCCAAATCCTGCTAATGCAATAACTACATTAATATGCATTCCAATTTTAAGGAACTTCTGATTCAGGCTTGCCAGGGATAACAAAAATATCGGAGCCCCCAAAAATGCTGGGATCAGTGCGGTAACGCTAGCTCCTCCGGATTCCAAGTAGCCATATAAACCTGTCACTATGAGAGCAAAACCATAAAAAACACCAAAATAAATCATAACGAAAAAAACTTAAGCATTAAAAACTAAAATTTCAAAGAATCTTTAATATAAAAAACAAACTATTGCTGAACTGAAATCATTGGAATAGTTAAAACTGCCTGAAACAGGCTTGATCTTTGACTGAAGATAATACCCCTCATCGTTGCCCACATCCAGCTCACGCTTGGCTTAATTTTGTATTTTTTAAGCCCAAATGTACAACAGGCGTTTAAAGATTTCGGCCGCGCAATGAAGAGCCGCAACCTCCGCCTCTACGCCCTTGAGCATCCGCTGGTGATGCTGATCGCCTTGGTGTTGATAACGGTGGCACGGATCAAGACAAAAAGAAGCGACTCCAACTCAGCCCACAAGACGAACTTCATCCTGTATGCCATATCGCTGCTGCTCATTCTCTCCCGCATTCCCTGGACCAAGTGGCTTGGGCTTTCATAACGCACCCGAACCTGCCCCCCACTCACTGTCCGTGATTCCAGTCCTGGGAAAAATCCCGACCCCGGATGTAATTTCTCACCTTGACAAACTCAGTGTGGCCGTCCGCAAATAGAATCGGTTCCCCGTCAGCCCCATGTGGATCGGTCTTGTCAGGATAATTGTTGATCGCTCCCGAACCACCGTAATCCGCCTGGCGAATAAGCCACACAATGCTTGGATTCGCCTTGGTTCCCTTTTTGCCGAAGGACGGGGACTTGTAAACATAAGTCTGAACGGAAGAAAGAGTCTTAAGGATGGTGCCTGCCTTCCAGGTGCGACCGTTCCAGGCGCGCATGGTGGTGGTGACACTATTGTCCCCGCCCATGAAGGCCCACGGCTCATAGCTGTGCCCCGGACTTCGACCCTTCGTGGCGGCCATCATCCGCAGATCTTTCACCTCCCTCTTTCCCAGATAGCGGGAATTACTCTTGGGGATAAAGTCCCGTTTGTCCTCCGCACGAATATAGTTCCTGGTGGATGGGCAAATGAAAAGATCCTTGTCAGGAATAAACTCCGGATAAAGCCAGTTCAAGTTATCGTCTCCGGGGCTCTCGCATCCGGTGAGACGCCCAAGGCTGTCATCGTCCGCATACATCTGGGAGCCCAGTCCCATCTGCTTGAGATTGTTCATGCAGGAGGTAATCCACGCCTTGCGCTTGGCCATGGAGAGCGCCGGCAACAGCAGCGATGCCAGAATTGCAATGATGGCGATCACCACCAGTAGTTCAATCAAGGTAAAACCCTTGCGCATGACAAAAAAGAAACGTAGTACCCAATGCAAAAAAAAAGCAACCGCCCGGTGCCAGGCGGTTGCGAAAAAAAGCCTTCTTCTACTTTGGCCTTGATTTACTTGGTCGTAATGGCCATGTCGTCGATGAACCACCCGGACTGCGGGCCGTTATCCTGTCCACCGTCGCTTGAGAAGCTGAATTCGAGCCTTATCTTTTGGCCAAGAGCTCCAGTTGGAATCTTGCCTTTCTCGAGGCGCCATTGCTTCGCCTCCCCGCCACGAAGCCAGATGGGATTATCGACCAGATATTCGCCATCCTCATCCAGGATCATCACCTGGCACCAATCGTACAACTCACCCTCAACCGCCGGTTCACAATCGCGGTAACTCCAAAATTCAAGGCGTGCGTTGTCCACGCCTGTCAGGTCAATGACCGGGGAGACCAGATAAACCTCCGTATAGTCGTCGTAATCCTTGGCCAAACCGGTCCCGTAGGCGCGTGTCGGGCTGTGGGCCTCACCAGGGCCGTTGCTGGGTTTGCCAAGTTCCCACTCGGTGCCGCTCTCGCCCAAGTCAGAAGTGGACCAACCTAGTGCTCCCGACTCAAAATCATCGAAGAATAAAGGCGGAGACTCAAGCTGAGCCACACGATAAATCGCCGCACTGCCGAGGTCGGTATCGGTGAACGAGGTGTTGTCCGCAACGGCACCACCTGCTGGATAGGTATCGGCAATAATCTGCCACGGGAAGTTGAGAGTGCCTCGCCTCTCGATCTTATAAATACTTCCCACGCTGGAATTCCAGTCGAAGCTGAATCCAGCTCCAGAGGTGCGGCTGGAATGAATCACTATCTCCGGACCTGCCGCACCACCAAAAGCGGATGCCGCCGGCACTGTGTCGAGGAATTTGCCGATGCTGATGTAGATATCATCAAACAAAAGGTTACCCACTCCGGCGTTCAGGTTTGAACTCATGACCAGCAGGGACATCAGGTCAGCCTTCGGCTTGCCAAGGTCCACCGTGCCAGCCGGGTTGCGATCACTCACGAAGTTCTCAAAGACCACCACGCGCCCGGCCTGGCCCTCCTCCGCGATGTAAACCGAGTAAACGTCGCCGTCTTCGTTGGATTTGTTTTCCACGTCGATCCAAATGTTGGAAACGCTCCCAAAATCCACGGCGGAGTCGCCGATCGTGTAGTCGTTGCCCACGCCGTTGCGAGAGTTCAGTGTGATCGGGTTGAACCCCTCCGACTTCCTCAGGCGGACGAGCGGCCCAGCATCGTTGTTGAAGTCACCCACAAAACGTATCGGTTTTTCCGTGAGGCCAAACAAGGCGTTGACCTCTCCGTCCGAGGCATCGTCATCCAGCGTGGCCAGGCGAAGGAACACCGTCGCCTTTGTGCCCTCAGGAACCTTCAACGAACGCAACTGAAGGGCGTTGAGGTCGTTCTGCCCGTCAAAGCCCAGCGCTTTGTTGCCGTCCGCATCGACCACGATCGCCGTACCCTCGGGGTTCTGCCAGCCACCCTGGCCGTTGATCGAGCCCAACGCACGGCTCTCGAAGTTGTCGAGCAACACCCAGCCATCGCCCACCCCGGAAATCACCTCAACGGTCATCGTGCCTTCCACCGTCTCATTGCCGCGCACCGCCTTGAGCGTGAAGGTGGTCGTTTCCTTGAGCGTCACCTCAATTGAACCGACCCCAAACTGGGAGACCGAGTTGACGATCCCGTCCTGACTATACTCGGAATGGAGCAGTGCTTTCGGCTCAAGGTACAGGGTGGCATCGGCGCTGGCATCCCAGTTCAAGATAGCATTGCCACCTGAGGCAACCGCCGGAAATTCCGCGTCAAATGTGCGAATCTCCAGCGGAAGCTTTTTCTTCATCCCTGTCGGAACACCATTCGCAAACAACGCACCCGCCTCGTCGTCACTCAGTGCCCGGTTCCAAATAGCCACATCGTCGATCAGCCCCGTCACCCAGTGCGATGCCGACGAACGCAATATCCCTCCGATCGTTGTGTCGTTCACGTTGAATGTCCCATCAGGCTTTGCCACCAACGACACGTCATCCAACTCGCCGTCCACGTACACCCGGCGCTCGCCCTCTTCCTGCACAAAAACCACATGATGCCACTCACCGTCATACGGTTCAGCGCTAGACTTGATGTGGTTCACTGTTGGCCAACCACTCTGACGAATATAAAAATCAATCGACCCACTAGCCCCTCCGCTGTCCGTGCCTATGTTAAACAGCGGACTGCTGTCGCCAGTGTTGGCCTCCGAGAACAGTCGCAAGTCGTTCTGCCCGTTGCCGTCCACTTTCGACCACATGGAGACAGTGTGCGAATCGTGCTTGTTAGCAGGCAACTGGTCGGCCTCATCGTGCACCCGGCTCAGCAATGTCTGCTTCTCGTTGGAAAACGAGAAGGCATTGCCGATTCTGCCTTCAACCACATCCTCGGCACTCAGATTGGTCAACTCCATGTCGTAGCCATTGACCAACTCAGGCGTTTTGGAACCCTGAACCTCGTCCAAAGGCCAATAGGCAACCAGGCCGTTTCCCAGGGACGGAAAAATGCTGGTTAAACCCTCCGCATGCAGTTGGGCCGCCTCGTCGTCACTCAGTGCCCGGTTCCAAATAGCCACATCGTCGATCAGCCCCGTCACCCAGTGCGATGCCGACGAACGCAATATCCCTCCGATCGTTGTGTCGTTCACGTTGAATGTCCCATCAGGCTTTGCCACCAACGACACGTCATCCAACTCGCCGTCCACGTACACCCGGCGCTCGCCCTCTTCCTGCACAAAAACCACATGATGCCACTCACCGTCATACGGTTCAGCGCTAGACTTGATGTGGTTCACTGTTGGCCAACCACTCTGACGAATATAAAAATCAATCGACCCACTAGCCCCTCCGCTGTCCGTGCCTATGTTAAACAGCGGACTGCTGTCGCCAGTGTTGGCCTCCGAGAACAGTCGCAAGTCGTTCTGCCCGTTGCCGTCCACTTTCGACCACATGGAGACAGTGTGCGAATCGTGCTTGTTAGCAGGCAACTGGTCGGCCTCATCGTGCACCCGGCTCAGCAATGTCTGCTTCTCGTTGGAAAACGAGAAGGCATTGCCGATTCTGCCTTCAACCACATCCTCGGCACTCAGATTGGTCAACTCCATGTCGTAGCCATTGACCAACTCAGGCGTTTTGGAACCCTGAACCTCGTCCAAAGGCCAATAGGCAACCAGGCCGTCCTTGAGTTGTGCGTGCAAGGTATTCAAGCCGACGAAGAAAATCGCCGGCCCTAACAGTATGGTGATATATCTCAGTTTATTCATAGTAGAAACTTCCCTAATACTGAGCCTTTCTAGGCTAGTCTGTCAAATGAAAAAGGACCAAACCGTCGACTCGCCCGCAACCTCGCATGGATGATCCTGGTTGTCGGCGGGTGGGTGTTGCCAGCGCCGGTTGTTCTGGAAATCCGGTTTTCGGGGCAATGTAGTCGGACGCCAACGGCTACATTTGAGCTGCATTTGAGGAGCGTTTTTTACCATCCTGGATGTGTTTGCGGAATGCTACCATCAAGTGCCTCCAGCCGAACTTGGTGGAACTCGTGGGATATACCTGCCACAGGGATGATACATTGACCATTGCACTGCGAGGCGTGGGGTGCGTGCGCTCCCCGTTTCTCTGCGCTTGAACTAAAAACCAAGCAAAAAAAACGGCGAGGCTCAATGCCTCGCCGTCGTAGGAAAGTTTATCGCTTGGACAAGCGCTATTACTTTTGGCGTCGGACGTCCTTGGCTTTAACGGCCAGCGCCTTCTTGCCGATGCGCTCGCGCAGGTAGGTGAGTTTGGCCCGGCGAACCTTGCCCTGCCGCTCGACCACCACCTTGTCAATGCGCGGCGAGTGAACCGGGAACACACGCTCGACACCCTCGCCATAGCTGATACGCCGGACGGTGAAGGTCTCGTTCATGCCGTGGCCACGCCGACCGATCACGAGACCAGCGAACACCTGAATTCGCTCCTTCTCACCCTCGACCACCTTGATGTGCACCTTCACAGTGTCGCCCACGTTGAAGTCGAGCGGTTCCTTGCGGAGTTGCGCCGACTCAACTTTGTCTAAAAGTTCCTGATTCATTTTACTATCTTTTGCTTAACACTCACACCGCCGGTCTCCCGACAAAAAATCACTCCAGCAGGTCAGGCCGCCTCTGCCCGGTTCGCAACCGCGCCTGCTCTCGCCGCCACCGCTCAATCGACGCATGGTCGCCGGAGAGCAACACTTCCGGGACGCTCATCCCGCGAAACTCCGCCGGCCGCGTGTATTGCGGGTACTCCAGCAAACCATCGCTGAACGACTCGTCCACCGAACTCTCGTCATCGCCCAGCACGCCCGGCAATAACCGCGTGACGGCGTCGATGATCACCATCGCCGGCAGCGCGCCGTTGGTCAGCACATAGTCGCCGATCGACAACTCGTCATCGGCAAGACACTCGCGCACCCGCTCGTCAAAACCCTCGTAGCTGCCGCAAACCAGCAGCAAGTGCTCCTCCCCGGCCAGTTCCCGTGCAATCTCCTGCCGGAACGGCCGCCCCGCAGGGCTGGTCAGAATGATGCGGGTTTTTTCGCCACGCATATCCTCCACCGCCTCAAACAGTGGCTCCGGCTTCATTAGCATCCCTGGCCCGCCGCCGAACGGCCGGTCATCGACCTTCCGATGACGGTCGTGCGTGTAATCACGCAGGTCGCGAATGCCGAGCCGAAGCCGACCCGAGTCGCACGCACGCTTGATGATACTCTCATCCAGCGGTCCCGGGAACATCCCCGGAAACAAGGTCAGCACATCAATTTTCATGGCTGCCCAAAAAATTCTCGCCGGCCACTGGGGCCGGGTGACGCCAGGTCACTCGTCCGCGGCGTCGTCCTTCTCGTCGATCACTTCCAGCCGGGTAAACTTGCCCGCCTTGGCACTGCCTGCCTGCATCAGGGAACGGATGGCGTTGATGGTCCGCCCCGACTTCCCTATAATTCGCCCGACATCCGTCGGGTCGAGGCGCAACTCGTAAACCGTCGTGCGTTCCTGCTCGAGCTCGGTGATAGCCACCGCGTCCGGATGATCGACAAGTCCCTTGACAACCTGTTCCAAAAAAGCCTGCATGCTGTTTAATTATCCGACTTTGGCTCGGCTTCGTCGGCAGCTGGTGCTTCCTCAGAGGCGGATACCTTGAGCGCAGCGGGAGTTTCCAGTTCCGTTACCTCCTCAGCGGCGGGTTTTTCCGGCACGGCAACTTCCACAGCGGCTTCTGCGGGTTCCGGCGCAGCCTCCGTTTCTGCCGGAGCCTCCACAGCTTTAGCCTCCGGCTCTTCATCGGCCGCTTCCACCGGATCCTTGCGGGCCTTCTTGATGAAGGAGTTCACCGTGTCCGACGCCTTGGCGCCGACGCCGAGCCAGTAATCAACCCGGTCGAGGTTCAGGGTGAAATTGTTGTTCTTGAGCAGGGGATCGTACGTGCCGATCTCCTCGATAATCCTGCCATCACGAGGCGAACGACCGTCTGCCACCACAACTCGGTAAACCGGTGTGTTCTTCTTTCCGAAACGCCTTAAACGAATTTTAACCATGACTGTAAAACAGATGATTTCGCAGAAATTTAAAGTGAATTAGCCTGCAAAACCAAAACTGCCCCAAAATTAGGGCCGCGCACCGTATTCGCTCCCCACCCCCATTGCAACCCCATTTTTGAACTTTTTCGCCTGTTTTTCGGTGCGTTTTGAGCCATCGCTAACAATGCATCTCACGCTTGGCCAAGCGCATTCCTTGGCTATTTGCTCTGCACAATTCCGTTGCAATCTGGTTTATCCACTTATAAATCGTTTGATCGTCGAGCGACTTACTCAAGTAGAAAATGGTGCATGCGACGGTAAAGGTGTTTTGTGTCAATAAAGTGAGTTTGCCCTATTCTAAATCGACCCACCGAAGTTGATGAAACGGGTATCTGCCAAGAAGCATGCTCGCTTGCGGGGTGGCAGGAAGCCGGGTTGGTCTTCCTGTCGGATCCTCCCGGTTATTCGCAACTGGAAAGTGTGTTTGCATGGGAAGAGACATCAACAGCCGAAAGGAAACGACGCGTTTACAAGGAACAATAATATTACGTTTGTCCTCATTCATCAAAAAGGCAAGATCGATTGCCTTCCCCTGGCGAATATAAGATCGCTTCGCTCATGATCACCAAGACCTAGGGTTGAAACCGGTCGAAACCACTCCAACTTCTAGATATCGGTTGTGGATGGGGGAATCTCATGGTGGATATCTACAATCGATCTGCAAAGACCATTGCGAAGATACCCAAACGGCCAGAGTAATCCGCCTATCGCGGGCCTTTTGAGAAGTCTTCAAGAAAGTCTCGCGCCTTATCGTCCAATATGGCGCGCAGGGTTTTGACAGCTTCCATTGGGTTGTCTGTCGCGTGGATTGCAGCCCTGCCGAATGAGGTCGGAGCCGCTTTGTTAATGGCCGCCCTAATCCCACGTTTGATTAGAATATCGGTGTGATGAACCTGCGGGTAGCGTTTGGCGACCTTGGCCGCACTCATATTGTCGGGCAGTGGGCCGGGTTCGGGTGCATTGCGGCACAGGAAAGCAAGTGTCGGCCCTATCGTCTCTTCCCTCCCTTTTTCGTTCCAGTTACCTCCACGTGTCCGCTGGATCACCCTTTCTCGGGCGACCCCATCCAGACGGATCTCTTGCTCGATCGTAAACCGTTCAGCTATTTTCTGACGGGCGATTTCTTCCAGTTCGGGACTATCGCAATCATCGCGGAGAACGATGATACTCAGGTCTTTGGCAAGCGGACAATCCTCCTCCATCGCGGCCTCTTCAAGACGGGTGAGGACTTCCATGAAAGGATGACGGTCGGGCCAGCGCAGCATCAGGTCGTAAGGCATCCCCCATTTGTTCCGTACCAGATAGTGATGCAGGCCCAATAGCGTGATTTTTTCGGGAAGATCGTTGCGCTGCGCCTTGATTGCGAGCCGTTTCAATTCGGCCAGATAGTCGCGTGGAGCGGGGGTGTCGGGGGCAACGTCGGTGCCTGTCAGAATGCCTGCACGATGTCCTTTGTGATAGCAAAGGTGATAGGCAAAAGCGAAAAACTCGTCCTCAAGGCAAGGGCGATAGAACCCGCGCGGATCGCGGCTGCGGCGGGCCAGAATCGACAGCGCCCGCTCCGGTTGATAGTAGGGCATCCCGTTATAGGATGTCCCTGAGCGCCCTTCGGCTGAGTAGTAATCGCACTTGATCTTCCCCGGATAGGCCGAAGAAACATCCAGAGCGGCTATCACATCCTTGGCCGCAATCAGGTGATCCACATCTTTCGTGTAACCCACTTCTTCGAACTGCTCCATTGGCACCTCGGCCGCCCACCGCAACACGACATAGGCGATGCCTCGTTCTTCATAGGCAGCATAGACCGAGGCCAGATTACTGGTCTTGAAGCGGACGGTGCCTTTCTTCAGGCGTGCATGTGCAAACCGCGTCTTGAGGGCCAAATGGTGCCAGAAGTTTAGGCGGGATTGTGTCGTGGACATGGTGAGAGACATCACTCCAAGGGGGTTATTGCAATGCGTTGCTTGGTGGAGGGTGGACGTTTGAGCAACCTGTCAATGCGAGACTGAAACTCGTCAGCAGATGCTGAGTAATTTGCAGCCTGTCTGACCTTTTCAGTCCATACATTACGCAACCCTCCCTGGTCTTGTTCAGGCGCCTTGCGAATGAAGTAGGCCACAAGGTGTTCCAGCAACCAATCGGAGCGCGGGACGCTGAAACCGGCATATTGCCAATCGATGATGCTAAAATGTTCGGGGCTGGTGCCATTGTTGGCGATATAGATGTTTTCATCGCGCCCATCGGCATTGAAGGCACCGGTTTCGTACATCGCGCAAATGGCGGGAATGGCTGCCGATGCGGCCTGCTGATAATCGATATCGGGGTCCTGCGACATCTCGAGGATATTTTTGTACCCTTCTAGAAACTCGATCAACACGCCCGAGCCATTCACAATACCAAACTTGCGATTTTCCAAAAAGGCATAGACCTTTGGCGTGGGAATGCCGCGGGCTTGGGCCTTGGAGTAGTTTATGAATTCGGTATAGGCGTATTTACGGTGTCTCAGGCGCGAAATGGGGTTTCGAAGCGGAAAGATTTTGATGACTGCGCTGGTCCCACCCACGCCATCAGCCTTGATCTTGGTGACAAGTCGCTGGCGCGCCTTTTTCAGCAAGGTGGCTTGTGGGTCAGGGTCGTCAAAGCGGGGGTTCGGCAGTGTTTCCACCAGGTGCTTTGCGGCCGCATCACTGACCAGCGGCGTGAACCAGAACGTGGTTCCATCCGTCCGGCGACACTCCTGACAATCCTGAAAGCTGAAAGAGGCTTTTGTCGTGGGACAGACCATTACACACTCCGTTCCCGAGCGAGAAGTAAAAAAATGCCCACGACCAGATGGCCGGAGGCGTTGGAAAGAAAATCAGACCAGGAGATTACTCGGAATTTTCTTTCTTCTCTTGAACGATCTCTTCGCCGGTTTCCTTGTCGACAACTTTCATCGATAGGCACCAACACCCTCGGAACTCCCGCTCCCCAAACACATTTCATCACGCAAGCCAAGTGCAAGTTGCAATCGATCGACTTGGGGAAGGTCGCATGGTTATTTGCATGGCGCGTCCTCTGCACAAAACGGGCAGTCGAGCGATTTAAAGGACAACTTTCTGAAGAGAGGTAAAACTGTAGGTACCAAAGGGACTGAGTACAGCATTATAGATTCCTAGCATTACATATTTTAAAATAACAACTTGGGGTTATTGTTCATTTCGTATAGTTGGATTGCCCGATGAAGAAGAGTATTCGGATCATTGCACTCGTAATGTTAAGGACGGATAACCGACATAGCGCTACTCTATCCAATATTTTTCAAGCCAAGGGGATGGGCGAATGCGACGCCACCATTTCCCGCTTTCCCCGATCAGTGCATCTGGTGGATTGGGTACCCCGTGGAAAATAATCACTCTTGAGTTTTCTGGTATCCGGGGTGTTTGGTACCACGACTTTGGCCAAGGGGGAACACAGTGGTATTTAAAACTCGGACACCATTCGTCAGGCCAGAATTTCAGTATCCCCAGTTTTCGGATTTCAGAAGACAGGTAAGCCTGTTCGTGCCTGAATTGTTTCCTGATCTCAACGAAATTATCCGTGAAATTCTTGAGTATGTGAGGGTATCTCCCAACCTCAAACCTGAACACAGAAGAGTTTCCAATCATCCTGGCTGGTCGATGCTTGTCGTGGATAATTGCAAATTCAGCTTCAAATTCGAACAAGCAATCGATACTCCCAACAATGACGACATCCAAATCGAGGAATAGCGTTGGGCCGGTAAGATTCCCAAAGCTTTCCGCGTACAACGTCAACTTCATCCAGCCTCGCTCGGGCAAACCTTCTGGTATGTCAAGTTCAGGAAGTGGTTGGATTTCCACCTCAGGGCGAACCCCCTTGGAAACCTCTGTGAAACAAATAAATCGGAAATCAAATGACAAATTTCTGGCAACCATTCCGTACAGACGGTTGACATATTCGGGGCCGAACTTATCGCCCCACTTCATACAAATGACATTCACAACATTGGTTGAAATTTTCTTTGTGCTCATCTTGGAATTATATTCAGGGGGGCATTTACCCGTAAAAGACAAGTCTTTATTGTGTATAGCTCATCTCGCAATCGAGGAGCACATTCTGGTAACGGTTTTTAGTACACAACAACACGACCTGTACAAACTCAGACTGCCACTACCAACACTCCAGCAGCGCACCTCAACAAACCACAAACAATTACTTCTCTCCCGCGTCGGCAACCTAAGGTTTTTTCGCCTTATGGGTCAAGACAAGGACTTGAACTGTCTTGTAAACCATTAGTTTTTGTCCAAATTCATTCGCAGGCGGAAGTAGGCTTGGGAACCGAATTTTTTCAGAGTTACAAAGGATCGGCCGCCGACGGTCCACGGCTCGAACGGCAAGTCGCGCCAATTGTTGCCGGGCAGGAAAGACACGGTTTCCACCGTCACCGGCAGACCGAGCTCCACCCAACTAAGCGTGAACGTGTGCCCGAACGGATCAACACTGATGCCCAACCGGATATCGCCCTGCTCGTACACCACGAAGCGGGTGATCGCACCATTGTTGGTCGGCACGACATCGCCCTCGTTCGAGGTGGCTCGGATGACATTAGAGAACTGCCCCTTGGCCAAGGGCAACAGCGTGAGCTCAAAATCAATGGCAGCGCCAGGCTCCACTTGGCCAAGCGCGTACACCAGCGTCCGCCCGCCGGCGAGCACCTGCGTAGGCTCCGGCTCAGCCGCAATGAGAGTGACGCCGGCCGGTAGTTGGTTGGTCACCGTCACCTGCGTGGCCACGGTTGGCCCAAAGAAAACCAGGCGGCTGTTAATATGCACAGGCTGATCAGGCCGGTAGTCCGTGCTGGCTGCGGCCGAGGTCATCTGCAGGTCACCAGGGGCCGTGGCGGTAAAGACCGTGCCGCTGGCCACCTCGCCGTCGGGCGTGATGATCGATACCGGGCCGGTCGAGGCGTTCGCAGGCACCCGCGCCAGCAGTTCACCGGCAGACTTGCGCTCGAACGACGCAACGCCGGTGCCGAACTTCAAGAATAGAATCTTGTGAAACCCGGCGCCGCGGAGGGTGACCATGGTTTGCGCCGGGCCGATGACCGGCTCGAACGAGTCGATGCGCGGCAGCACGGCGAACGAGTTGGTGCTGATCCATTGCCCGCCCGGCGCGGCCAGCTTGATGCCGCCGCCAAGCAGGCCGTCAGGCACGGTGAACTTGAGCTTGTCATTGGCCACCACCTCGAACGGTACGGCCTGCCCGCCGATCCGCAGCGACTCGAGGCCGAGAAAATTGCGCCCAGTGAACTCCACCAGGTCGCCCGGCTTGGCCGCCAAGGTCTCCGGCTTGGCCAAGCGCGGCGGCAGGAAAAAGTTTGCCTCGCTTGTGAAATCGCCGAGCACACTGAGCAGCTTAACCGGGCCGGATCGGGCATCCGGCGGCACGGTGACGCTGAGTTGAGTCGGCGCAGGGGCGTTGAATGCCGCAGCCTTCACACCCCCGAACTCCACCGCCGTGGCGCGATCGAGGTTGCGGCCGTACAGTCTAATCTTCGTGCCGGCGACGCCTGTGCCTGGCTCGAAGCCAGTGATGTGCGGGCCGTTGCCAATGATTGTCAGCTTGTCGGCGCTCGTGCCGGAACCGAATGCGTTTTGCACCGTCAACGTACCGGTCGCGGCGTTGAGCGGCAGCTCGATGCGAAGCTGCGTGGTCGCGGTGATGGTGAATCGCACCGCCATTTCGCCAAGCAGCACGCGGTTCGCGCCAGAGAAGTTGGCCCCGCGCAGAGTCACCCACTTGGCCGGCCCGGAAAGCGGCGGGTCGAACGACTCGATCACCGGTGCGCGCGTCACAGTCAGCGCCGCGCCGCTCATCCCGAAGCCGAACGAGTTGGTAACTTTCACCAAGCCGCTTGTCGCGTTGGAGGGCACGGTGAAGTCGAGTTGCTGCGGCGACGGCGTGCTTTGTCCCGCCGCCCGGGCCGCGCCAACGTGCACGGCGGTGACTTGGCGGAAATTCACACCGCGCAGTGTCACCTTCATCCCGGGCGCTACGAGCGGCGGCGACACGCTTGTGATCACCGGTGCGCGAGTGATGGTGAAAAAATCCCCGGTGACTGCACGGCCAACCGCGGAGGCGAGGGTAATTTTTCCGCTGGCGGCAACCGGGACGATGGACTTGAGTTGCGTGTCGCCAACGACAGTGAATTCGGCCCGCACATTGCCAAACCACACGGCGACGACCGACTTGAAATTAACGCCGCGAATGACAACCGAGTCACTCGGTGCTCCCACCCACGAGTCGAGACTATCTATGATAGGCTCCGGTCCGGCGACAATGAACGTCTTACTGCTTGTGCCGGACTCGGCGTGCGAAACAGTGATCGCGCCGCCGGTGACGCTCGGCGGCACGACGGCACGAATCTGAGTCGCAGCCGTAACGCTGAAGTTGGCCGGGCGACCGCCGAATCTCACCGACGTGACTCCAGTAAAGTTTTCTCCCTCGATGGTCACGATCGTCCCCTTCCAACCGCGCGCAGGATGAAAGCCGGTAATGCGTGGCGCGACAGCGAATGGGATCTGTATCGTGATCTCGCCAAACGGCGTGGCGAGCGTCGGATTGGCCGTGGTGGCGGCGTTAGGGACGGTGGCGTGAATCTCGAACACTTGCGGCCTGCCCTGCCCGTCGATGACGGTAACCGCCACCCAGTCGGCCAGTGCGTCACCGAACTTCACGGCACTCACTGACTGTAACTCTTTGCCCGTAAACACGACGCGCGTACCGGGGCTACCATGACGCGGCTGCATCTCGGTGACGACCGGGACGGCGTGAGGTTCACTGGGCCAAGCAACAAACACAGCCGCAACCAGGTAAGTGCGGAGAAAGGTTTTGAGGGCTCGGCACACGTCGGCTCAGGCGATGCCCAAGGTCTTCTTGCCCTCCTCGCTGATCATCGACTGGTGCCAGGGCGGATCCCAGACGACCTCGACGCTGGCGTCGTCGATACCCGGCAGGGAGAGAATGCGGTTTTGGGCATCGGCGGCGATCGCCGGGCCCATGCCGCAGCCGGGGGCGGTGAGGGTCATTTTCATCTTCACCTGTTTGCCGCCGCCGTCGGGCAAGTCATCCATGCAGAGGTCGTACACTAGGCCAAGGTCCACGATGTTCACCGGGATCTCCGGGTCGTATACCTGCTTGAGCGAGGCCCAGACTTCCTGCTCAGTAGCGGGTTCGCCAGTCTCGCGCGGCTTGGCGTCGTCCTGCACCTCAAAACCAAGCGCGTCGGCGTCGCTGGCATCAACCCGAAATAGTCCCTGCGGAGAGCGTACAGTGTATGCGCCGCCGAGCGACTGGGTGATGTCCACCGGCGTGTCGGCGCCCATGGTCATCCGCTGGCCGGATGGGATCTGCGTGACTTCGCACTCGCGGGTGAAGCGGACGGATTGAATCTCCTGCATCGACCAATGGTCAATGGCTGCGGCGGCGGTGTCGAGGTCGAAGTTCCCGACTCAGTGCGGGATGTTGGAAATTTTGGGATCGATGAGGATGGCCTTCTTTATCCTGAGCAAGTCCCGGTCGCCCCCGGGCGTTGGCTGTTCGTTGTGGCCCCGTTTTTGTTTCGTCCGATCCTCGAGCCACTTCCAAGCCTCGGAGTGACCATCGGCGAAACCGAAAACACCCGCGCCGTTGTGCCAGTAGGCAGGGGAATTTTGCCAATAATTTTTTGCGTACACCGGGATGGCGAAGAAACCGTCATCGATGGTACCCTCGTTCTCGTCGAGAAACACAAATGCATCGGACGGCGTCGGGCTTTTGATGTCTGACATTTTCTGATACGGCGGATACTGCGTACCTTGCACCCATCCGATTTCTGAAAACACACCGCCCATATGCCCGTTCATTGAGTAACTGCGGGCCGGTTTAAACTTTTTACTACTCCCCATCATCGGATGAGATGGGCACTGGTAAATACCAACCGAGTCGTTGTACTTAAACAAGCCCCCTTTTCTGAGGACCATCAAATTCGTCGCGTGTTTAGAGTTTTGCATATTGAATCCCGGATCGATCCACGCGCCTTTGCGGCCAAGCGAGTTGCTAATCAAGCGATCTTGATTGTCTCCGGCATACATGAACCAGCAAAGGGCAAGTTGCTTGGTGTTGTTTACGCAGGAGATGCCCTGAGCCTTGGATTTGGCCTTGGCTAGTGCGGGCAGCAGCATCCCCGCAAGGATGGCGATGATGGCTATCACCACCAGCAACTCGATCAACGTAAATCCGTATCGCTTACTTGGTATTGAATGGTTCACTGATATGTGTGGTTGATTTTTTAATCTAATTGGCCAAGCACTTGGTCAAGCGGTCTCAGAGTAAGGGCGTTTTGCAACTTGGTCAAGCGGCCTCAGGGTAAGGGCGTTTTGCACTTTGGACAGACCGGCCGGCCGTCCGCCATCTGCTCAGCTTGAACGTAAAAACATCCGTTCACTGGGCACTTCAGGCCACTCGCAAGTTTCCCCTTTTCGCACAGAGGACAAACCATCGCCTGACCAAGCATGTTCGGGTTGTCATCGTAGAACTGGCCGTGTGTCTTGTTGTCGATCAACTGCTCCACCCCGCAAGCGGTGCATTTGAACAATGTGCCGCCATCTAATTGATCTGGATCCCTACTCGATGAGGAAACAAAGTTGATGATGATGCCGCCACAAATTACGATGGCGGCAATCGAAAGCAATAGTTTAATCTTATCGTTCATCCGACCTACCACCACTCGCGGTGCGGCTGATTGTCGTTGTTCCAGCGTCGGAGCATGTTTGCGGCGTCAGGCTTGAATGCCCCATTAGACTTGCGAGCTACCAAATCCATCATCTTGTGATACTCGGCATGCCCATCGGCCAGCAGAATATTGGACCCAAGTGTGTGCCGTTTGCTGGGCCATTCTTTGGCTGGATTGTTGAAGTTCCCACCATCGCAGGGATCCACGGCACAATCCCATACCCCATCCGCTTGGGTATCGGAGATGCAGACCATGTCCGATGGCATGCGCACCGTGCTCTCGGGAATCAAATCCATCTCACTCTTAATATCCCCACCAAGCCCCAGCGTACGATTATTTACAGTTACAAACTCACGAACCCCCCAGTCATTGTAACCGTAGGTAAAAAACGCACCACCTCCGGGGTGAAGGTTGAACGGAAATGTGGGGTCTTTCTTTGCGGAATCTTTCCCCCTGTAATCCTTCCACTTGAAGCGGTCCGCTCCATTGCCCTTTTTTGCAGGGCAAAAAAACAGATCCGTGCTCTTCGCATAACCGTAAAGCCGCCCTGTCCAGGAGATGGCGTTGTTGACCGGTTTTCCGGTGTACTTAGATATGCCTATACCCGACCGAAGATCCCAGTGTCCCGGAAAATAGGCGTTGTCGGAGACATACATCTGCAAGGCTATGCCCATCTGCTTTTCGTTGTTCATACAGAAGATCTGCTGCGCCTTGGCCTTAGCCTGTGCCAGCGCCGGCAGGAGCATAGCCGCCAGAATAGCGATGATAGCGATGACCACCAGCAACTCGATCAACGTAAAGCCTAACTTGGATTTCTTGTCCATTTGATTAAAAGTCTTAACTTGATAATGGTTGCAAAGTTAGAAAACTGGCATGAGCCACTTAATAATCAACCTAAAAAGAGCTCTTTTTAGGCTGGCCAAGCTGGAACAAGGGGAGCAGCATAAGGACTTCCAACAACGAAATCTAGAACCATGGCAGACCTAAACTTCAACTGTACACAATGTAGCCAAAACCTGACTACAGACGAAAGTCTCTCTGGCTCTGAGATCGAATGTCCCTCCTGCAGCAAACCGATCCAAATCCCCTCTGCCAACGATGAAAACGTGGAGCGAATCGAGGTGGAGCCCGCCCCCCCCGTAACCGCGGAGCCGGAACACAAAAAACTGGCCGTGCCGGTTCACGAGGGCGGGGAGGAATTGCTAAAAAAAAGCAGCTCACACAAGGAGGAAGAGATCAGCGGCGACGGAAAAATCTGCGTCAAGACCATCAAGCGGGGTGACTGCATCGAGCTGGGGCTGGACAGGTTCGACGAGGTGGTCAACAAGTTTCTCGAGAAACTTTCCCGCGAGCAGATCGTAAGTGTGCACTCCCTAAACTATTCGCACTTCGACCCCACCACCCAAAAGTACCTACCCGATTACGCCGCGTTGATTGTGTACGAGCGGTAGTGAAAAGTTTTCAATTTCAATCGAAGACATAGATCTTCTCAGATTTTAAATTCTTATTATTTGTTAAACCCCGAGGAATCCGTGTCTCTTTTTAGAAGACGAACGGCGAGTTGAACAGGCCGCACTCGGGGCACCTGGAACGATCCACGTCGTGATCGTCGGTGTAAACGTAGGCGCAGCCGTCACAGCGAAACACCCGGTCCTCGGTCGGTTCCGGTTCAAAGCGTTTGCGACGGTATTCGTAAAGGGACACCATCACGCCCAACACGCCGGTCACGACCGCGAAGCAGAGGAAGATAATTTGCCCGGGAAACATCAGGACGGCGGCGGGGTTGGGACGGCGGGAGCCTTGGGCGGCGCTATCGTCCGCCAATGGAACAACGCCTCGCCCCACTCAATCACTCCCGGCCTGTCGGGGCGATCGAACCGAGTGCGCTTGGCGGGCTCGAACCGGATGCCCCGGAGCAACTCCAGCGCGCGCCGGTCTGCGGTGGCCTGGAATGCGTCGCCTTTGGCCAAGCGGCCCTCGACCGTGGCCGACACTACGTAGCCGTCTGTGTTCACGCCGATCCGGACACGGGTTCGCTGCAGCGCCTCGTCGTGCGGCATGGCTGGGACAGACACCGAGCGCACCAACGGCCGCTTGGCCAATCTTCCTCGGAGTTCCAGTTCTGAGGCGACGCGGACAGCCAATCGGGGTGGCTCGACCACCATCGGCCGGGCCGGGCGCTTGGCTGGGAGATCCGTCACGAAAGCGAGGTGATCCGGCAACGCCGCACGGAAGGCGGCCCCCAGAGCGGCGGGCTGGTTGTCGAGCAGGCGCGGTGCTTCATCCCAGTTAATGAGCTGATGCTCCACCCCGGCAAACTGCCGCCAAGCGGTGCCGGAAAAACCGCGCCGGTTCGGCCGAGAAAACAGCGTCGGGTCGCTGAATACGGCCCCCGGACCGGTGTCCGAGATCAGCTGAATCTGCGGCATCAACCGGAGCGGTTCGTTTTTACTGTGCGCGCGCACGGCGAGTCCATCGCGTCCCAGCCAGACAAGGACGACCAGTTGCAACGCGAAAAGGATCAGCACCCAGATTCCCATGGCCCGGTTGGACCAACCCTCGTCTGGCTCGCGGGTTGTTGCCTCCTCGCTCATCGTGCGGCATGGGGGGTCGGCTCGAATGGCCGGGAAAAATCCGGCGGCCGGGAAGCCAACAGGACACGCCCGACACCGATCTCGCCGGCGACGGCGCAGAGCCGAACAATCGCCCCGTGCTGCACCGCCTTGTCCGCCTGGATGAGCAGCGAGATTTCTTTTGGCTCCTTGCCGCCCTGCTCGATGGCTTGGACAATTTGGGGGCGCAACAACTCGGTCGAGGGTAGTTCCAGCTCCACCTGTTGCCCGGCCTTGAGTTGGTCGTCGAGACGGGCCATGCGGCCGTTCACTCGCACCCTCCCCTGCTCCACCGAGTGCCGCACGATGTTGTGATCCAAGTCAGGGCGTCGGTTGACCAGCAACTCGGCGAGGGGGAGATTTTCCTCCTTCTCACTGACGGGCAATGAAATGAGCTCGTCGCGCAAAATGAGTCCTCGAAAATAAAGAATCCCGTTCGCATCGACGGCGACCGCCAGCGAAGGATCGTTCACACCCGTATACTGGGAGGACTCGGGGAGGGTGATGTCCACCTCGATGCCCGGTTTGAAAACTATGGAGGTGTGAAACAACAAAAGGGGCAACATCAGGAACAGCACCCCGACAAACGGGGCGAAGTCCAGCCGCCCGTGAAAGGGCCGAATGCTTCCCTGGTTGTTCATTTGTCGCCGGCCTTAGGTGCCACCTTGCGGGCCGACCGGGACTTGGCCAAGCCGGCCGACTTGGCCGGCGGCATTTCAACGGTGATGATGTTGAGGATTTCCGACGAAATCTTGTCGATATCCACGGCCAAGTCATTCTTGCGACCGACGAGATAGTTGAAGGCGATGTAGCACGGAATCGCAATGGCCAGACCAAGCGCCATGCAGATCAGGCCCTCCCATATGCCGTCGGCCAGCGTCTTGGCCGAAACCCAGTTGCCCTCCTGCCCTACGCCGCGAAAGATGCGGATGAATCCCAGCACCGTCCCGAGCAGGCCAAGCAGCGGGGAAATCTGCGCCATGGTGCCCAACATATTCAGCCTTTTCTCGAGTCGCGCCACCTCGACCCGCTTGTTGTCATCGAGCAACTCGCGAAGCTGCTCCCGTGACAATTCGCGGTTGAGGATGGCCATCTTCGTTATCCGCGCCACCGGCCCCGGCGTGGCGTCGCAAATCGCCACCAACTCGACGATATTGTAGTTGTTTTTGAGATTGGTCCGGATCCCGGCGATGAACTCCGTGGTGTTGATCTGGACACGGCGATAATTCAGCGCGCGCTCAAGGAACGCCATCACCGCAAACGCCGAGACCAACAGAAGCACCCAGACCATGGGCCCGCCCTGCCTCAACAGCTCCCACGCGGTCTGTGACTCCCCCCCCTGCGCGAGGACAAAAAAGTTCATTCCTAATTATAGGCTTCCCGGGCGGTAGTTTTCAAGGCTGGGGGTCAACGGGTTTCCCCGCTTGGCCAAGCGCACTGTCACTTGCCGACGGCCGACGAGCCGATGCACCACAGGCTCGTGTGGGTTCGCAGGTAGATCGCTCCGCCCGATACCGCCAGCGACGAGTTCGAGTACTCACCCACCGGGTTGCTTGCCAAAAGCTCGAACTTCGGACTGGCGCGCACCACGTGCGTGTCGCCGGACTGGTTGGTCACATACACCCTGTCGCCAACCAGCACGGGCGAACCCCACACGCCGGGATCACTCTTCGTCGCGGGCAGGCGCTCGGCGTAAACCGTCACGCCAGTTTTCAGGTCGAGACACGTCATGAAGCCTGACATGTTCACAAAATAGGCATGACCCTCGTGCATGACCGGCGTCGCGAGGCGGTTTTTCTTCGCGCGCGCCTCGTGCCATAGCCGATTGGCCGTCACGTCGCCGCTCCCGCCCGGCTTCACCACGAGCGACGCGCCGAAGTAGCCGCCCATCGCCAGCACGACGTTGCCATCGTAAACCGGCGACGTGTACACGAGCGGGTTCAACCCGTCGCAATGCCACAGCTCGCTGCCGTCCTCCGGGTTGACTGCGCGCAGCGTGTTGGCCTCACTGACGACCAGTTCCGTGCGGCCGTTCACTCTAATAATAATCGGGGTGCTGAACGAGCCGGTCATCCCGTCTTTGCGTCCGCGAAAACCGTCCACGCGATCGAGGTTGTCGCGCTCCTCGACCTTGCGTTTCCAAACCGTGCGGCCGCTCAGCTTGTCGAGCGCGTATAGCATCGAGTGCGGGCCAGGGCCGTGATAAAGAATGCACACGTCACCGAACAACACCGGCGAAGTGCTGCTGCCCCACTCGTGTTCCTGCGGCCCAAGGTCGCGATGCCAGAGTTGCTGTCCCTCGAGGTCGTACGCGACGGCTCCGGCCGAGGCGAAGTTGGCCACCACGATGCGGCCGTCGGTCGCTGGCGAACCGGAGCAGTACGGGTTGGTCTTGTGGGTGGTTTCCTTCTTGGCGTAGGTGACGCCACTGCGCCAAAGCAGCTCGCCGGTGCGCTTGTCAAAACACATCACCGTTCGACGCTTGTCGGCCTCAGTCGCCTGCGTGATGAACACCTTGTCGCCCCAGACAATCGGCGTACTGTTGCCGCGATCCGGCAGCGGCACGCGCCAGCGGACGTTATGTTTCGTGTCCCACTTCAGCGGAACAGTTTCGCCTTTGACCAAGCCGGAGCCGGCCAGGTCACCCCTCCACGACGGCCAATTGCCCGCGTGCCCGCCCGCCGCCAAGCCGAGACTAAGCCCGAACATGACGACCCCCCGGAATCGAGTGTTTGCGTTCATCCGGGGAGGCTATCGCGAAGCCTAGCCTAAAGGCAGGTTTTTTTTGGGAACAGCGAACGATCGGTGATTTCAGGAATGAAACGCAGAAACCGCAGGGCCGCAGAGGGCGTTACAGGATCAATTCCAGGCACGGAACCCAGAGGTTTTCAAAGGAAATAAAACTCCAAACCCTGTTTGAATCCGTGTTCTTATTCCTATTCTGCGGCCCGGTTCATTTCAACGCGTCGAGTATGGCTTTGGCCACTTCGCCGGCCAGGATGGCCGAGCCTCCCGACGTGAAGTGCACGTTGGCTGGCAGCTGGATCTTCTCCAGCCTCGCGAGCCCGAACGAGTACAGGTCGTGAATCGGGACGCCGTGCTTTTGCATCACGCGCCTGGCGGCGGCGTTGTAGCTCACGACGTCTGCCGGGATGCGCCGCGGACGAACCTTGGCCTCGGGCACCGGCGTGGTGTTGCGCCAGATGAGCTTGGCCCCGGTTTGCTTCAAGCGGCGAACGAGTGAGTCGAGATTCTTTTCGTATGCAGCCGGCTCCACTTGCCGTTTGCCGTGCGGCATGAATTTTAAGTCGTGCAGACCCCAGTTGAAATGGATGACATCCCACTTGCCATCGCCGAGCCACGAGTCGATCTGCACCAACCCACGAATCGTCGGGCCGCCGTTGGTCGAGATACGGTGCACGTTGACTTTACCCTTGAGTAACTCGCGCGTCGGAAGCGTGTAGCCGATCGAGATCGAGTCGCCGATGATCAGCACGCGCGGCAAACCGGCCACGTCCCTGATCGGTGACATAGGGTTGGGTCGCTTGGGGTTGGTGTCCTGCGCCTGGCCAAGCGGGTGTAGCCCGAGCAATGTCGCGAATAACAGTGGAATTAATTTGGTTTTCATTTTGGCTTAAGCATGGTTTGCAGAGAAAATTCCGTCCGCCTCCTCGAGGGTTTCCTTCGAGCCGATATCGTACCACGTGCCGGGCACGCTCCACGTGTAAACCCGGATCCGCGGGTAGAGCCACTGGATCAACCGACCGGGTTGGTCGGGGTTGTTTCCATCGGCGAGGTATTGGTCGATGAGCGGCAGCACCGCCCTGGGATAGTGATAAAGCGCGATCCCGATCAGCGTCGACTTTGGCGCAACCGGTTTCTCCTCAAAACTGGCGATGCATCCGTCTGCATCCGGCTCGACGACGCCGTACTTGGTGGCCTCTTTCAGGCTACCGACGTCGTACACGCCGAGCACGGGGGCATTCTTCTCCGCGCACAACCGGCCGTAATCGCCAAGTTTATCGCTGAACAAATTGTCGCCGGCAACCACGATGACGTCGTCGTCGATGCCTTGGCTTTTCAAGACCAAATGCAGATCGCCGATTGCGCCGAGTTTGTTGTCGTCCCCCGTGGAATGGTCGTTCACGACCCGCACCGGCGCGGCAAAACCGGACGTGTCGCGCCTCCCTGCCCACGCCTCAAAATGGCCAGCGAATTTTTCGTTGGTCACAATGAACGCCTCGTCGATGGCGTCGATGGCCCCGAGGCTGGCCAAAACATGATCGACCATTGGCTTACCTGCGACCGGCAGCAACGGCTTGGGCTGGTTGAGCGTGAGAGGGTAAAGGCGGGTGGCGTATCCGGCGGCTAAAATAATCAGTTTCATTCTGGGCGGCTGAGCCTAAAAACACCGGTTCAAATCGTCAACGCCGGTGAAAACAAAAACACCAAAAAAAATGAAGCATATTCAGTCGACAGACGAACGGATGACTCATCGTTCACCTTGTCGGGTACGGTGTGTTTTCATCGGGTTGGCCCTCGGCCCGTCGCAATGACTGAGCGGGGGCTTTTTTTGTGCGCTTGCCCTTTTCGAGCCCTCTACAAGAATCGCTTATTCTCTTCCTCACCCCTGCCCTATCCAGCTAGGAGAGGGAGCCGCGCACTTCGTCCTTCGACAATCCCTGTTCGGTGTTCAAATTGGGCTTTCCAAGCCCTTGCCCTGTTCGGGCTACTTCACCTCGAATAATTCATCCCCGGCGAAGCTGACATCCCCTTGCCCCGGTGGCCCAGGGAAAACCACTGTCACGTCTTTTTCACCTTTCCCTACATTGGCGGGAATTTGCAGCGTGCCACGAATACTCGTGCGCGATGTGCGGGACAATCCTGTCAGGTTAATCTCCCCGATGCTTACTCTCGAGGGCCGGATTTGCATCGGAGGCAAGGGCGGTTGTGCATTGCCGTTCAACGTCACAGTCACAGTCAACCGTTCCCCCGCCAAGCCGCTTGCGGGAGTGACGCGGATAACACCATCGCCTCCGCCTCCCGGCTGGCCACCTCCGCCTCCCGGTTGGCCGCCTTCGCCCCCACCAGCCGCATTGGGCGTACCGTGGTACTTGGCCAGAAAGTAGGGGAACTCCGCTGTGACAAAATAGCCGTAGTCGAAGCCGAAGAAACTCGCCTCGTCGAACGTCGCGCCACTGCTTAGCTTCACCTTGTCCAAGGCTCGCCCGTTACATTCATCGAGCGTGCGTCCCTTGCGCTTGGCCTCGTAATTGTAATTGTCCCATGCGTAGGTGGAATTAACACCTCCATCGATGACCTCATCCTTGTAGTCGGCATCCGGTTCGTACCCACTGACTTCCTGCCAACCGAACGCCTCGTCACCGGTTTGGCCATGAATCCCCTTGTAATGAGCAATAATAGGATAGCCGTCCAGCGCAAAGCCGATGATATTGTAATGCTCCTCAGTACCGTCTGGTGCCTCGATCACGCAGGTCGGCGCGAAGTGAAAATGGTAGTCCGCCTGCCCACCGGTGTGGCCGTGGCAGTAGTCGAGAATACCATTGATATAAGGATCGCCGTACGGATGCGGAATCTGGGCCTCGTTCGGCCCATAGATCGGGAGCCCCGCCGTCGTAATCGCCACGGTGCCGAGCAGTGGAATCTGTGTCAACTCATCCGCCGGCTGAGGGAAACGTGGTATCTCCCATTCAAAATTTTGCCCACGCAATCCGTTCGGTGTCGTGCTCACAAACTCAAACGTCGGGATGCCGTTGCTCTCGACAACGATGAAGTCGTCGTCGAATGACACCTCCAGTTCCGGATCAGGGTACCCCGCCTCCTGATTGCTTGGGTGAGCCGACATCTCAGTGGCAAACCAGCGTACCTGGTGCGGATCAGCTCCCTCGATTTCTACACGAAAAAAAACCGTGGATGTGCCAAGCACCAGCGGCAGTTTGAAACTTGTCGTGTCGATGGGCCAAGCGCTGCCGGCCGAAAGCGGTGACCACTGCGGCTTCCCCAGACCGGTCGTGTAATGGACAGTGTACTTGGCCTGCCCACCGGCAGCGTCCCACCTCAACTCGTGGCCGCCACCCTCCGCTTCGCCTATGCGCAGTCGATACTCCTGTGCCGCCGGCTTTGCCAAGCCTAGCAGAAGGCCAAGCGCCACCATGCAAACCAAAAACTGATTTCGTTGTCTCATAACCACCGACCACCGTGCCACGCCCAATCCACTCTGAATTAAAATACCGTCAAATAGTGGAATTACTTTTTGTAGCTTCATTTTATTATTATTAATTTAAAACCATCCAATGGCCTATTAGTAGTCGTTAAAAATTAAAAAAACGTTACAGGTAAAATTATTTGAGAGATCAGGTTTAATGACAACCAATGAAAAACCGCCCGAAACTTAAAGCCATCCCGTTCAACTATCCTTGCAACCTGGTCAAGCCAGCGGCAGTTTTGGCGCATGAGTCATCCTTATTTAGTTGAACCGCCCCGACTGGCCAAGCTGATCGCGATTGCCCTACCTCTGGCTTGGTTGACAGCGCTTGGCCAATCGGCGGATCTGCCACCGCGCAGCGTGCAGTTCCCTGCACGCGTCGAGCAACTCAAGGCCCACATCGAGCGGGTGGATCGGCAGGCCGAACAGCTCCGCGCGCCCGAGTTCCCGGCCGGCAAGGATTGGTTCAACTCGCCGCCTCTGACCTTCGGCAAGCAACTCGCAGGCAAGATCACCGTGCTCGATTTCTGGACCTACTGCTGTATCAACTGCATCCACATCCTACCCGACCTCGCTGAATTGGAGGAGCGTTACGCCGGCTATCCTGTGGCTTTTGTCGGCGTACACTCGGCTAAGTTCGACAACGAAAAGGTGTCCGAAAATATCCGCGACGCCGTGCTGCGCTACGAGATTGCCCACCCTGTAGTGAACGACGACACGATGCACATGTGGCAGCGCATCGGTGTCCGCAGTTGGCCGTCGATGGCTGTCGTCGGACCGAAGGGCAACCTCATGCTGATGGTCTCCGGCGAGGGCAACAAGGAGTTGATCGACGCCTGCATCACAGCCGCGCTTGCATTTTACCCGAAAGATATTTTCCGACACGACCCCATCCCGATGTCGCCGGAGAAGGACAACCTGCGCATCGACTCACCGCTGCGCTACCCCGGCAAACTGGCCATCGACACCGAGGGCGGACGGCTCTTCATCAGTGACTCGAGCCACCACCGCATCGTCGTCACCGATCTCGACGGTAATTCCATCGAGACGATTGGCTCCGGCCGCATTGGGCTGGCCGATGGCGGCTACGACGAGGCGCAGTTTTTTCGGCTTCAGGGCCTCGCCTTTCACGGCAGCAACCTTTACGTCGCCGACGCCGAGAACCACGCGCTGCGCGTCGTCGACACGAAGGCCAAAACCGTCCGCACTCTCGCCGGCAACGGCACGCAGGGGCGCGACTACAACGGCGGCAAAGGCGGCCGTGAGCAACCGATCAGCACGCCGTGGGACGTGTTCATCGAGAGCGGCCAAGTCTTCATCGCCATGGCCGGCACACACCAGATTTGGTCGTATGACCTCGGCAAAAAAATCGCGACAAACTACAGCGGCAACGGCTCTGAGCAAAACCTCAACCGCACCGACAGACTGCTCGCCGCGTGGGCACAGCCGTCCGGCCTGGCCGTCGGCAACGGCGAACTGTTCATCGCCGACAGCGAGAGCAGCACCGTGCGCGCGATCGACCTGACGAGTGGTGCCACCCGCACCATCGCCGGCGGCGAGAATGCCAAACCGCGTAACCTGTTCGCGTTCGGCGACACGGACGGTATCGGCGAAAAAGCCCGTATGCAGCACGTCCTCGGCGTCCAATGGTGGGCAAAGGAAAACAAGGTTATTGTCGCCGACACGTACAATCATCGGCTTAAGTTGCTCGATCCGGAAACCGGCGAGATCCGGCGCTGGATCGGCTCCGGCAAGCCTGGCCTCCGCGACGGCAACGGACTGGACGTGCAATTCTCCGAGCCGTCCGGCTTCGCGCTTGACCCGGAGGGCAAACGGCTGTTCGTCGCCGACACTAACAACCACTCGATCCGCGTCGTCGATCTCGCGTCGCTCGACGTGGCCACGCTCCAACTCACCGGTGTTCCCACCGCCGGCAAAGCGGTCGCGCCGCGCAGTCTCCGGTTGGCCGACCTGCCTGGCACGCCGACGATTCGCACCGAGCCGCTCCACTTGGCCAAGGGCAAAGACGGCGTCCTGATGCTGAGCCTCACGCTCCCCGCCGGCCATCACTTCACCGAGGACGCTGGCAGCCGCTGGCAGGTGATCGCCGACGACAAGTCGCCGGTCCTCATCAACGAAGCCATGGCAGCCGGTGCGCTGAAGGAGAACGCTGAGGTCCGCATCCCAGTGACATTAAGGGAAGATGCCAACGGGGGGCTCTTGCTCGTGGAGGCGATCGCCTACTTCTGCGAAGATGACGGCCCTTGCCAGATTTCCGGCGTGCTGTTCGAGGTTCCGGTTACGCTTGGCCAAACGCCCGGGAAACCGGTTGGGCTCAAGCACACCTTCAGCAGCCAGGCCGACCAATTCGGTTTGCCGATCGGCGAAACGCCATAATTGGTTATTTTTTCTTTGATTGGACTGATGACATCAAGAAACTTTGGAAAAGCTAAAGACGGAATTGAAAGCTGAACGGAATTGAAACACCTCTGCGGCAACAGTGAAAGCGCTTTGAAATCTGGGGTTGGGGCAATAAGCACAATTTTATTGGGGAATAAATTTGGCGATGTAACGTAGCAGTATTGGAACTGACATTCTGATTGATAAATAAAACACATTATAGCCATAACGATCGCGGGTAGGATCACGGCATGAGCGATTCTGAAGCTCTTCCCTTTGAGAGTTGGAAGTTGCGCGGGT
This sequence comes from uncultured Verrucomicrobiae bacterium, assembly GCA_937770485.1. Classification (GTDB taxonomy): domain Bacteria; phylum Verrucomicrobiota; class Verrucomicrobiia; order Limisphaerales; family UBA1096; genus UBA1096. The sequence continues at coordinate 40,191 of CALJHX010000002.1, read as the reverse complement.
AGTGTGTGGCCAGTCTTATTTACGGCATCATTTCTATCGTCCTTTTCTGGATTCCTATTGTCGGTATTGTCCTGAGCATTGTCGCCATTGTGTCTGCCCGCAAAGCAATGCGCCGGATACGAAACAACCCTAATCAGATTAAGGGAAGAGGAATGGCAATTGCCGGGCTGGTTTGCGGTATTGCTTCACTGTCACTCATCGCTCTTCAGACACTATTTTAGGTATGACCCCACTCTCTTGGTTATTTTTACTTTGACAAAGTATTATTAAAACATTTAAGTTTTTCGAACAAAGTAAGACTGCTATTTTAAAATGAAACATCAACTAGAAGCCTTCACGCCGCTGTTTTGCGTGGCTCTCCTAATTTTCGGCACATCCGGGGCCGGCGCCCAATCTGCCGACAACACGCTGAAAGGCCCATCCGCGGCGGTGAAAAGCAGTTTCGAGGCAGTCGCCGCGCGGCTCGATCCCAACGGCCACTTTTACGCCTACTTGAGCACCGAACAGGCGCTGGCAAAGCTGGACGAGACCCTCGAAAGCCTTATCTCAATGGCCAAGAACGGTACCGAGGCTGTTGGCGGAGGCCTAATGGACAACCCGTTCGTGGCGCCGATCGTCGAGGGCGTGCTGGGTGTCGTCGAGCCTGCCTTCAGGAAGAGTGGCGTCGGCGAAATCAGCGGCGTCGGCATGAGCAGCCTCGCGATCGAGGAAAACCTCTGGCGCAGCAAGATGTTCGTGCACCATCAACCGAGCAAGGGCAGTGGCCTGATCTGGGACATGTTCGGCGAGCAACCGCACACGCTGGAGGTACTCTCACTGGCACCGGACAACACGGCAGCCCTGGCACACAGTGACCTGAACTTGAAACGCGTCATTGACTGGGCGGACGCTGTGTTTGTGGAGATGCTCGGTGGCGAATCAATCATGGCCAATGCGCCGCCACAATTGCAGGACATCCTCGACTCGTTCGGCAACGAGGCCGGGTTCCTGATGACGCTGGACAGTGAAAATAAGATGACCCTGCCCGGCTTCATGTTCGACCGGGAGGAGGATCTCCAGTTGGACGGCGTGGCGTTTGCGCTGCTGATGCGAGTCAACGACGACTCGTTGATGAAGATGCTTGGCGATGTAATGGGGGGCGGGGTTGGCGCTCCGGCGGGAACCAAGGTCGGTGATGTCACCATTCACTCCATTCCCCTGCCAATCCCGCTGCCGATCAAAATGGATCTCTCCCCCTGCTACTTCCAGGTCGGTGACTACATGGTATTGTCATCGGCGGAGAGCTTGGCCAAGCGCATAGCCGAAGCGCACGGTGGTAAGGGCCGGCTAGCGAACGACGCCGATTTCAAGGCCTTGACCAAGGGACTGAGCCTCAAGGCGAACGGCATTTACTACGCCGATCCACAGGCCACCGAATGGGGCCTCGAGATAAACGAACTGGGCCTGAACAAACTGGACGGTGCCTTGGCCAAGGTTTACGAGATTTATAAGAAAAGCATGCAGCAAAGGATCGGCATGGTCTCGCTCTTCAAGGTGGAAAAGGACGGGCTGCTGATTGAGGGCAACTCGACCGTCAACCCGTACGGCGGCAACATCGTGCACTCGATCGCCGGAGTGGGCGTCGCCGTGGCCTCGTCGCTCAACGAGCTGCAGCAATCCGGCCTGTTCGAGGATCTCGGCGGTTTTGGCGGCCCGCAGCCCCCCGGCGGTGAACCCGATTTTAATTTGGACGAAGATTCTGATTTCGGCCTGCCAAGAGTCACCCCGCCGGATGATAATGAGGTAGATTTGGAATCTTCTATACAAGGGTTTTACGAGGAATTTAACATTAGTGAGGAGGAGCAACTAACCAAGGAACAGATGCTTAAAATTGCCCAAGGTGAGGATGATCGCAGCAACATCCCAAAGGAATTTGACGTAATGCACATCCACGGAACGAAACGGTCAATAAACATGTCCATATTCACACCAGACGACCAAAAACAACCGGGACCTCCTGAATTTTATGGAACTCATAAATTTGTGGATGGCAAATATTTTGTTCAAGTTACCAATGTCCCCAAAGCAGAGGGTGGATTTGATCGAACTTTGAGCATTTTGGCATTAAGCCAAAATAAGACGCGTTTTGTGATACATGATTTATTTGACAATGAATTGAGGGGAGTCTGGGTAAGCAAAACGATTAAGGAAAATAGGGTTGAATGGGATGGTAGAATGATGATCGATCAACATAACAATAAACCATTTATTATGAGTGTCGATTATGAATCTGATTTCTCGAAAGAGAAAGATGAACATAAAGGCGTCGCATTCAGAGATGGTAAGCCCTACTTCAAAAGAACAGATACCGTCACGAAAAGCTAAACCTAAAACGCATAAATACTTAACAAATAAATTTTATGAAAATAAAAAACACCATACTGATGACAATCACGGCTGGGGGGTTTGTGGCCTTGGCCGGTTGCGGCGACTCTTCCAGCGATGGTGACAGCAGCTCCTTGCCGGCCGGCCCTTCCGCCGTGAAGAACAGTTTTGCCGAGGTGTCGGCCAAGCTCGATCCCAACGGCAGCCTCTACCTCTATTACAGCACCGAGGACGTCATCGAGACGGTGGAGAAATACACCGACGCCCTCATCGACTTTGCCAAGGAAACCGCAGCATCTGGCGCTGCGGGATTCCGTCCCGGGCCGCAGGAGCAGGCGATGATCGACGCCGGCACCAAGGCGGGCAAGGCGTTCTACGACCAGCTAGGCATCAACGAGATCAGCGGTGTTGGCATGAGCAGCTTTGAGTTCGAGAAGGGACTGCATCGTAATAAGATAGTCATCCACCATTTCCCGGACAAGTCCACCGGCAAACTGTGGTCGTTGTTCGGCTCCGAACCGCACGAGATCGGCATGCTGAAGATGCTTCCGGCCGACACCGCGCTGGCGCTCTCACACGAGTTCAACGCCAAGGCGCTGATGGAGTGGCTGCCGGAACTGGCCAAGGCTTCCGGCGACGAGGCGATCGAGGCTCAATTTGACCAGGCAATGCAGATGGCTGACATGATGATTGGTCTGCGCGATCTCGCTGGATCGTTCGGCAACCAGGTAGGCTTGTTCGTTACGCTCGACGCAGAAAACACCATTCCCTTGCCACCCGAAATCGGCGGTGAAATACCAACCCCGGGCCTGGGATTGGTCATGAAGGTGGAGGATGACAAAATCGCTGACATGGTTCTTATAGCACTTGAAGCATCCCCGATCCCGTTCGAGAAACAATCCATTGGGGGCATTGAGGCGCATGTCCTAACAGAACCGGCACCAACACCCTTCCCTCTTGCTCCTGCGCTATTCAAGCTGGACGATTATATCGTTGCAGCCAGCAACACGGAACTGGCCGCGAAAATTATTGCAACACATAGGGGCGATGAAGCCGGCCTGACCGGTACCGACGAATTCCAGCGCCTGGCCAAGGGGCTCGATCTCAAGGGCAATCATTTCTTCTTCGCCAGCGAGAAAATCGGTAAGACCGTCGCACCGATCATCGAGGCGGCCATGGAGGCGCAGCCGCTGCCGGACGGCTTCCCAAAAATCGACTTAAAGACAGCTTACAACATGCAAATGCTTGGCCTGGTTCGGATGGAGCCGGACGGATTCATCGTTGAGAACCACTCCACCAGCGGGCTTTTCAAATCGGTGGCCATGCAGGCCGGCGTGATCCCGGTGTCCGTCGGCGCCGGTATGCTCCTCCCCGCCCTGGCCCAGGCCAAGGCTAAGGCGCAGCGCATCTCCTGCATCAACAACCTGAAACAGATCGGAATCGCAACCCGCATCTACGCAACGGACAATCAGGATCGTTTCCCCTGGCATGTCCCGCATGCGGAAGGCGGCACGGCCGAGCTCGCCAAGCCAAAAACCGACACCAATGCCGTGCTGGACAGTAACGGCCAGCCGATCTTCGACGCCAACGCATGGCTGCATTTCCAGGCCTTGTCGAATGAAATATCGAACCCGAAAGTCCTCCGCTGTCCAACTGACGAATCACGAACTCAGGCCAATTCCTTCTCCAGTCAAAAACCAAGGGGCGCCGCCGGAAGAAATGTTATCCCGTTCGGTCAAAACGCCGTAAGCTACTGGCTGCGCACCGACCCAGAAGTGGACGAGGCGCGACCTAACGAGATCGTCGCTGTTTGCCCCCACCACGACGGATCGTTCAACGTCCTGCTGGCAGATTCATCCGTGCAGCAGACATCGTGGTCCAGGCTGACGCAGTACTTCATGGACATCGCCAAACCGATCCAACTGCAACGCCGCCCCTGGCGGCAGTAAGCCACCGACACCCGTCAGAAACTCACAAGCTCCCACTTGGCCAGGCACAAAAAGGGCGTGCGCTGTTTCGTAGGTTTGCCTATGCTGCGGCGCACACCGATTGTTGAGGGTGGCCCAGCCTCCTTCCGGTCTTTTTTAACCAGCAAAACAATACCAACATCATGTCACAAAAAGTAGGATTTGTCGGAGTCGGCCGCATGGGCGCCAATATGGCCCGCCGACTGAAGGATTGCGGATACGCCGTCTCCGCCGTGTACGATATTCGCAGCGAAGCCGCCGCCGAACTGGCCACAGAACTCGGCACCACCGCCGCCACGACACTGGCCCGGGTCACCGAGTTGTCAGACGTCATTATCACCGTCGTGATCGACGACGATTCGATGCGCACGATCTTCGCCAGCGAGGGCGACAGCCTACTCACCGGCGCCGAAGGGCGCGTGTTCATTAACTGCGCCACGATTAGCCCGACAGTGCACGTGGCGACCGAAGCCGCCGCCAAAGCCGCCGGTGCGGAGTCGCTCGAGGGCTGCATGGCCTCCAGCATCACCCAGGCGCGAGACGGCACGCTGTATCTGATGCTCGGCGGTGACAAGGCCACCTACGACAAAGTCGAGGAATTGCTAGGGAAACTCTCGACCAACAAACGCTACGTCGGCAACGCCGGCAAGGCCGCCCAAGTGAAGGCACTGGTCAACATGGTGATGAACATCAACACAGCCGGACTGGCCGAGGGGCTGGGCTTGGCCGACGCGCTTGGCCTCGACCTGAACATGGTGATGGAGATTTTCTCACAGACCGGCGCCAACTCCCGCGTGCTCGAGACCGACGGCGAGGACATGCGCGACCGCGACCACGAATGCTACTTCTCCGGTGCGCATGCCGCAAAGGATTCCGGCATTGCGCTGGCGCTTGGCCAGATGCAGGGACTCGACCTCCCGATGGCCGCCGCCTCCAAGGGGCAGTTCGACAAGATGATCGAAAAAGGCATCGGCGAACTGGACAAGTCCGGCGTGGCCGAGCTGACATTCAAGGGTCGAAACGCCTAATCGCAATGCCACACTCGGCGATGGGCCGAGCACAAAAAAACCTTTTTCGCTTGCGCCGGCGACTGGGATTTGGTTTTTTCCTCACCCTTTGCTCAGCAATGTTCAAGGGGATTGCGCTTCTGCCGGGCAAGCAAGGATGGATAACTCACAATTCAAGGGTAACGGAAATGGACGCTACTCGGCCAAAGCAATGGCCAAGCCAATCAATTTCCTCTGCATTGCCCCCGAAGCGCAGGAAGTGTGCGTGATCGGGGATTTCAACGAGTGGGACGGCGACTCACACGCCATGAAGCGTCATTTTGACGGCTCATGGAGCACGCAGATCGACCTGCACCACGGACATCATCGCTACCAATTCCTTATCGACGGCAAGCCGTCACTCGATCCCCGCGCCAACGGCGTGGTGCGTAACGAGCGCAACGAGCGCGTGTCGCTCATCGCTGTCAGTTAACCCCCCTATTTCAAACAAAAAAGGCCGCCATCTGGCCGCCTTTTTCATTTCATGATTTGTTGGGGAGAATCAGTTGTTCTCTGGATCCGGGGGCGGGGGTTGCTCCTTGAGCCCGACCGACTCGGCGATATCCTTGAACTCCGTTCGCTCCACCGTGTTTAGGCACTTGCCGCGCTCGGTGAGTTTCTCATTGATCTTGACGACCGTCTCGGTCATCTGGTCGTGAGTGTCCTGAGTCCCACCCGCGACGACAAAATTGTCGCCGGTAGTGACACGCTTATGCCCGTCGGAATCCATCCCGAGCCCCACCATCAATGATTTATTTTTACCGCCGCTCCTTGGCACCCCGAAAAGGTAACGTCTCCGAAAGTTCGGTCAAGAGTCAAAAACAGCCGCAACACACATTGGCCAATCGGCACGCTTCTTTCTTCCGCCGCGAGCGGTTCGCCGATAAACTTGCTCAAGCGGCATATGAAAATTGCCATCGCACAGATCAACACCACAATCGGGGACTTTGACGGGAACGCGGACAAAATCGTCGATGCATGGCGACGAGCAGACGAGGCCGGCGCGGCGATGGTTGTACTGCCTGAGCTGGCCCTGTGCGGCTACCCGCCGCGCGACCTGCTGGCCAAACCGTCGTTCCTCCGGCAAAATCAGGAGGCGCTCGAGAGCCTGACCAAGCGCGGCGGCAAGGCGGTCGCCGTGATGGGCTACGCCTCCACCAACGAAACCGACTCCGGACGCCCCGCGCAAAACTCCGCCGCCGTCCTACAGGACGGCCGAGTGTCCGCCATCCGCCACAAGACGCTGCTGCCGACCTACGACGTGTTCGACGAGGATCGCTACTTCGAGCCAGCGACAGGCAACACACCGGTGGAAATTCTCGGCAAGAAAGTGGGCATCACCCTTTGCGAGGACATCTGGAACGACGAGGTATTCCTGCACGACCGCCGCTACGACCGCCGTCCTGCCGAGGAACTCGCCGCCGCCGGCGCGGAGCTGCTGCTCAACCTCTCCGCCTCGCCGTGGAGCCTAGGCAAGGAGCACTGCCGGCACGTGCTGCTCTCACAGCTTTCGACCAAGTGTGGCTGTCCGGTGGTGTACTGCAACCTCGTCGGAGGAAACGACGAACTGGTGTTCGACGGCGGCAGCCAATACTACAACGGCCACGGGGTGCTCGGGGCCAGCGGCGCGATGTTCGCCGAGGATTTGCTGCTCATTGACACGGAGACCATCGAGCCGAAGTCGAGCGACACCTCCGACGACAACGAGAAAATCTACAGGGCGCTCTCGCTGGGTGTGCGCGATTATCTGCACAAGTGCGGCTTCGCGTCGGCGGTCATCGGGTTGAGCGGCGGGATCGATTCGGCGGTGACAGCGGCAGTCGCCGTCGATGCGCTTGGCCCTGAGAACGTCCGGGGCGTCGCCATGCCTTCGCAATACTCGTCGCAGGGAAGCCTCGACGACGCGGAGAGCTTGGCCCAGGCACTGGGCATCCGGTACGACGTCGTGCCGATCGAACCGGTGTTCGAGCAACTCAAGTCGCAGCTGGGGGACATTTTCAAGGGACACGACGAGGATACAACCGAGGAGAATATGCAGGCGCGTCTACGGGGCAATATCCTGATGTCGATGTCCAACAAGTTCGGATCGCTGCTCCTAACAACTGGCAATAAGAGCGAGTTGGCTGTCGGCTACTGCACGCTTTACGGCGACATGTGCGGCGGCCTGGCCGTGATCAGTGACCTACCCAAGACCAAGGTTTACAGCCTAGCCAAGTGGATCAACCGCAAGCGCAAAATCATACCCGAGTCCACCATCGCCAAGCCGCCTTCCGCCGAGCTGCGGCCCGACCAGATCGACCAAGATTCGCTGCCGCCGTATGACGTGCTCGACAGCATCCTCGAGGCGTACGTGGTCGACGGGCAGGACACCGAGGCGATCATCGCCTCCGGCCACGACGAGGCGACTGTCCAGCGAATCATCCGGTTGATCAACATCAACGAGTACAAACGCCGCCAAGCCGCGCCCGGCATCAAGATCACCAGCAAGGCGTTTGGTGTAGGCCGTCGCATCCCGGTGGCCAAGCGCTTTTCGTGAGTGGTTTTCCAACTGCAAATGAACGCCAATAAGGCCAAGCGGGCTGTGAATAGGTTCTTCTTGTTTTTCCTGAATGTGACGGCACGCTCACGCGTTCGTTGCCAAGCCTTGGCCAAAACTAAGTCACCGCAACTGACACCCGTTCACCCTGAATGCGAAAACTTCTATACCTTGGATCCGCGCTAACTTGCTGCGCAGGCTTCGCCTTGTCTGACCAAGGGACAGTCGCAAACCAGATCAAGCCGCGCCCATCGATCACCGCTCTGCGAGTGGAGCAACCGCCAGTGATTGACGGCGTGATGGATGATGCTGCCTGGCAGAAAGCCCCAACCGCCGGCGACTTCGTTCAAGATGAGCCCGGGGACGGCGTACCGATGACCGAGCGTACTGAGTTTCGCATCCTCTACGATACTCGTGCCCTCTACGTCGGTATTTGGTGTTACGACTCAGAGCCAGAGAAAATCCTCGCCCGAGGCATGACTCGGGATGACTTCCCAATGGAGGATGACTATATCTATATTGCTATCGATACTTTTCTGGACCGACGCAATGGCTACAATTTCACCATTAATCCAAACGGCTTACGTTATGACGCATTAATTAACAACAACTCTCATTCCAGCAGTAATTGGGACGCGATCTGGGAATGCAAAAGCCAAATCAGTAACAATGGTTGGTTCAGTGAAATTGCCATCCCCTTCGACTCGATCGCTTTCAATCCCCGCAATTCCACTTGGGGTTTCAACATCTCCCGAACGATTCGTCGAAAAAACGAACGTGGTCGTTGGCACAGCGAGGGGCGCCACCTCAGAACCTCTGCCATGGGAAATGCAGGTGAAATCCGTGGCTTAGAGGGGCTTGCCAATGTCACCAAGTGGGAAGTCCGCCCATACAGTACAGGCAAATACCAATACAAAAACGATACCGGCAATGGAAACACACTGGGCGACCTTGGAGGCGACATTTCCTATCGTTTAGCGCCAAACTTGAGCGCCAGCCTTTCAGTGAACACCGACTTTGCCGAAACGGAGGTCGACTACCGACAACTCAACTTCACCCGCTTTTCTATTGAGTATCCAGAGAAACGTGACTTTTTTCTAAAGGACTCAGGTATTTTTCAGTTCGGCCCCTCCTCGCGTCGTTCCAGATCACAGTCGAGCACCCCATTCTTCAGTCGGCGTATTGGCCTTACTCATAGCGGACACCCTGTCCCCATCAATTTGGCCACCAAAATCACCGGTCGAATCGGCAAATATAACATCGGCATGATTGGCGCCATGCTCGACGAGCACAACGATATTGGCAGCCAAAACGTATTTGTGACGCGCATCTCACGCAACCTCCTTGAACAATCGTCAATCGGTATGATCAGCACCATGGGTGACCCTAATTCTGTCAAGGACGCATACATGATCGGTACAGATTTCAACTACCGGACAACAAAGTTCCTCACCGATAAGACACTTCTTGCCAGCGTTTACACCATGGCCAATTTCGACGATGACACCGATTGGAACTACGGCCATGGCGCAAATATCAGCTACCCGAACGATCTCATCGAAACCGAAGTGTCATTTTATCAAGTCGACGAGGAATTCAAACCCAAGCTCGGATTCACCCGCCGAACCGGAATTCGCCGATTAGGATCATCTTTCTCCTATCGACCAAGACCGGAAAATATCGACTGGTTGCGAAAATATCACCTGAGCTATAGGAACTCTATCTACACCGCGCTAGACAACGAAATTGAGTCGCAGCAGCATAGTTTCTACATTCCATACTTGGATTTTGAATCTGGCCACAATGTCTACTTCAAAATCGAGCAGGAATACGACAAGCCGGATCACGACTTCGACATCTCTGGCGGTGGCGTCGTGCCAGCCGGCGAATATTGGATGACCAAATACGTCTTGGACTTCGAACTCAGGGACTCCGGCTTAATCAATGGTGATTTCGGCTATGAGTTAGGTGACTGGTATCACGGAGAGAAACAAACCGCCTATTTCCAGATTGGTTTTGATCCGTCAAAGTGGCTCAATACGAGCCTTAGTTACAGCTTCAACCATTTTGAACTGCCTAATGCCGAGTTCGACGCACAGATCGCCTCCGGAAACATTCGGATCAACTTCACTCCCGACATGGGATGGTCGCACTTCATCCAGTATGATGACATCTCGGAATCCATAGGCTACAGCACCCGCTTCTTCTGGGAATTTAAACCTGGCAAAAAGTTTCTCGCCGTCATCCGCCAAAACTACGGCGATGAGGATCACTTATTCTCCCTCCGCGAGAGTGAATTTGCCATTAAGGCATTAACCACCTTCCGCTTCTGAACTTGGCGGATACCCAATAGAGAAATACACTTATTGTCTAACAAGCTGGCCAATAAGCTGGATAAAGCATTGACATGGAAAGCCGGTTTCGCTAGCAAGACCGGTCCTTGGCCACGCCAACGGGAAGACACATTAAACATCAACTCTAACGAAAAATGGCACTAAGATTGGGCGATGAAGCTCCGAATTTCCAAGCGGAGACAACAGAAGGTGACATCGACTTCCATGAGTGGATCGGCGATAGTTGGGCGATCTTGTTCTCTCATCCTGCAGACTATACACCGGTGTGCACCACTGAACTCGGCTACACGGCAAAACTCCAGCCGGAGTTTCAGAAGCGCGGCGTCAAGACGATCGCCGTCAGCGTTGATTCACTTGAGGATCACCACGGATGGATCAAAGATATCAACGAGACGCAAAACACCACCGTCAACTTCCCGATCATCGCCGACTCGAACCGCGCCGTGGCAACCGCGTACGACATGATCCACCCGAACGCTGCCGAGAAGTTTACCGTGCGCTCAGTATTCGTCATCGACCCGAACAAAAAGATTCGGCTGACGGTCACCTACCCGCCCGCAACTGGCCGCAACTTCGACGAGATTTTGCGTGTAGTGGACGCCCTGCAACTAACCGACAATCATTCCGTGGCCACTCCCGTCAATTGGAAACACGGCGAGGATTGCATCGTAGTGCCGACCCTATCCGACGAGGAGGCGACAGCAAAGTTCCCGAAAGGCTTCACCACCATCAAGCCGTACCTGCGCACCACACCGCAGCCGAACAAGTAGTTTACTTTTCAATAAGAGGAGTAGTCCGTTGGCAGCTCGTCTTTTTTTGTTTCCAGAATCCACCGCAAATTGCACCCAATCGACATACAGGTTATCGGCGAGGAGCTGGCCATCAAGTGGGACGATGACAGTGAGTCGTTCGTGCGCTTGGCCAAGCTGCGTAAAGCTTGCCCCTGCGCTAGTTGCAAAGGTGAGACCGACGTCATGGGCAACCTTCACAAGGGCCCCAAGCGTCCATACAAAATCTCCTCGTTTCATATTCGCTCGCTCGAATTCGTCGGCGGCTACGCCATCAAACCGGTGTGGGAGGACGGCCACAGCACCGGCCTGTTCGCTTTCGACTACCTCCGCGCCGTCGCCTATTCCCCCAGCGACGAGTAGCCACAAATGGTTTGTGGCCAGGCGCTTGGCTGACTACTTTTCGGCATGCGTTTCGTGACCCGTTGGCTAGGTTTTGCCCTGCTGATTTCCAGTTGTGCTGCCGTTCAGGCGCGCGTTTACCTCGGCAACGAGTCGCTTGCCATGCGCGACTTCGGGACGCTGCGAGGCAAGCGCGTCGGACTGCTGACAAATCCCTCCGGCGTCGATGGCCGCGGCCGCTCCGTCATCGATATTTTGCACAAGTCGCCAAAGGTCAATCTCGTCGCGTTGTTCGGCGCGGAGCACGGCATTGATGGCCGCGTGCCTGCCGGCAAGGAGTTCCCCAACAGCACCCATCGCCGCACCGGCCTGCCAATCTACTCGCTGTACGGCCCCGGCCCCGTCCGTAAACCGACGCCGGAGATGCTCAAGAAAATCGACTGCCTCGTGTACGACATACAGGACACCGGCGCGCGCTCGTACACGTTCATAAGCACGATGGGGTTGTGCATGGAGGAATGCGGCAAGGCCGGCGTCCAGTTCGTCGTGCTAGACCGCCCCAACCCGCTCGGCGGCGAACGCGTCGAGGGGCTTATTCTCAACCCCCGCTTCAAGTCGCTCGTTGGCCAATGGAAAATTCCCTACGTGTACGGCATGACCGCCGGCGAGCTGGCCTACATGATCAGCAGCGAAGGCTGGATCAGGCACCGCCCTAAAATCTTCATCATCAAAATGAAAGGCTGGACCCGCTCGATGACCTGGCGCGGAACCGGCCTAAAGTGGGTTCCCACCTCGCCTAACATCCCGCACGGCGACTCGCCTCTGCACTACGTCTCCACCGGCGTGCTCGGCGAACTCGGCGCAGGCAGCGGACTCAGCATCGGCATCGGCGAAGGCATGCCGTTCGAGTGCGTCGCCTCCACGTGGATGGACCCCACCGGGATCGCCCTCCACCTCAACAACCGCCATCTGCCGGGCGTGCGCTTCGAGCCGATCCGCTTCAAGAGTCGCCGCGTGAAAAACCGCACCTACACCGGCGTTCGTATCAGATTCACCAACCCCGCCACTGCTCCACTCATGGCAATCAACTACCACATCCTCGACGCCGTCCGCGTCGTGGCTAAGCGCGACATCTTCGCCACCCGCGTCAAGAGCGGCCGCAGCTTCAACATGTTCGACAAAGTCAACGGCACCGACTCGATCCGCCGCGACCTCGCTGCTGGCCGCTCCGGCGCAGCCATCGTCAAATCATGGGCCATAGACGAGGCCCGGTTCCGCCAGCAACGCGCCAAATACCTCCTCTACCGCTGATTTTCGGCCAAGCGATTGGGCAATTTTTCTTTATTTTTTCAAATTTGCGCCTAGAGTTCAGCGTCGTTTGACTCGGCAAACAGCACTCTTCTCCTGTTCGTCCCACACAAAACAGCAAAAAATTTATGAGTAACTATTCGCAGGCAGCCTGGAAGGCTCAACAGGAGCGCAACGACCAACTCATCGCCGACTCAAAGTACATGCGCCCTAGCGTCACCTCGCAGGTGTTGCCGCTGCAGATCGACGTGGGAAGTACAGATACGCTTGACGCTAAGCAGATCGCTACGTTGCAGGCGCTCGAGATCGAGGCAGCACGTATTTCTATTTCCTCGCTCGCCTCGCTCGCCACGATCGGCGAACTCGACCACTTGGGTGGCGGCCTGGACTTGATCCCGAGCTTGATGCTCACGCTGGCGGCGACCGATTACGAGAAAGTACAGTTCACGATCGAAAACGCCCACGCCAGCATCGGCTACTATGCGTCTCTCGCAGCTCTTGGCTTCGTCGCTCGCGACTCGGTAGTGCACCAGTTCCGGCGCGGCCTCGACATCCCTGGCCACGTCTCGTGGGTGCCGGGCGGCACACAACTCAACGGCGGCCGCCTCGGCGTGATGATCCCGGTCGCCGCCGGACAAGCGATGGGAATGCGTGCGCGCAACTCGCAATCGTGGGTCGTCTGCCACTGCGGCGACGCCGGTTGGATCTCCGGCCAGGCGTTGAACGGTTTTAACGCCGCCGACATCGGGAACCTGCCGCTAACATTCGTCATGCAGCGCAACGGCATCCAGTTGTCCGACTCGAACAAGAACGTCATGGACAAGGACCCTCGCCCGATCGTCGAGGCAATGGGCGTCGAGATCATCGAGACAAAGTCGCTGTTCGACACCGCCGAAATGTTCCAGGCTTACAAGCAGGCGCACAGCCGCGCGATGGAGGGGCGTCCGACAATGATTTACCCGACCGGTTACTCGTCCGCTGACGGCGATAAAGTAGACTTCAACTGGCTCGCCGCGAGATTCGGCATCGGAGCCGAAGTCGAGATGATCACCGGCGAAAACGGTGTCTCGATGGATCAAGAAATCTGGGTGCCGGGCGCGATGATGAGCTACCGCGACATCGGCCCGATGCTCGAATGCCTGTTGTTGGTCAATGACTTACCGGGTGGCGCGGGGCATCACGACGGCCACATGAAAGGCCGCGACGAGGCCGAAGTCCTGTCCAACCCGATGCTCACCCGTAACGCCACGCAGCAGGCTGCATTCGACGAAATCAGCAGCGCCGCCAAGGCCGAGGTGACCACCAACGCGCGCCCGGCTGTTGGCAGTAAAAACCTCACTCTTACCGCCGGACAACTGGCCGAAGTCAGCCTGCCGGACGCCGGCAAAAAAACCAGCGCGCGAGCCGGATCAGAAGCCGGTTACCTTGCCGTGGCCAAGGCGCACCCGAACGATGTGTTCGTCGTGAGCTGTGACCTCAACCCCTCGACCAAGCTTGGCAAAGCATGCGCCAACATCCCTGCACAAAACCAAATCGAGTTGAGCATCGAGGAACAAGTCGCCCTGCTCGTCGCCAACGGCTTGGCCATGAGTTCCGACAAACCGCAGGTCAACGTCGTGTCAACTTTCTCGGCGTTCTTCGAGGGCATCGCCCGCGAGGGACTCGAGCTGTGGCGCTACCAACGTAACCTCAACGGCGTCAACGAAGGCCTCAATGTCATCATGCACATGAGTCACGTCGGCGCGTGCACCGGCCGCGACCATTTCTCCGGCTGGAGCCTCGACTGGGTGACGCTGGCCATCGGCTACATGCCGTATGTCGATCGCTTTTACGCGCCCGCCGATGCACGCGGCGCGTTCGTCGCCGTGCGCGATGCGTGCGCCCGCTACGGCGCGCACATCGTCGCCATCCCGCGCGATAATTTGCTCGTGCTCTCCGACGAAAATGGCGACGCGGTTTACAACGCCGACAGCGAGTGGGAAGCCGTCACGCCGCTCCGCAAACACGACGGCGCGAAGGTAGCCATCCTCGCGCTCGGCGCGACCGCTGGCATCGTGCTGGATGCCGCCGAACAACTCGGCGGCACGGCCGATGTTTACGTGGTGAACGGCCTGCCTCTGCCCGACGGTTTCCTCGATGGAATGTTCGCGCAATACGACGGCGTGGTGACCGCCGAGGACGGCATCATCGGCACCCGCTCTACCGGGGTTCGCGGTTTCGCCGGCTTGGTGCTTTCCGCCGCCAGCAACTCCGGCACGAAGACCGAGCACATCGGCATTGTCGATCCACGCATCGCCCCATCCGAGGGCCACGTAGAAGTTTGGGCGCATTTCGGACTGACCTCCGGAGCCATCATCGACGCCGCCAAGTCACTGGCTTAAAACAACTTAGCCAAGCGGCCAACTCTGTTACTCCACCAATTGAATTCGGTAGAAGCGGGCTTGGGTAAGCGGGGCGTTGCTCTCGGCCTTCGCCAGGCGCTGGCCGTCGTCGGTGGTGAACTCGGCCAGCTTGGTCCAGCCGCTGTTCACTTTGTCTGAAAACTCGACGCAATAACGGCGGCCCGGCGATACGTGCACGGAAATCGTCACGCGACCTCCGGTAACCTCGATCGACTTGATAAGGAAACGGCTATCCGCGTCGTTCGGATCGGTGCCACTGCGGAACTCACCGAGGTTCGTGACGCCGTCATTGTCGGCATCGGCCATCGCGTCGACTGCGTTAGCAGGATTCAACTTGTGCGCCACCTCCCACGCGTCGTCCATGCCGTCTGCGTCGCGGTCGCCGTCGGCAGTCTTGGCGTTCGTGCGGCCCGCGGTCGGCGCGGCGGCGAGCCAGTTGCCCGGCTCGTCGCCGAATTTGTCGGATACTTTGCGTTGCAGCGAAAGCCCGGTGCCGTCGGCATCGCTTGGCCAAGGTTTGCGGTTGTCGTACGACACGTTTTCCACAGGCAGATACGGCACGAACCCGGCGTCCTCGTGGCCGAGGCCCTGCGTGTTATCGGGTTGCAGCAGGCGCACCGTCTCGCCGCCGTTGGCCAAGCGGCCATCAAACGGCCCGACAATTTTCACGCCGCTTGGCACGTCGTAATGCTCGCGGAACCTCGCCGCAACCACTGGCTCGGCAACGGGGGCAAAACCGACGATCAACTGATAACCGCCGGGCGGCAGGGTTGTATTTGCCGGGAAGTCCAGTTTCACGCCGCCTCGAATCCGCCACGTGTTTTGCGGCTCAACCGGGTTGAACAACGGCACGGCTTGTTCGCTGATGTTGTGCAACTCGACGTACTCGAGTTGCGCTTGGCCAAGACCGGCGACGTCCGGGTGGCCCTCGTAGATGATTTCGCTGATGACGACCGGGCCGACTTGCGGCTTGGCGTTGGGCGCTCCCCCGCCCTCGCGGAACGCGACAACCGACTCGGGGACATCGACGCCGAAAGTGCGCTTGGCCAACGGCACAAACTTCACGCCGTAACGGGTCGTCACGCGGCCGACGGAGACGCCATTAGCCATCGGCGGAATCGTCTGCACGGCGCGAAAACCGGTTGGTTTGCCGCCCGCGCCGACTGCCGAGAGGTAAACCGTGTCGCCGTGGGCGGAGTTGAGGCTGAACCCGGCGCCGCCCCGGTTGAAGCCGCCCTCATAAATCACCGTGTAGCCGCCCGCCGCCAAAACCGTTCCCGGAGGTATGGTGAATTGCGTGGCCGGATCGAGCGCGTCGCCGAGCAGCCAGCCGCTGATATTCACCGGCGACTCGCTGGAGTTGTGCAGCTCGATGGCGTCCTCGAGCGGCGCGTCGGTGTGCGACAAAACCTCGTTGATCACGACATTGGCAATGGGTAAATAATTACTACCGCCCGGCGTGGGGGTGAGCGGAAAATCGTTCAGCGTCTCCGCGCCGTCCGGCAAACGGCCACGCGAGATGCCCTCGGCTGCGTTGAAAATCTCGACCTCGTGGATCGCACTGCGCCGACTGCCGTAGAGCCGCAGCAACTCGCCCTGGCCACGCAGACTGAAGTTCACATGACCCGCCTCGGCCGTACCGTCGGCCAGCCATCGCACCCAGCCCTGCGCCGGGATGTACGTACGATCCGGGATAGTGAACTTGCCACGGCCCACCGCCGTGGGATCGTCGGTCAGCGTCATGCCCCCAATGTCCACCGGCTTGGTTTCCGGGTTGTACAGCTCGAACCAGTCGGCGCCGGAAGTAGACTTCGCCATCCACTCATTGAACACGACGTTGAGCGGGCTGGCCAACGCGACCGGGGCCGCGTTCGGCTTGCCGGGAGTCGGCTCGCTCAACAATTGCCATCGGCCCGCGCTCATGCCAATCGGCTGGTTGGCCACCTGAAAGCCATACTCGATCGAGTGGGCGAGAAAGCCGTCGGGATCGAACAGATACACGCCGCCGCCGTCGGCCGGGAGCGAAACACCGGTGTTGAAACCGCCAGCCGGTTTATTGCCATCAAACCGCACGACGACGGTGCCGCCCTTTTTGATCGTCGTGCCGGCAGGGAACGTCCAGTCGCCGGCGCCGGCGGCGCGTCGCGACAAGCTCACGCCGGCGAGTGACACGCCCGACCCGGTGTCGTTGTAAAGCTCGACCCAGTCGGACGGGCCGTTGCGGTTGAACGCCAGGACCTCGTTGAGCCGGGGGCCGTTGTACGACGGGACGATATTCGGCGCGCCGGGCGTGGCGCCCTTGGTGAACTTCACCGGTCCGCTGCTGCCGTCGGGCCGGCGGCCCTCCGATACACCGGTCCGCTGCCGGGCATATTTCATCGTCGCAAACTCGACGCCCTCGGACGTAATCAGCGTGATCGTAGCGCCATCGGCCGGCAGCGAAAGATCGACGTGTCCCGGGCCGGGTCGGGTGTCGAGCCAGACACGCATATGGCCGCGAGGCGGGATGGTGGCGATGCGATGCAGCCCGTCGATCTGCTGATCGACCCGAATGTGCAGGCCGGTAATGAGCGCCGGTGCGTTGGCGTCGGGGTTATACAACTCGAGCCAGTCTCGTCCACCCTCCGCCGGGTCAGCGAGCCACTCGTTGATGACAAGCCGCGTGAGGGCCGCCGGTTGCGTGGATTGATTGAGTTTGCCAAACGTCGGCTTGGCCGTTGTCCAGCCGTTGGCGGTGCGGACAATCGACGAGCCGACAGCACCGAAGGTCACGGCATCGACACGACTGCCATCGGCATCGAACAACGCGACCGAGTCGCCCGCCTGGCCAAGGCCGAAACCGGCCCGCAGCCCGTCGCCTTCCACCGCGCCGCACCAGACGCCGAGCAGGGCCCCTTGGCCAAGCGAGGTGCCGTCAGGGAAACCAAACGTGTTGCCGTCGCCATCGCGCAGCGTCCAACCGGAGAGATCGACCGCCACTTGGCCAAGGTTTCGCAGCTCGACAAAGTCCGGCTCAGGCGAGAACGGTGACTGCACGTGCACCTCGTTGATGACGACCGGCGGCGGGTCGGACGCCGTGCCGGCTGCACCGGGCGAGCCGGCCTTGGCCGCGCTATCGCGCCAGTTCGACGCCGCGCCGGGGTCGGCCAACAGATCGATCAACTCGAGCGAATGCCCGTCGCCGTCGGCCGAGATTGGCCAAGCGCCGCCGTCGCTGAAGTCCACTTCGACAACACGCCGCCACCTGGCATCGAGCAGGGCCAACCGCTCGCCGTTGTTTGACAGGCTGCCCCGGTACCAGCCGTCCACGGCCAGGCCGGGGTAGCGCAGCTTAAATGCGTCGGGGTCGTTGTCGGACGCCAGCACGAGAAACTCGCCGGGGCCGATGACGGCGTCGCCGGCGAAGGTAAAGTCGATGCCGTCGAACCGGTGCCAACCGAGCGACACGTCGAACGTGCCGCTGTTGTGCAACTCGACGAACTCGTACTCACTGCCGCCAGGCGGGTTGTACATGATCTCGGTGAAGCGCAGCGGCGTGCCTGCGCGCTCGGCCTGAAACGAATGCTCAACCAGTGCGCTCCATTGGCCGTTGTGCATCGTGCGAGTGCGAATCGTCGTGTCGCCAGTGAGCTTGATCGGCAACGTGTACTTGAGCACGCCGTCGGCAATCTCGGCACCGCTGCGCTGGCCAAGCGACAGCTCGGCGTTGATGAGCATGTCGGAACTGCCAAGACCAGAGTTGAGGCCATGGATGGCGAGAATATTGTTCCCGGCTTTCAGCTTATTGATGTACTTGCCAGCGTCGAAGCTGACCCACGTCACTGCCGATGCGTCGTCGTGCTGGCCGGTGGCACCGGCGTTCCAGCCTGGGTTGGCGGCGGCGTTGGCACTGGCGATGCGGGTGCCGTTGAGGTATGCGACGAAGCCGTCGTCGTACTTCATTTGCAATACCATGAAGTTGGATTTCTTCCGGTCCGACGACAACACCTTGAACGGAATGCGCACGAACACCGACTGGTTGATGCCATTCATCTCGGCGTCCACGTCGATGCCGATGTGCGGGTCGTAATCGGCGTTTTGGTCGTAACCGACACCATCGTTGCCGGAGTCCCAGTCATCGTGGTCGAACGGCTCCCCGCCGCCACGCCATCTATTGCCCAGCGTGTCGCCGCCATTGTCCGAAGACGGCACCAGCGCCCACTTTTCGGCCGAGCCGGCGAGGATGGTTTTGCCAGTCTCAGCCACCTCCCCCGGACGGCGCGGGTCGCTGCCATCGAGCGTGTAGTAAATCTCGCCATCGGGCGACATGAGCTTGAGACTGTAACCTGCAGGGATCGCGCCACCGGACTGGCTGAATTGTGGTGCGTTGTCGGATGCCTGGATATTCTGCGTCGCCATCTGGCCCATGACAATGGCACGGCGGCGCGGCACCCAACTGGTCTCGACAGATGAGTTGAGATTCCGAAGAACACCCGATATTTGTTCCTTCATTTCCCTGAAACGGCGGAGCACGTTCTCGTCAGTTAGAGCGCCATCATTAAAGTAGTGTATCTGTACACGATCAGCAAAGCGCATGCGAAACTCAGGGTTTTTCTGAAGCGCCCTATAAAAAACAGCGATATCTGCACCACCGGCCAGTGGGCCACTAGTGAGGTTGTTACCAGTGACACTACGACCGTTGTTGCCGAACGACCACTCGGCGTCCCAAACCAGAAACCGCCACTTCGCGCCAGGCACGCGCTCGCGTGCGGCGCGCCAGTTGTTGTGCGGCCAGTCGCCGGTATTCGCGTACACGTTGAGCATGATGTAGTCGATGAAATTGTCGATATCCAACAACCTTTCAACAGCCGAATAGTTTTGTGGGATGGTGAGATTCCTCTGCAAAGCACTCTTGACCTGGTTCCACTTCACCATGTCGCCCTCCCGAAGTTCACCGAACTGTGCGATAATATCCCACTCCGAATCGCTACCGTTCCACGAGTTCAGAAAGTCGCTGTCAATACGCTGAGTAGGGTTGTAGTAGCCCTTGTTTGAACCGTTTAAATAAAGGTTCATAAAGGTACCCTGAGCAGAGATCTGTCCCATGTCCGCCGAGAGCCGACGAACCAACTCGTCGATAATGAACGGATTCGAATGGTCATTCATCCCGGCCCGCAAAACAATGTGATTGAAATCCTGAACCTGTAACTCAGGGAAAACATCATGGCGCAGCCTCCCTGGCCCGTAATCGCCACGGAAATACAGGCGAAAGGAATACTTCCCGGCGGGCGGTCCTGAGTTTGGGTTGTAGCGCCCGCGAATATAGTCGCCGCCCTGCACCCGCAGGCCAGCATTAGCCTGAAGCGTCACGCCTGTGTCGGGATAAATCAGCTCCATTGAGACCGGCCGCTCCCAGGCAATGCCGCGCTTTGTCGTGTTGCGAGGGTTTGTTTCCATGATACCCGTGTTCCCCCGCAGATTGGATTGCTCAGTCACCAGTGACATCAATGGAAGCGATGTCACTGACTCGCCAAGGTTGTAGGCAAACGTATGCGTCTCCACTCGCGACGGAAGCATGCCACTCTTGAACACAGCTGCCCGCACAACAGTCGTCCTTCTCACCGCCACCGGATTGACATACTTCTTTCCGTTGGACGCGGTCGGTTCAGAATAGTCAGTCGTGTAGCGGATCACCGCATCCGGCTCGTTAGTGGTGATGTACACTCGGAATTGTGCATCGTAAATGCCGCGCTGTGCGCTGAACTGCGGCGGCGCAAGCAGACCGCGAATCGTCTTGCCACCGTTGGCCCTTCTTGGCGTGGGTGACTCAAACCAAGCCCATTCGTCTTTGGCCAGGCGGCCGTAGGAAATATTGCTGCGCTGCTCGGGATACGCCGGCGCGATCTCGTCGACAACTTGCCGCGACAGCTCCGGGCTAAACAGGCCAAGGTACTCGCCCTCTACGCCGAGCTTGAAATTCGTGTGCAACGATTGACCAAGCACGCGGCGGTTTTTTCCGGTGGCGTGGATGATCAGCGACGCGCTTGGCCGGATCGTCACGCTGGGAAACACCCACTTGCCCGGCTTGGTTGAGTCATCGCTCAGCGACCAGCCGGCGAGATCGACAGTGACGCCACCGTTGTTTCGCAGCTCGATCCAGTCACCAGCCTCGCCGTCGTCATCCTTCAATCCATCGCGATTAGCCGCGAGAAACTCATTGATGACCACTTGGCCAAAATCGTGATCGGCATCAACGTTGTAATGCCAGCCCTCCGCCTCAAGTCGATTCGGCTCCGCCGCTAAATCGCTCACACCGTGGTTCGGCACCCAGGCGACCGTCACGATGCCGCTCTCGGCCGGCTCGAACTCAATCTGCCACGGGCCGCTGGCAACGCCAGCGATCGACACCGGCTCCTGGCCGTTGACGCGCAGGTCGGCCACCTCGAGTCCACGGATCGGTTCGCTGAAAAATAGGCGCACGCGATCTAGCCAGCGCACCGTGCTGCCCGGCGGCGGCAGGATGGTTACCAGCGAGGGCGGCATGTCATCGACAATGCGGTACTGGTGCGTCGCCGCAGCGGCGCCGGCATCCATTAGGTTGGGCGGGCGCGCCGTGTCGGCGATGCCGTGATTCGGGTTCCACGACAGAGTCGCCTCGCCAAAGTCGCCCGGCGCGAAAGTGAACGTCCATGACCTGTTGCCTCCGCGTAGCTGCACCGCCGGGTCGCCGTTGAGCCAGAGATCGCCGGCATCGACCCCGGTGACTTCCTCGCCAAAGCGCACAGTGATCTCGCGCAGCAGACTGACGTTACCCGGCGGCGGATTGAGCGACGCGACTTTCGGAGGCGACTTGTCAGGCTGAAAACTGCGCAGCTCGGCGTTCATCATGAAGTCGCTGCTGGTCAAGTTGGTATTGAATCCCATGATGGCAATCTGGTTTATGCCATCCACGAGAAACTGTGCGGGATTGTCTAGGGCGAATGTCTCAAAGTTGCCGGATTCATGACTTATACTGGCAAAAGAATCATGCGACAGGTCAGCCGCCCCACCGACGTTGAGCACCTCCTCGCCATTGATCCAGACTACGAAGCCGTCGTCGTAATCCACCTGCAAGTCGAGTGCGGAAATCTGCGCGGGATTGGCCACAGTAAAGGTGCGACGGAAAAACATCGTGGAGTAAGTGTTGCGCATGTCGCCAAGCACCGTGCCGCCGTTGCCATCGCCATAACGGATCGGCGAGGCCCCGCTTGGCCAAGCGCTATCGTCGAAGTCGGACTCGGTCCACTCCAAGTCACCGCCGGAGGGATGGTCGTTGCCCTTGTAGTAGTTCCACGTTGCCCCGCGTGAGAACAGAGTCGCTGCGTTGACCTCGCTGGCCAGCCATGCGCCCGCCCCAAGTATCAGCGTGGCCGTCAAAAACGGTTTCAGTTTCATGACTGAGCGCTAACCGCCCTTCTTTCGGTTCATCGCCATCACGCTCAACCCACCAAAAATGGTGCCGGAGCCACCGGTGATGATGCGCTTCACCGACAGGCCGGTCTTGGGATCCTTCTTCAGCGGATCATCACTCATCCGCTGCTCGATCTCGAAGCGGCGGACTTTCTGTCCCTTCTTCGCCGGAATAGTCTCGTACGTATAAATAGGCATGATTGGTTAAGCTTTAACTCGTCCGGCAGCGTATCGGATTAGGCGCACTGATCAATCACTTTCCCATCCGCCTCGTAGGCGGTGTAGGACGGTTTTCCGTTTTGAACCGTGACACAAATGAGATGCCGCCTGCTCGCCGCCTTGGCTAGGTACCACAACTTGCCCGGCTTGGGCACCGCGCGGGTATCGACGCCCCAGCAGCCGTCGCCGAGATAGAGGATACCGTTTTTCTTGTCCACCCTGTTGGCTCGGAGCCGGTGAGTACGCTTGTAAGTGTGATGGTCATTCTCGAAAACAGCCGTTACGCGATACTTGTCGAACAATGGGCACCAGTTTTTTATGATCTTCTGCGCTGACGGATCCTTGGACGAATCGTTGGTGCCATTGAGCGGCTTGGCCGTGCCGTAAGCGGGCTTGTGGTAGCACGGGAAGATTAAGGGGACCTTCCCGGCGCGCTTGGCCAGAGCCTGCCCAAGCCAGGCCGCCTGCTCCCCCTCCACCCTCTCCGTCAGATCGGAGTCGAGCACGATCAGGCTCAAATAGTTGCCGACGTCCATCGCGTAAAAACTGCGCTTGGCCGGCAGTAGAAACAGGCTGTAAAAATATTTGGCGTCCTTTGGCTTTTTGCCTGTGCCACCGGCGACCTCGTGATTCCCGATAGCCACGACCATCGGGATCAGGCAGCCGTCTGAGCGTCGCACACTGTTGAGCATCCACGACTCCAGCCAGTCGTCCCACTTGGCCACCTCCTTGGAACTGCCGTTGGCATAAGCCAGATCGCCGCCCAACAACGCAAACCACGGATTGAGCTGCGCCGCACGCTGGTTCATCGCGTCGAGGTATTTGCGTTTGTGCATCATGTCGCCGCCGGTCACGAACCTGAAATTGGCCGGGAGCGTGCGCGGCATGGTACGAAACCTGAAGTAACGGCCGCCGCGAACCGGCCCCTGCGAGCGGACGGTGAAAATATACTCAGTGTCGGGCTGCAACCCCCGCAGTTCAACGTGGTGAACGATCCGTTTCTTCTGGTCGGCGAACAGGTGCTTGAAGCCCCGGGCCAGCATCCACCGACTCCCGGTCGGAGCGGCCATGTCGCGATACAACACGTAGTCATTGCTGCGAGCATCGCCGTCCATCCAGTTGACAACGACGGTGGTGGTGGGGTCGACCCGCCAAGTGAGATACACCAGCGGCCCTTTGGTCAAGCGATTGGCTAAGGCCCGGTAAGGCGCCACTACCAAGGCAGAGAGCACCAACATAAAAAGACGGCGACCAGTTTTTAACGATTCAAAGCTCATAAAATCAGAAACAGCGCGAAAAAAAGTCCGAGTACCCAAAAAGCAACAGGCGGGTTGTTTTCTGTTTGATGGCTTTGCTTGTCAATAACAAGAAACGACCCCGTCACCGCGCAAACTAAAGGAGTTAAACGCAGGACACCAAAAATCAAACATGGATGGACAGGATTTTTTTATCCTCTGCATCCTGTGCATCGATGTTAAATCGAAAACTCGACACGAAAACCCGTGAAATCTGTATCCCAACTTAAAACTTAAAACTTTTCAAACTCCCCTGACCAAGCGTGGCGGTCATTTCCTCCAACCCGCCGCGCTTGCAATACTCTTAATGGGTCTGGCGCAAGAGGGCATCGATCCGTTTGGTCATGCACCGCATGTTGTCGCACTCAAACTCCGTGGTGTGAGCTGCCATGATGGTCTTACTCTCGTTCGCTGGTGAGTTTTGGCGATACTGCCCACTTCTAAAAAAACGATTTAATCCATTGAAAATTAAATAAACCAGCAAAAGAGCACTCTTGTTCCTGCGTTTCACAGGTTTCCAGAAGTACTTTTAACAGGAATATAATAAAAAAATAGGTTCCGAAAACACTGGGTTGGATCAACCACTTGGCGTTTTCCTGAAAAACTCTAAAATCTGCTTTTTTTCTTCAAACAACCTGTTGACTCGCTTTTGGTTTTTGGTATTGTTCTTGCCCCTTTGCTTCCGGGGATTCTGAATGAAGACCTATTTACCAAAGATCGACAAGCTAAACCGCACCGTCGACGAGCAGCCGCGAAAGTGGCATATCATTGATGCCGACGGCGCTGTGCTGGGCAAGGTGGCCACCAAGGCGGCTGATGTTTTGCGCGGCAAAAATAAGCCGACTTTCACTCCTCACCTCGACACCGGCGACTTTGTCGTGGTGATCAACGCAGAGAAAGTGGTGCTGACAGGCAAGAAGGAAACCGAGAAAGTGATGACCACTTACTCTGGCTACCGCGGTGGCTTGAAGAAGTTTTCACCGGCGGACGTCCGGGCGAAGCATCCGGAACGCCTCGTCGAGAAAGCCGTGAAAGGAATGATCCCCCGCAACCGGCTGGGCCGGCAGATTTTCAAGAAACTCAAGGTGTACGCCGGGTCGGATCACCCGCACAAGGCGCAGGCACCGGCTGCCCTAGAACTGGCATAACACAGATTTTTCATATGGCTCAAACTGAGGAATTTTTGGGAACAGGCCGCCGCAAGACCGCGGTGGCACGCGTGCGATTGACGACTGGCGGCTCGGGCAAGATCACCGTCAATGGTCGCACCGTGGAGAACTATTTCACGGTCGAGAACCAGCGCACGATCGCGGTCAAGCCGCTCGAGACCGTCGAGTTGAACGAGAAGGCTGACGTTCGCGTGAGAGTCGCCGGCGGCGGCATCGCCGGCCAGGCCGGCGCGGTGCGGCTCGGCATTGCCCGCGCGCTCGAGAAATACAACGGCGAGCTGCGGCAAGCGCTCAAGGATGCCGGCCATCTCTCGCGTGACCCGCGCAAGAAGGAGCGAAAGAAGCCCGGCCAACCCGGCGCACGGAAGAACTTCCAGTTCAGCAAACGCTAAATTTTAACACTTTTCGAGCCCCGCTGGTTGAAACGCTGGCGGGGTTTTCTGTTTTCAGGTACCGTCATTTCAAGCAACATTGACCAAGCGTTGGCCGCAAAATCTCATCATCATGTCAGGGGAAAAAATCAACGTCGCGATCGTGGGCGCCTCCGGTTACTCCGGCGAGGAACTAGTGCGCCTCCTTCTCGGGCATCCGCACGTCAACCTGTCGGTGCTGACTTCGCGCCAGTACGCCGGCCAAGCGGTAACCTCTGTCTTCCCTCGCTTCTCCGGCCATGCCGGAGCCAGTGACCTGACGTTTTCCGAGCCGTCGATCGACCTGCTCGCCGACAAAGCGCAGGCCGTTTTCCTCGCCCTACCCCACGGCGTGGCCGCCGAATTTGCCGTACCGTTGGCCCAGCGCGGGGTGACGGTGATCGACCTGAGCGCCGACTTCCGGCTCAACGACGCCAACACGTACAACGAGTTTTACGGCACCGAACACCCCGCGCCGGAGTGGCTGCCCAAGGCCGTTTACGGCCTGCCAGAAATCCGGCCTGACGCCATTGCCAACGCAACGCTCATCGCCTCGCCCGGCTGTTACCCAACCAGCATCCTGCTGCCCACCATTCCGCTGCTCGAGGCCGGGTTGATCGATCCCGAGCAAATCATCGCCGACTCGCTGAGCGGCGTCAGCGGCGCCGGACGCAAGGCCGACGTGGCGTTTTTGTACGTCGAGTGCAACGAGAGCCTCCGGCCTTACGGCGTGCCCAAACACCGGCACCTGTCCGAGATCGAGCAGGAACTCAGCTTGGCCAACGGCTCTCCGGTCACCATTCAATTCACCCCACACTTGGTTCCGGTGAACCGAGGCATTCTCACCACGCTTTACCTCGCCCCCGCGTCTGGCCAAGCGGACGACTTTGCCCAATGGACGGACGCCATCGCCGACTGCCTGGCCAAGCGCTACGCCGACGAACCGTTCGTTCGGCTCACCAGCAGCGGCCGATTGCCCGACACCAAAAACGTCACCGGCACAAACACAATCGAAATCGGCTGGGCCGCCGATCCGCGCACTCGACGGCTGCGCGTCTTCAGCGCGGAGGATAACCTCGTCAAGGGTGCAAGTGGGCAGGCGGTGCAATCGTTCAACATCCGGTTTGGCTTCGACGAAACCGCCGGGTTGCCCATCTAAACCGTGGCTAAGTTCAAAAAAATCAGGGGATCGATCACCACGCCGCTTGGCTTCCGGGCGGCGGCACGGTTTTGCGATGTCAAAACACTCGGCACGGGCAAAGGCAGCGACAAGGGTCAAAAACGGGACCTCGCGCTTATCGTATCCGACGTCCCGGCGAAGGCTGCCGGGATGTTCACGACAAACCAGATTTGCGCTGCGCCGGTGAAGCTCTGCATCGAGCATTTGCGCAACAACACCGCGCGCGCTGTGGTCATCAACTCCGGCAACGCCAACGCCTGCACCGGCCCGCAGGGCTTGGCCGACGCGCTCGAGATGGCCAATCTCACCGGCCAAGCGCTTGGCCTGAAAACCTCCGACGTGCTCGTCAGCTCGACCGGCCGGATCGGCGTCCCGTTGCCGATGCCGAACATTAGAAAGGGCATCACCGCCGTCGCCGGGCAACTCCAGCCCACCCAGGCCGGCGGCGCGCAGGCTGCCGAGGCCATCCTGACGAGCGACACGCAGTCCAAGCAGATCGCCGTCGAGTTTCGGCTTGGCGGTAAAACGGTGCGGCTCGGCGGCATCGCCAAGGGCGCGGGAATGATCCAGCCCGGCATGAGCCCGACCGGCGCGCGGCCCGCCTCCACGCCGCAAGGGCTGCACGCCACCATGCTCGCCTACCTCACCACCGACGCAAACGTCAATGCGGCCAATTTGAAAAAGTGTCTCCGCGAAGCCGTTGCACAAAGTTTCAACTGCATCACCGTCGATGGCGACATGAGCACCAACGACACCGTGCTGCTGTTGGCCAACGGCTTAGCCGGCAACGGCAAGTTGGGCGCAACCGACCTGAAAACGTTTCAAGCCACGCTGAATCACGTCTGCCTCGCGTTGGCCAGGATGATCGTGCGCGACGGCGAAGGCATTAGCCGAGTCATCACCGTGAGCGTCACCGGGGCCAAGTCGTTCGCCGACGCCGACGCGGCGGCGAGAGCTGTCGGCAACAGCGCGCTCGTCAAGACAAGCTGGAGCGGCGGCGACCCGAACTGGGGCAGGATCATCGACGCGCTGGGCTACTCCCCCGCCAGGGTCGTCGAGGAAAAAGTGGACATCGCCTACAGCGCGAGCGGCTCACGTAAAAAAATTTATTCGCTCAAAAAAGGACGGCCCACTCGCACCGCGTTCGGGACGCTTTGCAAGGCAGTCGAACCGATCGAGTTCGACCTGCACATCAACCTAAACCTCGGCAAGGCCACCGCCGTGCTCCACGCTGCCGACCTCACCGAGGCATACGTCGAGTTCAACAAAGGCGACATCAACGACCCCTCATCGCTCGGGGGCTAAGAAATGGACAATCTCATAGCCAAGGCGGATACATTGCTTGAGGCGTTGCCGTATATGCAGCGGTTTCGGGGGGAAACGTTTGTCATCAAGTACGGCGGCAGCTTTATGGACTCGACCGACTCGGCGGTAAGAAGCGGCGTGGCGCGCGATGTCGTTTTCATCGAGGCGGTTGGCATCAATCCCGTCATCGTGCACGGTGGCGGAAAGGCGATCACCCGGGCGCTCGAGCAGGCCGGCGTCGAGACCCGGTTCGAGCAAGGGTATCGCGTGACGACGCCGAAGTCGGTCGAGGTCGTCGAGCAGGTTTTGTCGCGGGAGATCAACCCCGGCATCGTCGGCATGATCAACGAACTTGGAGGGAAGGCGTGTGGTTTTTCTGGCACGGAAATTTTTCGTTGCAAACCGTTTCGCCCGCTTGGCCAAGCGGGCGAACCGCTCGACATCGGCTTGGTCGGTGAAGTCACAGGGGTGAACATCGCGCCGCTGCTCGAATGCATCGCGCAGGACATCACGCCGGTGATCAGCCCGACGGCCACGGGCGAGGACGGTCAGGTTTACAACTGCAACGCCGACGTCGCCGCCGGGCAGGCGGCGGTCGCGCTTAGACCGAAGCGCCTGGTTTACATGAGCGACGTGCCGGGCCTGTTGCAAAACCCTGACGACCCGACGAGTGTGATTTCGCATTTACCGGTGGCCGAGGTCGAGGCGCTCAAGGCGGGCGGCGTGATCTCGAAAGGCATGATCCCGAAAGTGGACAGCGCCGTAACGGCGGTTGCGACGGGAGTCGAAAAGGTTTTTTTTATCGACGGCAGGTTAAGCCACTCGCTGCTCTTGGAGATTTTTACTGACCGAGGAGTCGGCACAGAAATTGTGGAACGATGAGCCAGAAAATCATAGAACGCTTCAAGCAGTTCGTCGCCCCGACTTACGGGCGGTTCCCGATAACGCTCGATCGCGGCGAAGGCGCCTACGTGTGGGACACCGACGGCAAACGCTACCTCGATCTCGGCGGCGGGATCGCTGTGAACTGCCTTGGCCACGCCAACGCAGAGATCGCCCGAGCGCTCGCGGAGCAGTCGGCCAAGCTGATGCACTGCACTAATTTTTACCACTTCGAGGGCCAGGCGCAGCTCGCTGAGGGCTTGGCCAAGCGACTCGGCCAGGGGCGTGTGTTTTTCGGCAATAGTGGAGCGGAGGCGTCGGAGGTGATGTTCAAACTGGCCAGAAGGCTTGGCCAGGGGGAAGGCCGGTTTGAAATCATCACCGCCGAAAACTCATTTCACGGCCGGACGATGGCCGGCATCTCAGCGAGCGGGCAAAAAAAGCTGAAGGACGGGTTCGCTCCCCTGCTCGAGGGATTCGCGCACGCGCCGTACAACGACATAGACGCCGTACGCTCGGCGATCACGCCGGCCACGGTGGCGGTGATGATCGAGGGCATACAGGGCGAGGGCGGCATCCGTCCCGCGTCGGCGGAATACCTGCTTGGCCTGCGCGCACTTTGCGACGAGCGTAACCTGCTGCTGCTATGGGACGGCGTGCAGTGCGGGCATTTTCGGACCGGCTCGTTTCAGAGTTTTCAGGCGATACTCGGCGATCAGATCGGTGATTTTTTGCCGGATGCCGTCGGCATGGCCAAGGCACTCGGCGGCGGTTTCCCGATGAGCGCGGTGTGGATCTCGGAGAAGCACGCCGACGTGCTCGGCCCGGGAACGCACGGCTCAACGTTCGGCGGCAACCCGCTGGCCTGCGCAGTGGCGAACAAGATTCTCGAGGTGATCGACCGCGACGACTTGGCCGCTAACGCCCGAGCGATCGGCCAATTTTTCCTCGATAAACTGGTCAGGCTGCGGGAGAAATATCCGACGGCCATCCGAGAACTTCGCGGTCTTGGCTTGATGATTGGCATCGAGATGGGCGACGGCTTCAGCTCGTTCGACAACAGCAAACCGGCGGCGGTGCAGTGGGTATTTGCCCTACACGAGGCAGGGTTGCTGACCATCCCCGCCGGCTCGTCGGTCGTCCGTTTTTTGCCGCCACTCAACTTGACGCAAGAAGAGGCCCAAGACGGTCTCGATTTGTTTGAACAAACCATCCAGAAGGTAATTGAATGAAACACCTGTTGAAACTCGAAGGCATGCCAAGTGCGGCGATGGAGGAAATCCTCGCCTCGACGGAAGCCATCAAGGCCAAGCGCGGTGGTGGCGAAGCCAAGCCGCTTAACAGCCAGACGTGGGCGATGATTTTTACTAAGTCTTCCACGCGCACGCGAGTCTCGTTCGAGGTTGGCATTCGCGAACTCGGCGGCTCAGTGATGTTTCTCAACGCGAACGACATGCAGCTTGGCCGCGGCGAACCGATCAAGGACACCGCGCGCGTGCTAGGCCGTATGGTGCACGGTGCTGTCATCCGCACTTTCGCGCAGGCAGACGTCGAGGAGTTTGCGGAGTACTCGGGCATCCCGACCATCAACGCGCTGACCGACGACGAGCATCCGTGCCAAATCTTGACCGACATCTTCACATTTCAGGAACAGCGCGGCCCGATTCGGGGCAAGGTGGTCACGTACGTCGGCGATGGCGCGTGCAATGTGCCAGTCTCATGGGTGCATGCGGCGGCGGCGTTGGACTTCGAGCTACGCATCGCTGCGCCGTCGGAGTTCCAGCCAAACGCGGAGATCCTGGCCAAAGCCGGCGGAAACATTTTCTGCACGGAAGATATCCGCGCGGGCGTCGAGGGAGCCGATATGGTTTACACCGATGTCTGGGTGTCGATGGGCATGGAAGCCGATGCCTCGGAGCGCTTGGCCAAGCTGGCCGACTACCAGATCAACGGCAAGTTAATGCGGTTGGCCAAGCCGGATGCGCTGGTGATGCACTGCCTGCCGGCCTATCGCGGCAAGGAGATCGACGCAGAAACGTTCGAGGCACATTCCGACACGATTTTCACCCAGGCCGAGAACCGACTGCACACGCAGAAGGCCATTCTCGCCTGGTTGGTCAGTTAATTCCGTTGCCAACGGCGACCGGTCGGTGCGACAATCCACGCGATGCCGAGCGCAGAAAAACCAAAGCGAATCAACGTCCGCCGGCCGGACATCATGGAGAAGGTCAAGGCCGAGGTGGTGACGCATTACCGCAGCGAACTGGTCGAGTACCTGCGCGCCAACGGCAGCACCTTTGCCTACGGCGACACCGGCATCCGCTTGGCCAAGGAGTTCGGGTTTTGCTATGGGGTCGAACGGGCGATCGACCTGGCCTACGCGGCGAGGCGGCATTTCCCCCGCGAACAGCCAGTGTACATTCTCGGGGAGATCATTCACAACCCGCACGTCAACGAGCAGATTCGTGACATGGGGGTCACCTTCCTCTCCGGCAGCCACAAGGCCGCCGACATTGAGGACCTCGGCAAAGGCGACCCGGTGGTGATCCCGGCGTTCGGCACGGAGGTCAAAGTCAACGAGATGCTCAAGGCACGAGGCTGCACGGTCATCGACGCCACTTGCGGCGACGTGATGAGCGTCTGGAAACGAGTCCGCCAAAATGCCCGCGAACAGGTCACCAGCATCATTCACGGCAAGGCCTGGCACGAGGAAACCAAGGCCACCAGCTCACAGGCCAAGGCGTACGAGAACGGACACTACCTCGTTGTGTTTGACCTCGACGAAACGGACTTAGTTTGCCGCTACATCACCCGTGGCGGCGACCGCGAGGCGTTCCTGAAAAAATTCGAAGGTGCAACGTCTGATGGCTTCGACCCAGACAAACACCTCGGGGCTATCGGCTTGGCCAATCAGACCACCATGCTGCGCGGCGAAACCGAGGAAGTGCAGCGCCGGCTCCGGGCGGCGATGGTTGAGAAACACGGCGAAGATGCCATCGCCGGGCACTTCCGCTACTTCGACACCATTTGCGGCGCAACACAGGATCGGCAGGACGCCCTCCGGGATCTACTCAGCCGCCCGATGGATTTGCTGTTGGTCGTCGGCGGCTACAACTCGTCCAACACATCGCACCTTGCCGAGATGGGCGAAGGAAAACTGCCGACATATTTCATCAAGGACGCCAGTGAAATCGAGTCGGCGGAGCGGCTCAATCATTTCCTCCAGCACAAACAAGAGATGGTCATCGCCGAGAACTGGCTGCCGCTCGAAGGCAAACTCACCGTCGGCATCACCGCCGGTGCCTCCTGCCCGAACAACCTCATCGAGGAAGTCATCCTGCAGACTTACGAGTTACGCGGCGCCCCGGCCAGCGAGGTGCTTGGCTCTATCCGTGCGGAGAGCGCCGCCGATATGGCCCAATAAATAATGCCATGCAACTGCGAAGAACTCGAGTCCCGCGAGCGAGATGCCCTCGCACCTTATGCGCAGTTTAGCGAGTATTCAAAGGGCCGAAAAGTCCATGAGCCACCTCCGGAGTGGCGCACACAATACCAGCGCGACCGCGATCGGATCATCCACTCCAGGGCCTTTCGACGACTCGACAGCAAGACACAGGTTTTCTTGAGCGGCAGCGGCGACCACCTACGCACGCGGCTCACACATACGATGGAGGTCGCCGCCATCGCCCGGAATATCGCGCGCGCGTTGCGACTCAACGAGGATCTCACCGAGGCGATTGCACTTGCCCACGACCTTGGCCACTCCCCGTTCGGCCACTCCGGCGAACAGACGCTCAACGACCTGATGCGCGATCACGGTGGCTTCGAGCACAACAAGCAAAGCCGCCGCGTCGTCGAGTTGCTCGAGCACAAGTATCCCGCCTTCCCTGGCCTGAACCTCACTTGGGAAACGCTCGAGGGCCTGGCCAAGCACGACACCGCTCCCGAGCTGCCGCTTAGCCAAGCGACGGCCGAGTTACACCACCCCTCGCTCGAGGCGCAGGTGGCCGACCTCGCCGACGAGATCACCTACTACAGCCACGACCTCGATGACGGACTGGACTCCGGACTGCTCACCGAGGAGCAACTCGCACGCGACATCGATTTCTGGCGGGATGCCTCAGGGCGCATGCGCTCGGAGCACGGCGACCTGGCGGACGAGTGCCGGCACTACTTCATCATCCGCTGCCTGATCGACGACCAGGTGCACGACGTCGTCCACACGACCGAGGCCAACATCGACGAAGCTGGCGTGGCGTCGGCCGACGATGTTCGAGCACAGGCCAAGCGGCTCGTAGCTTATGGCGCGAACCGGCGCGAGGCCAACCTCCAACTCCGCGCTTACCTTTACGAGAACCTCTACTATAACGACGTCGTCCACGAACCCCACGCACGGGCGACAAAACTGCTGGGTGAGTTGTTTCATTATTTCGAGCAGCACCCGGAGGCGATGGGTGAGTTTGTGCAGTCGCTGATTCCCGAGCACGGGCTGCAGCGTGCCATCTGCGATCACCTCGCCTGCATGACGGATCGCTTCGTCATCCTCGAGCACGGGCGTTTGCTCGGAAAGTAGCGCAGTTTGGGCAATATAGGATATTTTGAACAATTGCCGTTTTTTGGCGTCGAACGGGGCGAAACCCCTTGACAGGTGGGGTACACTCTCCGGCCCTTTTTTAGGGTAACAGGGAATTAATCGGGCCAATTAGGATACCAGGCCGGCCAAGTGCTTGGCCAAGCATTCGCACACCAACAAATAGAAATGATAAAAGTCGAGAACCTGAGCAAAAGTTTCGGGCCAAAAAACGCCGTGAACGATGTCTCGTTCTCCTTGGAACGGGGGGAGATTCTTGGCTTCCTCGGGCCTAACGGTGCCGGCAAATCCACCACTATGCGAATGATCACCGGCTACATCCCGCCCACAGCTGGCGTGGTGAAAGTCGGCGGCAACGATGTGACGCAAAACCCGATCGAGGCCAAGCGCCTGATGGGATATCTGCCGGAGAGTGCGCCGCTTTACACGGACATGACCGTCGAGGGCTTCCTTGGTTTCTGCGCGGAGGTGCGGGGCATCAAAGGCGCGGACAAGGCCAAGGCGATCGATCGCGCCATCGACATGTGCTTCCTCAAGTCGGTTCGCCATCAAAGCGTCGACACGCTCTCGAAGGGATTCCGGCATCGCACAGGCTTCGCACAGGCTATCATTCATGACCCGGATATCCTCGTCATGGACGAACCGACCGACGGACTCGACCCCAACCAAAAGCACGAGGTGCGCTCCCTCATCCGCCGCATGGGCCAGTCCAAGGCGATCATTTTCTCCACACATATTCTTGAGGAAGTCGAGGCCGCCTGCACACGGGCGATCATCATCGACCAGGGCAAAATCGTCGCCAACGGCACGCCGGATGAACTCAAGGCCAAGTCCGAGTTGGCCAACTCGTACGTCGTCTCCATCAACGGGACCGAATCCAGTGCGGTGCGCGACGGGCTTGGCACCGTCATTCAGTCAGCCAAGGTCACCATCGTGACCGACAAGGCACCGACCGTCGTCGCCCGCGTCTTCCCGAAGAAAGCCGGCGCTGACGGAGAGCTTGGCCAAGCGATCTTCGCCGTCGCCGCGCAGAACAACTGGAAAGTCAACGAAATCAAGAAGGAGGAGGGGCGTCTGGACGACGTCTTCCGCAACATCACCCTGTCCGACACAAAACCCCAATAATTTAACCTAAAATGAAAAGTATTTGGACCATCACAAAACGGGAACTAGGCGGTTACTTCAACTCGCCGGTGGCCTATGTGTTTCTGGTGATTTTCCTGTTAATGACCGCAGCGTTCACGTTCCTGATCGGTCAATTCATGGATCGAAACCAAGCGACATTGCAGCCTTTTTTCATGTGGCACCCCTGGATTTATCTATTCCTGGTGCCGGCAGTCGGCATGCGACTTTGGTCGGAGGAACGCCGACAAGGCACCATGGAACTGCTGCTGACACTGCCCATTTCACTGTGGCACTGCATCATCGGCAAGTTTCTCGCCTCGTGGATATTCCTGACACTGGCACTGGTGATGACGTTCCCGATTTGGATCACTGTGAACTACCTCGGCGACCCCGATAACAGCGTCATCGTCGCCAGTTACATCGGCAGTTTCTTTTTGGCCGGTGCGTACCTCTCCATCACCAGCATGACTTCAGCGTTCACTCGCAACCAGGTGATTAGTTTCATCCTTTCCGTAGTGATCTGCCTGTTTCTCGTGCTGTGCGGTTGGCCTCCGGTGACAGACGTCGTCGAGACACTGGCGCCGCGCTCGGTGGTCGAGTTCGTCGCCGCCTTCAGCGTGATGCCAGGCATTGAGCAGTTCAACAACGGTCAGATCGACAGCCGCGCGGTGATATACTTTTTGTCGGTGATCGGGTTCCCGCTGTTCGCCACGAACGTCGTCATTCGCGGACTCCGCGCATAAGCAATCAACCCTGAAAATTTAGACATGAAAAGAGAAACCAAGTTTGCCGTTCTCCTGAACTCCGTCGGCGGGGTGTTGGTGATTCTGCTGTGCGTGATCGCCTTCAACATCATCTCCGCTCAGTTCAAGACGAAAGCCGATCTGACCGAGGGCAACCTGTTCACCCTATCCAAGGGCTCTAAGGAACTGCTCGACGGCTTGGCCAAGGAGCGAGGAGGCGACGACGAATCCAGCCCGCTCGAGATCCGCTTTTACCTCACGCGCGGTGAGAAGGGTGTGCCGGTCGTCGTGAACGAACACGGCACTCGAGTGGCCGATTTGCTCGACCAATACAAGGCCTACGCCGGCGGCAACCTTGAATTGACAAAGGTCAATCCTCGCCGCGATACCGATGCGGAGGAGTTGGCAGTAAACGACGGCATTCGACTGCTGAACAATGCCTTTTATATCGGCTTGGCGATCAGCTATCTCGACAGCACTGAGGTCATCCCGGTGCTCGACCCGTCTCGCTCGACCAACCTCGAGTACGATATTTCCCGTGCCATAAAAAACGTCCTCAAGTTGGAGGAGGATCGCGAAGTCGTCGGCGTGATGAGCGGTCTCAACGTCTGGGGCGGCCCGGATCCGTCCAACCCGATGGCTATGATGAATCGCGGACAGCAACAGCCTCCGTGGTACTTTTTACAACAGTTGCAGCGAGACTTTAAAGTGGAACGCATTGAACCGGCGGCCACGGACATACCCGCAACAGTAAATGTCCTGCTACTCATCCACCCAAAAAACGTCTCGGAAGCCACCGAATACGCCATCGACCAGTTTGTCCTGCGCGGCGGCAAGTTGATCGCCTTTGTCGATCCACTCGCTCAGCGGGACGATTCCGGCCAGCAAAACCCGCAAATGCGCATCCCTGGTCTGGGCGGCGGATCCAACCTGAACCTCTTGTTCTCAAAGTGGGGCGTTCCGTTTGACAACACCCAAGTCGTCGCTGACTTCAATTACCGACTCAACCCACGCGACCCAATTGCCCAGGGACGTATGCAGCCAGCCTATCTCGCATTGAACCGCAATGCGCTAAACCTGGATGAAGTCGTCACCCGCGATCTCGGCACACTTCGACTCCCCTATGCGGGCAGTTTCGATACCAGCAATGTGGCCACCGGCTTGAAGGTCACCGAGTTGATCACTAGCTCCGAGCAAGCCAAGCTGGTCGATGGCATGTCCTCGCAGTTTAACGGAGACAAGATCATGGACTCGTTCCTGACCGGCAGCGAAGACGGCAAACCCGTCAGCACCAGAAAACACACACTGGCATTGAAACTTGGTGGCAAATTCACGACCGCCTTTCCCAATGGCAAACCGGCCACCGAGGATGCCGGTTCGGCTGAACCCGGCGCAACCAAGCCCGCTTCCCCTGAACACCTGACCGAGTCCAAGGAAGACAACTACGTCTGCCTCATCGGCGATACGGACATTCTCGTCGATGACCATTTCATCCTGCAGCAACGCTTCCGTATCAGTGAGAACATCACGTTCGTACAAAATCTCGTCGATCACTTTGGAGACGACACATTGATCAACATCCGCAGTCGAAACCAAAACCGTCCGTTTACCACGATCGTGAATCTTGAAAAAGAGGCGCAGACTAAATTTGAGGGAAGACTCAAAAAACTTGAAGAAGAGCAGCAGGCGATCCTTCAGGAAAAAACCAAGCTGGAAAGCACCGGCGAAGGCAACAACCAGTTCACGCTTCGAATTGACCCCGAAGCACTCAAGGCCATTCAGGCCAAGGAGCTTGAAAAGCGGAAACAGATTCGGGAAATACGGAAGCAGCTCCGCGCCGAGATCGACCTCATCCAACTGAAGATAAAATTAGCCAATATTGGGCTGATGCCCTTGTTCGTAATCATATTTGGCATCGCCTTTTTTATCCGCAAAAGCAAGAAAACCGCAGCAGTCTAACACCAATGAAAGGAAAACAACTCCTCATCGCCGTTCTCGCCCTGGGAATACTGGGCGGCATCTCCTACTTCACCTTAACCCCAAATCAGGGCAGTCCGGCAAAAACCGGCGTTGGCAAAATAGTTGTCACCGACCTCGATCCGGCAAAGATCGCCACGATCGCCATCACAGACAACGACGACTCTCTCACGCTTGCCCAGCAGGATGAGCAATGGATTATCACGGAGCGCGACGGTTTCGCGGCCAAGTTCGATGACATTCAAAAACTCGTCACTAGCGCCGTAAGTCTCAAGTCGTTGAGGCAAATCCGCGCCAGTAAAAAACAATACGGCCGTTTCGGGCTGCTCGATCCAGCCGACAACGAGACGAATGCCGGCACGCGTGTCGACTTCAAGAACGCGCAGGGCCAGGTGTTAAAGAGCCTGTTGCTGGGCAAAAAAGGCAGCTCTAATTCCGAAGCCAACGCCGGCTCACCGCTTGGCTCATCCGACAATCATCGCTACGTTCTGGCTGACGGCAAGGTGGCTGTCATCGCCATCGATTACTCGAGCGCGCTCAACGATATTAGCGCCGACCCCGCCGACTGGCTGAACAAGGACGACTTCTTCAAGGTCGAAAAAATTAAGTCCCTCACCATCACCCAGCCCAACGAGGCAGACTCATGGACGCTGACCCGCATCAAGGAAGGCGATGACATGGCACTGTCTGACGCTAAGCCGGAGGAAAAACTAGACTCATCCAAGGGCAACACCGCCGGACGCGTGCTTGGTTACCCAAGCTTCGACGACGTCGCCAGCAAGTCAGCCAAGCCGG
This sequence comes from uncultured Verrucomicrobiae bacterium, assembly GCA_937770485.1. GTDB lineage: Bacteria > Verrucomicrobiota > Verrucomicrobiia > Limisphaerales > UBA1096 > UBA1096. The sequence continues at coordinate 1,965 of CALJHX010000002.1, read as the reverse complement.
AGGAGACCGGAATGGACAAGTCCGTCACAGCGACCATCGACACCTTCGAGGGCTACAACTACGTTGTGAAGATGGCCAAGCTGGGCGACAACCACTACATGAGCCTCGCCGCCATCGGCACGCGGCTTGGCCAAGCGGACGAAAACGCAGCGAGAACACCCCAACCGGACGAGAGCAAACCGCGCGAACTGGCCAAGGACGAAAAGCCAGAAGATGCGGAACGCCTCGACAAGGAGCACAATGCCGCCTTGGCCAAGCTCATCACCGACCGCGACAAGGCCCACGCCGAAAACCAATCCAAGCTACGGGAAGAGCGCGACAAAACATTCGCCGACAACTTGGCCAAGCTGGCCAAGCTGGAAGGATGGACGTTCAAGGTTTCCAGCAACACTTTTGACGCCATTTACAAAACCCGTGCCGAGATGATGGAGGAGGAAAAAGAAGAGGCAGCCCAAGGTGCAGCAGCGCCACCGCCCATCTTCCCTCCCCTGCCAGGGATTCCGACCCCTCCAACCCCTCCATACCCCTCCAACAATCACCGTTCAACAACCCAAGCCGGCCGAACCGAACAAGGTCGTCACCAGCGACATCATCAAGGTGCCATCTGCAGAGGAAATGAAAAAGGGTGCCAAGATCGAGGTGATCAAAAAGGAAGATCTTCCCGCCGAAATCGAGAAGGCCAAGGAGCAATCCAAAGAAAAGGCCGACGATAAAGAATAGCCCCTCAGCCAAGCGGACAATTCCAAAACCACCCAGACAAGTCTCTGGGTGTTTTTTTTTATGTTCGGACAATTTTGATTTGCGGCCGCAAGCCGGTGCCGTAGCGTTCGGGGCATGGCGGCAAATGACCCGATCGTTCTCAGGCTAGAGGAGGTTCACAAGCAGTACGAAAACTCGGATAGCGAGCCTGTGCCGGTGCTCAATGGCATCTCGCTCACCGTTCGTCGTGGCGATTCCCTTGCGGTCGTCGGCCCGTCCGGCTGCGGCAAAAGCACCCTGCTCAACATCCTCGGCTCGCTCGACTCCCCCACTCGCGGCAGCATCCAGTTGGACGGCGAAGAACTCGCGCACCTCTCCGAGCCGGAACTCGCCACCATTCGCAACAAAAAGATCGGCTTCATTTTTCAGTCGCACCATTTGCTGCCGCAATGTTCCGTGCTGGAAAATGTCCTCATTCCGACACTGGCCGACACCGGCCGCGCGCCCGCCGATGCCGCCGAACGCGCCCGGCAACTCCTCGAGCGCATCGGCCTTGAGCATCGTCTCACCCATCGGCCAGCCCAGCTCTCCGGCGGGGAATGCCAGCGCGTTGCCGTCGTACGCTCGCTGATCAACCGGCCCAGCCTCATCCTCGCCGATGAACCGACCGGCGCGCTCGACCACTCCACCGCCGAGTCGCTGGGCAACCTGTTGGTGGAATTGAATCGAGACGACCAAGTGACACTGATCGTCGTCACCCACTCCGCCGAACTCGCCGCCAAGATGGGCGCCATCCGCCAACTGCTCGATGGCCGGTTCCTCGACGACACTCTCTGACTCACTCACGGCATGACGACTTGCTCCCTTGTCCTGAACTCGTTCCGGTTTTACGCCCGTAGCCACGTCGGCACGCTGCTCGGTGTCGCGCTCGGCGCGATGGTGTTGGTCGGCGCGATGCTGGTCGGCGAGTCGGTTCGCGGCAGTCTGCGCGACATGGCCGAAGCCCGCTTGGGCAGGGCAGAACTCGCCCTCCCCTCCAACGACCGCCTTTTCCGCGCCGAGCTTGGCCGACCAACTGCGTGCCGAACTCGGCACCGACACGGCAGCCCTGCTCCAGCTTCTCGGCACGGCCAAACGCCCTTCCGGTGAAACGCGCGCCAACAACGTCGTCGTCATGGGTGTCAACGAGGCGTTTTGGAAACTGGCTCTAGGGCAGCCTGAGTTTACTGAAATCCCCGAAGACTCGATCGTCCTCAACGAGCGCTT
>CALJHX010000001.1 GCA_937770485.1 uncultured Verrucomicrobiae bacterium | reverse complement strand
TGTACGATACGCTGGAGGATTTCTATTTGGCCGAGGCGCTTGAGTATATCCATGCCTGGCGTGAGGCGACTGCGGATAATCCGGTCGGCATCTGCGGGCCGATCGGGCCGACCGAGCAACTGCCACTCGTCGCCCGCTTGGTCAACGAGCTTGGCTTGTCGCTGCAACACTCGCATTTCTGGGGCATGGATGAATGGGTTGGCGACGACGGCCGCGAAGTGCCGACCGACCACCCGTTGTCGTTCGAGCGGGCGGATCGCGAACTGTGTTTCGACCGGATTACGCCTGGCCAGACAATGCCGGAGAAAAATCTGCATTTTCCCAAGGCCGACACGACGGCCTATAGAGAGAGCTGGGACGGCGTTCGCTGCGCGGTGATGCAGGGTGGCCAGGGCGACATCAAGCACTGGGCGTTCAACGATCCGCTGCGACGCGAGGGGGAGTATGCCGATGCACCTTTGACGCCGGAGGAATACCGCAAACTCGCCACGCGCGTGGTCGAGTTGCACCCGATCACGCTGGCGCAAAACGCCCGCACCTCTGGCGGCGGCAACATCACCATGGTGCCGCAACGCGCCGTCACCGTGGGGCCGATCGAAACATGGCAGTCGGAGAAGGTCAGCATCTGGCACGCCGGCGCGCACGACAACCCGCTTGGCCAACGGCTCACGGCGCTGATGATTTCCAAGGGCATCACCGACAGCAGCGTGCCGATGTCGCTGCTCGCTGACCACCCGAACGTCCAGTTCAACTACTACCGGGGCGGGCTCGGCACCTGCGACGTCGAGATGCACTGAAGCCACTTGGCCAAGCGCTTGCTCTTATCCGAGACATTGGCCAAGCGCGTCGAGGAAGCGTTTGACGTTGGCCGGGGTGGCGTTGTGGCCCATGAGGCCGACCCGCCATATTTTGCCCTTCATCGGGCCGAGGCCGGGACCCACCTCGATGCCGAAGTCGCTGAGTAGGCGAGCGCGCACACCAGCTTCGTCCGCGCCATCCGGCACACCGACAGCGTTGAGTTGCCAAAGCTGATGTCCCTCCTGCGAGATGATCGATAGGCCCAGCTTGGCCAAGCCTGCCTTGAGGGTTTCGTGTGCCTGCCGGTGCCGGGTCCAGCGAGCCTCGAGGCCTTCCTCCAAGACCAGACGCAGCGCCTCGTGCAGTGCGTAGTTCATGGTAATGGGTGCGGTGTGATGATACACGCGCTCCGAGCCCCAGTAGCTGGCAAGAAAATTCACGTCGAGATACCAGCTCTGCACCTTGGTTTTGCGGTTGGTGAGGACGTTCATCGCGCGTGGGCTGAACGAAACCGGCGCCAGACCCGGTGGGCAGCTCAGGCATTTTTGGGAGCCGCTGTATGCGGCATCAACCTGCCAGGCGTCGATGGCCACCGGGCAGCCGCCAAGCGACGTCACGGTATCGAGCAGGAACAACGCGCCGGCGTCGTGGGCCAGGCGCGAGATTTCCTCAACCGGCGTGAGCGCGCCGGTGGAAGTCTCGGCATGAACAACTGCCACAAGCTTGGGTTGGCAACCCTCAAGTGCGGCGGCAATAGTTGACGGCTCGATGATCGTGCCCCATTCGGCCTCGACCCTGTTCACGGTGGCACCGCAGCGTTCGGCGACGTCACACATTCGCGCACCGAACACGCCGTTGACACCGATCACCACCTCGTCACCTGGCTCGAGTAGATTGACGAAACAGGCCTCCATCCCGGCGCTGCCGGTGGCGCTGACGGGGAACGTCATCTCGTTTTCGGTCTGGAACACATGGCGCAGCATCGACTTGATCTCCTCCATCATGCCGATAAAAGTGGGATCGAGATGGCCGACAAGCGGCCGCTGCATGGCCTTCAAAACGGAAGGCGCCGCATTGCTTGGCCCGGGGCCAAGCAGGAGGCGATCGGGGGGCGAAAAGGCGGCGGGAATGCCGGGGTTGCTCATGCGATGAGGTCTTTGATGACGTGGCCGTGGACGTCGGTCAGGCGGAAGTCCCTGCCCTGATATCGGTAGGTGAGTTTCCGATGGTCGATACCCAACTGGTTGAGGATGGTCGCGTTGAGATCGTGAATGTGCATGGTGCCCGGCGTCCACTTGTCCTTGGTTGGCCGGATCATGTTCCCGTCGGCGTCGGCAATGTTGTATGCGTAGTCGTCAGTCCGGCCGTAGGTGATGCCGGGCTTGATGCCGCCGCCGGCCATCCAGGTGGTGAAGCAGCGCGGGTGATGGTCGCGCCCGTAGTTCGTCTCGGTCAGCTTGCCTTGGCAGTAGGCGGTGCGGCCAAATTCGCCGCCCCAGACGACCAGCGTCTCGTCGAGCATGCCCCGCTGCTTGAGGTCGGTGATCAATGCGGCGCTGGCCTGGTCGATGTCTTTGCACTGCGACTCGTGTTCCTTGGGCAGGCTGCCGTGCGCGTCCCAGCCGCGATGGAAAATCTGGATGTTGCGCACGCCGCGCTCGGCCAGTCGGCGGGCGTTGAGGCAGCAGGCGGCAAAGGAGCCGGCGCTTTTGGCTTCTTCACCGTACAGTTCAAACGTCGCATCACTCTCGCCCGTCAGATCCATCAGTTCTGGCACGGAGGTCTGCATGCGGTAGGCCAGTTCGTGCTGCTGGATGCGCGCCAAAATCTCCGGGTCGGCGAACTGCTTGTAATGCGCTTGGTTGATCGCGGCCAGCGTATCGAGCTGGGCGCGGCGATCCCTGCCGGTGACGCCGGCCGGGTTTTTCAGGTACAACACCGGGTCGCCCTCGCTGCGCAACAGCACGCCTTGATGCTCGGACGGCATGAAGCCGGTTCCCCAAAGCCGGTTGAACAAGCTCTGCTCGGGGAACTTGGAGCGAGCGTGCATGACGACGTAGCCCGGCAGGTTCTCGTTCACGCGACCCAGCCCGTAGCTGAGCCAGGCGCCGAGGCTGGGCCGGCCGGGAACCTGGCTGCCGGTCTGGATGTACGTGATCGCCGGGTCGTGGTTGATCGCCTCGGTGAAGGTGCTGTGCACGACGCAAAGCTCCTTCGCCACCTGGGCCGTGTACGGCAGCAACTCGCTGACCCACACGCCCTGGTCGTTGTTATCGTGCCTCGTGTATTTGTATTTGCTCGGGCAGACCGGCAGCGTCTTTTGTCCGGCGGTCATGCCGGTGATGCGCTGGCCGTCGCGGACGTGCTCGGGCAGATCCTTCCCGAACATCTCGCGCATCTTCGGCTTGTGACTCCAGAGATCGTGATGGCTCGGCCCGCCGCTCATGAAAAGATAAATCACACGCTTGGCCTTGGGCGCAAAGTGCGTGCCGCCCGCTTGGCCAGCGGAGTTGGCGAGCAGATCCGGGCCAATGATGTCTGCTAGGGCGGCCGTGCCCAGGCCAAGCGCTGCGCGGCCGAACAACTGTCGCCGCGTCATCATCAGTTCGGATTCTCGAATTGGGTTTTGTTCCTTCATGAGTCGAGTGGATGCATCATCAAAACATCATCAGCGCCAGGTCGCTGGCGAGGAGGGTGGCGGAGAGTTGTGTCCACGCGGCGTGGCTTGTGGGGTCGAGTGACTTGTCCCGGGGCACTTCGCCGGTTTCGAGCAGTTTGGTGGCGTCCTTTTCAGCGGCGGCATAGCGTTCGCGCATGGTTTTCAAAAGTTGGGCGCAGGCGTCGCGCTCGGTGGCGCTGGGCTCGCGGCAGGCGAGCAGGGTGAAGAGCAGGTCGAGTCGCTCGGCGTCGGTGGCGCGTTCCTTGAGCAGACGCTCGGCGAACATCCGGGCCATCTCGATGCGCTGGGTTTCGTTGAGCAGGCCAAGCGCCTGCAGCGGCGTGTTGGTGCGGGAACGCTGCACGCAACTCGACTCGCGGCTCGGCGCGTCGAAGAGCGTCATCATCGGGTGCGGGCTGGTGCGCTTCCAGTAAACGTAGAGGCTGCGGCGGTAGAGCCGCTGGCCGTTGTCGCGCACATAGTTTTTCGTGTTGCTGCCGGGATGGGCGAGTGCCTTCCACAGGCCGGCCGGCTGGTACGGCTTCACGCCTTCACCGCCCATGTGTGGGTCGAGCAGGCCGCTGGCCCAAAGAGCGATGTCGCGCAGCACCTCGGCGTCGAGCCGGTAGTGCGGGCCGCGAGCCCAGAGTTTGTTCTCGGGATCGTTCACGCCGTCGCGCAGCGCGGAGCCTTGGCGGAAGGTGCGGCTGTTCACCATCAGCCGCAACATGTGCTTGAGATCCCAGCCGCTGTCGTGCAACTCGACGGCCAGCCAGTCGAGCAACTCCGGGTGGGTCGGCTGCTGCCCCTGCAGGCCAAAATCCTCCGGCGTGCGGACCAGTCCCGCGCCGAAGACACGCTGCCAGATGCGGTTGACCAGCACACGGGAGACGACAGGTTGCTCGCGGCTGGTGAGCCACCTGGCCAGGCCAAGCCGGTTGCGCGGTGCGCCCTCAGGGAAGGGATTCATCGCCTTGAGCACGTCCGGCTGCAACGGCTCACCGGTGGGCAGGTTGTACTCGCCGCGATCGAGCAGCCGGGTTTTGCGCGGCTTGGCCAAGTCCCTGGCGACGAGCGTGGTGGTGAACCTGGCCGTGGCGTCGGTGCGTTGCTTGATGAGTTGCCCGGCCTCGGCCTGCAAACCAAGCTTGGCCAGGCGGCCCTCCGGCTTGGCCAAGTCGGCGAGCGACTCACCCGGCTTGGCCCCGGCCTTAGCCAACAACCGGTCGCGCGCCGACTCGAGATGCGTCCAGTCATTCCACGCCGCTTGGTCGGCCGGCACCTTCAGCGTGGGTGCATAGTCGTACTTGTTGCCGTCAAGCGGCCCCTCGGCGGTGTTGTTGAAAAACGCGAGCAGCCGGTAGTACTCGGTCTGCTCGATGGGATCGTACTTGTGCGTGTGGCAACGCGAACAGAGCATCGTCATGCCGAGGAACACCGTGCCGAGCGTCTCGGTGCGGTCGAAGTTGTTCTTGGCCTGAAACTCCGCCGGGATCACGCCACCCTCGGCGGTGGTGGGGTTCATCCGCACGTAGCCGGTGGCGATGCGCTGCTCCATCGTCGGTTCCGGCAACAGGTCGCCGGCCAACTGCCACTCGATGAACTCGTCGAGTGGCTGGTTGCGGTTGAGCGCGCGCACGACCCAGTCGCGGTACGGGTAGATGCCGCGTTTGTTGTCGAGGTGCAGCCCGTGCGTGTCGCCGTAGCGCACGGCGTCGAGCCAGTAGCGCGCCTGGTGCTCGCCGTAACGCGGATCGGCGAGAAGCCGCTCGACCAACTGCTCGTAGGCGTTCGAGCTGCCGTCGTCCAAAAACGACTGGAGCAACTCCGGCGACGGCGGCAGGCCGGTCAGCACGAGCGCGAGCCGCCGGGCGAGCGTCGGCTTGTCCGCCTCGGCGGCGAAGTCGATGTCGCCGGTGAATTGATTCTCAATGAACGCATCGATGGGGTGATCCTGGCTGGGCGGCGTTGGCCTGGTTGGCGGCACGAACGCCCAGTGCTCGGTGTAGCCGCCGCCCTGCAACACCCAGCGCTTGAGCAGCGCCCGCTCGGCGGCGGTGAGTTGTTTCTCGGCATCCTCCGGCGGCATGGGGTCGTCCGCGTCGTGGATGCGGGCGATGATTTCGCTCTTGGCCAAGTCACCGGGATCGACTGCCCTGTAGCCGCCGAGATCGCTCGTTGCGCCCTCGAACGAGTCGAGCCGCAGCAGATCCTCCTTCCTCGAGTCCGGCCCGTGGCAGACGAAACATTTATTCGAGAGGATGGGGAGGATTTCCCGCGAAAAGTCCACGGGCGTCTCAGCAGCCGTCGTCGAAAAAGCCACCGCGAACACCGAGGCGAACAAAGTCAGAGTGCGGTTCACGCGGCATAATTAGCCTCGAATGTCTTTTTTTACAAGAGCGGCTGGGGTTTGAAATTACTTCAAACCGGCTATTTTGGCCTTGGCCAAATAGATGGAGGTCTTTCCCGAGTGACTGCTGTAATAGCCGATCCAGAGCAGCCCATTATGCCAAAGCAAGCCCGCGTAACTGGAGTCGCCACCGCTGATGCCGTGATTTTCGTCAGCGCCGAGGCATCCGGGCAAGTTCACTTGCCGTCAATCTCCAGCTTCCTAGTGGTCAGGTCGCGTTGTCTCGAAACGAAGACAGTCGGTTTGTCTATGGTGAGGCCCGTTTTTTTCGGGAACCAATCGGCGGCCATCCCGGTGTACGTCAGGGCATTGGTATTTGCAGGTGTCGAGCCGGGTGTGTCCAGTATGAATGCCGCCTTCATCAGCCCGGCGTAGGCCTGTTGGTAGTTCATAGGGTTTTTCGCCACGACGAATTTACAGGCTGCGATGTCCAGTCCGAGCAGGTCAAACTGTTCCGTCATCCAGTCGTAAGTGGCATTGCTGCTGACGACGATTTGAATCGGGCCAATCCGAACCACGGCGGTCGGACCCATGCAACCGGAGCGGCCATCCCAAATGCCACCGTGATAGGTGAACACCCCGTCACTGAGCCGCGAAACAATGCCGTCCACGGAAACCGGTTCGCCCCACTTGGGATCAAGCCGGTGGCCAAGCAGCAGTCGAATCGCTTGGCCCGCACCCGCTGTGTGCGCCCGCTGTGCCGCCTCGGGATCGACCACGGGAATGATTGCAGGATGGTTAGGGGCTTCCGTGAGCAGCGCCTTGAGCGTGTGTACGCTGTCACCGGTGGCGCCGCCACCGCAGCAGTCGGCCGTCTCGATCATCAGCACCGGCCCGCCTTCGATTTGCAATCCTTGCCGAACAGCTTCGCTTGGCTCGATTGTTTCCGGCTGGAGCTCGTGGCGTTTCTCCCAGTACCGCTTGGCCAAGCGCTTGGCCAGGATGACGGCATCTGTTTCGCTTTCGTTGGCGACCACCAAAACGCCGCCGCCCATGTCCGGCAGGTTCAAATAAGGATGTACCAAAATGGGGCTGATCGAGTAAATGTTCTCGTTGCCCTCGAGTTTCTTGGCCTCCTGCATGATATCGGCGAATGGTCCCGGCGGCTGTGTTTGGCCGTGAATGGCACTGATGACGATCGGCACCTTGGCCATGGCCATAACCGGTTTCAGTCGGCCGGCCAAAATATCAACCATCGTTTGGGCGCCGCGCTCGCCGGTCTCGAAGGCATCGACGTGCGGATAGGTTTCCCACGCCAGCAATGCATCGGTGTTGGCCAACAACTCGGGCGTGATGTGCGCGTGCAGGTCGAGCGTGCCGACGATCGGCATCGCGTCGCCCACCCGTTCGCGAATCGCACGTGCCAAGTCGCCCTCCATGTCGGGCGCGTTGACTGCCGCCCCGGCGCCATGCAGGCAAAGGAGAATGCCGTCGAGTTCGCCCGCGTTGTCGAGCCATTCCAGTAGCTCGTTTTTCAGAGCGTCGTAAACCTCCGCACGGACGACTCCACTGGGGCAGGCGCTGGCGTACAACAACGGAACCGGCTCGGAGTCGTTCGCCCGGAGCACGGACATCATGCCGCCGAGCACGCCGGTGTCCTTGGCAAGCAATTCGCCACCGCAAAGCCACTCCGATCGTTCGAACGTCGCACGATCAGCGAGTTGCACCGTGAAGTGGTTGCACTCGATGAAAATGCCGCAAACGCCAATCCGAGCTGACATCAGTCCTTCGCCGGTTGCGGTGGGTCAGTCCCGCCAGTAGGTGGACTCGGGGCCAACCGAGTAACGGACATTCATCTGCGGGGTCTCGATCGGCGACCTGTCCCCGGTGCAATGACTCGACACCGGCCAGCGTCATGCCTGAGGTCAACAGTGTGCGCTCGACCGGGTACGGCACCTTGCCGGTGATCACCGTCTCCTCAATGTGGCGGCAGAGCGGATGAAAAAAGTCCGCTGTCGTTGAGCCGTGGCCCGGCATCGGCAGGTACATTTGTGTCGAGACGATTTCGTTGGTGTCGGCGCGAAGGCCGGCATAGTTGAAATCCTGAATCTGAGTCAGAATCATCGTCGTGCGGAAGCCATCGCGGTGCTCGATGAAATAAGCCAGTGAGTTGGGGAAGGTCTTGCGCGCCCACTCGAACGTGACCTTGCCGGTGTAGTAGCCGCCTTCGACCGGCAGGTTGTGGCTGCGGGTGTAGGCAGAGACGACGAGCCGCCGCGTGTCCGCGTGCTCCGGTTTGGCCAAGCGTTCCCACATTTTTGCACCGCGCAGCGCATGCACCTGCCGGATGCCGACCTCGCCGCCTCGCCGCCGTTCCGACATGCACTGCGCCGTCTCGAGCGCGTGAATGTCGTAACTGTCCACCCCGCCGTACGCCACGCAAACGCTCTCCTTGAGCGGAACGTTGTGCGGCATGTCGATGGACGGCATGCGCCGCGTCACCGGCAGCGACGACCCGGCGAAAAACGGGAAGCCAAGCCGCTTGGAGTCCGCGACCATCTCCGCGCAGCGCGCCCAAGTCGTCGAGAGATGCTTGTCGTTGAACACCGGCACCGAGCGGCCGCTCTCCTCGAACACCTTCACGCAGCGCTTGAACCACTCGTAGCGCGGGTAGAGCGTCTGGCCCTTCTCGTTTCGGTGGTATTTCCCGTGCTCGGCGATGATCACCACGCCATCGACAGCGAGCTTACCGGTGCCCAGCGTCAGGGCCTCCTCGATGCTGGGGTAGAGCGTCTGCCCGTAGCGCTTCACGCGGCTGCGGCCAAGGTCGCCCTCCGGGAACTGGTCGATGTAAACCGAGGCGATGTCCACGCGGGGATCCTGCCACTGCCCGCGCCAGCCGTAGCCAAGCGAGAGGCGGTCAAGAAAATGCTGCGCGTGCGAGTGCGTGCGCACCTCCGTGCCGAGGAACGCAATCCGCTTGCGCGCCGGAGGCGCTTGGCCAAGCGCCAGACCCGGAACTGCTGCGGTGGCGCCAGCCATCCAGCAGCAATTCCCCAAGAAAGAACGTCGAGTCGTTTTCACAGAAAAGATGATATGAGTCGGCGAAAACCTACCCAACCGGTCCCCAGTTGAAAAGCGGAAGTTATTGAAAAAAAACCTTGAAAAAGAACCAGTGATAAGTTGATAATTCGGTTTTAGAAAAATCAATCAGGAAATCTCTTCGAAACCATTATGGAATGTTTTTGTGTTTTCTAATCATCATGTCATATCGGTAATTGCCGTTAATTTGTTTTCGAAAAAAGTAAAAGAATTAAAGAGTCATGGTGAATCTGACGAATCCGAAGACTTGAAACGCCGTCAAGCCGTGCAATGGGCGCAGCGGTTGGCCGAGCGGCAGCGTGAACATTCGCCCGAACCACCGAACACTCGCCGAGATAAAGGCGAAGCTGGAAGAGGAAAGGCAACGGCTCACCGAGCTCAAGCGGGTGCAGGAAGAACTTGAACTCGAGCGCTCCGAGATCGAGGAGCCCGAAGTTGAGTCTGCTCCGGATGAAGATCTCGTAAGCACCGAACAGGTAATTGAACCCCCGGAAAGTGATCCCGGGGTGAGCTTGGTTGAGGCTGTCCCTTTACCGGAAGCGCAGACACCCATGCCACCCGAAGTGCAGGACGAGGTTGTTGAAGAGCAGGTCGGGGATGTTGATGATGAGGCCGTCGAGCAAAGCAGCCCTGAAGAAAAACCAACGGATGATGCCTCAGTAACGGTGGAGTTGTTTTGTGAGACCTGCATGGGGGAGGGGGTCGTGAGTTACGATTCAGAACAGATTTTCAAGGATCAGTTTGAGGGACAACCCGTTGCCTGGAACGGCCTGCTCAAATCAATAGACCGGTTGAGTTACGATCGCCATTTCGAGGCCGAAAACGGTTTTTTGGCCACTCTCGAGATCTTCGAAATAAAAGGCCGCTATGACACGCGCCCGGTGCTGGCGGTGGTTCTCTTGACGCTCGAACAGAAGGCGGCGTGGGAGCCATCCTTAAACCAGGAGATGGCCTTTCGCGGAACGCTCTTCGCACTGGATGCCTTCGGAAAGAAAGTGTATCTGAATTTGCGGGATTAAGTGGCTGAACAAGTTTTAGCAACCAAGCGCCAGGCCGGCCGGCGGGGTCACCACTAGAGGAAGGCGCGATCGGGGAGGAGTGTGTGCTGTTCATCCTTGCCGTACTTCTCGGGGATTTTTGAGCAGTCCATGGGCATGTTGTGCTTTTTCTAGCCGAGCACATTATGCCAGGTAATCTTGCGCTTGTACTGTTCCCAGTTGGGCGGCCTCCCAATGCGGACGGTCACTTTTGCACGCCAAAGTAATCCCTGCTCTACATGCCAGGGTAGCGGTGCCGTCTCGGCCCGGTCGCCGGCGTAGGCGTTTGCCTGCCGCTGCTTGGCCGAAGTGATGAATCCGTAATCGGGCTAGTTCCGGGTGGCCCTCGAAGGAGGCCCAGCCACCGTGGGCCGTTTAAAAGTCGTTGTTTTCGTTCACGTACATCGTATAGGCCAGCCCGATTTGATTATGGTTGATGGCACATTTCTATTGGGGGCATTGGTCTGAGCGGTAACGATCAGGAGCTCGATGAGGGTAAAGACCTTTGATCGAGTTATTAAAACTGGGCCAAAGCTTTCGTTTGTCTGGACATGTTGATTATCTGCATTGACCTTCAGCAAAAGCGCTAATCCCTAATCCTGAACAAACTTTAGAGTTTAAATAAAATAGGCGGTGAAGAGTCGCTTGCAGACTTCTTCACCGCCGGGAAAGCTCTAGACTGGGCGACTAGTAATTCCCCTAATTAAAAAGGGTTCATTATAAATTGAATCCCTCGCGTTTCTACATTCTCACGAATTTATCAAAATCGAAAAAAGTTCGGTTCTTTCCTTACTACTTAGCTTACCCCAGCTTGGGCAAAAATCAATTGACGCTTGCCCAAGCGGAGTAGCCAGCAAAATTAAGAATTATAACCGGACTCACCGTGGCTGTTTAGATCCAGACCCTGAACTTCCTCATCTTCTGATACTCGACAACCCCCTGTCAAAGCAGATGCTATATAGTAGGCAGCTACGGAAACCACTGCACTCCAAATAATAGTTACAACTACGCTTTTAATTTGCACAAATACCTGTGCAGACATTGAAGGCAACTCTAATCCTGAACCTCCCAAACTTTCTGCAGCACAAACTCCTGTTAAAACAGCGCCTACAATACCGCCTATTCCGTGAACCCCAAAGACATCCAAACTGTCATCATAGCCTAATGCTTTTTTCAATGAAGTTGCGCATAAATAGCAAATAACAGCGGAAGCAAAACCTATAATCAGTGCACCCATTGGGCCTGCTGAACCAGATGCAGGGGTTATAGCAACTAAACCGGCAACTGCTCCGGTGGCAATTCCAACTGCGGTCGGTTTTTTGGCCACAATCCATTCTACAATCATCCAAGTAAACGCGGCAGTAGCTGCAGCTATTTGGGTAACTAACAGAGCCATTCCTGCAGTCCCATCAGCAGCAAGCTCACTTCCCGCATTGAAACCAAACCACCCAACCCAAAGCATGCTCGCTCCTATTAGAGTCATAGGCACACTGTGAGGGTACATTGAAGTGGCCCCATAACTTTTCCTTTTTCCCAGTAAAATACATGTCACTAATCCGGCAACACCGGCATTAATATGTACCACTGTTCCACCAGCGAAATCCATCGCTGACCAACCGGAAATTAATCCGCCACCCCAGACCATATGCCATACTGGTACATACGAAAACGTGAACCAGATAGTACAGAAAACTAAAACAGAACTAAATTTCATTCGCTCAGCAAATGCCCCCACAATTAGTGCCGGAGTAATGATGGCAAATGTCATCTGAAAGGTAAAAAAGACAGACTCTGGTATAGTTCCATCAATTGTATTAACACCAACACCTTGTAAAAACATCTTATCAAGATTACCTATGAATGCATTACCTTCTCCATACGCGAGAGAATAACCATAAGCCAACCATAATATACTCATCAAACAACCGACAGCAAAGCATTGTACAAGTATCGACAGAATATTCTTTGCCCTTACCAATCCACCATAAAATAGGGCCAAACCTGGAAAGGTCATGAATAACACCAAAACTGTAGCGACAATCATCCAAGCCGTATCTCCTGAATCACCCCCCAATTCAGAAAATGTTTTTTCTACCGTCTCTGCCTCTACTGCTATCACAGCTGGAGGCGCATCTTGGGCATGCAGTGTTTCTACCGGCAACAGTGTTACCGCCATCATAAAACACACACCCGTAAGTGTGCCTAAAAGGGTTTTTTTCATAGTCATCATTCGTTATTAGAATTAGCTTTTGTATCTAAGACTTTATCGCAAGCGATAATTTGCAAAGTAGCACATCAGCGATAAACCCTTTAGCACCCTCCTTGCCAAGTAAGATGATCAAACTAAAATTGTTAGGTTAAATCACTTATTAACAACAACTTAAATATTTTTAGCACTCCCATAGCATGACACTATTTTCACGAAAAAGATGTTACAATTCTTTCGCGCTGATCAAATTTAGACAGTTTTCGAAAAGGCTAATATTCCAATTAGCTAAAAAACTTCAGAAAACTGAAAATGAGTAATTCACAGTAGTATGAAATGTTTTGATTAACTAAAAAGCAAATAGCTCAAGACTATTTAGAAGCCCAGTAATAAAGTACAAATACATCATCTATAGCTGCACTCAAAATCCTGAAAAACTTTTTTGAGAACTGGATAAATGATGTAATCGTCTCTTCTGATAGAGTTATTAAAACTGGGCCAAAGCTTTCGTTTGTCTGGACATGTTTATTATCTGCTAAATGCAGGGACGCAGGGAGAGCGTATAGCCCGACCGAAAAACCAGCATTGGCCTTGTGCCTTATCTCCGACTTTATCCTGTTAAAATATTTTTGGTGTTATGTACCCTAGGAAACCTGTGAGGGCGCAAATTGTTGTACTTCCATTTCCAGTCCTCTATCACTACTCGCGCCTCTGTTAGGGGCCGTAACTCTTCTCGATTCAAACACTCCTTCCTTAGCCGCGCATTGAAACTCTTGATGTATTCACTTTGCCAATGGCATCCCGCTTAAATACAAAACGTTTTGATCTCATTCTCTGCCAACCATTTACGCAGACCCCTTTAGACAAAGCTCCGAGCTGTTGTTGCTGCGGATGTGTTCTGGGGCTCCATTCACATTGATCAGTTTCGAAAATATCTTCTTCACTTTTTACGTGCGTTAATCAACCCCCACACGAATACACAGGCACTCCGGGTATACTCTTCGATGATTTTGAGCATTCGCAGTTTGCTCCCCGCTTGGTAGTGATATGAAAAAAATCACACGTCCAGACATGCCCACGATGCTTACCCCTGGTCAGAAGACCCGTAGATACGCCCTGTCACCTGTTCTTGGGTTTTTCGATACCAAGCTACCGCCGCAGCCTCTTAACGTTACGAGCGCCACTTGCCAGCCCTTTAGCTTCAGCAGGCGTGTGATCTTCGCATATCCCTACTCCAGAATGCTCGTTGGGGTTCCGGCGAAAGGCTCCCTTCGGCTTTGCACCAGAGGTCGTTCCATTTTTTGCTCTTTTCAGAACTATCTTGTATTCGTCAAGTATGAGGAGCCTAAAAAACTGACGTTAACTTTGCAGATATGTTCAGATGTGAACGGCCTTATAAGATGGGTGGTGGAGCTTCCATAGACGAAAATAGACGCACGATCACGCTTGGCCAGACAGGCACAATCCAGTTTTACCGGTTAAGTGGCTCCGGAGTGTAAATCAGAGCATTCAGGTGGCCATACGCCTGGCCGATGAGATTAAAAAAAAGGGAGCCGGAAACGGCTCCCTATTTGTTTTGTTTTTCGACAAACAAGATTCGCCCTACAGCGCCTCGTCACCTTTTTCCTCGGTGCGGATTCGGATGGCCTCCTCGACGGAGGTAACGAACAGTTTGCCGTCACCGATCTTACCGGTTTTGGCGGCCTTTGTGATCGCATCAAGTCCGGTTTGGACATTCTCGTCGGTGACAACCAACTCAAGCTTGATCTTGGGCAGAAAGTCCACGTTGTATTCGCTGCCTCGGTAAATCTCGGTGTGTCCCTTTTGTCGGCCGAATCCCTTGACCTCTGACACGGTCATGCCTTCCACGCCGACTTCTGCGAGCGCATCCCGTACTTCGTCCAGCTTGAACGGTTTAATAATTGCTTCGATTTTTTTCATAACTAGTTGTCTGGTTTTTTGCATTGGGCCTGCACAACACACTGTGCCGCCGTCTCAGACATATTTATCAAAAAAGCAGGTCTTGTGCCAAATCCTAAAGTGAAATCGATAACCCTTTTACTTTAAGTGTATTATGCTTTTTATCTAGCCGCGCTTAGCTAAGCGGCGAATTGGTTTTGGCTGCTGATATAGAGTAAATTTCGCAAAGTGTTCAAAAACAGACAGCGCCAATCCATACTCACTCGATTCCATCGACTGCCCGGCCGCTGACAATTTCCGTACGATGAGCAACATCTCCAAGTAGACCATAAACCCCACTGTCGCGCACGCGATGTCGCACATACTCGGTTCGGTCGAGGTCAGCAAGTCGGCCGACTTTGTTTTGTGGTAACCGGCTTTTCCTCCGTAAAACTCTGGTTGATCCTTATAAAAATATCATGACACCCTTCGCTAATATGGGAGCCCTAAAAGCCTCCATTCCGCCTCCGCCGTTTTAGCGGCCTCAATTTGCCGTGCAAGACCGGGCTAGGTTCGAGACCTGCGTGACTTTGGCCAGTAAGGCGGCACACGAGTCCGGATTGGTTGCCGTATGAGTTTGGTCAAATGCCACTCGACGGCACCTCTGGTCTTGCTTTTTACTATGGGCAGACGCCGTTCGTGAGCGCTATGCTCAAGCTAGTGCTCATGGGCCAGTTGGCCTGCCAAAATTTTTTCTCTGAGGCCTTGAACCAAACCGCCGAGTGGTTGAACGGACAAAGCTAATTTCCATTGAAAGCATGGGCTGGCTGTTTCCCTTGCTCGACATAAGCAGCTCATGGCACGAGACTGCTTTCACCCGACTTTTTACCCATGAGTAGCATCAAACTGCTTGCCAACGACAGCCCCGCCCTGCGGCGTGCCCCCCCCCACTCTGTCAGGCCTCAGCTAGATTCTTCCCCGCACAGTAAAATCAATCTCGCATCTTCGGGCTTAACCACTGAATAACAAAACTGGTGCGGACTTAAAATCTTTAGGACTTTTTAAAATTAGCTATTTATTTTGCAAACAAAGAAGCTTTTAACTGAAAAAGACACAACAATTAGATAAATCTATATTATTTTGTTCCCGTGAACTCTTTCGAGTCAACCTGCCTACCTTCATCCGCTTGTCCATGTGCTTAGTCGTATCTCTAGACCAAGCAACTGTAGTCGGGCATTAGGTAATAAGGAACAAGAAGGGCCAACTGACGAGCAATCTTGACCTGTTTAGAGTCGGAGGATACTGTAGGTACCCGTTTGGCGGCGAACGTATGCCGCTTGGCCAAGCCACGCATGCCAGTGTAGCTCAGTGGTAGAGCAGCTGTTTCGTAAACAGCAGGTCGTCGGTTCAATCCCGACCACTGGCTCCATCATTTCTTCCTGATAACAAGCAACTTAAAGCATTTCTAGCTGTTGCACCTCGTTTGTTCTTATTACCCAAAATACGCATGAGATTGCAGATATACGCAGAAAATATGTTGCGTAAATGTTGCGTCTAAAATTCCACTATTTTTCGAGGGGGGGGGTAAGGGGGGGAAAGCGCTTTACGCCGTGTGATAATTATAGGAGCTTCTTCTCAACTTTCTAGGTCATGTTGAAATGAAACACCTCCTACTCACAACAATCGCAGCCGTGCTGGTTGTGGGGTGTGGGAATCCACGTGGTGCGCTGTTCCAAGCTGTCAAAGACATAAACATTGAAGCCGCCAAGCAAGCCATTGCTGATGGTGCGGATGTGAATGCGCCGAATAGGTATGGATGGACTGCTCTGCATTTTACGGGAAACAAGGAAATCGCCGAACTGTTGATCGCCAAAGGTGCGGATGTGAATGCGAAGGCTGACAGAGGCGACACACCGCTAGATTCGGCCATCAAGGATAAACATACCGAAATCGCCGACCTCCTCCGCAAACATGGTGGCAAGACCAAGAAGGAACTGAAAGCACTGCTTGATGCTGTCAAAAACCACAACATCGAAGCAGTAAAGAAGTTCTTGCCTGCTGGCACGGATGTGAATCTAAAAGTTTCGGTTAGTAGGACTCCTTTGCATGAGGCGGCTCGTTCTGGTAGCAAGAAAATCGCTGATCTACTCATCGCCAAAGGTGCGGATGTGAATGCGAATGATAAGAGAGGAGGGACTCCGTTGCATTTTGCGACTGGCGGGAATTACAAGGAAATCGTCGAACTACTTATCGATGCTAATGCTGATGTGAATGCAAAGGATCATATTGGTGGCACGCCACTAGATGTCGCTATCCAGTTAAAGCATCCCGAAACCACGGACCTCCTCCGCAAACACGGCGGCAAGACGGGTGCAGAGTTGAAAGCTGAAGGGAAATGAAACTATGAGACTATATCTTTTAGCATTTTCTACTTTAGGGGTCATCGTTGGGATTACTTATGGAATTAAATGGGGCTTCCCTGAGCTGACTAATGATGACTTAGGTAATATAGGTGGAGTTATTTTTATAGGGTTCACAGCTTCGTTAATTTGGTTTGATTATGGAATTGATTGGGATACGTACAAATTTAAAAACAAATCAAAAAACAAACGCAAATGAAACACCTCCTACTCACAACAATCGCAGCCGTGCTGGTTGTGGGGTGTGTTCCAAAGGAGCTACAAAAAACAAAAGCCATTCCAATACAGCAAGCAGAGCCGCCGACAGTCGAAGCACCAGACATCTTAATTCACGAGGCTGCCATGCAAAAAAATCTTGACGTAGTCAAACAGCACATTGCTGCTGGTGCGGATGTGAATGCAAAGGATGTGAATGGATACACACCGCTAGATTGGGCCATTTTTAACAAAGACACCAAAACAGTCGACCTACTCCGCAGACACGGTGGCAAGACGGGTGAAGAATTGAAAGCTGAAGGGAAGTAATGATATTAAGATTTGCATGTGTTTTTTTAGGAGTGCTTGGCTTGTTTGCTTTTTATGAAATTGGAGTCAAAGAGTGGTTCTCATGGCTGACATTAGCGGGCTCAATCTTATTTATATCTCACGCGCTCAATCCGAAATGGAGTGACAGGATTGTAATGTGGTTCATGAATACTGTTTTTAATGCAGGATTGGAACCGATTGACCAAGCGTGTGCGAATGGGAATATGAAAATGGTAAGCGGATACCTTAAAGCGAAATCTGACCCAAACATAACCAACGAAAATCAATTAACACTTTTGGATATTGCCATAGAAAAAAATCACGGTGAAATCGCTGCCCTCCTCCGCAAACATGGCGGCAAAACGAGTGAAGAATTGAAAGCTGAAGGCAAATGAAACAACTACTAATCACAATCGCAGCTGTGGTGGCTGTAGGTAATGGAGAGTTTAATGTGTTCGGGGTTACAGGAAAAGACTCTAGCTCTCCAACGAAATCCACAAAGGGCGAATGGGAATACCTTGATAACGGACTGATTCGCATTGGAGTCAACAAGTCGCGTGGCGCCTGCATAGGTTTCTTTGGAGACTCAAAAACGAAGCGTAATGTGTTAAATCACTACGACCACGGACGTTTCATTCAGCAGTCCTATTACGGTGACCTCGACGGCTCTAATTGGAATGGGAAGCAGTGGCGATATAACCCCATCCAAGGTGGCAGTTGGCAAGGAAAAGACGCACGCGTGTTGGAATTGCGCATCAACAAGGACAAAGACAGCCTCTATGCCAAGATTGAACCGAGGCACTGGGCCAACGGCAACTCCTGCCCCGAGGCCATCATGGAGCAGTGGATAACTCTTGAGGGTTCTCTTGCGAATGTACGATCCAAAATGACGTACAAGGGCAAGGAGCACCATTTGGCTCGACATCAAGAAATGCCGGCGGTTTTCGTCGACGCCGTACTTAAGAACCTGATCTATGCTCATCAAGGAAAACTAGTTCGTCGCATTCCGGGATGGCCTAATGAACGGGGTAAAACTTCCGAAGACTGGATAGCCTATGTCGACGAAAAAGATTGGGGAATTGGTATCCATACACCTGGTACATCACAATTCACTTGTTATCGATTCAAGGGTAACGGGCAATCAGGTCCGCATGGCTCGGCCTGCTCGTACGTTGCGCCGATACAGACACTTCGCCTGCAGCAAGGGAAAATTATCGATTACGAATTTTCCCTCACGCTGGGATCGCTAAAAGAGATCCGTCGCAGATTTGAAAGTGAACTCGAAGAATAAGCTCGGTTAGAAAACCCTATTTGATGCCAAAACTTCGCAACAAACCAAAATCGCCGACCTCCTCCGTAAACACGGCGGCAAGACGGGTGATGAATTGAAAGCTGAAGGGAAACAGCTTGCAGGATAAAACTGCTTCTAACCAGATTGAGCTGCCGCCAAAGGGTCGTCACCATGTTCATTTGAACCTGAGGTGCCCTTGGTAGCCCACCAAATAATTAAGGGAATTATTCCGATACAGGTAAACATTATTAGAATCCACCAACCGCTTTTATTCACATCATGCAACCTGCGAACGATAGCGCATATAGAGGGCAAGAGTGTTCCCAGCATAATCACGGTAGAAACCATACCCGTATCGCCTAATCCAGTCCCAAAAACAGCTGAATCTACCCATCCCGCTATTGTACCTAGTACGATAAGAAAAAGCTGGAAATACCAGAACTCCGACCGAGAACCTCTTCCATTAACATCTACGTACTTGCGAAAACACGTCCCAATACTTTCAGTAAAACTCATAATAAAATTGCTTTGAAAAATCAAAATACGTATTGAAATAAAAAATGTCAAGCAGTCAAAGTAAATAATATCATACCATGAAGCTGTAAGTTAGGGCCGTCATGTGACAGCAATAAACCGAAACAGCCGACCTCCTCCGCAAACACGGCGGCAAGACGGGTGAAGAATTGAAAGCTGAAGGGAAGTAGCCAACCCATCTCTGCGGCAACAGTTAAAACGCCTTGAAAACTGGGGTTGGGGCAATAAGCACGATTTTCTTAGGGAATAAATTTGGCGATGTAACGTAGTAGTATTGGAACTGAGATTCCGTTTAATAAATGAAACACATACTAATCACAACAATCGCAGCCGTGGTGCTGGTGGGGTGTGGAACGTCGATTTACGAAGCTGCTGAAGAAGGGCAAATCGAGGAAGTTAAAAAGCTCTTGCCTGCGGGTGCGGATGTGAATACAAAGACTAAATTCATGGAGACTCCATTGCACTTTGCGGCTGAAAACGGTCAAAAGGAAGTCGCTGAACTGTTAATTGATAAAGGTGCGGATGTGAATGCGAACGCTAAGTGGGAACGAACTCCTTTGCATGCTGCAGCTAAAACGGGACAAAAGGATATAATCGAACTGTTAATTGTGGCAGGTGCTAATGTGAATGCGAAAGATTTTGAAAACAAAACACCGCTAGATAATGCCATCCAGTTAAATCGAACCGAAACCGCCGACCTCCTCCGCAAACACGGCGGCAAGACGGGTGAAGAATTGAAAGCTGAAGGGAAATAAAGCGCCGAAAGCTCCCTGCCAAATCTGGCCAAATTTAAAAAATAAAATTTATGCCCCGGCTGGGAGTTTTTTATCAAATGAAAGTTATGATAATTATCTGGTGCAATTTCGGTGCAATTGGCACTGCAAAAACATTAATAAATAGCTGGGGTTAAAAAGTGAGATGATAGAAAAGTGAACTGTATGGACGAAAACGG
The DNA here is from genome assembly GCA_937770485.1 of uncultured Verrucomicrobiae bacterium. GTDB lineage: Bacteria > Verrucomicrobiota > Verrucomicrobiia > Limisphaerales > UBA1096 > UBA1096. Next base: position 42,750 of record CALJHX010000001.1, on the reverse strand, counting down.
GCTACTCAGGATTGTGTAAAACCGCTGCGCTACCACTGCGCCATTCGCCCATCCGTGGATATGTGTCGGCCGAATGCCGAACGTAGGGCGGGCATTCTCTACAATTTGCCTTTGGGAACAAGCGATTTAATTCAGCAGATTGTGGGAACGCCGATTACTCCACCAACTTCACCCGAAAGTAATTGCTTTAAAAAGGAACAAAAGGTAAGCGGGGATCAGGAAACTTAACAGAGCTTCCGGTGCCTTGGACTTCGCCAAGCTCAGATTGACCTTTCGTTATTCAACCAGTACTACCCTGTAGTATCGGGTTCCTCGTATTGGTTTGAATCTGTCTACCCAAAGGTAAGGACTTTCAGGCAGGTCAATCACATCTCCTACGATCCACTTTGCGGCATCATCAAGCTTGTTTTTGAATTCCACTCGATATTTAGAACCAACAGTTCCCTCAATCATCACACCTGCATATGTATCGATCGCAATCTCTGCCGGCTGCCCCTCCGCAGGATCATCGGTTGATGTTTTTATTGCGTAGAGGTAGCCGTCCTCAGAAGCAACGTAGATTGTCCCATCGCTCCCTATCGTTGGTGAGGACGGCACTGAACCTCGTGTTTTGAATACCCATTTCTTAGAACCGTCCGGGTTGATTGCGTAGAGGTTGTTGTCATTAGATCCAACGTAGATGACACCATCGCTGTCTATCGCTGCGGAGGAACGAATTTGATCTCCCGTCTTGAATGCCCATTTCTTGGAGCCGTCCGGGTTGATTGCGTAGAGTCTACTGTCATCAGATCCAATGTAGATGGTCCCATCGCTACCTACCGATGGGGAAGCGCGCACCCAACCACGCGTATTAAACGACCACTCCTTGGAGCCGTCCGGGTTGATTGCATATAGATCAGTGTCATCAGACGCGATGTAGATTGTACCATCGCTCCCTATTGCTGGGGAGGACATCACATCAGAACCCGTTTCAAATGACCATTTCTTTCTACGGGCGCTGTCAGGGTTGAATGCGTAGAGCTTACTGTCTCGAGACGCGACGTACACCGTTCCATCGCTCCCTATAGTTGGAGAAGACAGAATCCACCCTCCTGTTCCATATGCCCATTTTCTAGTGCCGTCCGGTTTGATTGCGTAGAACGCATTGTTCCAACACCCGATGTAGATGGTGCCATCACTCCCTATCGCTGGGGTGGACCACACAACGTCACTCGCATTAAATCTCCATTTTCTGGAGCCGTCCGGGTTGATTGCGTGGAGGTGACCGCTGAAAGACCCGACGTAGATGGTGCCATCGCCCCCTATAGTTGGAGAAGACATTACCCATTCTCCCGTATCATATTCCCATTTCTTGGAGCCGTCCGGGTTGATCGCGTAGAGGTTGTGGTCGTCAGACCCAACGTAGATGGTGCCATCGCTCCCTACCGCTGGGGAGGAATAAACATCGCTACCTCCGAATCTAAATGACCAAATTTCATCACCCGGCTTCAACTCCTGCCCTAAAGTCGATGAGCAAATAACAGCCGTTAAGAAAGTAAAAACAAGAAGTTTATTCATAATTCATTTAAAAGATTAATTAAATCAAATCCGAGGGAAGATGTCTAGGGGGTTTTGGGATTCAGCTTTAGCGGCGAAAGCTAAGGTACAGATAACTTTGGCCGCCCGCTACATATTGTGGCGGGCTTTTGTTATTTAAAGACTCACATTAATGATAACCAAATGACAAAAATTGCACTTAATTTTGAAATGAGGTCGACCAATCTCAATTTCAACGCCGAAAGTTCTTGGAAAAAGTGAGATTTAAGCTACTCTAAGTGACTAAATTAGAGGCTTTAGAAAAACTACCCTTAAAAATGGTAATCGGCTTCGTAAACAGCAGGTCGTCGGTTCAATCCCGACCACTGGCTCCATCATTTCTTCCTGATAACAAGCAACTTAAAGCATTTCTAGCTGTTACACCTCGTTTGTTCTTATTACCCAAAATACGCATGAGATTGCAGATATACGCAGATTAAATGTAGAGATTTAATTCCACTATTTTTCCGAGTGCGAGGGGGTAAGGGGGGGGTGAAGCTTTACGCCGTGTGATAATTATAGGACTGTCTTCTCAACTTTCTAGGTCATGTTGAAATGAAACACCTCTAAATCACAACAATAGCATTCGTTGTGCAGGTGGGATGACTATCGATTCAATCAATACAACCATTGATTTTATCAATGACCCGGTTTGCTACTTAAACTGTTAGAATTCCTCCGCTTGGTTGGGCACAGTGAACGAAAGATAAAATGAAACACCTCCTACTCACAACAATCCTAGCAGGGTTTCTGGTGGGGGAGTGTAACGGGGAATCAGGGGCCGGATACGATTTTGGTGTAGGTGTAAGGTATATAGAATAAATAAAATGACTAATTTAATAAAAAATATAGTTCCTTATATTTCCTACCCGCTCGTCCTAAGCCTCTGCTTCTCGTTTCATATTGTACTAATTCATTTTGATTATCATCTCACTTTGGCAACTTGGATAGCCGTTTTATTTGGACTTGTTAGCATAATAGCGCTCGAGAGATTAGTTCCATGCAGAGTAGAGTGGATACCAAAAAAAAATGACTGGTTTGTTGATTTATTTTACATGGTTTTAGTTCAAGTTTTACTAGTTAAGTTAATGACTTTTATAGCAATTATAGCATTAGTCAATATTATTCAATCTAATGGTTACATTTTAAATAACCTTTGGCCTAAAGAATGGCCAATAGGAACTCAAGCTATTCTAATGATTTTGATAGCAGATTTCTTTCGTTATTGGCTGCATAGATTAAGTCATGAATGGTTACCCTTATGGCGTTTACATGCAGTACATCATTCCCCTCATAAATTGTACTCAATGAATGTCGGGCGGTTTCATCCGTTAGAGAAATCTATACAATTTATTTTTGATGCTTTGCCATTTATAATACTAGGTATCACACAAGATGTTTTAGCTCTCTATTTTGTTTTTTACTCTGTTAATGGCTTTTTCCAACATTGCAATATTAAGATTTATTTAGGGCCACTAAATTATATTATTAGTGGGCCGGAATTACACCGTTGGCATCACTCGAAGATAATAAAAGAATCTAATAAAAACTTTGGTAATAACTTGATAGTTTGGGACTTATTGTTTGGAACTTGGCATCTACCAAAAATGAGAAAAGTAGAGAAGTTAGGGTTAATAAATAGAAATTATCCATTGGGTTTAATCAAACAACTAAAAAGCCCCTTCATTAATGGGTTAGATCAGGACAAAAGTGATTGATTCATTAAAAATAAGTTTTCTAAGACTTTGCCTCCACATAAGAATGATGTGGATTAGAAAAAAATATTATATTCCATTTATTAAATTAACTAAGAATCCTGAAAAAAATCAGTGGGACCTTTTAAAATATATTCTTGATCTAAACAAAGACACGCATTTTGGGAGAAATCATGAGTTTAAATCTATTAATTCCTATAAGGATTTCAAAAATGCAGTTCCAATTAATGAATATGAAGATTTACGTTCTTATATTAACCAACAAGAAAAAACGGGAGAGCCATATCTGAACTCTCAGCAACCAGTTATGTACGCTCAAACAAGCGGGACTACTGGCGAACCCAAAAATATCCCCATACTTAAAGCGTCTATCGAAAGCTATAAACACAGTCAAAGCCTGTTCTCATACACTCAATACAGTTACGATAAAGAAGTATATAGCGGAAAGCTGTTGGCTATTGTTAGCCCGGATATCGAGGGAACCTTAAGTACTGGAACCCCTTATGGAGCGATATCAGGTTTAATTTACAAAAGTATGCCAACACTCTTACGGTACAGTTATCTTTTGCCATTTGAAATATTCACGATATCTGACTACGATTTAAAATATTATTTGATATGCGCATTTGCGCTAAGTTCTGAGAATATAACATTAATCGCTACGCCGAACCCTTCAACAATATTACGACTTAAGGATATCATAGACACAAGCCTGGAAAACCTACTTCAGGATATAGAGTCCGGGAACCTCTCGTGGATAAAAGAAATAGATTCTGAAAAAAAACAAAGAATAATAAGTAAGTTCAAGCCAAACAAATTAAGGGCATCGCAACTAAGAGAATTAAAAAAGAAAAAAGGAAGTTTGATTATGTCTGATATTTGGCCAAATTTGAGACTGATTACAACTTGGACATCTGGAAATTGCAGCACATTATTACCTTCATTAAAAGCGCAGTTGAGCAGTAAATCATTTATTGGCGAAGTTGGTTATATGTCTAGTGAATTTCGTGGGACGGTTAATCTTGACATAAGAAATGAAATACAAGTTCCAACGCTTAATGAAAACTTCTTCGAATTTGTTGAACGTGATGAATGGGGCAGTGAAGGCCCTGTCTTTTTAATGCTTCACGAGATTGAACTTAGTAAGGATTACTATATTTTTGTGACAACGCAGAACGGCCTATACCGTTATTTCATTAATGATATTATTCAAGTTACTGGGAAATACCATAATACACCAACTATTAAGTTTATACAAAAAGGTGATGGAGTGATTAGCTTAACAGGTGAAAAATTATATGAAGATCAAGTAAACATAGCGGTTCTGAAAGTGATAAATAAATACAATCTAAAGATCAAATTTTATGTGATGGTAGCGTACTCCGAAGAACTAAAGTACCGGTTATATATTCAACAACCTTTTAAATCAGTTTATGCACAAGAAATAGAGCAAGAGATATCTCACTTGAATATTGAGTATATGGAAAAGCGAAAGAGTGGTAGATTGATGCCGTTAGAAGTTATTTGTGTTGAAAAAGGAACAGCAGAGGAATTTAAAAAGTATAATCTAGATAAAGGCCAAAGAGAAGGGCAGTTTAAGCTAATTAGATTACTTAGCGACAAGGACTGTGATTTCGACTTCAACAAGTTTACCATTCGTGAATGATGTTAATATCAAATATTGATTATAAATCTATTAAAATTCCGTTTCGTGAATCTTTTAAGCATTCATCTTTCAAGCGTTCTGAAACAGAAACAGTACTTTCAATTATAAAATCAAAAGATATTACAGGCTATGGGGAAGGTTGTCCCAGAAAATATGTTACGAACGAAACCATAGAATCATCACTGTCATTCTTAAAAGAAAACAATACGAACTGGCTTAAGTTAAACAATCTGGAAGCATCTAGTTAATTGGGTTACCCTCAACCGAGAACTTGTTGATAAAAATCCCGCTGCATTTTGCTCATTTGAATTAGCTCTGTTGGATTTAATCAGTCGCAAAAATAGAAAAAGCCCTGAAAGCATCATTGGACTTAAAGAGTTAGAATACAATTTTCGCTATACCGCTGTCCTAGGAATATTGAGCCGAGAACAATTCACTTCACAGGTTAAACGATATTTAAAAATCGGTTTTAATGACTTCAAAATTAAACTATCGGGAAAATACCAGCTAGATAAAGATAATATCAGACACCTTAAAACAACAATTACAAATTCTAAAATACGACTAGATGCAAACAATTTGTGGATTAATTGGCGTTCTGCAGCTGATTATATAAACAAATTAGATTTTGACTTAGTTGGCGTAGAAGAACCATTGCACCGTGGCGATTTTGAAGGAATGCAGAAGTTTTCTAATTCGACTAATACTCCTGTAATAGTAGATGAAAGTTTTTTACGTTTAGATCATTTCGAGCACATTAAATCTAGTCCTAAAAACTGGGTAATTAACTTACGCATTTCTAAAATGGGAGGAATTCTAAGGTCTATTGAGATTGCAAATCAGGCAAAAAGATCAGGTATTCCACTAATTATAGGAGCTCAGGTTGGAGAAACTAGCATTCTATCTAGAGCTGCATTATCAATAGCGAACCATTATCAGGATTTAATTATTGCACAGGAAGGAGCATTCGGAACTTATTTATTAGAGGAAGATATAACTGATGACCCTATAATCTTTGGTAAAGATGGAGTGCTAGAATCTTCAACAATCGCTAATAATGGCAACGGATGGGGAATCAAAGTCAGAACATTAAAATAGAATTGTTATGAGAGTAACAAATTCAATAGAGGGTTGTCGCCTGGTACTGATATGGATCTTATGGATATGTTTAGTGCTTTTCGTCTGCAGAGTAACAGGGCAGATTTTAGTAGAATTTTTCGAGGTCACGTTTTTACCGCCATCAAGGGATTGGTTTTCAGGGATAATCTCATATCCAATACTACTTGTCTTTCAAATCGTAATAATATCTTTTTTGTTAAAAGTTGCAACTGATCTTACTAAAGGCACTGGAAGATTTAGCAATCCAACTAAACGTACTTCTAAGAACCTGCGCATTTTCGGATCAATATATCTGCTTTCTATGATACTAAGATATATTTTGCGCATGTATATTTACCCCGAAGAAAGATGGACCGGTGGATGTATCCCTATTTTCTTTCATTGGGTTTTAGCAACTTACGTCTTGGCTTGGGGAAATTGGGAAAGTGTCTCGAAACAAATAGAAACTGAAGAGTCTTAAACGAATTATTAATTAAGTTGATTACCCGATTTACACAAAAATTAGTGTAGATACACTTCTTTATTAGAGTTCAACTTAGGGTATTTCGAGATCTAACTTTATTTGCTATAGCCATAGGGATAGCTGCTATCAGCATCATTAGAAGACCGACAACCTCTAGGGACAAAATATACCAGGGCCACTCCCCGATAATGAAAGGACTTTCAACATGAGGCTTTTGGCTTATATACATGTAATTAGAATCGGTTAACCAGTTGATTATACCGACAGGCAAAATCATCAAGTTTAAAAAAATCATTGTTCTAAGGATTGCATATTTTGAAGTAATCATTCCATCAACGAAGACATTCCATAAAGCCAAAATAATTATCAAAGCGTGTTGGAAGAAGAACATGATATAGTCACTAAGATTATAGATATAAGGCAAACCCGGCGTTAAGAGTGATTGTAGCGCGGCGGTTGCACCTAAAAAATAGGAAAATTCGAAGCAATATTTATTGCGAGTTATCAATGACACTACCGCAATGATTAAGCTAAAGTTACATATATTAAGTGGCAGATCCCTAGCCAGACTTAGTTCCCTGAAACTGGCACGATTACAATAATCAAAAATTTCCTGGATTATCGTAAATGATACTAAAATCCAAACCCCAAAGTGATTTTTGCTTTTTGGGAGCATTCTTCCAATCCAAGGAACGAAGACGATACAACAGACTGAGATAAATAAAGCACATAGGTGCAAGTTATCAAAGTGACTAAGCGATTCATTAAATTCTGATGGTATTGGTTCCGTCATGCTATTTAGAAACAGCGCACTGTCTCAAGTGCCAATACGGTGTTTTAAGCAGTCACATCCTCACTGGACCTAATCTTAATTTCTATTGTAACAACAGCCTTAAACGTTTCAGTCACTTCAGTTAGAACGCGAACTTTAAACATCTTTATTGATGATTCAACGCAAATATTAAATCAATTAGCTGATTCATTAATAATTATCTATTGTTGAATCGATCGAACTCACTAAACTCTCAGATTGATTAGGATATTCGAGAGTAAGCAAGGACGACAGGCCAAGAAGGTCGCTTATAGAATCAAATAACATCATTCGAGAATGTTAACCGAAAACGAGTCTACTCTAAGTTGATTAGTAGCAAAATAAGGACAAGAGAGAACTGCATTGCATTGTCAAATGCACTACGAATGGGTGATGTAATGACGATCACCAAAATTACATCTTAGCCAGATCAATGTGTAACTTCTTTAAACTCACTGAAAATACATAGAAACTTGTGCTAGTTTAGTAAGACTTGACGGAGCAATCTACACCTTAAATCCGACGCCTTGCAAAGAGCTACTTTGGCAGTTGCTAGCCAGCATCGTAGAGTTTTAACGTGAGTTAAACTTCCAACCGTGTGAGGATGGGTAAACAAAAAAAAGTTACTTGTTAAACGTTTTTTCAGATACTCCAAGACTATCGAGTAGAAAGATGAGCAGATGAAGACGCTCAAGGCCAAGACCAAAGTATGCATTGATTTACTAAACCTTAGGAATCGCCCGTATGAGCGTTTATTGTCGCTTGAAAGCGACGCATCGAAGCAGAAAATAAGAAATCAGAAACTTATTGCAAAAATAATAATAAAAACTGATCTTTGCGCGACATGAAACACATTATAATTATAACAGCCGTACTTTTGGTGGGATGTGGGGAGGCGCAACAGTCCGTTCCTCTAGCAGAAGTGAAACCAGAAACGCCGACAGGCAAAGCCCCAAAGATTTCAATTCATAATGCTGCCAATGCTGGAAATATCGAAGCCGTAAATGAACACTTGGCTGCTGGCGTTGATGTGAATACGAAAGGTATAGGGGGAATGACTCCTTTGCATCGTGCCGCTCGTGAAGGACACAAGGATACCGTCGAATTCCTAATTGCCAATAGTGCGGATGTCAACGCAAAGGATAAAATGGGAAGGGTTCCTTTGCATCGTGCAGCTCGTGAAGGGCACAAGGAAGTTGCTGAGCTTCTGATTAAGAAAGGTGCAGATGTAAATGCAAAGAGTGAATCCGGATTATTTAAAGGCCAAACACCGTTAGACGAGGCCATCAAGCGCAAACAGACCGAATTAGCAAACCTTCTGCGCAAACACGGTGGTAAATACGGTTCAATTACCACTGCTGCTAAAGTAGGAGATGTTGACGCTTTGAGGGAGCTCTTGGCTGCTGGCGTCGATGCAAGTGCGATTGGGCCTTTGTCTGCGGCTGCTTCAGGAGGTCACAAAAGTTCCGTAGAACTACTAATCGCCAACGGTGCAGATGTAACTGCCAAGAATAAATATGGAAGTACTCCTTTGCATAATGCTGCAACCAGGGAAATAGCTGAATTACTAATTACAAATGGAGCGGACATAGATGCGAAGATTAATGACGGATCGTCACCTTTGCTTGCTGCGGCTATGAAAGGACACAAGGAAGTCGCTGAATTACTCATCGCAAAGGGTGCAAATGTGAATACGAAGAGTGAATCTGCTAGTGGAGAAGACAAGACAGCATTAGATTGGGCAGTTGATCAAGATCATACGGGAATTGCCGACCTACTCCGCAAACACGGCGGCAAGACGGGTGAAGAATTGAAAGCTGCTGCTAAATGAAACATCTCCTAATCACAACAATCGCAGCCTTAGTTCACTTCGGAATTCGATTGAGCGTATAGTACGCTGCCTTATGAAGTAGCGGTTGGCCTTTGAGATCTCTTATGCCATTGGCGTGCAGTTCGTGGACGTAGCCAGTGCGCAGGCCATCAATTGTCAGGAGAACCAATTTTTTGGTGGCATCAAGGGTGGCCGATTTCACGGTAAGGGCTTTTACGTCAGTTTCTTCGCCCCCATATTTTGAGTGATACGGGTAGGTATAGCTACTCAGCACGTAGCTCTTGGGGTCGGTGGCAGTCTTGGGGTCAGCCGGTCGGGTAAAAGTCAGCACAAACCCATTTGGACGTGCAGACATCGTCTTGATTTCAAAGGGCACCTTGCCGGTCCATTGCAGACGCTGCAGACCGTAGCTCTTGGTGCCCAGCGAATTCCAGCCACGATTGCTTTGGCCGATATACATCGAGCCATCCACGCCCCACTGCAGGCGCAACGCCGCGCAGTCAAGCCCGTCACGGAACCGGAAACACGCGCCCTGATATTCGCCCTCAACTTTTTCCAGAAATACACGCGATACAAATGACATTGTGAATTCGCCGCAAAAAAGCTGGCCTGCAAAGGGGCCAAACTTACCTTGGGTGCTATCGGCCAGTATGTCGGTGGGGCTCATGCCCATCTTGCGGTAGGGGAACCACACTGCAGGCAATTGATAAGCGCCAATGCGTTTGGCAGCTTGGGTGACAGTCAGGTTTTTGGGCAGGTCACCATCCACCTTGAAGGTGGCTTCAGGCAATTGGGTAAATGGGAGCGAATCGGCATGGCCATGAAACGTGCCACGCTTTAAGTGCATTAGCGGGCTGGTGGGGAACCAGTTGCCCTGTTGATCGGTGGCAAACACATCGCCGGCGAGATTAGTGCCAATACCTGAGGGCGAACGGAAGCCACCGGACATGGGGGTCCACGATCCATCAGGCTTCACACGGAGGCTCCAGCCACGCCATTGGTTGTTGGGGTTTGAGCCCTTGCCGATGGAGCAGTTGAGTGCCATCCACATGTTGCCCTCGTGATCGATGGCCGGGCCGTAGGCGTACTCGTGGTAATTACCGGTTACCCCCCAACCCTTGGCGTGGGTAAGGTATTCATCGGCGCGTCCGTCGTTATCGGTATCGCGAAGGCGCGTCAGCTCAGTGCGTTGTACGGTGTAGAGGTCGCCCTTATGATAGGCCAATCCCAGGGGTTCATGTAGGCCACTGGCAAATTTTGTGTAAACCGGTTTGCCTCCCGATAAACCTTCGGCAATCCAGATCTCACCTTTGCGAATTGCCAAGGCCATGCGATCCTCGGGCAGGGTGGCCATGCCGCTAATTTCAAGTTTGAGATCCTTTGGGAAGGGGACGGAGATGAGCTTGTAGTAGTCATTCTCAGCGGCAGTTGCCCCTGCGACACCTAGCAGCGTGATTATGACTAGTTTCTTTATTGCCAGTGCCATTCTATTTCCATGGTTGCTTTTCCGGAGGAATCAAATTTTACCGGCATAATTAGTTCGGACATTCCCTCAATCCTCCGTATCTGTGAATTGGGGGCGGTGATGTAAAGCTTGGTATTGGTGCTCCACAGCCCGGGTTTGTCAGAGAGGAAAACCTTGGCCGTTGCCAGCCGAACCCACAGGTTGTCCTTGGCGCCGGTAAACTCCATCTGCCGCCGCAGACCTTTGCCTCTGGGCGTGAGGGTATCTGTGATTTTTGTAGTGCCCTGCGAATAGAGAAGGGTTGGAATACCATCCTTGGACAGGCGATAGCCTCGCATTTTTAGGCCGTCCGCGGGCCACGATTGTTCCAGACTTTTTAGGAGAGCAACTGCTGGGCCTGTTTGTAGTGTTACTACACTCTCTCCCAATGGTGCGGCCAGTGGAGTGAATCGATCATCCCAGGTGCTTTCCGCATTAAGAAATTTTCCGCGCCAAAGAAGGGACCATCCCACCTGCTCAGAATTAAAGGCCGCGTGGATTCCTTGGGGAAAGCCAATGGCAATGGCGTGTGTGCCCGCGCCCTCCATGAAGGTACGAAACACGATCGGCCGTTTGCTGGGTTTCAGTACAAAATTACCTTTCATTTCCAGTCCTTCAGGCAGGCGAGTTTGTTCGAGCTCGTTTAGGTACACCCATATGCTATCAATTTGCCTTGGTGTATTTCGTCCGGAAATCTTGCTGACCGCCTCGCCCTCAGGCCAGAAGGAGGGCATCCGGGTGCCAGGACGGAAACTGGCCGGGTTAATTAGATAATCGCGAAACCACTCCGGGCGCAGCCGGCCAGGCGAGTGGGCCAGATCCATCGCCTGAATGCCCAGTGATTTGCGCCCGCCCAGTTGATGGCAGGTGATGCAGTTGAGCCCCTTGACCCCCACCAATTCTCGCCCGTACTTGTTGCGACCCACCTGATTTTCCTTCCCATCCCGCGGCGTGGGTTTCACGTTGGCGCGAACGTCGGCGGCGGCAAAGTGTCTGTTGAGAAACTTGGCGTGGGTCTCGCCAAAATCAGGCATGCGCGTGGTCATGTAGGGGCGCACGGCTTCCTCGCCACGCAGCACCTTGTGCAGGGCTGAGTCTGTCAGCTTGGCCCCCACGCCGGTGAGTAGAGGTGGCAAACGCCCCTCATCCCCAAGGTCATTGCCGGTGGTGGTAAAGAACTTGTCGCGTGCCGGATCGGGTTTGCCCAAGCCATCGCGCACGTGGCATGCGGTGCAGTTAAGTTGGCGCATGCGGCGGTGCGTTTTTTCCTGAGCTGTGAACGCGACTGGCTTGGCACTAAGCGCGGCGGTGATGGCTTTTATCTGTTCAGTTTTCAAATAAAAGTGGGGCACCTCTTTTGGTGGCTTGGTAGAAAGACAGCCTTGGGTAGGATCAAGCTTGGCCAGTGGCTTGGATAAATTTGGCGGTATGTTCGAACCAGGTGTGGAATGACAATTGGCGCATCTCATTTTTAGGGATAGGGCTTTACCTTCTTCCCGCAGCTTCAGAGCGGCTGGGCCATTAACCAGGGCAAAGTCTTTACGTGCCGGGATGCGGTCACGAAGGAAGACGGAGAGATGCGAGGCCTCTTTCTGAGTCATTGGCACGCGAGGCATCCGGCCGGCGGGTCGACTGTGCAGTGGGTTGAGTAGGAACTGGACGAGTTGCTCTTGTGTGTACTTTTGCTGCAGCTCTCCCAGAGGAAAATCCTTGCCGTTGTCCTTGGCATCGGGCGCATGGCATTGGGCGCAGCCGATGGTTTCATAAAGTTTTTTGCCTGCACTGGCACGGCCGGTTGTCACCACCGTCTTGCCCAGTGGCGGAGCAAGGGACACCAGATAATGGCGCAGGGCATCGACTGCGCGCGCCTTGGCCTTCTCGGTAAGACCGTGCAGTAAGTCGGGCATGATAGTGCCGGGTTTGAAGTCATGCGGATCATTCAGCCAATGTCGCAGCCAGCTGGCTGAAGCAGAGTTGTGAGTGGTGAAGAGCACTGGAGCCGCGCGCGTTTCAAAACGGTGACTCTGAGACTTGTCCGCAGCGTGGCAGCCGATGCAGTTTAGCTCGTTGATGAGCACCTCACCAGCGGCTACTTGTTCAGTTGGTGTTTGAATGGGAAAACGCTCGAAACCGGGAACCGCCGGTTGCGCTACCGCGAGGAGCGGAATCAGACAAACGATGATCACGGCAGAGCGCATTACGATTGAGCATCGCGGGCCTTGCCAAGGAGCTTCATCCACGGGCCCATGTAGTGGCCGTGGTCCCAAAAGGTGCGGCCACTGATGAGGTTGCCATCGATCACGCACGGCTCGTCGACAAAAATGCCCCCGCAAATTTCCAAGTCAAACTTCGCCTTCGGCACCGTGGCCATCCGCCGCCCCTTCGCGCAATCGGCGCGGGCCACGATCTCCACGCCGTGGCACACGCTGGCGATAGGCGCATTCTTCTCAAAAAAGTATTTGGTGATGCGAAGCAAATCTTCGTCTTCTCGAATATATTCCGGCGCGCGGCCTCCACTAAAAAAGATGCCCAGATAGTCCTCAGGGTTAATGTCAGCAAAGGCGATATCCGCATCCATCGTGTAACCCTCCCATTCCTTGGTAATCGTCCAGCCGGGTTTGTTCTGGTGCATCACCATCTGGTAGGTGCGCTTTTCTGGAGCAGCTACCACGGGCTCATACCCTCCCTCGATCAACCGAAAGTAGGGGTACATCGTGTCCACTGTCTCAGTGGCATCACCAATGATGATGAGAACCTTGGGTTTATTGGTATCGCTCACGGATGTGGGAACTAAGCTTCTGCGAGACACTTTTCCAAGTAGGTTCGCGCGAGGTTGATCTCAGCAGTACAGGCGGTGGTATCTTTCAGGATCGGAATGCCGCGGGGAACCGGGTGCATGAAAATGCTGGTGAAGCCGGAATAGTTGATCTGCTTGAGCGCACGCACGATGGGCACAAAGTCGAGCTTTCCACGCCCGGGCATTTGCAGCAGTTCCTGCTCCTTGGGTAGTTTCTTGGAGCAACCCATGCCGTGTTGCCACGCGTAAAACATGGCGATACGATTGCCCAGTGCCTTGATGAGTTTGGCCTGGCCGCCGGCATCTACCCTGAGGCTTTCCAGGTGATAGGGGGCTAGCGCAATACCAAGATACTTGGTGGAGGAAAATTCAATCAGCCACTTCATGGAGTCAGGAGAGTCCATGAGGCTATTGCCATGGTTTTCAATGGCAATGGTAACATTCGCCTTCTCAGCCGCCGCAACATGCGGCTTTAGCAACTCGGCAAATTTCTTTACCTCGGCCTTGAGTTCAACTCCCTTGAGCCCTTGGCGCCCGCGTCCGCCGCATACCAGCATCTTGGCGCCAAATTTTTGCGCGACTTTCATCTCCTTCTGCAATCCAAAGGGGCCAAGGTCATACCGGGTGATACAGCCAAGCCTTGTTCGATGTTGCTTCAGTAGTGTGGCAAATTTTCCGTAGCCCATTTCCTCGATCTGCTCTCGTTGGTTGCCGTGCACACGCGGCCAGATATCGATGGTGTCTGCCCCCGTTTTGGAAACCTCGGGCAGGATGGTATTCAAGGGCAGTGTGCCGTACATGGAGGAGGAGAGAATATAGTTGAGCCTGAATTTCGGCCGGGCTGTCAGCGTGGGAGCAGCGGCCAATGCGGCGGCAGTTCCAAGAAATTGACGGCGGGTGATGTGTTTCATAGCTTGGGGAAAGAATGAGGGGTTACCAGAGTTTTTGCGAAGCCAATCGCGCGCCTTCGGCCAAATTCTGGAACTTCGCCCAGACAATGCTGGGATGAATTTCCTGCTCGGTAGCGGCAAAAGAAGCGAACCCACAGTCGCTGCCGGCCATGATGTTTTCCTTGCCAACGACATTAGTGAATCGAATCAGGCGCTGGGCGATGAGCTCGGGGTGCTCGACCAGTGGGGTGGAGTGGGAGATGACGCCGGGGATGAGGGATTTGCCTTCGGGCACCTTCACATTTTCCCACACCTGCCATTCATGCTCGTGGCGCGGATTGCCGGCCTCAAAGAGATAGGCTCCAGCATTAACCTTGAGCATGATGTCGACGATATCCGCTAGGTTCATCTCGTGCACGCGCGGGCCGATGTTGATCCCATAACAGGTGTGGAAACGAATGCGATCCTCTGGCAGTCCCTTCAGCGCATGGTTGAGGGCCTCCACCCGCAGCTCTGCCCATTGACGGCAATCGGTTACGCTGAGCTCAGGCCGGGATATGTAATAGGTGAGTAGCCGCGGGTCATCGATCTGCAGAATCAATCCTGCATCCACGATGGCCTGATATTCCTCGTGCATCGCCTCAGCAATAGCAAACAGGTATTCCTCATCGCTCTTGTAAAATTCATTTGGCTGCTGTCCCTCCACATCAGAAGGCGACACGGCGGTCATGAATGCTTCCCCGACTTCATTGGCATGGGCGGCCGCCTTGAGGTTTGAGATGTCGCGTTGCAGAACCGTGTGCCCGTCGTATGTCACTGGGCCGGTGCAGACCAATTTCACCGGCTTGGCCACGAGCCCTTCGCGGGCCTTGCGGTGGGCGTCGTAGAATTCAGGAAAGGCAATGGTTTCGCGGGATTCCACCCACAAATCCTCGCCCTGTTTTTCGCTCGGAGAAAATCCCTTTAACCGTTCGGCAATGTAGGTTAGGAAGCTGGATTTGCTCTGCTCACCATCACACACGATATCAATCCCCACACCAACCTGCTCTTTCACTATGTCAGATACCGCATCACTCACGGAGGATTCGAACAGGTCGGCATCATATTCCTCCTGCCGTTCCTTGGCGAAAAGCAGATCCAGCACATTGCGTGGCCGTGCCAGACTGCCAACATGGGTGGTAAGGATACGGTCAGTCCTAAGTCTCATATCATTCATTTGCGTGCGGCTTTAGAACGGCCGCATCATCCCCGGGGAGCCGCCAATTTTCAAGCAGAAGACGCAGTGATAAGCACTCCTAAACTACCGCCCTCTTCCGCAAAAAAACGGTGGCAAGACGGGCGAGGGATTGATAGCTGAAGGGAAGTAGACCAGCCAACTCTGCGACAACAGTAAAACGCCTTGAAAAATGTGCTTACCGGGATGAGTGTTCTCTCGGTATGAAACACCTCCTAATCACAACAATCGCAGCCGTGCTGTTGGGGGGATGCCGTGAGCCGCAGCAGTCGGTTGCTTTAACAGAAGCGAAACCATCTGAACCAGTTGCCGAAGTGCAAGCTCAGCCATCGCCTCCTCCCCCAGTAGAAGAGAAACGAGTTGAGCCACTCGCTGAAGCTGCAGAACAAGAACTACCGACACCAAAAGCACCAGACATATCAATTCACGAAGCTGCCGAAGCAGGCAACATGGTAGTCATCAAAAAACACTTGGTTGCTGGTGCGGATGTGAATGCAAAAAGTGAAATTGGGTGGACTCCTTTGCATAAGGCGGCTTTGTGGGGGCACAAGGAAATCGTGGGATTGCTACTAGACGCAAGTGCGGATGTGAATGTGCAGGCTAATGATGGTTGGACTCCCATGCATTATGCGGCTGGTGAAGATTACATGGAAATCGTTGAACTGCTAATCGCCAACGGTGCGGATGTGAATGTGAAGGGTGAAAATGGATGGACTCCTTTGCATGAGGCAGTTCGTGAAGATCAGAAGGAAGTCGTTAAATTACTTATCACCAAAGGTGCGGGGGTAAATCCGAAGACTAATAGTGGTGAAACACCGCTAGATGTGGCCGAAGATGAAATCGCCGACATGCTCCGCAAACACGGCGGCAAGAAGGGTGAAGAATTGAAAGCTGAAGGGAAATAGCCAACCCACTTCGGCGGCAACAGTTAAAACGCATTGAAAACTGTGCTCACAGGGTTGACACTTTCAACTTAAATAAATGAAAGTGTGAAATAAGTTTTTTACTTAGCACATCTGAACTTTTGAATGAAAACAAAAAATAAAAGCAATGCTTTCACGCTTATTGAGCTTCTGGTGGTGATCGCAATCATTGCGATTTTGGCCGGAATGCTTCTGCCCGCCTTGGCGAAGGCCAAGTCGAAAGGCCAAGGGATTGCTTGCCTAAATAATTGTCGCCAATTGATGCAGGCTTGGCATCTCTACGCAACAGACTTCAATGACCGTGTTTGTAATAACTTTGGGGTCGGTGAAACGATTCAATCAATCTCCAGCAAACGATACGATAATTGGGTCAATAACGTCATGACTTGGGGAGCTGGCGGAGGCATTGCGGATCAAAGCGTCACTAACCGTGCCTGGGTACAAAATGGTGTTTTGGCCCGCTACACCGCCTCCGCGTTTGGGATTTACAAGTGCCCTGCGGACAAATATCTAAGCACAGCACAGAAGCAAAGGCGTTACCCTGATCGTTTACGCAGTAATGTGATGAATGCCTTTTTCGGCCGATTCAACTCTATGAACAAGGGTGACCCGACGATTCAGGGGCGCAATGCCCTGCTTCAGCAGTTCCGGCAATTCATGAAGATATCCGATGTGCCGAGTCCAGGAAACACGTGGGTCACTCTGGATGAGCATCCGGACTCCATCAACGACGGTTACTTCATTAACGACCCAAATCGTGGTCAATGGGGTGATACTCCTGCATCGCACCACAGCGGGGGATGTTCTTTTTCATTTGCTGATGGTCATTCAGAAATCAGGAAATGGCTTAGTAAAACAACAAAGGTTCCAGTGAAATATGGCTGGGGCACACCGAGTTTTGATTCCAATGGCAAACTCGATTATCAATGGTGGAAAGAAAGGACTGGATTTGTTAAGTACTAACAAAGACTAACTTTTCAAATTTGATTTTTGGGCAACGCTCCCAATTGCATTCTCCACAAACATGGCGGCAATACCAAGAAGGAACAGGAAGCCGCTCATGCAAGCCCTTCGGGATGTCTTTAAGGGTTAAAGACATAACCGACACTATTTTTACTATTAGATTTTTTGCAAAGAGCTAATCGTATTAACAGTTTTTTTATGCTGAAAACAATTTTTTTTCATTTTTCCTAGGAGGAATTGGCGGGTAGTCTTCCGGCCATGCGTTTCCATTTCTTTTTATCAACCGCGGTTTTGGTGGTCTCGGCGGTCACGGCGTTGGCTGCGAAGAAGCCGAACATCGTTTACATCATGTCCGACGAGCTTGCGTACTACGAGCTGTCGCACATGGGAAATCCGTACATCAAGACACCGAATATCGACCGCTTTGCGGCGGAGGGGATTCGGTTCACGTCGGCGTTGGCGGGGGCGCCGGTCTGTGCGCCGTTGCGTTGCAATTTGATGACCGGCAAGCACGCAGGGCATGCCTCGGTTCGCGCGAACGACGGTGGAACAGCGCTGCGTGCCGGCGAACCGACGATCGCCTCGGTGCTCAAGGACGTTGGCTACTCCACGGGCGGCTTCGGCAAGTGGGGATGCGGTGGGCGCGACTCGACCGGCGTGCCGGAGCAGCACGGCTTTGACGAGTTTTACGGCTACTATGATCAGGTGCACGCGCATTCGTTTTATCCGGCTTACCTCATCCACAACAGCGAGGAGGTGAAGCTCGACGGCAACATCGGCGGTCGTTCGGGCCAAACATACTCGCATTATCGTATCATGGAGGAGGGACTCAAGTTCATCCGTGCGAACAAAGACGAGCCGTTCTTTTGCTACTTCCCGATCACGCCGCCGCACGGCATGTATGACGTTCCGAGGGACGATCCAGCCTGGGAACTCTATAAAGGTGAAAAGTGGGTTGACGATCCGGGCGTTTCGCAGGACGTGAAGAACTACGCCGCTATGGTGAGCATGGTGGATTACAATGTTGGACAAGTGCTCGACCTGTTGCGTGAGTTGAAACTTGAGGACGACACAATTGTTTTCTTTACGGGCGACAACGGAGGGCAGGATCGCTTTCGAAGCAACAAACAACCCCGCGGTTTCTTCGGGCCCAATGTGAATCCGAAAACCGGCGTCGAGTTTCGCGGCGGCAAAGGCAACCTGTACGAGGGCGGGCTGCGCATTCCGTATCTCGTCCGTTGGCCCGGCAAGATCAAGGCCGGGCAGGTCAGCGACCTGGTTTTTTATCACCCGGACGTGTTGCCGACCCTCGCTGAACTCACTGGCGCGAAGGCTCCGGGAGATATCGATGGTTTGTCGTTTCTCCCGACATTGATTGGAATCGGAGAACAGAAAAAACACGAAATGCTTTACTGGGAGTTCGGCAGTCAAACCGCAGTTCGAAAAGGCCAATGGAAAGCCATCAAGGCCAAAAAGAATCAGCCATGGGCGTTGTACAACTTGAAAAATGACATCAGCGAGACGACCGATGTGTCGGCGCGGTACCCCGGTCTGTTGGCCAAAATGAAGGCGTTCGCGGTAGCGGAACATGAGCCGGTTCGCATCGGGAAATATCTTGATGCCAAGCGCACCCGGCACGAGAAGGATCGCTTGGCCAAGTGGGGTGCCACGAAACCGCAACGCAGAACGAAGCGCCCAAGGAAGTAGCCCCGAGACTGATCTCTCGCCGACTTTTCCCTGTTGCTTGGCCAAGCTGGCTGGTAGGTTCCCGCATCCGAAATTTGGACAATGAAGATCGTTAGATTTCTCAGTGACAAGGATGAGCCGCAGTTTGGGGCTCAACACGAAGACGGCTCGGTGACGCGGATAGAGGGCTGTATTTTCAGCGAACACCACGATACCGGCGACCCGGCCACGGTGAAAAAACTGCTTGCGCCGGTGCAGCCAACAGCCGTTTTGTGTATAGGCCTCAACTACCGTAAACATGCCGAGGAGGGTGGGGCGGACATCCCGGAACATCCGGTGCTGTTCATGAAAATGCCGAGCACTGTACAAAACCCCGGCGACCCGATTTTGCTGCCAACCAAGCTCAAGAGCGACGCGGTGGACTACGAGTGCGAGTTGGCGGTGGTCATCGGTAAGGACTGCAAAAACGTCTCCAAGGCCGACGCGCTCGATTATGTGCTTGGCTACACTTGCGCCAACGACGTCAGTGCGCGCGACTGGCAAAAGGGCGGCGGCGGCGGCCAGTGGTGCCGCGGTAAAACGTTCGACACATTCTGTCCGCTTGGCCCGGCGCTGGTAACGGGCGACGAGATTCCCAACCCGAACGCGCTCGGCATCAAGACCATCCTCAACGGGACGGTGATGCAGGACTGGAACACCGAAGACATGATCTTCGACGTGCCGACGCTGATCGAGTTCCTCAGCGGCAGCACCCTGCTTGCCGCCGGCACGGTGATCCTAACCGGCACGCCGCATGGTGTCGGCTTCGCCCGCACGCCGCCGGTGCTGCTCAAGGACGGCGACGAAATCACGATCGAGATCGAGCGCATCGGCCAACTGACCAACCCAGTGAAAGACGAGTAATGTTCCAGTATATTGCCCAAGCGGCCGACAAGCCGTGGCAGCCCGGCCCGTACGACGGTGTGGAGTTGAAGGTGTTGCACAAGGACGAGGCGACCGGCGCGGTGACGGTGCTGCGGAAGTTCGCAGCGGGTGCATCCATCCCGGCGCACACGCATCCACTGGCCAACGAGTGGGCCTATGTTCTTTCCGGTGAGTGGGAGGAGTCTGAAAAAGTGTACACGCAAGGGACTCTGTTTCATGCCCCCAAGGGAGAGCGCCACGGGCCGCATAAGGCCAACACCGAGGTGATCAGCCTCACCCACTTCGACGGCCCGCTGACCGTTGAGTAATTAATTCTCATTGTTCTCAACCTCTTCTCGAAAGGCGGCTTGTATGTTGACCCGGGGTTGACGAGGCAGAGAGTTAAGGTACATTATTTCGGAAGTGATCACCGTGAATTGTAGCGCCTGTGGCGGCCAACCGCAGTTTGACGACTCCCAGGCGGGCAAGGAGGCACTGTGCCCACTGTGCCGCGAGCCGCTGATGGTTACTCTAGCCAAGCCAGTCGGTGAGTTGTCGGCAGAAGAGCAGATGGCACGGTACGAAGAGTCGCTTAAGGAGACCGATTGGGGCCATCAACCGTGCTGAATCGTGTCGTCAAAGAAGATGAAGCTCTGCCTGAAAAAGGCATTCACGCTGATTGAGTTGCTAGTGGTCATCGCGATCATTGCGATCCTGGCCGCGCTGCTGCTGCCGGCTCTGGCCAAGGCCAAGAACAGCGCGCATGGTGCCGCCTGCTTGAACAACATTCGGCAATTTGCCATTGCCAACGCCCTGTACGCGAACGACCACGACGACCAAAGCGTGCCGTTGATTGAGATCGATAGCAGAACCGGTGGGCGGCACGTCTGGATGGCGAACATGGCTTTCCGCAAACTGATCGGCTACGACAGCAAGGGCAACTCGATGGTGCAGACGCCAACTGATTTCCGTTGCCCGGCCGACACCCAGATCTGGCGGCCATCGAAGTACGCATATGACAACAACCCGAATCTTTCGGACAAAGCCAACACAGGTACTCTGACCAGCTACAGTTATAATTTCGAAGATTGGTTCCCATCCGACGGCCGGTCGTGGACGATTGCTTTCAATGAACATGCCGGTCATCGGCTCAGCGCGATCCGGGAGCCGTCGGACAAGCTGATTTTTCACGATGGTCACGACTGGTGGTCACGCTGGAAGGGGGCCAACTACAAGAGCGGCTGGGATAAGCTCGGCCAGACGGGAAGCGTTCAGGCATACAAGAATGTAGGCACTGGAGGGCCAACTATGTATCGCCACAACGAGGGATCAATCATCGGCTTTTATGACGGTCACGCAGCCCGCATGGCCAAGGAGAAGATTTGGATCGAGAAAAATTTCACCTCCATCCCCAAGCACCCAGGAATGTGGGTAGCCGTGCCGGAAGTGTGGAACAAGAACCGCTAGGCCAGCAACCACGCGCATCACGCTTGGCCAAGCTTGAATTAAGCCACTCGCGCTTCAGCGCGGCCCGTAATGCAGGGCGTCGTTGCCCAGTGCCAGGCTGTAGTTGTAGTTTGCCCGCTTGACGAACTCCACGTGGGCGTCGGCGAATAGCACGTTCTCGCCGTCGGCGCCGTGGTTGTCCCCCTCGTCCGGGTAATTATTCATCGCGCCGGGATAGGAATAATCAGCCTCCTTGATCAGCCAAATCTCGGACGGGCCGGTCACGTGCCCCTTCAGTCCGAACCCGGTGTTGGCGTGGACGTAGCTGCTGACCACGGACTCGGTTTTCAGGATGCCCTGGCAGCCGGATCGGCCCGACGTACGGGAACCCACTCGTGTAGCGCTTGTTGGGAACCCCGTTCCAGTTCATGCATCCAAAAATCTCATAGCTGATTCCCGGTTTCGTTCCCTTGTCGGCGGCGAATCGTTGGAGGTCGGTGTAGATTTCCTTCTGACCATGGAGCCGCTCGATATAGCGCTGGTCGGTGACGCGGACGGCGAGGTTCTTGCCCCGTTTGTCTTGGGTGCGGATGAAGTTTTTAGTGTCGGGACAGGTCACCGACTTGAGGTTTGGCAGGAATGCTGGGAACAGCCAGTTCATGTCATCGTCACAGGCGGCGTTGAATTTTGGGCCGTTCCAGTCCACGCCCGAGAGCACTCCCCGTGGATCATCGTTTGCGTAGGATTGACTGCCGATCCCCATCTGTTTTTCGTTGTTCATGCAGGAGATCTGCTTGGCCTTCCACTTGGCCCGCGACAACGCCGGCAGCAGCAACGCTGCGAGTATGGCGATGATCGCGATGACGACCAGCAGCTCAATCAGCGTGAACGCCTTTTTCAGACTGGGCTTCATTTTTTTACTCCCACTGGGATGGCAACATTTTCCCTGTCGGACTTCAATGGCAAGTAAACTTTTCAATCAAGCGGGCGGTAGGGAGTGCTGCTCCCAGCGCGCCCGGTAGCGTTGGCCTCGCCGCGTGTGGTGATTGATCAGTCGCGGATGGCTGGGTAGCCAACCCCACCTGGGCCAAGCGGTTAGTTCAGGTCGCCGGGTGGGATTTCGTTGAGAGTGTAGTAGCCGACCGGATGCAGGATCGGAAGGCCCTTGGCCGATCGCACTCCCTTGGCTCGCAACTCGTGGACGTGCCCCTGGATGAGCTTGTCCACGGTCAAGCGCACGGTCTTCGGGCCTTTCACTTCTGCGCCGATAATCTTGGGCGTTGTTTTATCGACGACCGGGCTGCCGTAGTCGGCGCGGTAAATGTAGGTGTAGGCGCTCATGCTGTAGGAGGCGAGATTAGCTGCGGTGATGGCATCGATCTCGTGGGTGAAGGTCAGCTCGAAGCCGTCCGGCTTCGCGCGCATCTCGTGTATCTCGAACGGCACCTTGCCGGTCCACGTGACGCGGTCGAGCGCGAAGCGCCTGCCGCCACGGGCGCCCCAGCCGCGGTCGGTGCCGCCGACAAAGAGCGTGCCGTTGGGTTGCATGTGGGCGGCGATATTACCGGAGCCGAAGCCTTTCAAAAATGAGAACGCTGCGCCCTGGTAAACGCCGTTGACCTTCTCGAGAAAGGCGCGGTTGACCACCGAGAAGGTTTGGTCACAGACGAGCAACTGGTTCTTGAAGGGGCCGAATTTACCGTTACTGTCGTAGGCAAAACCGGCGGTTGAGTTGCCCAGGATGCCGTGCGGAAACACGATGGCCGAGGGCACCAACTCGGGAATCTTGGGCCGCTCGGCCACCCAGCGGCTGTTGGTCTTGGGCTGGGTGGGGCGCTTGCCCATCGACGCCTTCGCGGCCGCAGTGTCATACCAGCGGAAGCCCCCAGGGTGGCCCTGGAACGAGCCGTGAGAGAGCGCCTTGAGCGAGCTTGAGCCGTTCCACGGGCCTTGGTTGTCTGCGTAAAAAACTTCTCCGAGGTGGTTGAGGCCGATGCCGCCGGGGGAACGGATGCCGCTAGAGGTCGGGATGAGTTCGCCGTCCTTGGTTACGCGCACGCACCAGCCGCGATAGTCGATGTTGCTGTTGAACGAGCCGGTGAGGCAGAGGACGATCCACGTGTCGCCGTTGGCGTCGGGCCGGGTGCCGAAGGCGTACTCGTGGTAGTCGCCGGTGATACCCCATCCGTCATTGGCGGTCTGGAAAAGGTCGGCGCGTCCGTCGCCATCCACGTCCTTGATTTGGGTCAACTCGCCGCGCTGGGTGCAGTACAGCCAGCCGTCGTTGAACGAGAGGTTGAGAGGCTCGTGCAGGCCCTCGGCGTACAGGCTCCACTCGATCTTGGCGGGGTCGCCGTACGGGTTGCTGAGCATGTAAATGTCGCCGCGCCGGCTGCAGATGGCGAGCTTGCCATCGGGCATCATCTCGATGCCGCTGGTCTCCATCACGATGCCGTCGGGAACCGGAAAGGCGTCGATTTTGTAGTAGTCGGACTCGACCGGATCGGCGACCGCTTGGGCAAGTGCAAGGCCGGTGAGCAGCGTGACATAAGTGAGTTGTTTGATCATTTTAAAAAATCTCCGTGGGCGGCGGGTTACAGTTTCCATTCGTACTGCTGCTGGATGCTCGCTTTGCCAACGACGTCGAGCTTGATGAGCAGTTCCTGGCGGCCGCCATTGTCGCGGATGGTTGGCTTGGCACTCAAGCCGGGGAAGCTCACGCGTAGCATTGAGTCGCCGATGTTGTAGCCGCCGTTTTCCTCGGTGATGGTTTTGGCGGCGGCGGCGAGGTACCAGACTTCGCCCGTGCCGTTGACGCCGAGCATGCGGATAATCGACGGCAGGGGGCCCTGCCTCGGAACGGTGAAGTCGACCACCTTGAGCCGTTCGCCGATCTCGTACATGAATACCGGCCGTCGTTTCTCGACGAGTTGATAACCACGAAACTGGAGGCCCTTGGCACGTGTGTCGCGACTCTCGGCCCTTGGCCATGCTGCATCCGCGCTGTCAAGTTGGGCGAATGGTTGGTCGCGTGTGAGGTTGATTAGGTAGTGGCCGGACGGTCGCTGGAATCCCTGGCCGCGTCCGTTCCAGTGACGGGCAGCATCCATGAATGCGCCGTGCCACAGCATCGCAATCTGCATGGTGTTGGCATCAAAACAGAGATTCACTTTTTCAGGATAGCCGACGCCGATGCCGCGCGGGCTGGCGCCCTCGATGAAGTTGCGATAGATCCGGGCCTCGTCGGTGATGGTGATCGGGTTGCCGGTCGGGAAGGCTTGTCCCCTGCGCTGTGGCTTAATGGTCTGTTTGGCCAACTGGAGGCGCTTGATACCCGGGCCGGACATGTCGAGCGCGAGTTGCTCCTCGCCACTTCTTTCAAAGTATTCCAACTTCAGTTTGGCGGCTCCTGGCTCAAGGGCGAGCGTACCTTTTTTGGCCTGCATGCCGTGAACGCCGTCGTTGTCCACTACCAACTTGCCGTTTATGTATAGGCGAGAGCCATCGTCGGAGCCCAAGTTGAACGTATAGTCGCCCTTCTTGGCTATCTCGATGTCGCCTTCGAACTCCACGCCAAAGTTTTCGCTCATGCCAGCCAAGCCGGGATCAGCGGTGCCGCTCTTGGCCGTGCCGGTTTTGAACGGCTTGAGCTTGGAGAAGTCCGGTAGTTTATCCCAACTGCCCTTGTAGGCGGCGTAAGTGAAGTTGTTGATTTTGCCCTTGGCGATGAGGCCGTTGGGATCCTCCGCGCTGCCGCCTTCGCTGAGCGAGCGTACGTAGGCGATGAGCGCCTTCATCTCCTCGTCGTTCACGGCGGGCGGCGGCGGCATCGGCGCGGCGGCTTCCTTGGACACCTTGGCCATTGGCTTGCGGACCGACTCGGTGAAGTAAGCCTCATCGAACGTCACCGTGGCGTCCGGGCCGCCGTAGCCGAGAGTCACGGTGCGTTTTTTACCCCAAAAATCGCCGATGAACTTCGGCGCCTTCATGGCGATGCCGGCCGGCGCGGGCACGTTTTCGTCCACCTGATGGCAGGTGAAACAGATTTTCGACTGAAAGAGCGCCTTGCCATCGGCGATCAAATTCGCGTCATCCGCAGCCTGGGCAGGCGATAAAATAACTGCCGCCGCCAAGCCGATGACGCACAACGACTGGGTGCGCTTTGTTCTATTCATGCGTGGCGCGGATGGTACTTGTCCGCGCTTGGATGTCCAGCAGATCTTCGAAAAAGGCGATCGAGACTCGACGGCCAAGCCGCTTTTTCGTAACCAACCGGGCAGTTCATGTTTCCGGTCGGACTCTATCTGTTGGCGCTCGTCGGTGGCGCGGTGATTTCCGCGGCCTCGCTGCCGCTGTGGAGACGCTGGTGCGAACATGTCGGGTTGCTGGACGAGCCGGGCCACCGGAAAATTCACAAACATCCCGTCCCGCTGGCCGGCGGCTTGGCCGTGGTCACCGGCTTGGCCCTACCGATCCTCGCTGTCGCCGCGTGGGCCTGGCTTGGCCCGTTGCCGGAATCGTTCGACCGCGTCGTCACTTACGGTTTGGCTAAGCGCGGCTGGCAACTCGCCGCCATCCTTGGCGGCGGGGTGGCCATGCTGGCGCTCGGCATCATCGACGACCGGTGCAACCTGTCGGCCAAGTGGAAGTTCGCCGGCCAAGTGCTGATCGCGCTCGCGGTCGCTGCCAGCGGCATCCGCGTGACGATCTTCGTCGAGAGCCCGCTCTTCAGCTACGCCGTCACTGTGCTGTGGATTTTGACCGTCACTAACGCCGTCAATTTTCAGGACAACATGAACGGCCTGTGCGCCGGACTGGGGCTGATCGGCGGCTGGTTTTTCGCGTGGCACGCCGGATTGGAGGGGCAGTACCTCGTCGCGTCGCTGGCGTTCCTGTTCACCGGCGCGCTGGTTGGTTTCCTGCCGTTCAACTTCCCGCGCGGCGGCGTGTTCCTCGGAGATGGCGGCAGCCACGTCGTCGGTTTCCTGCTCGCCGTGCTGGCGATCCTCCCTGACTTTTACTCGGCGGCCAGCCCGCAAAAGTGGCTCGTCCTCGCGCCGCTGCTTGTGTTAGCCGTGCCGCTGGCCGACTTGGTCTCGGTGATCCTCATCCGCCGCCGGCTTGGCCAAGCGGTGTGGGTCGGCGACAACAACCACTTCTCCCACCGCCTCGTCCGCCGTGGCCAGACAAAGCCTCGCGCTGTTCTCATCCTGCTGCTCATCGCAGCCGCAATCGGCGCGGCAACATTTTTGAAGTGAGCAGCCCTACTCGGCGGCGTACACCTCGACTCGCGGCGGGTGAGCGTAGTCACGCCAGAGGCGCTCGAGCAATGCGGCGTCCGGCTTGCCATCAGTGACAACGAAGCGGTAGCGGGACACGTAATCCTCGCCTGGCTTGATTTCCCAGTCGCCGGTCTGGGAGGGGGCAAAATTGAAAAACGGCTCGCTCGGGTGAATGCGCATCGGTTGAGGGAAACGGAAGTTGCCCGGGTGGCACAACACGCCGATGCCGCCCCATTTGCCGCCGGTCTGTCCGCCGACGTGACACCAGCGTGCCCGTGTCGCGTGACCTTTGATGCGGTCAGCCTCGCCATTGGCCGTGAGGTAAAAGCAGTTCTCTTTGCCATCCCAATCGTCGTGGCCACGGAAGCCTAGGCCTCCGTAGCGGTATTGAGGGAACTGGATTTTGCTCCCGCTGGCGCAACGCTGCACCGACTCCAGTTCAAAGAGGTGATACGCCTTGCCCGGTGGCGTACACCTGCATGCGCCAGGTTTCCGTGAGAGCCACCTTTTTGGGCTTTGCGATGAGGTCGACGAACTGATGGGAACTAGAAAAACCAGCGTGCACCGGGCCGCTCCATTGGCTGTGAAGGCCGGTGAACTCGATCGTACCTGTGCCCTTGCCCATGTTCCAAAAGTCCGGCTTCCGGCCCTCGAAAATCGTGTTTGTCCAAGGGAACCAAATACCGTGATGATGTTTGTGGTTGTGCGGATAGTCGGCGGTGATGACCGTGCCACTTGGTGTCAAGACCGGGTGAATGTAGCCGCCCCGGCGGTAAATCGGCTCGAGATCGTCGCGGGGCAACTCGCTTTTCTCAGCCTGATAATGCAGCACGGTTTTGTCGTCGATGGTGATCCGCAACTTGCCGTTTTGCTTGACCAAGCTGACGACATTGGAATGGGTAGGCTTGGCCGCCGGGGAGAGTTTGTAAACGGCAGTCTGGAATGCAGCGAGTTTGCCGACGATGAACGAGGCCGAGCCGAGCCCATCCGTCTGGATGGCCACTGCTTTGCCGCTGGGACCGGTGAGTTGCCAATGCGCTTGGCCAGCGTCCGGCAGCGGAAATGTTACCGGTGTGCCGCTGCGCTCGTGCTGCCCGGCATCGACCCGCAGCAAGTGGTTGGCGAGAGCCGTCTGGCCAAGCGGCAAGCCTAGGCCAAGCGTCAAAATAAAACGGAAGTGCATGTGAATTTTGTGCGCCGGCGAACCGATTAGGTCAAGCGCACAAAAAAACCCCGGCGCTTGGCCGGGGTTTTGAAATACTCGTTGTGATGAATCACTTCACCGTGATGGTGACCTTCTTGGAGACCACAGGCGGATCGTGGGCCAAATGGATCCAGTCGCCAAGCACGAGTTGGAGCGTGTGCTTGCCGGGCGGCAACTCGAGCGTGACCTCGGTTTGGCCACCGCCGAAATGCCGGATGTTCTCGCTGGCAACGAGTGGCAGATCGAGGTTGGGCAGCTTGTCCACGTCGATCAACAGGTGATGATGGCCGGTGTTTTCCTTATCGATGGCGGCCGGGGCGACGCCCATTCCCTTGAGGCCAAACCGAACTGTGAATTTTTTATTCACGGATTTGCCATCCTTGGGGTAGATAATGTACGCCTTGGCACCCTTGGGCGACTTGCGTTTCTCGAGTTTGTCGGCGGCCACCGCTGAAGTGAGCAGGCCACCGAGTATCATTGCCGAAATAAAGAACCGGAGTGTCATAACGAAGTGGAAGATCGGAAAGAGCCTCCTATTTTGCAAGCAGAATCGCCGGAATAATTCCTGGGTTGACTCTGGCCAATACGAGCCGTTTTATGGGTGCCGCTTCGCTGCATGTCCTTCTCCCCATTCCAACGTCGATTCAAGAGCCGCCGGCCGCGCCGCCTCGGCCCGCGTGACCGGATTTTGCGTGAGTGGCGCGGCGTTGATGTGCGGGCGCTGGAGAAGACGCACGGCAGCAAGTCATACAGCGCCGATGTCGTTGTGAAGAACGTTCTCGCTGCACTCCAACTCGACCGCCGCCGCGCCGAGACAGAGGTGGTGAAAGTGTGGAACCAGACGATTGACCCCACCATCACGAGCCACGCGCAGCCTGTAAACATCCACCACGGCACACTGTTCGTCTCTGTGGACTCGAGCGTGTGGCTGGACGAGATCGTGCGCTATCGCCGCCACGAGATTCTGCAGCGCTTGCAGCACGCCATGGGTTCCGAGATGGTCAAAAAAATCTCGTACCGAATCGGATAAGGTTCGACCGGAGCCACCGCTTACTTTTTGAGCAGCGCGGTTGCCAGGCCGTCGATGGTGTGGGCTTTGGCCTTGACGGTGGGCTTGAGGCCAAGCTCCTTGAGCGCCTTGGTGGTCTCGGGGCCGATCGATGCAAGCTTGAGGCTTGGGTTGTCCGAGCAGCGCTTGGCCAAGTCGAACCGGGCGTCGAAGTTTTTCACCGCTGAGCTGCTCGCGAACGTGATCCAGTCCGCGCCGTTCTCTTCAAACTCCTGCGCCGCTCCATTGCGGTCCGCCGTCTCGGGCTCGGTTCGGTAAAACGGGATGTCGTCGACGATCGCGCCCTTGTCCTCGAGCAGCCGGGGCAACTCGGGGTTCGCTTCCTCGGCGCGGGCGAGCAGCACCGAGATGTTCTCAATGTTCTGCGTCTCTAGCAGCGCCTTGGCGGTGGCCGCCGCGGTGTAAACTTCCGGCATGAGATCGATGTGGAGATGATGTTCCCTGAGCTTTTTTGCGGTCGCCGGGCCGACGGCGGCGAAGCGGACGCTCCCAAGCTCGCGCACATCACGGAATGCCTTGAAAAAATAGTCGAAGAAATGCTCCACGCCGTTGGCGCTGGTAAAGATGATCCAATCGTAACTGCCGATGCCGGTGATCGCCGCGATGAGCGGCTCGTTGCTGCTTGGCGGCATGATTTTGATGGTGGGAATCTCGAGCACTTCCGCGCCGAAATCCCTGAGCTGACCCGACAATTTGCCGGCCTCCCTGCGGTTTCGGGTGACCACCACTCGCTGGCCAAAGAGCGGCCGGTTCTCAAACCAGTTCAGCGTGTCGCGCAGCGTCGACACACTGCCGATGATCGTCACCGCCGGCGCCTTGAAATCGGCCTTGGCCGCCTCGTCGGCGAGCGTCCCCACCGTGGCGGTGATCGTCTGTTGCCGGCTCATCGTGCCCCAGCGAACCATCGCCGCCGGCGTGTCGGCGGGCAGGCCGTTGGCCTCGAGGGCGGCGGCGATTTTACCGATGCGCTCGACTCCCATCAGGAACACCTTCGTGCCCGGCTCGCGGGCGATGCGTTCCCAGTCCAGCGCGCTTTCGTCCTTGTCGGGATCCTCGTGGCCGGTGATGACGGTGAAGCTCGAGCAATGCTCGCGGTGGGTCAGCGGAATGCCGGCGTAACTCGGCGCGGCGATGATGGACGAGATGCCCGGCACGACCTCGAACGGCACGCCGTCCCGTTTCAGCCCGGCTGCCTCCTCGCCGCCCCGTCCAAAAATGTACGGGTCGCCGCCCTTGAGCCGCACGACCGTCTTGCCGTCCCGGGCTTTCTCGGCGAGCAACTGGTTCAACTCCTCCTGCGGGATGGCTTGGTCGCGGGGACGTTTGCCGCCGAAGATGACCTCGGCCGCCTCCGGTGCGAGCGCCAGCAACTCGCGGTTGACCAGTGCGTCGTAAATCACCACGTCCGCCCGGCGCAACAACTCGGCACCGCGCATCGTGAGCAGCCCGGCATCCCCTGGTCCGGCGCCTACAAGATAAACTTTTCCCATCAAACCCATGTGACGTCACCGTTGGTTAAGTTCGGCCAAGCGGCAAGAAATCATTTTCCGAGCGGCACAATCACCTTCAGCGCGCGCGGCCGCAGCGTGATCGTTACCGGCAGCGTGCCGATGAACTCGCCATCGGCCTGGACGCGCGTCCCGGCAGTGCCGTCGATGGTCAATTCGCTCACGCGGTGATGCACCGCGCCGGGCCAGTCGCCGATTTGGCCCAGCGCCATCGAGGTCACGCCGCGCGACACCGCGCCGGGGTTGACGCGCGGGAACACACACAAGTCGAGCCGGCCGTCGTTGAGCTTCGCGTCCGGAAACAGCACGACCGGCCCGCCGAAAAACCGCCCGTTGCCGACGCACATCCACTCGCCCCGTTCCGAGCCACCGTCCCACGTGGCGGTCAGCCTCGGTGGCTTGGCCTTGAGCGCAACGAGGGTGGAAAACAGGTACGCAAGCGGCCCGATTTTTTTCTTCAGCGCAACACTCACGCCGCCGACCGCGTCGCCGTCCAGCCCGGCGCCGGCCATTTGGACGAAGTAACGCTCCTCTTGGCCGTTGACCGTTTGCACCCTGGCCAAGGGGAGATCGACGGCTCGCGCCTGGCCAAGCTGGATCGTCTCCCAAGCGCGCTTGGCGGCGAGCGGGATGCCCAGTTCGCGGGCGAACACATTCATCGTGCCGAGCGGCAGGATGCCGAGCTGCACTTGGCCAAGCCCGTTGCGTTCCTTGGCCAAGCCGTTGACAACCTCGTTGACCGTGCCGTCGCCGCCGGTGGCGACGATGGTTTTGTAGCCGTCGCGGATGGCCTGTGCGGCGAGGGCAGTCGCGCTTCCGGGCGCGGTCGTCTCGAGCAGCGTGCACTCGTCCTGCAGTTGGCCAAGCGACTCGCGAAAGCTCCGGGCTTTTTCGCCGCGGGCGGCGGGATTGAAAATTAGCGCGATGGACGGTTGGCTCATGGCGGACGGCTTGGCCGGGGGTTACTCGTTCGGCTCGGGCAGCGCCTTGCCGCCGCTGACGAGGAACATCACCGCCATGCGGACGGCAAGGCCGTTGGTCACTTGGTCGAGGATAGTCGAGCGCGGGTGGTCGGCGATCTCGCTGTCGATCTCGACGCCGCGGTTGATCGGCCCGGGGTGCATGACGATGGCGTCTGGCTTGAGCCGGGCGAACCGCTCGTTCGTCAGCCCGAAGAGCGACCGGTACTCGCCGATGCTCGGGAAGGCGGAGAGCCGCTGGCGCTCGTGCTGGATGCGCAGCAGGTTGACGATGTCGGCGTCAGCGAGAGCGTCGTCGATGTTGTGCGTCACGCGGCAGCCCATCTGCTCGAAGATGCGCGGCACGAGCGTCGGCGGGCCGCAGAGCGTGACGTTCGCGCCGAGCTTGGTCAGAGCCCAGATGTTCGAGCGGGCGACGCGGCTGTAAAGGATGTCGCCGAGAATGGTGACGTTCAGGCCGTTCACGTCGCCCTTTTTCTCGAACATCGTGAACGTGTCGAGCAATGCCTGCGTGGGGTGCTCGTGCGCGCCGTCGCCGGCGTTGATGATGCTGCAACCGACCACGCGGGAGAGCAGGTGCGGCGCGCCCTCGGCACTGTGGCGCACCACTATTATGTCGGCACTGAGCGCCTCGAGCGTCTTGCCGGTGTCCCGGAGTGTCTCGCCTTTCCTGAGCGACGACGACTCGGCGGTGAAGTTGATCACGTCGGCATTAAGCCGCATGGCGGCCAGCTCGAAGCTGATGCGCGTGCGGGTGGACGGCTCGACGAAAAGGTTGACCACCGTGCGCCCGCGCAGGGCCGGCACTTTCTTGATCGCACGCTCGCCGACCGCCTTGAAGGCGCGTGTGGTGTCGAGAATGATGCGAATCTCGTCGGCGCTCAGCGACTCGATGTCGAGCAGATGTTTGCGAGTCCAGTTCATTGGTTGTTGCTCAAGGCCTGCAGCGTGACCGAGTCGTTGCCGCCGGTCTCACTCAGCGAAACCTCGATGTGCTCTTCGAGGGCTGTGGGGATGTTTTTACCGACGAAGTCCGGCTTTATAGGCAGCTCGCGGTGGCCGCGATCAATCAACACCGCGAGCTGGATGCGCCGTGGCCGGCCGAGGTGATGCACGGCGTCGAGCGCGGCCCGAACGGTGCGTCCGTTGAACAGCACGTCGTCGACTAGCACAATCGTTTTGCCCTCGACATCGAACGGCACCTCCGTCGGCTGCACGCTGACGATGCCGCGTTGGTCGATGTCGTCGCGGTGCATGCTGACGTCGAGCACGCCGACCGGTGCGTCGTGTCCCCAAATACCGGTGAGCAGCCCGGCCAAGCGCTTGGCCAAGTGAACGCCGCCGCGCTGGATGCCGATCAGCCCGACGCTCTTGCTGTCGGCGTTTGCCTCGGCGATCTCGTGCGCGGTGCGCGTGAGGCCGCGCTGGATCGCGTCGGCGTCGAGGAGCAGTTTTTCGTCAGCCATGGCGGTGGGTGCGGGCACAAAAAAACGAACCTGCGCTGTGCGCGCTGATTCGCTTCGTACAAGATTGTCTCTTCAGTTTTCGCATGTCCCTTGGCGACCTCGCTGGATCGCTTTAAAGGAAACGTGGCGCCGGTTCATTCCCGAGCAGCCTGGCAGCTCTTCCGCCATTTTGTGCGGTGGTTGAGAACCCAGTCCATCAACGTCCGCTCGAACCCAATGTCGCGACCCGCCCTCTCGGATTCAAGCCATTTGTGCCGCAGCACCTCCTCCCGCTCGGCGAGATACTGCTGATACAGCGACGATTTCTTGAGCAGGGCGTCGGTCGATTTGTCTTTCTCGTCAACCATGGCTCACTTCGCGATGGCAGAACCTAGCATCGCCGACGCCCGGCGCAACCCCTTTCGCGCAGCTTGCCCCGTGCCAAAAGCGGCGAATCCAACAGGCCCAGGAATCAATTTTAATGCGCTTTGCCAAGCTCCATCTCCCTGAGGGGTAGAGGGAACAGCAAGCGGCCGCTTTGGCGATCCGCTGGACAAAAAAGTGATGCTTTAGCTTGTTGGATGCGCCATGCTCGCCCGCCCATGCTCAACGGCAAAATCGACCTGCGAAGCGACACGATCACCCAGCCCGACGACGCGATGCGCGAGGCCATGGCCAGCGCCGTCGTCGGCGATGATGTGCTGGGTGACGACCCGACGGTTCAGGAACTGGAGCAACGCACGGCGGCATTGCTCGGTAAGGAGGCGGCGGTGTTCGTGCCGTCCGGGACGATGGCCAACCAGTTGGCGATCCGCTCGCTCACGCGGTCCGGCGAAGCGATCCTGCTCGACACCAACGCACACATTTACTGCTATGAAGCCGGCGCGCCGGCGGCACTGGCCGGGGTGCAGGTGAGCCTGCTAGACGGCCGGCGCGGGCAGTTTACCGCGGGGCAACTAGAGGCCGCACTGCCGCCTAGGGATGTTCACTTCGCGCCACCAAGCCTGGTCTGCATCGAGAACACCCATAACCGCGGCGGTGGCAGCGTCTGGCCGATGGAGCAGATCGAGTCGGTCACGAGCACGGCGCGCGGGCACGGCTTGGCCTTGCACCTCGACGGCGCGCGGCTGTGGAACGCTTCGGCAGCAAGTGGTGTCAATGAGGCAGTTTACGCAGGCCACTTCGACACGGTGAGTGTCTGTTTTTCGAAGGGACTCGGCGCGCCGGTCGGCTCGATTTTGGCCGGGTCAACGGACGTGATTGCCAAGGCGCGGTTTTTCCGCAAGCAACAGGGTGGCGCGATGCGGCAGGTCGGCATCCTCGCAGCGGCGGCGGCGCATGCGCTTGAGCACAACCGCGCCCGCCTGACCGACGACCACGCAAACTGCCGCGCCCTGGCCAACGGCTTGGCCAAGCTGCCTGGGCTCGAGGTCGATGCTGAGGGCGTGGAAACAAACATGCTGTTCATAGGCACTGGCGAACGCGATGCTGCGGCCTTGGCCAAGCGGCTTGACGAATTGGGTATCCGTCTGCTTGCCATCGGTCAGCACACCCTCCGTGCGGTGACGAATCTCACTGTGACGACTGAAGAAATCGCCCAAGTCATCACTGCCTTCAAGGAGTCGCCCTAACTTTAACCAGCGAAGGGTGGGGACGGCTGTCCCCAGCTGTCCGTTGTCGAAGCCCATCGTCTCTGGCGCGCAGGGGGCAGCAAGCCTTACCTTGGGGTTGGCTCAGCGCGGTTTTGCGGTTGTGGATATCTTCCCCTCGACCGCGTTCGGCTCGGCGATTAACGTTTGCGCGTGCCAAAGGAGGCGAAACTCACACCGATGATGGCCCAGTACCGGCAGTGCAAAAGCCAACTGCCGGCTGGGACGATTCTGCTGTTTCGCCTCGGGGATTTTTACGAGATGTTTTTCGAGGACGCGCAGGAGGCGGCCGGCATTCTCAATATCGCGCTGACCAAGCGCGGCGACATGCCGATGTGTGGGATCCCCCACCACGCCACCGGGAATTACCTCTCCAAGCTGCTCAAGGCCGGGCGCAAGGTGGCGATCTGTGACCAGGTCGAGACGGCCAAGCCGGGGCAACTGGTCAAGCGCGAGGTCACGCAGATCCTCAGCCCGGGCGCGCACTTCGACGAGCGAATGCTCGAGGCCGGACGCAACAACTTTCTCGTCGCCGTGAGCGTGTCCGGCGGCCGGTTTGGTGTGGCGGCGATCGATTTGACGACCGGCGATTTCAAGGCCGCCGAGTTGGAAAACGAGAACGACATGCTCGCCGAGTTGGAGCGGCTCAACCCGGGCGAGGTGATTTATCCGGAAGAGTCGCAGCGCTTGGCCGCATCGATCGAGCCGAATGTCAGCGTACTCAACGGCTACGAAGGCTGGGTGTTCGCGCTCGAGACGGCGGAGTTCACGCTGAAGGATCATTTCAAGGTCGCCGCGCTCGACGGCTTCGGGCTGAAGGGCCGCACGGCGGCGATCGGTGCGGCCGGCGGTGCGCTGCATTACGTCAGCCAACACTTGCGGCGCGACGTGGCGCACTTTACTCGGCTCGCGTTTTACGAGGTCGCCGACACCCTCGTGCTCGACGCGGCGACGCTGAAGCACCTCGAGATTCTCGAGCCGCTGCATCGCGAGGCGGCCAAGCCGGCGACGCTTTACGCCGCGCTGAACCGCACCTCGACGCCGATGGGCGCGAGGCGGCTGCGCGACTGGCTCTCGCAACCGCTCTCATCGGTCGAGGCGATCCGGCGGCGGCAGGCGGCGGTTGGCCAATTTCTTCACAACAGCCCGGCGCTCGACCGGTTCCGAGAAAGCCTGAAGGAAATTCGCGATCTTGAGCGGACGATCAGCCGGTTGAGCATCGGCTCCGGCAACGCCCGCGACTTAGTGCAGTTGAGCGGCGCGCTTGGCCAATTGCCGATGCTGCGCGGCTTGATCGCCGAGGTGCAACGCGCCATCGACCCCGTCGCGCCGACGCTGAGCGAGGAGGTTTTCGACGAAGCCGAGCCGGACGACGAGCCGCCGTTGCTGAGCGAGCTGGGCGGCCAACTGCACGAGCTGCCCGAGGTGACCGGCCTGATTTCGCGGGCGATTGCCGATGAACCGCCGCTGACGATCAAGGACGGCGGCATCATCCGCGAAGGCTTTGACCCGGCGCTCGACGAGCTGCGCTGGGGCGCGACCGAGGGCAAGGCCTGGATCGCCCAGCTCCAAAAAGAGGAGTCGGAAAAAACCGGCATCACCTCGCTCAAGGTGCGGTTCAATTCTGTGTTTGGTTATTTCATCGAGGTGACCAAGACGAACCTCGACAAGGTGCCGGAGCATTACACGCGCAAGCAAACCATGACCAACGCCGAGCGCTTCATCACGCCGGAGCTGAAGGAAATGGAGGGCAAAATTCTTGGTTCGCAGGAGCGCAGCCAAAAGCTCGAGTACGAGTTATTCCAGCGCGTGCGCGAGCAGGTGCTGCAGTCGCTGCGGCAGATTCAGCAAATCGCCTCCGCGCTGGCGCAGCTCGACGTGCTCGCCGGTTTCGCCGAGGTCGCCCGGCTGCGCGGCTACGTTTGCCCCGAGGTGCGCGACGACGGCATGTTGCAAATCGACGACGGCCGCCATCCCGTGCTCGAGCAGGCGCTGGTCGGCGAGCCGTTCGTGCCGAATGACACGCAACTCGAGAGCGACACCCAACAGATCGCCGTCATCACCGGTCCGAACATGGCCGGCAAAAGCACGTACATCCGGCAGGTGGCGCTGCTGGCGTTGCTGGCGCACACCGGCTCGTTTGTGCCGGCCAAGCGCGCGCGGGTGGACTTGGTCGATCGCATCTTCACCCGCATCGGCGCGAGCGACGACCTGTCGCGCGGCCAGTCGACCTTCATGGTCGAGATGACCGAGACGGCGAATATTTTGAACAACGCCACCGACCGGAGCCTCGTCGTGCTCGACGAGGTCGGGCGCGGCACGAGCACGTTCGACGGCTTGAGTCTGGCATGGTCGATCGTCGAGCATCTGCACAACCAAGTCGGCGCAAAGACGCTCTTCGCGACGCACTACCACGAGCTGACCGAGCTGGCCGGCCGACTGCCCCGCCTACGGAACTTCAACGTCGCCGTACGCGAGTGGAACGAACAGATCGTGTTCCTGCACAAGATCGTCGAGGGCGGCGCGGACAAGAGCTACGGCATCCACGTCGCGCGCCTGGCCGGCGTGCCCAAGCCGGTCATCGAGCGGGCCAAGGCCATCCTGCGCAACCTTGAGGAGACGGAACTTTCCCCCGACGGAGAGGCGCGCTACGTCTCGCGGCAGAGCGTCGAGCGGGAAAAACTCCGCCAGATCGAGCCTGCGCCGCAGTTGGACCTCTTCGCGGGCCAATGACAGCTTGACCCCGGGCGCGCGCTTGGCCAAGCTGCGCGGCCCGCTCGGAGAGATGGCTGAGTGGTCGAAAGCGCTCCCCTGCTAAGGGAGTATAGGTTCACGCCTATCGAGGGTTCGAATCCCTCTCTCTCCGCCACTTTTTTTAGCCTTTTTGGCGCATCAGCTATGCTTGACCAAGCGTAGGCAATCCCTTCTGCCAGCGGGAAAAAAATGCTTCAATCCTTAAAGTTGGGTTTGCGGCCGTTTGGAGGGAGGTGGCAATCGAGCGCACCACCACTTTTTGATTCCAACATACCAAGACGCTGCGGAGTGGCGGTCTCCAAACAATCGTTTGCCTTACTTCATATTTCAATTACCGCTTTGTTCGCTCGCGTATTTGATTCGGATTCTGGCGGAGAAATTGCTTTGATGGGGGGCGATCTTCGTGCAGCTTTTCGGGCAACTTTTTTGTTATGCACCTTTGTGGGTACCGCAATCATTTGTTGGGGCTCGTTCTGTTTCTACTTGAATCAGCGGCCGGCGTTTCTCTTGCTGCAGTGGACTTTGACCACAAGGTGGCACCGTTGCTGGTTCGGCATTGCCTCGAGTGTCACAACGGTTTTGATCTAAAGGGCAAGTTGGATTTGTCCCAACGCGAGGCGGCGATGAAGGGGGGGAAGCATGGCTCCCCGGTGGTGGCCGGCAAGCCGGGCGAGAGCCTGCTCTGGAAAAAGATATCGGAGGATGAAATGCCGCCAGACCACCCGCTTGGACAAGCGGAGAAAACGCTGATACGAGACTGGATCACGGGAGGGGCCAAGTGGGGGGCCGATGCAGATCTTGATCCGTTTCAGTTAACTACAGCTAAACGTGGAGGGTACGATTGGTGGTCGCTGCAGCCGGTGAAACGGCCCGGCCAACCGACGGTTACATCGCAGAATTGGGTGGTCAACCCGATCGACGCATTCATCCTTGCTAAGCTCGAGAAGGCCCAGCTAATACCCAGCGCCCCGGCGGATCCGCGGGCGTTAATCCGGCGTTTATATTTTGACCTGACAGGCCTGCCACCGACGGCGGAACAGGTCGCCAGGTTTGTTAACAATCCGACTGATGCCGCGTACCGCAAGGTGGTCGATAACCTGCTAGGTTCGCCGCACTACGGCGAGCGCTGGGGGAGGCACTGGCTGGATCTCGCGCGGTTTGGCGAGAGCGACGGTTTTGAGAGGAACGGTGTCCGCAACAATCTCTGGCCGTATCGCGACTGGATCATTAACGCGTTGAACGACGACATACCGTACGATGAATTCGTGCGCATGCAGGTCGCCGGGGATGTCCTGAAGCCTGGCGACCCGGCCGGGCAAAGGGCTGTCGGTTTCCTTGTCGCCGGGTTGCACAACACAGTCGTGGGGGGTAGCGAGTTCATGAAAAAAACCGCGCGCCAGGATGAGCTAGAGGAGATTGTCGGCACGGTGGGGCAGACTTTTGTAGGGCTCACGGTCAATTGTGCGCGCTGCCACAACCACAAGTTTGATCCCATTCGGCAGAAGGAATACTACCAGTTGACGTCGGCGATTGCCGGGGTGTTCCACGGTGAACGCAACGTCTCCGATCCAGAACTGGGGTTCCAACGTGAGGCGCTTCAAAAACAGGTTGCCGTACTGAGCGAAAAGTTGGCCGGGATCGAGAACCGCGGTCGCGAGGCCGCTCTAGCCAGACGCAAGCAGGGGGACAAGCCGCCGAAGGCCGATCCGCCGAAGCCGCTGGCCCGGTGGGAGTTCGATACTGACCTGCGGGACAGCCTCGGTGAGATGCACGGCATGGCCAAGGGCAGTGCCCGGGTTTCCGGCGGCGCGCTGGTCGTGGACGGCAACGCATCCTGGGTCGAGACGAAACCGACCAAGGAGCAGCTCCGGGCCAAGACACTCGAGGCCTGGGTGGAGTTGGGTGACCTGAATCAAAAAGGCGGCGGTGTGATCGGCGTGCAGAATCTTTCCGGTGTGCAGTTTGACACGATCGTGTTTGCCGAGCGCGAGTCCCGGCTCTGGATGGCTGGCAGTAACGGCTACGCCCGCACGCAGTCATTCGGTGCGCTGGAGGAAAACGAGGCGCACCAGAATCCGGTCCATGTGGCCATCGTGTATCAGGAGGACGGCACGATCACCGGCTATCGCAACGGTGTGCCGTATGGCAAACCGTACAAGACTGGAATGTCGGAATTCCCGGCCGGCAACTCGCAGATCATTTTCGGGATGCGGCACAAGGGCGGCGGCAACAATTACCTTAAGGGCAAGATTCATCGCGCCCAGCTTTACGAGCGGGCGCTGACCCCCGACGAGGTCGCGGTTTCGGCCGGGGTGGAGAGCTCGTTTGTCGGGGAACAGGAACTGGCCGCTGCGCTTGGTCAAGCGTCCCGGAAACGGCGGAAGGAGCTGAAGGATCAACTGGCGGCGTTGATCGCTCGCGAAAAGGAGTTGGGCATCGGGTCGCAGATGAAAGTCTACACCGTCGTTGCCCGGGGCAACCCTGGTAAGGTTCGCCTTCTAAAGCGCGGCAGCGCGATGGACGAGGGCGAGGTCGTTCGTCCCGGAGCCGTCGCCGCGCTGCGCTCACTGAGCAGTGATTTTGGTATCCAGCCGGACGCGCCCGACGCGGAGCGCCGCAAACAGTTGGCACACTGGCTCACGGACCCGGAAAATCCGTTGTTCACCCGCGTGATCGTCAACCGCCTGTGGCACTACCACTTTGGCACCGGCATCGTGGAGACGCCGAACGATTTCGGGTTCAACGGCGGCCGGCCCAGTCACCCGGAGTTGCTCGACTGGCTGGCATCCGAGTTTGTCGCCAACGGAAGACGGCTCAAGGCAATGCACCGGCTGATCGTGACCTCGAACACCTATCGGCAGGCGACTGCGCCGTCCGAGGACGGACTGGCGTTGGATGCGGAGAATCGACTGCTCTGGAGGAAGTCGCCGGTGCGGCTCGACGCCGAGTCGTTGCGCGACGCCGTCCTCGCCGTCTCCGGGAAGCTCAATCCCAAGATGGGCGGCCCCGGTTTTCGCGACGTATCCATCACGCCCAACAACGGCACCACCTACTACGCGCCGATCTATCCGAAGGGCGACGAGTACAACCGGCGCACGGTTTATCGCTTCAGTCCGCGCGGCGGGCGCAGTGCGGTTCTCGATACATTCGATTGCCCGGATCCTTCGACCACCGCGCCGCGCCGCGGCGTGACCACCACTCCACTGCAGGCGCTGGCTTTGTTGAACAACGAATTTATTTTGAACAAGGCGCAGGCGATGGCAGACCGGGTGCAAGCACTTGAGAAGGGCAGACTCGACGAGCAGGTGAAGCGGGTGTTTCTCGATGCCTACCAGCGCGCGCCGGACGCTGAGGAACTGTTCTTGGCCAAACGCTTGGCCGGGCAATACGGTCTCGTCACGCTCTGCCGTTCCCTGTTCAACAGTAATGAATTTGTTATCCTGAACTGAAATGAAAGACGCCAACACAATTGATCGACGCGAGTTTTTCAACTGGGGCATCCGAGGGATCGGGGCCACGGCGTTCGCGAGCCTGCTCTCCCGCGGCAGCTCGGCCCGGGCGAGTTCGCTTGGCCCGGCGGTCTTCCCGAACTTCGAGCCGCGGGCCAAGCGGGCGATCCACATAAGCCTCGTTGGCGGTATGAGCCACATAGACTCGTACGACCACAAGCCCGGACTGGACAAGGCCCACGGCAAGCCGCTTGGCTCGAGTGAAAAGCCTGATATTTTCTTCGGCAAAGTTGGCCTACTGCGGAAGAGCGATTTTCAATTCAAACCGCGGAGCCAAAGCGGGCTTTGGTTGTCGGACATGTTCCCTCACATCGCCGGGATGGCCGATGAGATGACGGTCATCCGCTCGATGACCACTGATTCGGCCAACCACACGCCGGCGTTGTTTTTCGCCAATAGCGGCTTTGAGTTTAACGGATTTCCGTCGGTCGGCAGCTGGGCATCGTACGGGTTGGGCAGCGATACTGAATCATTGCCAGCGTTCGTCGTGCTTAGCGACGGACGTGGTGGGCCAAACGGTGGGGCGTCTAACTGGTCCAGCGGGTTTCTTCCTTCGCAGCATCAGGGGGTCGAGTTGCGGAGCGGCAACACGCCGGTGCGGGATCTCTTCCCGGCCATCGAGCAGCCCAAAGGATCGGACGCCGCCGCGCGTGCATTCCTGCAAAAATTGAACGCCCGCCACGCTGCCCGCCGCGGAGCCGATGCGATGTTGAGCAGCCGCATGCGCAGCTATGAGCTTGCGGCCCGTATGCAGTTGTCCGTGCCGGAAGTGAGCGACATCAACGGCGAACCGGAATACATCCGCCGTCAGTATGGTATGGGGGAAAGTCGCACCGAGGATGCCGGGCGCCGCTGCCTGCTGGCGCGGAGATTGCTCGAGCGCGGAGTGCGGTTCGTGCAGATTTACTCCGGCGGCCCGATCGGCGGCTCGCCTCGCGCGAGCTGGGATGCGCACGAGAATGTGCAGGACAACCACTCGACCGAGGCCGGCCGGATCGACAAGCCGATCGCCGGCCTACTTCGCGACCTCAAGCAACGCGGCATGCTCGATGACACACTGGTGTTGTTCACCACCGAGTTTGGTCGAACGCCGTTCGCCCAGTCGAATGCCAACCAGGTAGGCCCCGGTCGGGATCACAACAAGTACGGATTCTCATGCTGGATTGCCGGCGGTGGCGTGAAGTCCGGGTACAGCTACGGACAGACCGATGAGATCGGATGGAAGACAGTTGAAAATCCGGTGCACTGGCACGACTTCCATGCGACCGTCCTCCATCTAATGGGGATCGACCACAAAAAGCTGACCTTTTACCACAACGGAATCGAGCGCCGGTTGACGAACGTCCACGGCCATGTGGTGAGCGACATTTTCGCCTGATCACTCGCCGATCCTTTTCAGAAATTCGGCTTCATCTAGAATCGTCACGCCAAGCGACTTGGCCTTGGCAAGCTTTGAGCCGGCCTTTGAGCCGGCGAGAAGACAGTCTGTTTTTTTACTGACGCTGCTGGTGGTTTTGCCGCCATTGGCTTCAACTTTCGCCTTGGCCTCCTCGCGCGACATGCCGAGTAATGTACCGGTGATCACGATGGTTTTGCCTGTAAATACCATTCCTTTATCGGTGGCTTTGCTCGGCTCCGAACCTTGCGGGTCGATCCCGAGCTTGGCCAAGCGCTCCAGTGTGGCACGGCCAATTTCCGAGCCAAACCAAGCGATCACGGATCGGGCGACGGATGGCCCGACCTCGGTCGTGTAGTTTGGTGGATGGTTGCCGTTCTCCTTGGTGATCCGGGCAAAGCCCAGCTCGGCCAGGCGCTCGACCCGTT